>JAIXZA010000098.1 GCA_027489965.1 Verrucomicrobiaceae bacterium
ACCAACCGCCGCCGCCAGCCCAGCCACCAGCATCACCGTCCGCGTCAACGACGCCAACGGTTGCCAAGGCACGCAAGTCATCGCCTTGCAAATTTGCCCAGTCATCACGGTCAATCCGGCCACACTGCCTAATGGTCTCGTGGGTGGACCTTATGCGCAGACTGTCACTGCCACCGGCGGCAATGGCACGTATGCATACACAGTCTCTAGTGGTGCTCTGCCAGCAGGCTTGAGCTTGGGCTCAGCTGGGGATATCACCGGTACTCCGACTAGCGCT
The DNA here is from genome assembly GCA_027489965.1 of Verrucomicrobiaceae bacterium. Classification (GTDB taxonomy): domain Bacteria; phylum Verrucomicrobiota; class Verrucomicrobiia; order Verrucomicrobiales; family Verrucomicrobiaceae; genus Prosthecobacter. The sequence goes on from JAIXZA010000098.1 coordinate 278, forward strand.
ACAGCGGCTACATTCACCATTCGCGTCACGGATGGCAATCTTTGCACAGGAACACGTTCTTACACTGTCACGCCAGCCATGCCTACGACGGACTTTGGTGACTATCTGCTGTTTACCAGCGCTAGCAGCATCGTGACTGGTAGCCTCAGGCTCGGTGCAGCCACAGATGCCGAAGCAGTGGATAAATCCGATGCCGCAGCCACGGGCGATGACTTAGACGCAACCGATGATGAAGATGGTGCCACGGTTCCTGCAAACATAACCCAAGGTGCCTTAACCGTGCTTCCCGTTATCGTTACCAATACAACCGGTGCAGTGACCTATCTGAATGCCTGGATCGACTTTAACCGCAATGGTAGTATCACTGATGCTGGAGAGCAGATCATTGTCGATGCGAACATCGCCAATGGCCTCACCAACACTCTACAGAACTACAACTTCACCATCCCTGCTGGAGCCAGCCTCGGTGCTACAGGTGTGCGTATCCGCTTAACGAGCGTCGTGAGTCCAGGTGTGAGTGGCCTCGACGGCAATGGTGAGGTCGAGGACTATGCTACGACGATTGTGGTCCCAACTACTGACTTTGGCGATGACATTGACTTTGCTGATGCCTCCTCTGTTGTGAATTCTAATCTGCGCTTGGGCGCGCTGGTGGACGTTGAAGGTGCGGCGACGACCAATCTCGCTTCCACGGGAGATGACATCACGGGTAGCGATGATGAAGACGGTGTGATTTTCCCATCACTCACCGCTGGTCAGCCCGTGGTCATGCCGATCTCTGTCGCCAATCTGACCGGAGCTGGAGCCTTCCTCAATGCTTGGATCGACTTTAACAACAACGGTGTTTTGACTGACTCTGGGGAGCAAATCGTGGTGAATCAATCCGTGGTCAATGCCACGAATGGAAACGTCAATATCAGCTTCACGGTGCCGACGAACGCGGTCACGGCAGCTGTCAGTCTGGGCTCACGCTTCCGCATTACGAGCACAACTACAGCGCCATCCTTTGGAGCTTTCGGGACGGGTGAGGTGGAAGATCATCAAGTGGTCATCTTGGCTCCGTTGACAGACTTTGGGGATCATATCAGCTATGTGGATGTTTCCAATACGGCTAGCTCAAATCTGCGCATCGGTGCCACGGTTGATACCGAGTATGCTTCGACCCTGAATCTGACCGCCACCGGAGATGACATCACGGGTGGTGATGACGAAGACGGTGTGACTATCCCTGCCATGACCGCTGGAGCGCCAGCCGTTATCTCTGTCGTGGTGACGAACTCCACCGCAGCTTTAGGCTATCTGAATGCCTGGATCGACTACAACAATGACGGTGACTTTGTGGATGTCGGCGAGCAGGTGCGGACCAATACAAATGTCGTTGCAGGCACGGTCAATAGCACCATTGCTATCAATACTACTGTGCCTGCTACGGCTGTGACCGGAGTTAATCTAGGCCTTCGTGTTCGCCTGACTGCTGACATTAGCCCTGGTGTCGGTGGCTCAGGTGGTTTGGGTGAAATCGAAGATTACGTCGTCAACATCGCCGCTCCGACGACAGACTTCGGTGACTCTGATCTCTTTGCTGATGCTAGCAGTATCGTAAGTTCAGCGATTAGGCTCGGAGCTCTTACAGATACCGAATTTGCCGCCACCAAGAACCCTCTGGCCACAGGAGATGATACGACAGGTGGGGATGATGAAGACGCAGTCACACTCCCAGCTATGACCGCTGGGGCACCTGCCACGATCCCTGTGCTGGTCACGAATACCAGTGGTGCGGCGGTTAACCTGAATGCCTGGATTGACTTCAATGGCAATGGCAACCTCACCGATGTTGGTGAGCACATTGCCGTTAATCTTAGCATTGCCACAGGCACCAACAATGGGGTTCAAAACCTGAGTATCACCGTGCCAGCCGAAGCCTTGACCGGTTTGAATCTGGGTGTGCGCGTGCGCTTGACTTCGACAGTTACTCCTGGCCCGAGCGGAGCCTCAGGCAATGGTGAGGTAGAGGATTATGTCGTCAATATCACTGCGCCCTCAACGGACTTCGGAGATTTTAGCGGCTTCCTGGACGCCTCTCAATCTGCCAATCCTGCGCTTCGTCTTGGGGCACTGCTGGACACAGAATTTGTGGCCACCAGAAATGCTACTGCTACCGGAGATGACATCACGGGTTCAGACGATGAAGATGGAGCCACTTTCCCTAGCATGATCGCGGGTCAAACGGTCACGCTACCTGTGACGATCACCAACACCACAGGTGCCAATGGCTTCCTGAATGTCTGGATCGACTACAATAACAACGGACTCCTCACAGATTTCGGCGAGCAAATCGCTACAAACATCACAATCCCGACAGGAACCACCAATGGGGTGTCCAACCTGAGTGTTTCCGTGCCGCCGACAGCCACCACTGGCCTAAATCTTGGTCTGCGAATCCGTCTCAGTGCTCCGAGCGGCGTCGGTCCCACGGGTTCAAATACCTTTGCAGGTGAAATCGAAGATTACGTCGTCAACATCGCGGCTCCGACGACGGACTTTGGTGACCATGCGAATTACCTGGATGCCAGCAGCACCGTAGTCAGCGCCATCAGGCTCGGTACTCTGACAGATACGGAATTTGCCTCGACTAGAAACGGCGCTGCGACGGGAGATGACATCACCGGCATTGATGACGAAGACGCCGTCACCCTGCCAGCCATGACCGCTGGAGCACCTGCCACGATTCCTGTCCTTGTCACCAATACCAGCGGTGCCCCTGTGAATCTCAATGCTTGGATCGACTACAACAATGATGGTGACTTCATCGATTCTGGTGAGCAGGTGGCCGCCAATGTCAGCGTGGTAACGGGCACGAACAACGTGGTGCAGAACCTGAACATCACAGTTGCGGCAGGCGCTGTGACGGGAGTCAATATTGGTGTCCGATTCCGACTTACCTCTAGTGCTTCACCTGGCCCTACGGGTCAGAGTGGCAATGGTGAGGTGGAAGATTATATCGCAAACATCGCCTCACCGACGACTGACTTTGGTGATTTCACGAACTTTGCTAGTGCTAGTAATGCGGTGAGCACGAATCTGCGTTTGGGCACCCTCGTGGATACAGAGTTTGTAGCCACCACTAATGCCGCAGCCACAGGAGATGACATCACCGGCAGTGATGACGAAGACGGCGTGACCATCCCCGCTATGATTGCTGGTCAGACCTTGGCGCTGCCCATGGTCGTCACCAATAACACCGGCGCAGGCACTTTTGTGAATGCTTGGATCGACTTCAACAATGACGGTGACGTGCTGGACTCTAATGAGCAGGTGGTTACCAATCTGGCTGTGCCAAATGGCAGCGTTAATGTCTCAATCGGGCCGAATATAACCATTCCTGCAAATGCTACGACAGGCATAAATCTTGGTGTGCGTGTGCGCTTGGTGACGATCTCTGGAGTCTCCGCCACTGGGGCTCTCGCCTCGGTCGGTGAGGTGGAAGATTACATCGTCAACATCGCCGCTCCTACCACGGATTTTGGTGATCTTCTCACCTTCGCCAACGCCAGTAGCACCGTGAATAGCACACTGAAACTTGGCCTGCTGACAGACACCGAATTTGCTCAGAACTCCAATGCTGCTGCAACGGGAGATGATTTGGCTGGTCTGGATGACGAAGACGCTATCACCACCATGCCTACCGTCGTCGCGGGTGCTCCTGTCATCTTGCCCGTAGCAGTCACGAATACCTCAGGTGCAGTTGCTTTCGTCAATGTCTGGATCGACTACAACAACGATCTAGACTTCCTTGATGCTGGTGAAAATGTCATTGTCAATCAGAGCATCAGCATAGGCACAAATAACGCCATTCAAAATCTCAGCTTCACTGCTGTGGCGAATGCGGTGACTTCTGTCAACTTGGGGCTGCGTGTGCGTCTCACCAGCGTCATCAATCCAACGCCGAGCGGATTGGTTGGCAGCGGTGAGGTGGAAGATTATGTGCTGAGCATCAATACTCCGCCGCTTGATTATGGAGATACCACCGTACTCGCACCTGCAAGTAGCACAGCCAATTCCACTCTGCGCTTGGGTGCTCTGGTGGATACTGAATTCACAGCTACAACCAATGCTACAGCCACAGGAGATGACATCACGGGATCAGACGATGAAGACGGAGTGACCATCCCCACCATGACCGCCGGGGCTCCAGCCACGATTCCTGTGACAGTCACCAATACGAGCGGTGCGCTTGCTTACCTGAATGCTTGGATCGACTTCAATGGCGATGGCGATGTGTTAGATTCTGATGAACAGATTGCCACCAATACGAATGTCGTCACCGGCACCAATAATGGTAATTTTCCGATCAACTTCAACGTCCCAGCTCCTGCGGTCACTGGCACAAACATTGTGCTGCGCTTCCGTCTCACAAGCGTCATTTCCCCCGGGATTGCCGGCCTCAGTGGCACAGGTGAAGTCGAAGATTACATGACCACGATCTCTGTGCCGACGACAGACTTTGGCGACTGGATTGGCATCCCTGATGCCAGCAGTCTTCAGAGTAGCACCTTGCGCATGGGTCCGCTTTCAGATTCCGAGTTTGTCTCCACCCGAAATGCTACGGCGACAGGTGATGATATTACCGCCAGCGATGATGAAGACGGCGTTGCCTTGGCGGCGGGTTACAATCTTGGTGTGGCCAGTTCCTTGACCGTCACCACCACTAATCTCAGCGGTGCCGCAGCCTACTTGAATGCCTGGGTTGACTTTAACAATAATAATTCTCTCGCTGATCCAGGTGAACAGATCGCCATAAATGTGCTCGTCAATACCGGGGCAAACGGTGCTGTCCAAACCGTCAATTTCACTGTTCCAACCGCCGCTATCCCAGGCTCGCGCGGCGTGCGCTTTCGCTTCACCAGCACTCAAAACCCTGGTATCACTGGTGCTAGCGGCATTGGTGAGGTCGAGGACTATCTCATGACGATTTTCTGCCCGACCATTACCGTCAATCCGGCGAGCCTGCTCAATGGAACCTTGGGCGCTGCTTATAGTCAAACTCTCACGGCAAGCGGAGGCACAGCACCCTATACCTTCAGCGTCAACGCAGGCACCCTTCCAGCCTGGGCCACATTGAATGCAACAACCGGTGCTATTACCGGCACACCGAATGTCACTACATCCGCGAGCTTCACCATCCGTGCCACCGATGCCAACAGTTGCAGCGGCACCCAAGCCTACACGATCTCGCCAGTTTGCCCGACCATCACGATCACCCCAGCCACACCGACGCAGATGTTCCGTAACAATGCCTACACGCAGACCTTCACGGCTGCTGGCGGCACAGGTGCCTATACTTGGACGGTTAGTGCGGGCACGTTGCCTGCTGGACTGACTCTCTCAGCTGCTGGAGTTCTCACGGGCACGCCGACCTCTCTTGGCTCTAGTAGCTTCACCTTGCGGGCACAGGATAGCTTAGGTTGTGCTGGAACGCTTGCTTACACGGTTCAGGTGCGTGCCTTGACGATTGGTAACTTGGTCTTCCAGGACAACAATAACAACGGCAGTGTGGACGCGGGTGAACCTGGTGTCGCTGGAGCCATGGTGCAGCTCTTCAGGCCAGGTGCAGACAATACCGTGAACACAGGAGACGACGTGCAGGTTGGCAGTAATTTCACCACACTTGCAGCAGGCGCCTACAGCTTCACGGATCTGATTCCTGGCAGCTACTTTGTCAAAGTCACACCGCCAGCAGGCTTTACCAACACCAGCGGCACACCAGCCACGACGGACAATAACGTGGACAATAACAATGACGGTGCCCAGCCTGGTGGCGCAGGCACAGCACTGTTCAGTCCGATCATCAATCTGGCTGTCGGTGCCGAGTCCATCACGGATGGCGATACCGATGCGGATACCAATCTTACCATCGACTTTGGTCTCTATGCTCAGATGTCTGTGGGTAACGTGGTCTTTGTGGATGTGAATGCTGATGGCAATCTGGATGTCAATGAAGGTTGGGCTGGTGTGCTGGTTCAAATCTTCCCGCAAGGTGCTGCTGTCACTAGCACGCCAGCTGGGGCCTCTGTCACAGATGATAAAGGTCGCTACCGCATTATCGGCTTGAATCCTGGAAACTACTTCCTGCACATTTCCGCCAGCCAATTTACTGCGGGCAATGTATTAGCTAATACTCTTCCAATGCCGACGGTTGTCGCCGGAGATGATAACAGTGGCCAAGACCTCATCTTCAATTCCACGCCAACCACAACCGGAGCGAGCACCGCCGTCTTCACCCTCACCCCTGGAGCCCAACCTGTAGGTTTAGCTGAGCCCGGCTTTGAAGGTCTCATTGATGACGCTAGCGACAACAATGGTAACATGACCCTGGACCTCGGCCTGCGCAGCAGCAACGGCAGTGGCTTCCCTCTCGCCCAGCGAGATCGCAATACTTCTGTCACGACCACGGCCCCCGCGACTTCTGTGGCCCCAGCTGCTCCAGTCACCTTTAGCACTTGGGCGAGCGCCCATCCTGATACCGATGGCGATCTCTATCCACAATTGCTCGAATACGCACTGGACACAGACCCGACAGATGGCCGCAGCGGAGCAGGGAAGGTGGCCATGGAGTCCACGCCTAAGGGCCATGCTGATATGATTTTCACCCGGCCAGCCAATGGTCGTGCCGATATCCGTTACGACCTTGAAGTGAGCTCCAATACCACGACCTGGACCAAACTCACCGCCAGTCCACAGCTCAGTATCGGTAGCGATGGACGGCAGATCGTTCGTTACACAGCTATCGACAATGCGTCAGCTTTCGCCGGTTCGGTCCGTGGGTTTGCCCGCCTGAAAGTCAGTCTGGATGCTGATCTGGATAGCACCGCTGAAGACAGCGCTTCATCTCCAGTCCTCATGTTTAGCAGAGAGGCTTTCCCTCTGGGCCAGCGCAGCTTCTCCATGCCACTGGTCAAGACGGAACTCTTCGCGGGTAATGTGACTGGCAATGAGAGCACGCTAACATTGCCAATAGCCGTCACGCTGAGCGGTGAAGTTTATGTCGAAGATCTCATCAACGGTTCCATCTACGAGATTGATGAAGCTGCCAGCAATAGCACCCAGATCGAGCTGACAAGCACACCTCTGACGAACCTGACACGCATCTCCCTACGTTCTCACCACACCTTGGCGTCTCTCCTGCCAGAAGATGTATTCACTGCCGGTAGCACGGCTGACAGTGCAGATCGTGTTCTTGAGTTTGATGCTACTGCTAACAACTTCGTTGTTACGCACCTCAGCACGACAGGTTGGGTGCGCGGAGCAGGCAGCGCCACAGACTCTATTCTATCTCCGCAGACTGCCGTGATCGTTCATGCTCGGAGTACAGAAGTGAGTCTCTTGCTCACTGGTCAAGTGATCCGTAAACCTGAGCTCAAGCCAGCGACTGTTACTCGATTCATCGGTAGCTCCAGTGTGCTTGATGAGTCCGCTGCTTCCATGAACCTGAGCAGTGCTAACGGATTCCGTGCCAGTGGCAGACCGGCCAACGCGGCCCGCCTGCGCCTATGGAAAGCTGACAATGACGCTACACAGACAGGTTATGACTGTCTCTATCTAGCCCCAAATCAATGGCAGCGTCAGGAAGATGAGACGGCTAAGAATTTGACTCGTGAGAGGCTCTTTGGTCCCTTCCGTGGATTCTTTTTGGTTCCTTAGTCGAAATTGCTATATCAGGTGTTCTCCATTTGAGCGGTTTAAAAGCGACTGATCATCAGTGCAATTAGTTCATTTTCAATTATTAATGGGCTTTCGAACAAGGAAAAGGATGGTTGTCAAAGTTTTGTTAATTAATTTTAATAAACATTTGAAATTATGGTTATTATGGATTTAAATTCAAATTATCTCCCTTATGTCAGATTTTTGTCACGCCCTACTGATTCTATTCCGCGCCGTTGAAAGGCTGGGCGGTTGTGACTCATCATTGTTTAAGCGCTTCTGGAGAAGTGCTATAGCCGTCGTTGCTCTGCTCATGGGTATGGGATTTTCTGCCGCATCAGCTCAGACGACAGGTACGCGGTATCAGGCTTGGCGTATTGGATTGAACGTACTGGGCGGTCAGGGCTATCAGCAATCTCAATGTATCATGTCGATGTCCCCAAATGGCACGTATGCCTCGGGTGTTAAGTTTGGGACGATCACTCAGGGCTTTGTCATCAACACAAGCGGCACACCCACCTTCACAGCGATCCCACCACTCGCAGGTGCTAATGAATATGGCATGGGGCAGGACGTGAGTGATCAGGGAAATGTCGTCGGTTATCAGCGCTGGAGCAGCAATGGAGCCGTGACAACGGTTGGCTGGTATTACAATCGCACAGCAGCCACGACGACACGCCTGAATACGCCCTTTGATGCCAATCCCAGCATCAGCGCTATTCCTGTAGCTATCACAGCAAACAGCACGCACGCCTTTGGCAGTGTGGATAGTGATGGTCCTGCAGGCACCACTGCAGCAGTCGGTGGTTTTTGGAATCTCAGCACCAATACTTGGACAGCGATCTCAGGCGTGCGGGAAGTGCTTGATGCTTCCGCTGATGGTTTAACATTGCTCGTGGTGAATACCGCTGGTGCTGGTCAAATCATTCGTGGCACTGTCATTGGCACCTATCCAACGACGATTGTCACGTTCACCGGCAGGATGCGTGGCGGTAAAGTAAGTCCAAATGGTCGCTACATTGGCAGCGCGAACACGATTTCAGGCATTGCCACTCCGTTTGTTTATGACACGCAGACGAGCACACGCACAGATCTGCCACTTCTAGTCGCAGACAATCAAGGTGCTATTGTCGGAGCTATCAGTGACACCGCTCGTGTGTTGGGGACAGTGTATGGCTCGGCTGCTGGTAGCTTTGCCGCCCATTGGCTGACTCCGACGACTGCTTACAACACATTTGCCAGCTTACTCTCCTCCGATGGTCATATCGCCATTGATCCTGCCTATTCCAGTTGGAATCTTTACAACGGCAGTGGAGCTATTTCAGCGGACGGCTTTATTTTTGCGGCCTTTGGGAACAATCCTCTCGTGAATGAAGATACCGTTCTCTTCAAGCAACAGTGTGCTGCCATCACCGTCAATCCCACCACGCTTCCATCAGGTCTTGTAGGCACAGCCTATTCTCAAACGATGACCTCTACAGGTGGAGTGGCACCTTACACATATTCACTTTCTTCAGGGACCTTGCCTGCTGGTTTGAGCATGAACAGTGCTGGCTTAATCAGTGGCACGCCGACGACCTCGAATGGCGCAGGTGTATCCATTACAGTGCAGTCGAGAGATGTGTTTGGCTGCACGGGCACGCGAGTCATCAACCTTCAAATTTGTCCTGTTATTACGGTTAATCCGACGTCGTTGAGCAATGGGATTGTTGGCACGGCTTATAGTCAGACGATGACAGCTACGGGTGGGAGTGGGGCCTATACATTTGCTGTTGTTAGCGGGGCGTTGCCGACATGGGCGACGCTTAATGTGACGACGGGTGCGATTACGGGCACGCCTAATAGCACGACGGCAGCTAGCTTCACGATCCGTGCGACGGATGTCAATGGGTGCA
>JAIXZA010000054.1 GCA_027489965.1 Verrucomicrobiaceae bacterium
AAAGCCACCAGCTGAGCGCCAACGACCTCAGCGGAACGTTGCCGCCGCTTGGATTGGAATCAAGGCAAAGCACTCTGACATCGACCTGTTTGGCCAGATCTACGTTGCCGCCGCTTGGATTGGAATCAAGGCAAAGCTAAGGAATCATCCATCAAAGCAGGCGCCACACGTTGCCGCCGCTTGGATTGGAATCAAGGCAAAGCCGGAGGAGAGCACGGCGTGCGGGTTGTCTTACGTTGCCGCCGCTTGGATTGGAATCAAGGCAAAGCGATGAATCCACGGAAGCCTACGCCCATCAGACGTTGCCGCCGCTTGGATTGGAATCAAGGCAAAGCCATTGAGTCACTGGCCGTTGAATGAAATCGACGTTGCCGCCGCTTGGATTGGAATCAAGGCAAAGCCGGGCTCTTTGACACCGTGACTGTGTATGCACGTTGCCGCCGCTTGGATTGGAATCAAGGCAAAGCGGCGGGTTTGGTATCAGCCATGCTTCCAGGACGTTGCCGCCGCTTGGATTGGAATCAAGGCAAAGCGGGAAGCCAACGCTCAAAAGCAAAAAGCGCACGTTGCCGCCGCTTGGATTGGAATCAAGGCAAAGCCGCTAGGTGGCAACCTTAACCTTGGCTACTACGTTGCCGCCGCTTGGATTGGAATCAAGGCAAAGCTGACAGGCATTTGGGAGTTGTTCGAGTGGAACGTTGCCGCCGCTTGGATTGGAATCAAGGCAAAGCATGTGGCGAAACGTGATCCGAACACGACGAACGTTGCCGCCGCTTGGATTGGAATCAAGGCAAAGCTGACAGCACCATCGGCTTGGAGAGCTAGTCACGTTGCCGCCGCTTGGATTGGAATCAAGGCAAAGCTCTTCTAAATCATGTTCGTCATCATCAATAACGTTGCCGCCGCTTGGATTGGAATCAAGGCAAAGCGTGGCGGGCCAGGTAGATCACGACATCCACACGTTGCCGCCGCTTGGATTGGAATCAAGGCAAAGCTACTTCCCCCTTTGGCCTTGATCTCTGTGAACGTTGCCGCCGCTTGGATTGGAATCAAGGCAAAGCGGGAGAGATGAGCATAAAAAAAGCCGACTCACGTTGCCGCCGCTTGGATTGGAATCAAGGCAAAGCCATGATGCCGCTGGGGTGACCCAGCCGGATACGTTGCCGCCGCTTGGATTGGAATCAAGGCAAAGCAGTGATCAGTCCGCCTGTGGCATCATGCAGACGTTGCCGCCGCTTGGATTGGAATCAAGGCAAAGCTATTCACCATGATGTTTTCATGCACCTCAAACGTTGCCGCCGCTTGGATTGGAATCAAGGCAAAGCCCGACAGCCGTCCAGGACGCATCTGTGAGCACGTTGCCGCCGCTTGGATTGGAATCAAGGCAAAGCGAACTCCAGCTTATGAGCCTGGCAGCCCTGACGTTGCCGCCGCTTGGATTGGAATCAAGGCAAAGCTCTGGCTCAAAACTTTTGAGCCCCGAGGCACGGCTATCAGTGCGTGCCAATAATGTGGCTAACATTTTGCGGCTACTATCACGCTCTGATAGTCGAGCCGAGGCAAATTTTTGCCGGAAGGAATCAGGGGGAGACCGGGTTCAGGCTGCAACTGGCTGACCAAAGCTTTCGGTTAAAACCGTTTTTCCTCCTTCCTCCTTCGCTCGCTGAGCTATGGAGGACACGTCTCTCCTATCTCTGGTTCTAGATGGCAGAAATGGCGATGAGGGATGGCTCATCTCGCGGAGCTTGAATCATCGGACGCGGCGCACCCTACCTTGCTGGGGGATTTTTTGTCAGGTTGATGGCCTTACTCGTCGATTGACGTTTTGGCGTATTCTAGGATGGTCTTGGCATCACTATGAGTCCTCTCACCCACGCCAGTCAGATTCTTGATACCATGCTCGGCTACCTCGGGTTTACCGTTCAGATTGACCAGATCGACGGTCCAGATGGTCTGACGCTGCAGATTCATACCGACGATAGCCAGCAGCTGATCGGGAAGCGTGGCTCGACGATGGAAGACATTCAGTATCTCGTGAATCGGATTCTCCAGCGCCACATTCCGGAGGCTCCGCGTATCCGCGTGGATATTGAGTTTTATCGTTCCATGCATGAGGATAAGCTGGTCGATCATGCCAAAGAACTGGGCGACAAGGTGCGCGCTTTTGGGAAATCAGAGATGCTGCAGCCGATGAACAGCTACTACCGCAGACTGATCCACAATGTCTTTGTCAATGATCCTGAGGTGATGAGTGTGAGTCTGGATCCGAATTCGCGGTTCAAACGCATCCAGTTGAAGAAGCGCAGGTGATAGGGTTGGTCACTCGGTTCTCCGGTAGATCAGTCTGTGGTTCGTGGCTTGAATCACAGGATTAACAAGAGAACAGGATTAACAGAAGGGCTGCTGAGTTTTAGCTCAGGTGTGTTTAAGCCAGTTGCTCTTTGAGATAGCGGATGCTTTCCCGGGCGATGTGCTGGGCACCGGGGCGGTAGTCGAAGACTTCCACGGAAAGGAAGCCGTCATATTTCACCTCTCTGAGGGCGCTAATGATGGGCTCATACTTCACTTCGCCCATGCCTGGGCCTAGCAAATTAGGGTCGTTGGCATGGAAGTGGACGAACCAGTCTTTGCTGTCGCGGATGATGTCGGCGATGGACTTGGATTCATCACTCATGGCTTTCACGTCGAGATGGAGCTTGCAGCTGGGGTGATCGACGAGCTGGCAGAGTCGGATGGTTTCTTCGGCGGTGTTGAGGAAATTGGTCTCCTTTTTCCCCAGGGGCTCCATGGCGATGACGACGCCGTATTTTCCAGCTTCTTCGGCGACGGCGCGCACGCTGTCAGCGGCACGTTTAAAGGCATCTTCATAGGCCCATTCGGGAAGTGTCGTGCGGGCTTTTGGACTGCCCCAGACCATGATGCGTCCGCCGGTCATGGCGCAGAACCTAGCGAGGTGGCGACCAAATTTGGCGGTTTCTTTGCGCTGAAGATCGTCTGGTGTGGTGATGTGAAACCAGGTCGGCTTGGTGAGTAACCAATGGAGACCAAGGATCTCCAGGCCAAAAGAAGAGGCAATGTGGCTCAGGCGCAGCGCATCGGCTTCAGTGAGTTCACGCGGATCTTCTTTAAGGGTGAATGGGGCCAGCTCCAGGGCGTGATAGCCTGCGGCAGCGGCGTCTTCACAGACTTTTTCAAAGGACCAATCAATCGGGTAGGTTTCGTTACAAATCGCAAAGCGCATAGGGCGCTGAGACTGGATTGCACTGGCGGCAACGTCAATCAGGCTTTTGGGGTCAAGTCGCTTTGGTGCAGGGCTAGGTACCCAAAAATAGGGCACCAGACGTTACAGGATTAACAAGAAGACAGGATTTACAGGCCTGAAAAAATCCTGTTCGTCCTGCGAACATTGAAAACCGATGGCCGTGACTGAAGAACGGCCTAAAGGCCGAACTACGAACCGAGAACAAAGAACCAAGAACTCTTCACTCAATCAGGCTTTTTCGATCAGCTTCTCAAACCATTGTTTGATGGCGGCTTCAATGCGCGGACGTTGGGTGAGTCTGCTTAGCCATTCTCTAGGGATGCCTTCCATGCCGAGGCTGGCACCGAGCCAGGCACCAACCATGGCGGCGCGGCCCGCATTGTCTCCGCCTGCCTTCAGGGTGTTCAGGATGGCCGAGGAAAAGTCGTCATGATGGGTCCATGCTGCGTGCAGTGCAGCTGGGAAGCTCTGTGGCAGCGGGCAGCTCTGACCAAAGCGACCGGTGGCGGTGATGACATCCATCTCCCTGAGCATGTGGGCAAACTCGAAGTAGTCGGATCCGTCACAGCTAACTTCTGCTGATTTACGAGTGGTCTCAAAAGCCTGACGGAAAGGGGTGCCATTGAGTAAATGCTGCAAAAGGACCGCGCTGGCTAGGCAGCAGGCTTCTGCTGTAGCATGATTTTGGGTGACGCGTGTCAGTCTGCGGATGGCCTCTAGCCGCTCATTTTCTGGGTTCTGATGGTAGCCGATCACCACCGGTGCTAAACGTGTGATGGTGGCCATCTGGTCATCGTCGGCACCATTTTGATAGTTCCCCGGTGTCGTTAACAGGTTAGCTAGTGTCTCACGAGTTGCGTGATCCTTATAGCTTTTGCAGATGGGACTGTTGAAGAAACCTTCAAAGCGCAGACCAAAATCATTTTCACGGAAGTCTCCGCATGCGGCTAGTGATTCAAGTAGCAGTAGGGCGGTGTCTCCATAATGCGTCTGATCACCAGCCTGCTTGCCTTCATGGTAGTGGCCTTTTAGGGGTGTTTCAAAACCCTGGATGCCGTCTGGGAACTTCTTCGCCAGCTCATCGAGATCATAAATCCAATGCGTGCCGAGACCGGCGGCGTCGCCGACGAATTGTCCCCAGATGGCGCCTTCGAGAGATGAGAGATGACTTGGCACAGCGGTGGGAGATAATATGGATGCGATGCTAGTATCCATGCGGAACTAAATAAAGGGCTAGATATGAGAAAGCTTAGCGGCAGAGTTGATTTTCAGACCGGAACCGAAGCTACTTCTTGGTCGTTGGTAGCACTTTGACGGCCACGGCGTGATCTTTTCCGAGGAACTGGTTGGCCAATAATTGAGCTTCTTCGAGAGTGATGCCCTCAAAGTCACTGATCAGATTTTTGGACCACTCGATGCGCTCTGGGTGCTCCTGACAATTGCGGACAACGTTTTGAGCCCAGTAGCGGTTGTCTCGGCGCATCTGTTCGATCTGCGTGAGGATGGGTTTCTTGGCACGCTCGAATTCGTCGGCGGTGATTGGGCCTGCGGCGAGTTCAGCGGCAATCTTGGTGACCAATGCAGTGAGTGGTGCGGCTTGTTCAGGCTTGCACTCGATCATCGCGGTCATGTAACCGTAACCTGTGAAGGTGTCGCTGGCCACGTGGTAGCAGGCGGGGCTGTAGGTCTCGCCAAGTTCTTCCCGTACTTTGATACGAAGGCGGTCATCCAGCAAGGCACCGACGAGAGAGAGACGGCGTGTGCGTTTGATGTCCAGCATATCGCCAGTCGGCCAATAAAGGGCGGAGATGGCTTTGGGGATCTCGGTTTCAAACGGCATGTCTTGAGTGCTGGGGCCTTTTGGGAAAGGCACGGTGCGTTCTTTGGCATAGGCTGGTTTCTCAGCATCTCGCTTGGGCAGGGCTCCAACGGTTTTGAGGATGGCTTCTAAAGCTGCTTTCACCTCGACGTCACCGACGATGGAGACTTCCACATAATCCGTGGCGAGTGGGCCTTTGAGCCAGGCTTCGACTTCGGCAAGGGAGCGCTTTTGCATCTCCTCAATGGCTGGGAAGCCAAAGCGCGGGTCGGCGCTGTGGATGTAGCTGACGACTTTGTTCATCATGATGCCATCGGCTGTGTGGGCTAGATCGACGTACATGGGCTCGATGTTTTTGCGGAACTGGCGCTCGGCTTCTTCGCGGTAACCGGGAGCCACCATGAAGGCGGTCAGGAGTTGCAGCTGCGCTTCTAAATCGGCGGGTGTGGTGCGGCCACTGAGCATGAAGCCCTCATCACCGACGCTGAAGTCCATGCCGACGGTTTTGCTGGCAAACAACTGGCGGAGCTCGTCGGCACTGTGGGCTTTGAGGCCTCCGAGGATGAAGGTGCTTTGGGCGAATGGAATGAGTCCTGGTTTGTCGAGCGGAGCCACCAGCTTGCCGCCGCCGAAGCTGATGCCGACACGCACGGTGCCTTTTTCAAAAGGGGTTGGTTTGATGTTCACTCGCACGTTGTTGGAAAGCACGGCTTGGGTGATCTCCAGGTCTTTGACTTCGGTTTGTGAGGTGACGCTGCCAGCTTCGCCGATTTTAGCATAGGCAAAAGCTGCGGTTTCCTTTTTGGCAGGTGCGGCAACAGGCAGCTTTTGGCTGTCCTGATAGGTGGAGATGATCTTGGCGGAGGAGTCTCCTTCGAGCTTTAAGTTACCACCGACAAAGATCTGGATGTCTTGGCCTTTCCAGGATTCGACAAAGGCCTGATGGCACTCTTCCATTTTCAAATTGGCCAGGGCAGCTTTGACCCGCACGAGGTCATCACTTGGATGCGTGATGACTTTTTTAGCTGCCAAAATGCTGACCAGTCCGCTGGCGAGATCACGAGACTTCCTTGTGTCTGCTTGAGCGGCGCGAAGCTCGACGGACTTCAGGAAAGAGGCCTTGGCTTCTTCGAATTCGGCCTCCGTGAAACCATGCTCAATCGCGCGGCGGATCTCTGTTTCCATCAGGGCTAAAGCGCGCTGCCACTGGTCTGGCGCGCATTGGGCCATGATGCCAGTGACTTTGACAAACTCCAGATATTCATAGCTGTAAGCTTCACTGCCAAGGATGGGTGTGTTCTCCGTTTTAGCCATTTCGGAGAGGCGTAGATTCACCATGGAGTCGGCGAGATCACGCACCATTTTTTCACGGCGATTGGCGGCTGTGTCTGGCTTGTTTTCAGCTGGACTGAGCAGTTCTACCGAGAGATCCACGGCCTTGGCTTCAGTCTCCGTGTGGAGTTTGGCGATGATGCCACGGCCGGTGGTGATTTTTCCGAAACTTGGGTCCGCTGCTTCCCTGGCAGGTCCTTTGGCATCGGCGAAGTTCTTTTCAATTTCAGCTTTCACTGATGCCACGTCTTTGAAGTCGCCCACAGCGACGATGGTGGCGCGTTTGGGGGAATACCACTTGCTGTAGAAGTCCACGAAACGCTGACGCTGCATGGTCTTGATCGTTTTTTCGATACCGATTGGCAGGCGCTTGGGTAGCAGCGAGTCAGGCATGGCGAACTCGTAGCCGGCGATCTGGGTGCGATATTCGATGCTGTCACGGCTGAGTTTTTCACTCAGGATGATGCCGCGTTCCTTATCGATCTCCTTTTCGCCCAGAGCCATACCGTCGAGGTAATCACGGAAAAGCTGCATGCCTTCTGATATCAGCTTGGACTCAACCTTGGGCAGTTCCAGCATGTAAACCGTCTCTTTAAAGGAGGTGTGAGCATTTGTATCGGCACCAAAACCCATGCCCAGGCGCTGGAAGTACTCCACCATTTCCCCACCCGGAAAGTGACGGCTGCCATTGAAGGCCATGTGCTCCAAATAATGCGCCATGCCTTGCTGATCATCTTCTTCCATCAGCGATCCCACATCCATGTAAATGCGAATGCTGGCGCGGCCCGGAGGCTCGTCATTGGGCAGGATCACATACTTCAATCCATTGGCGAGGGTGCCGTAGTTAGCCTTTGGATCGGCTTTCAGATCACTGGCATCTTGAGGCCATTGAGCATGAGAAAGGCAGAGGCTAAAAAAGCTGAGGGCGGCGCAGAGCAGAAATTTCATGGTGGTCTAGAAGAACGCCGCTACAGGCCACACTGTCGAGAAAATGTTACGCTTTGTCCTGAAGGAATTGGCAGGTTCGATCAGTTCTCGTGATGGAATGTCCCACGGGCTGCCGTTTTCTCTGACCGATGATTGACTCAATGACACGCCTTTTTGTGGTTTTTACTTTGCTGAACGCCTCTCTCCAGGCAGGAGAGACGCCTGCTCCCATTCTGCTTTGGGAAGCTGGTGCGCCAGGTTCAGAAGCGCGCAAAGGCGAGGCTGAAAAGCTGGAAGGTAGCAACGTGGGCAATGTGCATAATCCCTCGATCACGCCTTACCTTCCGACGAAGGATGTGACTGGCACGGCGGTGATCATTGCTCCTGGCGGTGGGCACTCGAAGCTTTGTTTGGGGCATGAAGGTTATGCTTTGGCCGAGTGGTTTCGTGATCACGGGATCGCTGCGTTTGTGCTTAAATACCGCTTAGCCCGTGAAAAGGGCTCCAGTTACACGATTCAGGATCATGCGATGGCCGACACGCGCCGTGCCATTCGGTTGGTGCGTAGCAGGGCGGGGGAGTGGGGCATTCAGCCGGATCGTATCGGCATCATGGGTTTTTCCGCTGGTGGCGAATTGGCTGCCTTTGCGGCGATGAAAAGCGATTCTGGGAATGCCGCAGCTGCGGAGCCTCTTGAACGCCTGAGTTCGCGGCCTGATTTCCAGGCGCTGATTTATCCGGGCACCTCCAGTCTGTTTTCTGCTGAGAAAGGCATGCCGCCACTGTTTATTGCCTGTGGTTACGGGGATCGTCCGGATATCTCAGAGGGCATGGCTTCACTTTACCTGAAATACAAAGCCGCTGGCGTGAAAGCTGAGCTGCACATTTATAGCAACGCTGGTCATGGTTTTGGTTACAAGCCTGGTACCAATACTGCTGCTGGTCGCTGGCCAGAGCGCTTCACGGAATGGTTGACCGATAGCGGTTTGCTGAAGTGATGGCGCAGCGTTGACAATTGAGATCTGATAGCTGAGTCTAAGCAGCATGAACAAATCTCCACTTCAAGCGCATCCGAAGGACATCGCTACTCGGAAGGCTTTGGCGAAGCAGCCGAAGCCCTCGCTGGAGCAGGTGTTGGCGCAGGCCGAAGTCTCGCGGAAGTTCAGGTTCAGCGCCTCATCGCCTGGGCCAAAGCCAGCCAGCGCTTAATCGCAGAAGCTGACTTTGAAGCTTTGCCGTTGGTTAGCGATGAGACCGGAGAGCATGAGGTGCGTTTTCGTGACTCAGACCGCCGAGTGATCAAGCGTACTTGGGCAGGTACCTTTGGCATGGTGCCGGTTTGGCAAGAGGGCACTTGGAGGCCTGGGTTTGCTACTCCTCTGGAGTATATTTGCCGATTCGTCATGCATAATGCACTGTTTAATGATGATGTTCGATTGGAGGGCATCATTATTTCTGAAAAGCCAAGCAATCTCGTCGGAGCCATACCTGGAGGAGTATCGATGGTTATATCTCAGCGTTGGCTGGTCGCCGGTGATCCAGAGGCACCTCATCCCACGGAGAATGACATTTCCATTTACATGAATGAGCGTGGTTTTTCAGCGATTCCAGATTCGTTTTTCGGGTGGTTCAATGAAAGCACCACGCTGCTTCTGTTAGATGCTAAGCCTGACAATTTCATCAAAACTGCTGAAGGCATCCTGCCTTTTGATGTGATGCTGATGAGGCTAGGGGAAGATGAGCTAGAGAAGTAACGGAAGGCTCACATCCCTCTCGGCGACATGCTATACAGGCCGAGAGTGGCCTCGTAGGCATCGGCTGCGGCCATGCGTTTGACTTCATGGCCAGCGCCCCAGGAGTCGGTGAAGATGATCTGGTTTTTGGCGCTGTTATAGCCGATCATCATGCGCATGTGACCACCGCTGATTTGGCCGCCACCAGAGGTGAGCGGCGGTTCTTCTGGGAACTTACCCAGGCCTAGAGCCCAGAGCAAAGGTACTCCTTTATCCGCATGGTCGCGGATGATGGTGGCGAACTCTTTGAGTGAGACTCGACGCTTGCCTTTATTGTCGTAATAGATCTCGGGATTGATGAGCGGTTTGAAGGAGACGCCAAATTTCTGATCCACCTTGGCCAAGCTTTTTTGCATCACCATGGCGTTGGCACCTTTTTCGACATCCACATTGAGAAGCTGAGCGATCTCGTGCTGGTCACAGGGGATGCGCATGTACTCTAGCAGGCGCTGGCAGCTGGCGGCTACGCAGTAGCCCTTGGCCCCTTGATCGACCATGGGAACGCCTGAGATGAAGACATCTCCAGTTGCTGTTTTGGTGACGTTTTTTTGCAGGGACATGCGCTGTACACCCATGGCCATTTTCCCCATCGACCAGTCGGCCTGATCCGGGGCTGCTAGCTTCAGACGCAGAAACTCGGGCTGGGTGATCTGGCCGCCGACTTGGTAATCATTGTGCTCGAGAATAGCGATGCCTGAGGGCGTGGTCCAGACCCATGACACGACCTTCACGGCGGCGTTGCCGGTCATGAATTGTTTCTTTGGGGCCACCTTCAAATGAGCGCCTAAGCTCTGCCCTGCCTTGCGAAAAATGGCATCAAATTCCTGCATGGAGATCTTCCCTGAATCTCCGCGATTGTAGATCGACAGCGTGGCGCGTGCGCATTTGCCTTGGATAAATTCCACGATCGCTTCTTCAATCTTCATCTGCCCTTGGAAGATCGTCAGTGCCGTCTGCACATTGCTGAACATGTGGCGTGAAAAGCGTGCGCGGTCCTTGGTGGCTGTCAGCCAATCAAACTGAGGATTGTTGTTTTCCTTTTCTATGTGGGGCACAAAGAGTGTTTCAAACTTTTCCGAGCTAGTGCTCCAGATGCTGGCGAAATCGAGCAGCGGATCCAGATCCGCTTTCAGGATGGGCAGCGTTCTCTGATTTTCCTGTCCTAGAGCGACTGAGGCCGATGTAATGCAAAGGATCAAGGCTCTCCAGGTGCGGATGAAATTCATGTCCTTTAATTACCCTGTTTTGGGGTCTCGGGTCAATGCTGTGCGAAAGAAAACTTTGGGTTAAGTTTTAAGGCTCTCGTTTTCAGGGCTTTTTGTTATCCATAGGCACTTCATGGCTATCACGCCTAGCCAGGGAGCCAGGCCAGCGAGGACTAGACCGATGTCATAAGAGCCGGTGGTATCCGCCAGCCAACCAAATGCCTTATGCAAAGGCGATGTCACCGCCCAGACCCACATGCTAAGCAGGCCCGTGAGCCGTCCGACATGATGTGAAGAAAGTTCCTGCACAAAGCTGTAGTAGCAGGGAAACAAAGCCAGGGCTCCAGCTCCGATGATCAACAGCACGCCGAGTAGTAACCAGCCCTTGCTTAAAAAGGGAATCAGCAGGCTCAGAGATGTGAGCAGGCAGGCCCCTGCATACACCCAACGGCGTGATTGATGCGGATTCATCGACCGCTTTTTCATGAGCCAAAGAGAAATCACCCCCGCCAGGAAGCAGCCGACATCGGTCGAGATGAAGTAGAGCGAGTTAAAATCCAGGGCTGCTGCCTCCTCATACCCACGACCCGTTTGCAAAAACTTCATCAACCACACCCGATACATGTGCCACACCGTCTGTGTGCCGGTGATCAGTAGGGCGAGTGCCCAAAAGTTCCGGCTCAGCACCAGCGTGCTCAGAGCTGTCTTTGGTGAATCTTTTTGGCTCTCCGTGGTGATTTCCAAATCGCGCGGTCTCAGCAGGCATAGCCAAATCAACACCCATAGAAGTCCCGCAGCGCCGACGACGACAAAGGCAGATCTCCAAGAACCGACGTCATTTGTCATCAGCATTTTCATCACCTGAGGAGTGATCACGGCACCGATGGAGGCGCCACTTTGCAAAATGCTGTTTCCCATGGTGCGGTCCTTCTCATTGAGCAGAGCAAAGGTCGTTTTAAGTGCACAGGGCCAGTGACCTGCCTCGAAAAACCCCAGCAGCATCCGGCAGATGAGCAGGCCACTGTAATCCGTCGTCCAGCCAGACATCATGCCCATCACCGACCAGCCCGCTAGCACGCAGGGATAAAGCCAGTAAATGCGGAAGCGATCGGCCATGAAACCAAAGACGAGTGATCCCAGGGCGAATGCCCAGCCAAAGGCCAGCTCAAGATTGCCATATTGTTGTTCAGTTAGCCCGAACTCCTGCGTCACTCTCACCGATGCATTGGCCAGCGTCACACGATCCATGTAGTTGATCGTTGTTGCTAGGAGCAGCAGCCCCGTGATCCACCATTTCCAAGATGAAGAGCGTTGAGTCATGGTGTGTTTCTAAAGTGCCAAGCAATACGGAAGTTTAGCAATCGTGCCTTGATTGTGATTTGGATTGAGCGGTTCGTTATTCCTAGCTTCATCCTTCCCAGCTTTCACCGTCCCACGCAATCATTCGGCGCAGCATGGCCACACTGCCAGTCGTGAAGGTTTGGAAGAGAGCTTCACCTTTTTCAGCGCTGGCCGTGCGGGGATCGCCGACATGGCCTGACTGACTGCGGTCGGTCATGATCCAACCACGTGAGGCTGGCTCGAATGGATTGCCAAACGGCACTTCATCCACGGCAGTTTGGTCTTTGACCAAATGAGGTGCCAATCGCAGAACCATCGACGTTTCCCACTCGCAGGCATGGCCCATGACCTGCTGTTTCAGATCGGGGTGGGAACTGGCAGGATCGGCGCAGAGATTCCAGTAAGTGGCAAAGAGTAGCAGAAGATCCTGCCGCTTCCGGTATCGCTGGCGTATCTCAAAGACGGCCTGTTTTCCCGGTGTATCATTGCCGCCATGGCCATTAAGAATGATCAGGCGTTTGAAACCGTGGCCGATGAAGTTTTCCAGCATGCCGCAGAGCAGATCCAAATACACACGAGGCTCTGCCGACATCGTCCCTGGAAACTCCAAATGATGGTGAGAGTTCCCCAACCATTGCAGCGGTGCAAACAGCACTTCTTCCCGTAATTCCAGCTCCGCCCGCCGA
Source organism: Verrucomicrobiaceae bacterium (assembly GCA_027489965.1). Classification (GTDB taxonomy): domain Bacteria; phylum Verrucomicrobiota; class Verrucomicrobiia; order Verrucomicrobiales; family Verrucomicrobiaceae; genus Prosthecobacter. The sequence goes on from JAIXZA010000054.1 coordinate 12,366, forward strand.
GCGATCTCCCCCATGAGCATTGAGTCCGTGAAAAGCGGCATGTGGGGCCCATGTTGCTCCAGCGCCGCCACTGGAAACACCACCGGCATGTCTTTGTTCAAAGTAGCCACATCAGCCCAGGTCAAGTCAGCAAGTAACATGACCTATCAACGCCACCTATTGGCTCCAGCTTTCCCACGAAATGCTTTCACGCTCAAGTCATAGCCTGCCGGAACAGACTGGGGACGGTGGCACTTTTTGAGGATGGGCTTGTGAAAACTTTCACAAAGGGGTTGCCGCTCGCGGATGGGGGGCGTAACTCTGCGACACACTTTACTGCCTGCATACCATGGTCGCCCCAGCTGAATCACTCGCCACATACGACTCGAAGATCGAGGGAAACATCGTTTTCACCAAGCTGGATAGCGCCATCAACTGGATGCGCAAAAACTCCCTCTGGCCAATGCCGATGGGATTGGCCTGCTGCGCCATCGAGATGATGGCCTCCGCCTGTAGCCGCTATGATCTGAGCCGTTTCGGCATGGAGGTCATGCGTTTCTCCCCACGTCAGGCAGATGTGATGATCGTCGCGGGAACCGTCACTTATAAAATGGCCCTGGCCGTGAAGCGTGTCTGGGATCAGATGCCTGAGCCCAAATGGTGCATCGCCATGGGTGCCTGCGCCAGCAGCGGCGGCATGTATCGCAGTTACGCCGTGCTTCAGGGGATCGATCACCTGATTCCTGTGGATGTGTACATCTCCGGCTGCCCTCCGCGCCCAGAGGCTCTTTTGGAAGGCCTCATGCGTCTGCAACGGAAGATCGAAGGTGAGCACTCCTTCACCGAGCAGAAGCAGGAATTGATCAACGAACTCTCTTAATTTTTAGCCCTTTCACTGCCATGAACGCCGCCCAGATGGTCACCGTCTTGAAGGAAAAATTTGGAGCCGCCGTGCTCAGCACCGTCGAGTTTCGCGGTGAGCACACGCTGAATGTCACCCTCGCTGCTGCTAAGCCGATGCTGAAATACTGCAAAGACGAGCTAGCCTTTGATTACCTCGTGGACATCTCCAGCCTTGATCAAATGGGCCAGGAGCCACGATTCGAGATGGTCTATGAACTCACCGGTTACAGCCATCACCAGCATCTGCGCATCAAAGCCCAGATCCCCGATGATGAAGAAGTGCCGACGGTGAGTGATGTCTGGCCAACCGCCAATTGGCATGAGCGTGAAATCTGGGACATGATGGGCATCAAGTTTGCCGGTCACCCCGATCTACGCCGCATCCTCATGTGGGAAGGCTACCCCTTCTTCCCCCTGCGGAAGGATTTTCCTCTCGCTGGTAAACCCAGCGACATGCCCGAAGTCGGCTTCACCGGCATTGCCCCCATGGCCGACGGCCCCTTCGTCACCAGCGCCGGTGCCGCTGATACTGTGGCCCGCGAGCCGCGGGCGAAGCGGGTGGAGTAAGATGCTGCAAGGTTAGCGGCCATTCTATTTTCCTACTTTCCATGGCAGGTTTAGGGAGGAGGCGATGAACTTCGGTATAAAGCAGACATGCGGTTGAACGACCTTCTCCAGGTCTAATAGCTGAGGCTGTTTTTAGTTGGAATCCGCATATCGTACCATCTCACGACTTGGACTTCTGCCGACACAAGGTGAGCCGCGAGCCAACTTGCCGCAAGACAATGCTCGGGTTCTCTGCCGCAGCCGATGCTGTTCAGAGCCAACAGCTCTTAACAAAAAGCAAAAATGATATGCTTGTCATGGATGTACTACTTGTAACCATAGTGCATGGCGCATCATCCCAGTACTTCAAAACTCCTCCAACAAGGGCTGTTCTCAGCGCTTTCATCGTTCAGCGAACTAGAAAATCGCATCATTACAAATTTACTGGACACCTACTCTCGCGGTATGGCTTTTGAGGTTTTTGCAACGGCTTACCTGAAAACGATACGGCACCATGAAGTCGCTGAAATCTGGCCCGCAAATACAGCCCCGTCTGAACTCCTCAATAAACATGGCATAGCGTACTCAGATCATGGGGTTGACGGCGTCTGGGTTTCACCTTCCGGGGAGTTGAGTGCCTACCAGGTCAAGTTCAGAGCAAGCAGGCCAAATCTGAGCTGGAGTGGCGATAAGTTGAGCAACCTTTTCGGGCAAACCGACGGACCGGGTATTCGTCAGCGAGTCATTTTCACCAATTGCGACGGTTTTGCTGATGTGGTGAAACAGCGCAGAGACTATTTCTGCATTCGCGGTTCAGACCTGGATAGACTCGAGAGGAAAGACTTTGAAGCAATCGAGCGCTGGCTTAGAACGGCAGTCGTAACGTTGGAAAAGCGAGTGCCACGAGCGCATCAGGCCGAAGCGCTAGAAATTCTGATCCCGGCTTTCAAAACGTATGACCGCTTGTCTGCGATATTGGCATGTGGAACCGGCAAGACATTGCTGACTCTTTGGGTGGCTGAGCGAATGGAGGCTAGGACAGTTCTGGTGCTTATGCCATCCCTGGCCTTGCTCCGCCAGACGCTTCACGAGTGGCTACGGTACACCTCGATATCATCGCTGGCCTACTACTGCATCTGCTCCGACCCTTCTGTGGCCAAAGACGCGGACATCATATCCACCAAACAACACGACCTGGATTTTGTCGTTTCAACCCAACCTGAGGGCTTGAGAGCATTTTTAGATTCCCCCTTCAACGGTGTAAAATGGGTGTTTTGCACTTATCAGTCGGCCGAAGTTGTTGGGAAGGCGATGAAGCCAGGGGAGCAATTCGAACTCGGCATCTTTGATGAAGCTCACAAAACTGCCGGCAGGGAAGGAAGAAAATTTCAGTTCGCCTTGGAGGATGGAAACATAGCTGTTGCCAAGCGCCTTTTTGTAACCGCGACACCACGGCGATATAATCCCCATGAACGTGAAGATGGTGATTCGGCATTAGTTTGCTCGATGGACAATGAGGCAATCTATGGTCCACAGGTTTTCAAGCTGCCATTTAGGCGGGCTGTCCAAGAAGGCATTATTTGCGGATACAAAGTGATCATTTCAATAATTGATTCGATGATGGTCGATGAACACCAAATCCGTCACGGAACAGCACTGGTTGGCGAAGACGAGATTGTTGCAAAGCAAGTCGCAAATCAGATCGCGGTTCAGAATGCTGTTGAGAAGCACGGCATTCGCAAAGTCTTCACATTTCACAAAACTGTCCGCGAGGCCGAGTCATTTGTCTGTGATGGCCCAGAGGGAATCAAAACACACCTGCCGGGCTTTCAGTGCTATCATGTAAGTGGCTCCATGCAGACCGCCTTGCGTGAACGAAATCTAAGGGATTTTGCTGCGTCTGAATGTGCGATTGTGTCCAACGCAAAATGCCTCACAGAAGGTGTTGATGTTCCATCTGTGGACATGGTGGCATTCTTGTCGCCAAAGCGTAGTGAGGTCGAAATTGTTCAGGCAGCTGGAAGAGCCATGAGATGGGCTGACGGCAAAACCACCGGATATATTCTCGTTCCAATTTTCCTGGATCGTCGTCACGATGAATCCATTGAAGATGCTGTCCAGCGGGCTGACTTCGGTGAGGTATGGGATGTCTTGGAGTCCCTCCAAGAACAGGATGAAGTCTTGGAAGGTATCATCAGAGACTATGGTGAGGCACAAGGGCGAGCTAAAGGCTTTGATGACACGCGGCTTAGTCAGTGCATCGAGTTTTCTGGAAACCCGATTGATCTTCCCGTTCTACGCAAAGCGGTCTCCACCAAGTGCCTGGACAGGTTGGTTTCTGGCTGGGATGTCTGGTATGGCAAACTTGCGGCTTACAAAGACCGATTTAAAGACTGTAATGTCAAAACCCAGTGGGAAGAGGATCCCGAACTCGGGGCTTGGGTTAGTAGCCAACGCACTCGTTATTCAAAAGGGCTGCTCGCGAGAAGCAGAATAGACCGGCTGCATGCGCTTGGCTTTGATTGGGATTATCAGCAAAACAAGACGGTCGACACTTGGATGCGGCGGTTTGAGGAGCTAAAGGCGTTCACTATCGAGAATGGCGGAAATCCAAATATCTCACGCTATCATCCAAATAAGTTGCTGGCGCATTGGGTTATGACTCAGCGCGGCAATCGAAAGAAGATGCGTTCATCAACCCCAGCAGATGAATCATACATGACCTTGGAACAGGAGCGGCTCATGGAGGAGCTTAGCATTGACTGGAATCCGGCCGACGACGATTGGCAGCGAAAGTTTGCCGAAATGCAAAAGTTTATTCAGGCTCACGGTCACAGTTACCCCAGTGAGGTTGAACCTATCAACACAACTCTTGATGGATGGGCCAGAAAGCAACGCTCGGATAATGACGATGGCACGATTCTCACCGACAGGAAGGCTCAGCTCGATGGAATAGACTTTGAATGGATCAGCCCTGTGAAGCGCAAATGGTACAACAATCTCAACAAACTCAGAGCCTACTTCGAAAGATATCAGGATTCTGATGTGCCTAATAAATGGTCAGAAGACCCGCAGCTCGCGTCGTGGGTTTCACAGCAAAGGGCTAGAGGAAAAAAAAGGATGAGATCACCGAAGAGGAAATCCATTTGCTTGATGAGCTGAAGTTCACTTGGGCATCAAGGGAGCGCGGCACTTGGGAGGATAACATTGCGCTGATTAAAGAATTCATTGCGAAGAACGGACACTGCGAAATATCAACGAACTATCCTGAAAACCCGAAGCTTGGCAGATTTGTGAATAATGTAAGAAGCCAAAAAAACAGAGGCACACTTCCCGCAGAGCGCATCGCAGAACTGGATCAACTCGGATTTTCTTGGGGAGCAAACTCGAAGGCTACCGTTTTAGTCGGCGATGTTGCTGTCAGTAGCGCTTGGAAGATGTGCTTCGACGAACTATGCGCTTATAAACAAAAGAATAACGGCGATTGTGATGTGCCGACCAAATACCCTGAGAACCCGAAGCTCGGCAACTGGATCAGTCAGCAGAGGCAAGAAAAGAAAAAAGGGACTCTTAAACCTGAGCGGGAGTCAATGCTCACAGGGATCGGGTTTCGATGGTAAAAAACGGCGACGTTTAGTCAGCGGAAGAAACTGAAAAATGGCAGTGAAAAGTATATTTCCATTTTGTTGCCTATTATAGATCATGTGGAAACCAACTTTGACATTCTGTACCTCTTGCGCATGCCATCAGCCTGAAGTGGCACAGGGGTACTCATTTTATCAGACGGGAAACCTTTTCGTCTCCGATTATCAGATTCGAAAAAGTGGTGACCACACAACCGGAAGCTACTCCAAGACTGGCCCCAACGGCATTTTCTTGAACTTTCCTGGCTACGAGTTGCCCGTGCTTGTTGAAACTAGCAGAGAGAGCGGCTTCTATGAGTTAGAAGCCAATGGCTGCGTTAATGCATATTTCGATTTTGACTGCCCAATTGCTGACATTCAGCTTTCAGGCGTTGTTATTGGCAATACGAGACTGATGAAAACAGTTCTTTTGAATTATCCCGACAAAGCCCATCCGTATGGTGCTACGGGATGCCAGAGCCTCAAGGATCGTTGTGCTAGGTGTGGGGTTCTTCTCTTTGATCACACAAAGAAATCAACATTCACAATGTTCTGATAGAATGATACAGAAGCGTGGATGTTCGCAGAGGTCAGAGGTCAGAGGTCTGGATTGAAATGCCTTTCTGTGCTGTTTTCTACCTCTTGCGATGCGCTTTATGGGAGTGGAGCGTTTTTCGGATATTCAACGTCAGTGAGCGAAAGGCTGACGCCGTCCACTACGCCCAGGAGGCCTGAATGTCGGAAACACCGCAAGTGACTGTCCATCAAGCACTTGCCAAGCATCAAGGGGGACCCCTTGGGGTGGTCAATCAGAGCCTCTGGGCACCCTTTCACCACCCCTAGGGCATCGACGAGGGACCCTCAAGGCACCCTAGCCGCAGCCCCCAGAGCTACCGATGACCACCCCTGGGGCATCGACGAGGCACCCTCCAGGCTCCGGCTCACCACCTCCTTGGCACCCTTTCACCACCCCAAAGGCATCGGCGAGATACCCCCAAGGCTCCGACGAGCCACCTCAGGGGCTCCAACCCACCACCCCCAGGGCATCGATCCTAAAATCCTATTTCAAGTTTCAGGTTTCATGACATAAAAACCGACGACTTGCGACTGTATCACCCCACACTTTTTGAGTGAGCCAACATAGCTCTGTAAAGTCCTGATTGAGAGAACTTGGAACGCGTAACTAGAAACTTGAAACTCGGATTTAGGTCGATTCCTTGTTAGCGTCTCGCCGAGTGCCGTTGGTCTAAGCTTGCTTTTTTGTTTTGACCATTACGCCGCTTTTTGCTGTTGAGCGGTTTTCTGGGCTTTGGCCCAGGCTGCGGGCGTCACGTCCTTGATCTGCTGATTGGTCAGTGTTGGAAGCTTGGTGAGCACTTCATGCAGATAGGTCTGTGGGTCGATGCCGCGACTGCGGCAGGCTTCGATGATCGTAAAGAGGATGGCGCTGCGTTGTCCCGCTTCGGCTTCGCCAATAAATAGCCAGTTCTTTTTGCCGATGGCTGTGGGCCGGATGGCGTTCTCAACAGGATTGTTATCGATCTCCACTCGGCCATCTTTAAGATAGACCAGCAGCATGGGCCACATGGTCAGCGCGTAGTCGATGGCTTTGCCCATGGCGCTTTGTGGCAGGTGACGACGGCTGAGTTTGAGGCGCGTGATGGCTTTGTGGATGCGGTCTGTGATCATGCGACTCTGGCTGGCCCTCACGGTCTGGCGCTGGCGTGGTCCGGCTTTGGACTGGCGCAGTTGTTTTTCGATGCGGTAGAGATGCTGGATCTGCAATAGCATCCACCCTGCGTGTTGCGGTGCGCCTTCGGCGGCCTCAACGAACTTGCGCCGCGCATGAGCCCAGCACGCGGCCAGGGTGATGCGGTCCTCGCTGCGATTGGCAAAAGAGGGATAGGCGGCGTAGCCGTCGCACTGCACTGTTCCGGTAAAATCAGCGGGGATGATGTGATCGAGACATCGTGCGGCTCGACTGGTGGCCCAGGTGAAGCTCACATCGGCTCCGGGGCGTTTGCAGACCCAGAGATAACCTTGTTTTGTTTGGCCGTTGCCTGGACTCAAATACTCCACCGGAGTCTCATCGATCTGCACATACCCTCCGGCCATGACGCCGGTGTGGATGTGTTCATAAATCGGGCGCAACCAGTCGGCTGCCAGTCCGAGCCAGCGTGCCATGCTTTGGCGTGGGATGGCGATGTCGTGCCGCGTGGCATAAATCTGCTCCTGCCTGTAGAGGGGTAGATGATCGCAGTATTTGGCGACGATGATCTGAGCGAGCAGTACTGGTGCGGCGATGCTGCGCTCTTGCAGTGTATTGAGTGGCGCAATGATAGGCGCTTTGTAGGGCTCATCACGCTTCACATACTTCCGACGGATGATGCGGCGGCGGAAGAACCGCGCGGGTTTATAGTCGAGCTGTTCGGTGATCTCTTCGCCGATGGAGCGCCAGGCTTCAGGATCAGCAACGACCTCATCCGGCTCGATGACTTCATCCACAGCGGGTAGATGCTCTGGCACTCGTGCTTCACGCGCCCTGCGTGGTTTGATCTTTGCAGTGTCCTTGCCGCGCTTTTCGATTTCAGCCTCCAAGAGGCCTGGGCTTGCGCTGGAGGCTGGGTCTTTTTTTTGCGCCATCTCCTCCTTGTAATAATAGCATGAGCTGGCCGTCATCGAGCTGTTCACTGCTCTTGCCAAAGACACGCCGGATGAGCAGGTCCACCTTTTCGCGCAGCAGTTTGATCTCGATCTGCTGGGCTTTGTTCTCCGCACGCAGAGCCGCGTTCTCTTCAGTGAGTCGGGCTTCCAGAGGTGTCATCATGCTGACACAATGAAGAGCAAGAGGTGTACCAACTTGGGTGTTATCTTGATCTAAAGCAGAGACTTTTTTCAACTCCGCTCATACCACGGCCGCATCTTCGCACGATGCATGTCGATGCCATCGGTGAGCATGGCAAAGGCCTCCGGTGCCAGCCGCATCTGTATCTGCTTTTCCTCTGCCGCACGCGGCCAGAAGAACGTGCCTACTTCTAAGCGCTTCGTCATCAACCAAAGACCCGAGCCATCAAAGTAGAGCACCTTGAGTCGCGTATGCCGCTTATTGGTAAACACAAAGAGCGCACCGCTCTTCACCTCGGCCTTGAGCTTCTCGCTTACCGCCGCGCACAGGCCCTCGAAGCCCGCCCGCATGTCGATAGGATCAAGTGCCAGGAAGATTTGCAAACTGCCAGTAAAGCTAAGCATCGCGAGGTAATCAGGCAAGGGATTGGATAAGCCGAGCAGCCAGCACCACTTGGCTCTCATCGGTCACCTCCACCGAAGCACCACCAGGCAAGCGCACGAGCAAAGCGGAAGAAGTAGCCGCAGGAGCAGCTACCTGCACGAAGCGCGTTGGCGGCTGGCTCCCAGTCTTTGTCGAGCCACGCTTTTGGGTCAGCCCGCAATCATACAACCAATTCCAAAACGTATTGGGGGCGATGCCCACCATCTTAGCAAACGCCGTGGCAGAAAGCCCGCTGCGCTGATACTCCGCGATGGCTGCAGCCCTTGCCTCAACCGTGCTTTGCACCCGGCCCCGCGCGTCCCTTTTCAAAATAGTAAGTTGGTCGTCCATAACGTGGGACACCCCTGCTTCCCCACGCACCCCGTTCCAAGCTCGATCCCACGGTCGTTACGGTGACGTTTACGATTCCTTGCCCTCCGGCAGAGGCAAGCAGACGCTGGGGGCTGTGGCTTAGAGGCGCGATTTCACACCGCCAGAGCTTGGAAAATCGCAGAGGCCAGAGGTCTGAATCGGAATGCCTTTCTCTGCGGACGCTTCTGCCTCTTGCGGTGTTAGCGCTAGATCACGAAGCCATGGCGAAGCGACCTAGAAAAGCCGAAGGGGCGATGGCTGGCACCGAAGACTGGGCAAAGTCCGTTTCATTGCGGGTGATGATGAAAGCGGCCTTGGCTTTTTCTGCGGTGACGGTTACGGCAGCGTCTTCAAAGTCGTCGAAAGGTAGCTTACGCACGGTCTGCCAGTCGGTGTGATCGAGTGACACGATCTCAAAATGCTGCAACACTCTGTCGATGGCTGATTCCGCCTCTGCCTGCGTGCCATGACGGCGAGCTAGATAAAAGAGCGTCGTCAATGCGTGGGATGGGCAGATGCCCTTCAGCGTGCCTTGCATGACCAGATTCATGACACCTGCCGAAGCGGCGTAATGCGGCTCACGTTTCTGGAAGACGTCTAGCATCACATTGATGTCTAGCACAATGATCATGCGTGCTTGTGATCCAAGTGATCCAGATGCGCTGATTCTCCTTCAATGTCTGTCGCAAGGATGCCAGTCGCACGTTTCAAATCAGGATGGAGTGGCGACTGCAGATGCTGCCGAAGATTGCGCACCTCAAGCGCAAAGAACTCGGCGACCGTCGTTCCTTGTTGCTTGGTCCAGTCGTTCATGAACTGAAAATCTTCGTCAGGGAGCGGGACTGTGATGGTGGACATGATCCAAGATTAGTCTGTCTTTAGATGCTGGCAAGCACGTGAAGGTTTTCACACGCAAATAGGCGTTACAGGATAACTTCTGAAATTCAGCACTTCTGCGGCTTTCCGACCTCTTGCGGTTCTCTCTCTGGGGCTTGGCTAGACTGCGGCCGTCGCCAGTGAAACCGTGGGAATGATTGTCAGTGCCTCGCTGCCACCAGGCACGCGATGATGCAGAATGCGTGTGTCGAAGGTTTAGGATGGCTAGACACCCAGTTCCTCACGCATTTGATCGATCTGAGCATGGGTGATCACGGTGTGGTCATCCGAGCTGCGCTTGAGCACCAAAAAACCCTGCTGTGTCGTCGTGTAAAGACCGGTGTTTCGGCTCGAAGCATCCGCAGGTGTGGTGGCAGGCGGTTGTGCCAGTTCACGGCGCAGCAGCCCGAGCGTGAACTCCGCCACGCTCTGCCCGATCTGCACAGCACGCTCAGTGGCCTGGCGATAGAGCGGCTCTGGGATTTCGAGAATCGTTTTCATGAGAAGGATCTGCTGCAACTTTTTTAGCATGGCAAGGATTCAATGCCGAGAGTCATGGGATTCCTCATCCAGTTCCACTCAGTGATCATTGCGCTCCTCCCTAGAGGGCATATCGCCGAGACGGAAGTGGGAGGAGTGCTGTAACAGCGCCGTGGCCTCGGCATCCCAGAATGTATTTTTTGCTCGGAACTGGCAGACGAACTCAGCGCGGAGGGCAGGATGCGGGCGATGATGCGCTCGTCCTGCGTAACTTGCACCTCTTCATCTGAGGCGAGCCAACGAAGGATCTGCGCCCACTGCTGTGGCACTTGCTCAGTGGTGGTGGTCTTCATGGAGGAAGTTAACCGTTAATGAGGCGTTGATTGCAACTGGTTCTTCCGTCACCGGGCAGGGGTGGTAAAGCGGTGTTGCTACATAAAATCAGGCCATAATAAAAATCGGCGGGTTTTCTAAATCCGTGGGAAATCACAAAACCTTCTGACCTTAAGTCTATCTGGAAGGAAAGGCCGGGGCTGGTGCGTTTTCTACGCCTCCCTTAAACCAACATGCGCCCACTCGCACTTACTACACTGCTCATTGCTCTTGGCCTCACGGCTCAGGCAGAATTAAAACTCCCTGCCATCATTGGCGATAACATGATCCTGCAACAGAAGCAGGTGAACCCGATTTGGGGCTGGGATACGCCTGGCGCGGACGTCACCGTCACTTTTGCGGGTCAGACTAAAACAGCGAAAGCGGGTGCGGATGGTAAATGGACCGTCAAGCTGGATGCTGTGCCTGCCAATGCGAAACCTGCGATTCTTGGGATCAAGGGAAGCAGCGCGAAAGAACTGAAAAACGTGCTGGTCGGTGAGGTTTGGATCTGCTCCGGCCAATCCAACATGCAGTGGAGCGTGCAAAGCTCCTGGGATGCCGATTTGGAAATCGCTACGGCGAAGTTTCCGAACATTCGCCTGATCTCTGTGCCGCAGGTCGGAACCCAAGAACCGCAGCAAGATTTCAAAGGTGCCTGGGTCGAATGCTCGCCACAGACGGTCGGCGGCTTCAGTGCAGTCGGTTACTTTTACGGACGTGTCTTGCATCAAATGCTGGACGTGCCGGTCGGTCTGATCAACAACGCCTGGGGTGGCAGTGCTGCAGAGGCCTGGGTGCGCCGCGATGTTTTGGAAAAAGATCCACGCTTCAAAAATCTGATGGCCAGCACCAAGCAGAATGAAGCCAATCTGCAATCTCCAGAGGGCAAAGCTAAATATGAAGCCGCGCTGGCTGCCTGGAAGCTCCAAGCGGATGAAGCTAAAAAGGCCGGCAAGCCTTTCACGACTCGTGCCCCACAGGCTCCTGATGGCTGGCTGCGCGGCAATGCTCGTCCGGGTAACATTTACAACGGTGTCCTGCTCCCGACGATCGGTTACGGCATCAAAGGTAGCATTTGGTATCAGGGCGAAAGCAATGCTGGGCGTGCCTATGAATATGGCTATCTTTTCCCACTCATGATCAGTCATTGGCGTCAAGAATGGAAGCAGGGCGACTTTCCTTTCTACTGGGTCCAGCTCGCCGACTTCCAAGCTGAGAAGTCTGAGCCTGGCGACAGCAACTGGGCTGAGCTGCGCGAAAGCCAGACCAAGACTCAATCAGCTATCAAAAACGGTGGCCAAGCGGTCATCATCGACCTGGGTGAAGCGAATGACATCCACCCAAAAAACAAGCGTGACGTGGCTGAGCGTTTGGCCCGTTTGGCGCTGGTGAATGATTACGGGTTCAAGCTTCCAAGCCGTAGCCCTGAGTTCAAAAGCATCGCCATCACTGGCAATAAGGCTTTGGTCACGCTCGACACGTTTGGTGGCAGCCTGCGCACCGTGGATGTGAGCGAAGTCAAAGGCTTGGCCATTTGCGGTGAAGATAAAAAGTGGGTCTGGGCCACGGCTAAGATCGTCGGTAATGATAAGCTCGAAGTCAGCGCCGCAAGCGTCGCCAAGCCAATCGCTGTGCGTTATGCCTGGGCCGACAATCCGGTGGCCAATCTCTTCAGCAAAGACGGTCTGCCTGTGACACCGTTCCGCTCAGATGACTTCGAAATGATCACCAAGCCGAAGCTCTAGCCTCAGATTGAAGTTTAGACAGGCTGTTTTGAGAAAGCTGAGTGCTGGTCACTCAGCTTTCTTCTTTCATCCATCCTTGCAAAATCCATGGCGCTGCTTTCTCATGCGCCTCTAATTTTCTAAATCTATGGGCGCACAATGGAAACAAAAATGGCGGGAACTGGCCGCTGATCAAAAGGGTAAACTCGTCGGCAAGCTGACGCGCGAAATTCAGGTGGCTGCACGGTTAGGTGGCGCTGACCCCGATCTCAATGCCCGTCTGTATGCCGCCATCGCTGCGGCAAGGAAGCAAAGCGTCACTCGCGATTCCATCGAGCGTGCCATCGCCAAGGGAAGTGGTGTCGGCGGTGATCCAGTGAACTATCAGACGGTGATGTTTGAGGGATTTGCTCCGCATCGGGTGCCGGTCATGGTGGAGTGTTTGACGGACAATAATAACCGCACCTCCAATGAGGTTCGGATGCTTTTCAAAGCAGGCAGCATGGGCACTCCGGGCTCGGTGGCCTGGATGTTTGAGCATTGTGGCTTGATCGAAGGACAGCACACGGATAAGACACTCGATATCGAAGTGGCTGCATTGGAGGCCGAGGCTGATAACGTGGAGCCTCTGGAGCTTGATGATGAAGATGCGGCTGGTCATATCGGCGCACGCTTTTTCTGTGGCAGCACCAGCTTGGATCTTGTTACTAAAGCTCTGAAAGCTGCGGGCTGGGTCATCACGACCTCCGAGTTGCATTATCAACCCAAAGATTATCCTGAACTGTCCGAGGACCAGCACGGGGAGGTGGCTAGCTTCCTGCAAAGCATCGACGGAAATGCCGATGTGCATCGCGTTTATGCAGCCCTGAAGTGATCTTTAAAGTTGGTCACCACTCAGCCCGCTGTTTTCTGCGGACTGAGTGATCAGCTTGATGGCCTTTTGGCGCAGAAACACATGGCAAGCAAAGAGTGGGATGATTCCCAGTAGGCCCGTCCTTCCCATGGCTCGCACACGGGTCAGGCATCTGCTGTTTCCATGATACTCGGTGACGGTTAAATAAGTGATGGATAACCATGAGGTGAGGCTCATCTCTAGATCATTCCGTTGCCAGCCGTCATCCATTTGGCATCTGCCGCCTTGGCTTTGAATGAGCAGGCGTAGCTCTTTCAAAAAGCGATCTCGTCCGGCGTGTTCTTCATTCCAGAAGGTTTGTTCCTCTAACGTGAGGCTCCAATGCTTCCGGCGGCTTGGGGGGCTGACTCCTTTCGGATGGGCTTGCCAGTGCGGCATGACACGATACTCGATGAGTCCGAATAGACGAGATTGTTCCCGTTTAATCGGTTGCATAACATAGAGATAGAGAAGCTGAATCTGGCGAACGAAGCTCAAGGGGTGAGCTCGACTGGCCTCTTTTCGCATGCGCGCAAAAGCGGATGCGATCAAAGCTCCGAGGAGCACCAGGACCAGAAGCGGCATCTTGAATGCGGCCGCCAAAACGAGAAGGAGAAGCCCAAGGACACCGCTGAAAAGATCCAGGGTGCTTTGGGGGCTCTGTTGGTAGATGCCTTGAAAGAGACCGTTGCCCAAGGGGCCGTGATAAATGCTGCCCTCCACTGGGTTCGCGGTCGAAGCGGCATCACCATAGATGGCGCCACTCCAGCGCGCACCGCCGAGCCATCCAAACCGCTGGGTGTGTTTTTTCATGAGTAGCGCTTCAGCTTCTCCGTAACCACATTGTTGTCTTAGATAGTCACTTACTGTGTAGCGCCGGTGGTGCCAGACCATGGCGCCTGGAACAAAGCGCAAGCGTCCGCCGGCCTCGCGGAGTCTCCAGCAGATGTCCACGTCATCACCCGCAGCGCGATAGATTGGGTCAAAGCCGCCGATGGCCTCTAGGGCGCTTTTGCGGATCGCTAAATTACAGCCTGGGAGGTGCTCGGCCTCGATGTCAGTGATCAGGACATGGGCAGGCGCGCCAGGGGCGCAGGCCACGACAGACTCTGTTGGATTGCGTGCTGGGGGCGGGATGTTCGGCCCGCCGCATGCCACCCATTGGGGATCATCAAACCCGGCCGCTAAAAAGGATAGCCAGTCTTCATCGGCGATGCAGTCGTCGTCCGTGTAAGCCAAGATCTCGCCCCATGCCTCTTTTGCGCCGAGATTACGAGCCACACTCAGACCCGCATGATCCTGTCGGATGTAGCGCACACTTGGGAAGGCCTTGGCAATGTCGGAGACCTCTTTGACCGATCCATCGTCGATCACGAGCACCTCGTAGTCTGGGTAGCTTAGAGATTGTAGGGAGCTCAAACAAGCATGCAGGGTAGCCGCGCCATTATAAGTGCAGACAATGACTGAGATCTTGGGCCCGCTCTCTAATAAGGGCGGTCGTTGCATGGGCTTAGTGATCAAGCGCCCGCGCCTGGCTATGTCGGTGATGCCGAACTGCCATCCTGTGACCTCTTCGCCACCACGGAACCATTCATCCGTGTAGCTGAACCAGATCGTGCCAGCCACAGCCGATTCAGCGCAGATTTGCTCAAACCACTGGCGCGTTTCTGTCTGCGCTGCCTCGCCATGCACCGCGGCATCAAGTCCAAACTCCGTGATCAGTAGGGGCTTATTGCCAGCTAGGTTATGCAGGCGTTGCAGATAGTTTTGAAAAGCGGCGGGCTGCTCCAGGTAAACATTCACCGCTAAAAAATCGGCATTTCGGGGGATCAGATATTCGGTGCTGGGATAGGTCGCGTAGCTGAACAGTTGGTTCGGCGAGCAGGCATGACCAACATCAATGAGTTGCTCCAGAAACTGCTGCACACGCGGTGGCCCCATCCAGCGAACCAACGTTTTTTCGATCTCGTTACCGACCAGAAAGGCAACGACGCAGGGATGATCCCTCAAGCGAGTGACGGTTTCACGCACTCTGCCGATGATCTTTTCCTGCAAGGCCGAGTCTCTCAGGAAATCCACGTGATCCGTCCATGGGATACCCACGATCAAACGCAACCCCAGCCTTTGCGCCTCACTCAGCAGATGTTTACTCGGCGGATCATAGAGGCGGACGGTATCAAATTTTAGCGCCCAAAGATGCTCTAGATCGCAGGTGAGTCGGCTATCCTCAGGGAAGGGGTCACCTGTCGCATTGGGGCGGAAAGGACCATAGCTGATGCCACGTAGCCGCACTTTTTCTTCGCCAACACGCAGAAATTTTCCAGACACTCTCAATCGCGCCTGAATCAAGGCAGCGTTTTGATCGAAAGTGGGGCGGGTCGGCATGGGAGGGTGAGGAAGCTCAGAGATGGCGTCTTCATGCCCGAGGCGCAAGGAAGAGCGCTAAGAGCCTGAATTTACCTTATTTTGACGCTCATTTCAGCTTCTGTGAAGAGCGCAGGTTGATTTCTGTGACAGTCTCGCCAATCTCGCCACCCCATGAAAGACACACTGAAGGTTCTCAGCGGCACGGCTCACCCCGAGCTGGCTCATCTTATCTGCAATAATCTAGGCATCAATCTCTGTGCCACTGAAGTCACGACCTTCCCCGATGGCGAAACGTTTGTGCAGATTCATGAGAACATTCGCGGTCGCGACATCTTTATCGTCCAGCCGACCTGCCCGCCGACCAATCAGAATCTCATGGAGATGCTCATCATGGTGGATGCCGTGAAGCGTGCCAGTGCGCACCGCATCACCGCCGTGTTGCCATTTTATGGCTATGCACGTCAGGATCGTAAAGACCGTCCGCGTGTGCCCATCACCGCTAAGCTCGTGGCCAATCTACTCGTGGCCAGTGGTGTCAATCGTGTGCTGACCATGGATCTGCACGCCGGACAGATTCAGGGCTTCTTTGACATCCCCGTGGATCATCTCTACGCAGGTCCCGTGCTCATGAAGGCGATCAAGGAGCGCAACATTGAAGATCTCGTCGTCGTCTCCCCAGACGTCGGCGGCATCAAAATGACCCATGCTTATGCCAAAGCCCTGAAGGCCCCCATGGCCATTGTCGCTAAAAACCGCGTCAGTGCCGATGAAGTGGAGGCTCTTAATGTCATTGGTGACGTGAAAGGAAAAAATGTTTTATTGGTCGATGACCTCACCGAAACCGCCGGCACACTCACCGCCGCTGCCGATTTACTTTTGAAGCACGGCGCAAAAAATATTTACGCAGGGGTTTCCCACGGCGTCCTGGGTGATAAGGGGCGTAGCCGCATCGCCAAATCCCCTATTATTGAGCTGTTTGCCACGAATTCAGTGCCTCAGGCGCACGGTGAAAAGGTCACCACTTTGGACATTTCTCCTCTGCTCGCTCAGGCCATCCGGCGCATCCACGACAACGAGTCTGTCACTTCTCTCTTTGACATCTAGAAACAGGCGTGTATTCTCGCCACCCTTTTTCCCCCAACTTCACTGTTCAGGAGAACTCACAGACCATGGCTAAAATTCTCGATCTCAATCCCGAACCTCGCACTAGCGAAGGAACCGCTGCTGTTAAACGTCTGCGTAAAGCAGGCAGCATCCCCGCTGTCGTTTACGGCCGCAAAACTGCCGTCACAAACCTGCAGGTGGATAGCAAGACCTTCACTAAAATTCTCCAAAACAGCGCCTCGGACAACATCCTTGTCAGTCTGAAGATCGGTTCTGGCGAGCAGCTTGCTCTTGTGCAGGAAGTCCAGCACGACCACCTCAAAGGCGGCATCCTTCACGTGGATTTCCACGCGATCGCTATGGACGAAGAAATTCACGCTGAAGTTCCGGTTGAAACATCGGGTGAAGCGCCAGGCGTTAAATTCGGTGGTCTTGTCGAAATCATTCACCACACCCTCGAAGTGCGCTGCTTGCCGAAAGACCTGCCAGAAAGCATCTCCGTGGACGTCACCGCACTGCAAGTCGGCAAAAGCATCCACGTTGGCGAGGTCACCTACCCAGCAGGCGTCCGTCCGAAGCTTGCCGCTGACGTTGTCGTCCTCATGTGCGTTGAGCCTAAAGTCGAAGCTGAGCCAACTCCAGCTGAAGCTGCTGCCGCCGCCAAGGGTGCTCCAGCCGCCAAGGGTGCCGCAGCTCCTGCTGCAAAGGCCGCTCCTGCCAAGAAGTAACCCCTCACTGGACTTTGACCGCCTGCGGTGCCCGCTGAAGACACATCCTCTAGCGACCCAGGCGGCCTGACTCCAAGACTAATCATCGGACTCGGCAACCCTGGCATCGAATACCACGACACCCGTCACAACATTGGATTCATGGTTTTAGACGAGCTAGCCCGAAGATTTAAAGTTTCCTTCACTGAGGAGAAACGCTGGCACGGGCTCGTGGCCAAGCTCCCCTCAGGCTGGCTTTTAAAGCCAATGACTTACATGAATGACAGTGGCCGCAGTGTGCGGGCTCTTTCCCAGTTCTACAAAGTCACGCCTGAAGAGACGCTGACGATCTACGATGACGTCGATCTCACGCTCGGCCGCATGAGACTGCGCCTGGCTGGATCTGCGGGTGGTCATAATGGCATTAAGTCCATGATCAGCACACTCGGCACTCAATCCTTCCCCCGTCTCAAGTTGGGCATCTCAAACGATTCGGGGCGCCCAGGTGGTGATCGACTCGTCGGACACGTCCTCGGTAAATTTCGCGAAGAAGAACGCCCCACGGTCCAGATTGTTATCGAGCGCGCCGCAGATGCGGTCATACGCTCCTTGCAAACCAGCCTTGGAGCTGCGATGAACCTCTTCAACCGCAACGAATCTCTCTAAACCAAACCTCCACATCAAGATGAAACGCAAATACGAAGCCATGATTGTCCTCGACATGAAGGGCAAAGAAGAAACCGTCGAACAACTCGTCACTGGCATCAGCCGCGACTTCGAAAAATCTGGCGCCAAGCTCGAACAGATCGACCACCTTGGCAAACGTCAGTTCCCCTTCAGCCCACGTCACGTGACCAGCGGTTACTTCGTGAACTTCCAGATTGAAGCCGACGGCGCAGCCCTCGATTCTGTCCGTGGTAAGCTCGTCCTAAACGAAAACGTTTATCAGCAGTATTACCAGCGCATCGACATCAAGGAAAAAGGTAAGGCCAAAGCCAAAGCCTAATTTTCCAGAGATCGCCTCAACGCCTTTAAAACCTGATTTGTCGGAACGTCTGTTCTGCAAATCAGGTTTTTTGTTGAGGGTGTTGACGTTTTGTAAACCGTCCGCCTAGCTGGCCCAAGGAAGGCTTCGTTTAAGCTTCATCCTGCCGTGGATTGTCGGTTATGCGCTGCTAGGTCTGTCAGTGGAGCGCGGTTGATTGACAGGATTAACAAGAAAACAGGATTAACAGGAATCAGTTCTGGCCTGTAAATTGGGCTGCCTGTTGTTTGTGACCGTAATGAATCTGATATTCGGACGAAAATATCAGTTCGCTCAAAAAGCTAAATTATTCACTCGGCTTAGTGAAATGAAGCTAAAGACGAAACCCATGCGACCGTTGACTTTCCAGGCCAAAATCGTCACTCTGCAGGAATGAAATATCAGCGCGGCTGATATTGAATCACACTCATCATACTGTTCTCTCAGAAAATGCCAATAGTCCTTGTCCAAGGTGATTTGCTAGATCAAGACGTCCAAGTGATCGTCAATGCCTGGAATCGGAATCTGGTTCCTTGGTGGCTTCTTCTCCCACAAGGCATCTCGGGCGCAATCAAGAAGCGTGGTGGCCTTGCCCCGTTCAAAGAACTCAGGAAGTTTGGAGTGCTGCCTCTCGGTGGTGCGGCAGTTACCAGTGCGGGACGACTTCCGTTTAAGTCCATCATTCATGTTGCGGGAATCGGGCATGATTGGAGATCGTCAGAGGCATCGATTAGAGGATCGGTGCGGTCTGCCATATCACAGGCACAGGAACACGGTTTCGAGTCGATCGGATTTCCTTTGATTGGAGCTGGAACAGGTGGCGGATCTCCCGATAAGGTTGAGGCGATGATACGTGAGGAGATCGAACGATCTGGCTACACTGGGCGCGCCGTGATTGTCCGCTATGCCGAAAAGAGGAGAGAACAAGCCGCGACATGACAACCCCTACCAGCCGCCCTGTTTCGATGGTCTTCCGTAGCTCCAACCCAAACCCGTGATCGACGTGCGCTCCCGCTGGTAGGGGTGCATGCGCTCATCGTTGTCTGGAAAAGAAGAATGAGGAAACGGCTTATTTCCCAAATAGTTATTTTGACCGTCATTCATATAATTATGACGATCGGCTCAGTGATGCTCTCATTCGGTTCAGGAATGGAGTCGTTCGATAATCAAGACTATCAACCGTCAATGATCGGGCGCACAGCAGATCACCTTGCAGGGATTCTCATACAGCCTGCCATGTCTCTCTGGACTCCGTGGATGAGTAAGAATATGTCAAATATGCTGGAGTGGGGATTCTTTATCGCGAATAGCATGCTTTGGGGCGCTGTTTTAGCTTTTCTGATCAATGCGACAGCTTTGAGAATGAAAAGAAAATCAGACAACAAGACGTGGAATGCAGCCGACGACAACGCCCCTCTTTGAATTCAGACTCGCCACTGCCGGCGCATCCGTTCTAACGTTCTGCAAGAAAATGAATCCTCTCTACGACGGCAAACCCCTACTTCGACTGATGCCAATGAAGGCGAGCATTAAAGGGTGCCTTGCCGCGATGAGGCGGATGCCATTTCTGGCGTAAAAATCACTTGCTGCCTAGGGCTTCTCCTTTACCATGTCCGCCCTTCTGAACGGCATTGTGCCGAACAGGAGACTTCATTAAACCAAAATTGCCGGTCTCCCGGATCAAGGCTCACTGCCTTGAGCGCACGTTCCCTGAACTTTGCGTGCGGAAGATTAGCCCCCTGAAAATACTACATGTCACAGATCCTCGCCGAACTCGTCGAAGCCGGAGTCCACTTCGGTCACCAAACCAAGCGTTGGAACCCAAAGATGAAGCCATTCATCTTGGATACCCGCAATCAGATCCACATCCTCAACATCGAGGAAACCGTCAAGCAGATCGACACCGCTGCTGAATTCCTGGCCGACCTCGCCCGCAAGGGTAAGCGCATCCTCTTCGTGGGTTGCAAGCGCCAAGCTCAAGAAGCCATCCGTGAAGCTGCAGACGCCTGCGGTCAATTTTATGTCAATCATCGCTGGCTCGGTGGCACCTTGACGAATCTCGAAACCATCCGCAAGAGCGTTGCCCGCCTTTGCTACCTGGAAGAGATCGAAAAGAAGCCTGAGTTCAAACTCATGTCCAAGAAGGAACTCGCCAGCCTGAACCGCGAGCGTATCAAGCTTGAGCGCAATCTTCGTGGCGTTCGTGGCATGGAAAAGTTCCCTGACGCTGTCGTCATCGTGGACAGCGCCCGTGAGCACATCGCTGTTCATGAGTCCCGCCGCCTCGGCATCCCGATTGTGGCTCTGGTCGATACCAATGCCGACCCGAACATCATCGATTACCCAATCGCTGCGAATGATGACGCTATCCGCTCCATCCGCATCATTCTCCAGAAGCTCATCGATCCTGTGATCGTGGCGACTGCAGATCTGAAGAAATAATCTCCACCCTTTTATTCACTGATCTATGGCTGAAATTTCCGCTAAAATCGTTATGGCCCTGCGTGAGAAGACCAACGCAGGCATGATGGAGTGCAAAGCTGCCCTGAAGGAAGCCGAAGGCGACCTGGAAAAGGCAGAAATCATCCTCCGCAAAAAAGGCACCATCAAGGCTGAGAAAAAAGCCGATCGCCAGACCAAGGAAGGCATCATCGCTTCTTACATTCACATGGCAGGCCGTATCGGCGTGCTCATCGAAGTGAATTGCGAGACTGACTTCGTGGCACGTAATGAGAACTTCCAAGCTTTTGTGAAGGACATCTCCCTCCACATCGCTGCTGCGAATCCGAAGTTCCTCGGACGTGAAGAAATCCCAGAAAGCCACTTGGCCAAGGAGCGCGAAATCGCCACCGACCAAGTCAAAGGCAAGCCAGAAGCTATCGCTGAGAAGATCATTCAAGGTAAGATCGACAAGATCTTCTCCGACCAATGCCTGCTCGAGCAAGCCTTCATCAAGAATCCTGATCAGACCGTGGGTGACTACGTGAAGAGCAAGATCTCTGAGCTGGGTGAAAACCTCGTCGTGCGCCGTTTCGTGCGTTACGCCGTGGGTGAAGACCTTGCCTAGGACTTCCTAAACCAGACCTTTTGAGGGCGGACGTCATGTCCGCCCTTTTTTGTGGGCTGGCGTAGGTTGGGAATGTTTGGCGGGAAAACGGGTGGATGACACTCGCGAACGCAATCGCCGACCTTCCCGATTGGATTGGCAGCGTCGTTGGTCTTGTGAACTCTGCACCTCCAAAGAGAGTCGGGAAGGCCCGCGACTATCTCTTTCATGTATTCGTTCTTTCACCGCGCCAGCCATTCCCAACCTACAACTCGCTAATACAGCAGCAGGTGAATCTCGTTGGCTGTCAGCTGAGAGGTGTCTTGTACGGCAAGTAGAGCACCGGTTTGCTCTAGGTTATTGAGTTCAGACACAAATTCTGGCACGATGGGGAAGTCGATCTCCGTTAGCAGGACTTCTTCGGAGATGGCGGCGGGTGGCTGCGTTGCTATGGTGGATGCCGAATCCTGCTGGGAAACGAGTACGATGGATGTGGCGAGCATCGCCATGGCGCAGACCGCAGCGCTGGCTGCCCAAGTCAGGGCAGGGGACGGGGAGATGCTGTCTTGCCACCAACCTTTGAGTTTGGCTAGCAGGCCATGCTCTTGGGGTGTTTGACGGGCTTCCCTGACGACGTTTTGGACAAAGTTGGCGCGTGGCACCACGGGCTTGGCTTTACCAAGCAAGTCCCAGAGAGGATCATTGGGGGTTAACGGTTCCATGTTGAAAGAAGTAACCCGGGTCCATGATTAAAGTTTCGGACTGGGGCCGATTTTTCAGAAATCAACCCGGAGGCCATTCAAGTGGACGGCCGGCGAGCAGGTGGACGTGCAGGTGTGGAACGCTTTCTCCAGCATCTTTTCCATGATTGATGACGAGTCGGAAGCCCTGGCTGCGGTCTTTGATGCCGAGTTTGTCAGCGATTTTACCCGCGGCTAAAAGCAGGGCACCGAGTGTGGCCTGATCCTCAGGCTGGGCCTCGCCAACACGAGGAATGAGCTTTTTCGGCACGATGAGGACGTGGATCGGGGCCTGCGGCTGGATGTCATTAAAGGCAGCGACCAGATCGTCCTCATACACCAGCGGGGCTGGGATCTCACGATCGATGATCTTTTGAAAGATGGTTTTTTCAGTCATGGCTTAGCGAAAAAGCTCTTCTTGGCCAGTGTCACGGGTGCGGCGGCTGTCTAGGCCTTTGATTTCGTCGATGAACTCGCCCACGTCTTCAAATTGGCGGTAAACGGAGGCATAGCGCACATAGGCCACATGATCGACGGCCTCTAAATGACGCATGACTTTGGCCCCGATGACGGTGGAGGGGATCTCTCTGTAGCCTTCTTCCTCCAGCTCATTGGCGATGTCGTCTGCCATCTGGTCGATCTGCTCCATCTTGACGGGGCGCTTCTCGCAGGCCTTGCGTAGGCCGGAGCGGAGTTTTTCTCGGTCAAAGTTTTGTGGGGCACCGTTGCGTTTGACGACACGCAGTTCTTCCCGCTCCACGATCTCATAGGTGGTGAAGCGGAAATTGCAGCGCATGCATTCTCGGCGTCGGCGTATGGCCTGCCCCTCCCGCGCTTCACGCGAGTCGATCACTTTATCTTGGGAACTTCCGCACTTGGGGCAGCGCATAATTGGGGGGCTGAAAAGATGGCACCTGTGAGAGGAAATCGCAAGCTCAGCGTTCAGGCCGATTTTCGACAGCTTGAGCAGATCTCATCCCCGGCATCATTGATGCGGAAGTAGAGTGCGGGATCGTCCACCTCGGTTTTCTTGCAAATCGTGCACTGATGGAAAAAGGGCGCCGAGGTGGGAGAGGCCTCTTTGAATTGGGTCCGCTTTTTGATGACCTTGGCCATGTGCAGTCGGTCGCGCACAAATTCTGGGCCAAAGAAAATGAGAAAATTAAGGTGACCAAAGAAAATGGGAATGACCATTTGAGGTGCCTTCATGATGGTTAACAAGGTCAGTGCAGCAGCGGCCCAGGCGATCCATTTCATTTTCACGGGCAGGAAGAAATAGAGGCGGATTTCTTCATTCGGGTAAGTGACGGCAAAAGCTAAAAGCAGGCTTTGAAAGAGCCAGATGCCCGTTTCATCCAGCCTGAATATGAGCGAGCAGACGGTAATGGCGATCATGCCGCCAATGAAATAGAGGTTCAACCGGAAGGCGCCCCAAGCCTGCTCCAGTCCACGCCCGAGCCACATGAGCATCATGGCGGAAAGCACGGCGAATAAGATATTCAGACTGCCCGGAACGAAGAGGTAGGTAACGAGCCGCCAGACCTGCCCAGTCAGGATGCGCGGTCCATCTAGAGCAAGGAAATCCAGGTAGCGATCCCTGGCTTCAGCGGACTGCATGACGAAGATGGCGAACGTCAGCAGTTTTAATCCGGCGATGATTTGGACCAGCCCAGGGATGGCAAAGCGGCCGAAGCGTGATTCGAGTCGATCTAAAAGTGGCATGGGGAAAGGATACGCGCAGAGGTTGTGTCTGCGAGTGAGTCTTTCGCTGCCAATTCACCTGAGGGCAAGATGTTCTCTGGCAGGATCGCGGATGGAGAAAGAAAGGTGACGACTTGCCAAATGGCGTATGTTTCCGCCTATCTGATGTCTTCGCCCATTTTCACCGTCTTCACACCGACCTACAATCGCGCTCATACCCTGCATCGCTGTTACGACAGCCTGAAGGCGCAGACTTTTCGTAACTTTGAGTGGTTGATCGTGGATGACGGCTCCTCTGATGGCACAGCGGAACTGGTGGCAGCCTGGCAGGCTGAGGGGTTGGTGCCCATACGCTATGTGCCTCTGCCGCATGGCGGTGCACATCGCGTGCACAATCATTGTTTAAACGCTGCCTGTGGCCAGCTCTACATCAAGCTGGATTCCGACGATGCCTGTGAACAGCAGGCTCTGGAGCGCTATTGGCATCATTGGAATGCCATCCCCGAGGCTGACAGAGCGGGCTTTTCCGGCGTCACGGCTCTTTGCCATGATCAGAATGGAAAGCTTGTCGGCACGCTCTTTCCGACCGATCCACTGGACTGCTCAGCAGCTGAGCTGGAATACGTGCATAAGGTCACCGGCGAAAAGTGGGGCTTTTTGCGTTTGGATGTTCTCAGGCAATTCCCATTCCCTGAAGCAGACGGGAATTTTGTCCCAGAGTCCTACATCTGGTCCCAGGTCTCGACACGCTACAAGACACGTCACATCAATGAGCAACTGCGCGTTTGGTGGATGGATGCGCCCTCACTTGTGCATGGTCCGAATGATCCGGCAAAGAATGCAGATGGTCACCGGCTGATGTATCAAATGGTGCTGAATCTGGAGTCGAGCTACGTCTTCCACGCACCGATCAAGCTTTACAAAGTCGCGGGTCTCTACAGTCGGTTTAGCCAACATTGCGGCATCGGATTTCTGACGCAGTTTCAGGGGCTGCGTCGCCTTTTGCCCAAATTGCTCTGGCTGCTGGCTGCACCTGTGGGCACGCTGCTGTATCTGCGGGATCGTCGGCGGAAAAGCCGCTCGTAGTCAGATTAAGCCGCGCGGCCTTCTTCCGCGTCCATCAGGTCAAAGAAGGTGACAATGTCTTCGCGGTGCCCAAGACCAGCTTCCGCGCGCTGTTCGATGAGTCCATTGGAAGCTTCATCACGCCAACCGCGCTTCGTCATGAAGCCATTGAAGAGGCGGATGTGCTCCGCATCGGGGGCGCGACCGTTCTCCAGACACCAGGCTAGGATTTCCTCATCCGTGCCGCCTTCCAAAACGCGCTGAGTTAGGGCTTCAAAGCTCACGCCGAGCAGGGTGCAGACGCGATCATCAAAGGTGCGTTTGCCCTCAATAAAACCCAGGTGATAACCGTCAGGAAGCTTACCATCACGGGCATGAAGCCTGATTTTATCGACGATGCGACCAAAAACCATGATGCCGCCGACCATGTCGCGAGGAGAACGTAAAGGAAATGCCATGCATGAAACTAGTGTGGACTGGCCAGAGGTCAATCAGGTCATGCTTTCACTTCACTTCAGGATAGCTCCGGCGCTGCTGTTTGAGAAGGCGACCCTCCAGGCCTGAGGCCATTCAGAGACGGCGGAGAACAAAAAGCCTCGAACGCGGGTTCGAGGCTTTTGGGATTTGAAGTCGAAAGGTGCAGCTTACTTCGGCTGATGCATAGCGATGCAGTGCAGGCCGCCGCCTTCCATGACGAGGTCTTTGCAGGTGACGGTGATGAGCTCGCGGCCTGGGAAACACTCGGCGATCTTGTCTTCGGCAATCTGGTCCTTTTTCTTCTGGCCGAAGATGGGGACCATGATGGCGTTGTTCAGGATCATGAAGTTGGCGTAGCTGGCTGGCAGACGGCTGAGGCGCCAGTCTTTGACTTCGATGGCGTTGGGCATTTCGATCTCGATGATCTCTAGCTTGCTGCCGTCGGGAAGACGGACGTCATCAAGTTGCTCGCGGATGGCTTTGAGCACTTTGAAATTCGGGTCGGACTCTTTGGACTCGACCATGCAGATGACGGCATCTTCACGGATGAAGCGGACGACGTCATCGACGTGGCCGTCGGTATCATCGCCTTCGATGCCGTTTTTGAACCAAACGATGTCGGTGACGCCGAACATGGCTTTGAGTTCTTTTTCGACTTCGTCCTTTTTGCGGGCCTTGCCACCGTTGCGGTTCGGATTGAGCAGGACGTTTTCGGTGGTGAAGAGCAGGCCTTTGCCGTTGGTTTCGATGGCACCGCCTTCAAGCACGAAGTCAGAAGTGAAGCGCTCCATCTTCAGGGAAGCGGCGGCTTTCTCCGGGATGGTGTCATCCAGGTCATAGGGGAACTTTCCGCCCCAGGCGTTGAACTTCCAGTCTGTGATGGCGACTTGGCCTGTTTCGTTATGCTTGATGAAGATTGGTCCGTGGTCGCGGCACCAGACGTCATTGGTGACGTTCTCATAGATGTCCACTTGGCTGAGATCGCCTTCGTTATCGGCGATGCTGAGGCGAATGTTCATGTGGCTGAGCATGGGCGCATTGATGCGCACGCGCTCGTAACGTGAAATGGTGCTGGCGATTTCCCCAAACTTATCTTGAAGCTTGTGGAAGGTTTTTGGGCAGCTCTCTTTGTTTGAGGGCCAAGAGAGCCAGATGGCTTCTTGGGTTTCAAATTCGGCGGGGAGGCGGTAGTTCTTGGGGTATCCTTTACTCATCTAGATAGCGTTTGGTCAGGGGCGCGTATGTGTCAATACGACGATCACGGAAAAATGGCCAGATTCGACGGAAATCTTCCACTTCTTGGAGGTCGCAAGTCACAAGGACAACTTCTTCGTGCTCGATGCTGCCTTTGGCAACTATTTCGCCATAAGGATTTGCAACGAAGGATTGACCCCAGAATTCGGTGTCGTCTTGGCCGCCAGTGCGGTTGACGGCGGCGATGAAGCAGCCATTGGCCACGGCATGACCACGCTGGACGGTTTCCCAGGCGCAGTGTTGGGCTTTGCCAAGTTCTGCTTTTTTTTTTCTATGCCAGCCGATGGCGGTGGGGTAAAAAAGGATTTGGGCACCTGCGAGTGCGGTCAGGCGTGCGGCTTCAGGGTACCATTGATCCCAGCAGATGAGCACGCCGATCTTGCCAAAACGGGTGTCCCAAACGCGGTAACCGAGGTCACCGGGTGTGAAGTAGAATTTCTCTTCAAAGCCTGGGTCCTGCGGAATATGCATCTTCCGATACTTGCCGAGGTAGGTGCCGTCTGCGTCGATGATGGCCGCAGTATTGTGATAGAGGCCGGGGCCACGTTTTTCAAAAAGCGAGGCGATGATGACGACACCAAGTTCTTTGGCCAGCGCACCCATGTGATCGGTCGTGGGGCCTGGGATGGTCTCGGCTAAATCAAACAATGCTGGGTCCTGACGTGTGCAGAAATAGGGGATGTTAAACATCTCCTGAAGGCAGATGATTTGAGCCCCTTTGGCAGCGGCTTCACGGATGAGCACGTCATGCCGAGCCAAGCTTTGAGCCTGGCTGGCGAAGGTGGTTCCCTGGATCAGGCCTAATGTGACGACGGACATGATGGTCGATAGTTGAGAGAGGATTGATCAGTGCAAGTGAAGAAGTTTACAGGTTCCAAAGCAACGGAGCACCGAGAAGACTGGCTTCTCGGTGCTCCGTGGATTTGGGTTTGGCTGTTGGGGGAGTGTTTAGGCGGCCATGACTGGGGCCATCTGTCGGGCAAAGGCGTCAGGGGGTTGGGCGGTCTTCACGGCTTTGGCCATGGCTTTGCTCAGGGCTTCCAGCGCATAGGGTTTCAGCATGATGTCCACCGGTGGGCAGCGGCCTTCACCGAGGATGGTGAACTCATCAGGATCGATGACGAATCCTGAGCAGACGACGACAGGTAGATCATTGCCTGCGGCACGGAGTTGCTTGAAGGTGTCGCGGCCACTGAGCTTCGGCATGTAGATGTCTAGGAGCATGGCGTCGATCTTCTCTCCGCTGCGCATGATGATGTCGAGTGCCTGCTGGCCGTCGCCTGCTTCCAGGACTCGATAACCAAGGAAGTTCAGCATATTCACGGCAATGGAGCGAACGGGGGCTTCGTCATCGACCACCAAGATCGTGCCACGTTGACCTACAGGGCCTTGAGATTGGCGTGAATCAAAGTCAGAGGCTTCGTCTTCAATGTTTTCTGGATCAGAAGTGCGTGGAACAAAGACACGGAACTCAGTGCCTTGGCTTTCGACGCTATCGTACTCGACCCAGCCGCCATGCTCGCGAATAATGTCCTGAGCCATGCTGAGTCCGAGGCCGGTGCCTCGACCTGGATTTTTGGTGGTGAAGAATGGTTCAAAGATGCGATGGCGCATGTCTTCTGGGATGCCGTGTCCATTGTCGCGGATGGCAATCATGGCGAATTCGCCTGTTTCCATGCCGTTAGGAGAGCGGTGCATGACGTTCTCGATGCCGATCTCAATGATTCCATTGGCATCAGGGAGGGCATCGCGTGCATTCAGGCAGAGGTTAAGCATGACCTGCTCAAGCTGGGTGGCATCAGCGCTTGCAAAGGAGGTTTCCATGCCGGCACGGACGCGGATAGTGATGCGTGGGTCCAGGCTATGACGAAGCATGTTTTGCACGTCGGCTAGGAGCTTCTTCAGGTTGGTCACTTTGCGGAGTTGATTGCCTTGAGTGTGGCGTGAGTAGCCGAGCAGTTGCTTCACCAGATCAGCAGCACGCTGGGTGGCATGATTGGCGTTTTGGAGCTTGTCACGGACATCTGGACTCTGGCTTCCACCTGAGGAGAGTTCAGCAAGAGTAAGATTACCTCGAATTGCGGTCAGCATGTTATTGAAGTCATGGGCGATCCCGCCAGCCATCTGGCCGATGGTGCCCATCTTCTGAGATTCCCGCAGTTGTTTCTGCAAGCCGCGAACTTGACTGCAATCACGCAACATCCAGAGGCGGCCAATCACTTCACCACCTTCGGTCTGCATCGGGGCGGTGCGCATGCTGAAGATGCGTTGATTGCCGTCGGCAGTCTCAGCTTCGATCTCATCTCGGAGTTCTGGATTTTTTTCAGTGTTGTTGACCCACTGAAGCATTTTGTCAGACTCCATGAAACGGGCTGAAATGGCCTCCATGAGGTGTTTGACATCTCTGCCGCCGACTTCTTCCAGAGGCTTGCCAAGGAACTCGTCTAGTTTGCTATTGGAAGCGATGATTTTACCCTCGGCATCGACCACAGCGACGCCTTCGTCACTGGCGGCAAAGATGCCCTGAAGAGCTGTGAAGGCTTCACGAAGCAGACGCTCCGCATTCATGAGGCGTTGAGCGCTCTGACTGGCGTGAGTTTCGGCGGCGTTGAGGGACTGGCGGTGCTTGGCAAAGAGCATGTTGATGTCACAGCGCAGCTTCCAGAAATCCTGAGGCAACCATTCAGACACCTCTTTGACAGGTGGGATACCACGCATGACGGATGCCGTGGCATTCATCACCGATGTAACTGGGCGCAGAACCCAACCGGAAACCAGATAGCCTGCGATAAATACGCCAGCGAGAAGGATGAATCCCTGCGCACTGAAGAACCAGTCGAGGGGTTGGCCCATGAAGCGTGCTGCGCCAATGGCGGGCAGCCAGCCTAATAGCATCAAAGGGAGGAGGATGCGTATGCGGAGTGAATTCATAGCGGAGTTGAGGCAAGGATGATGGGGGGATGAATCAGGGCTTTATGACGGTCTGTGTGAGTGTGTTGGATGGGCTGTCGGAAGTAATGTTGGGAGCTGAGTGATCCCGTCAGCTTTTGCTGGGCCTGGGAGATGGCGCGTTCCAAAGCTTCCGGGAGATTTTGATCCAGCCATTGCGAGACCCAAATTTGGATCTCTTCACGCGATACGGGGCTGGAAGCAGCAACCGTTTGGGTGGCCACGGTGGATTCTACGCCATCTAGGCGGTCTTTAAGAGCGCTCACTCCCATGGCGGCGCCAAAGAGATCGGCTTTCACCTGCTCGATCTCGTGTTGTAATTCTTGTCTAAGAGTCTCCAAGGTCTGCGGCAGCTCCGTTTGCTCGACTGAGGCATGCCAAGTATCATAACTGGTAGCCGGCGCGCTAGGGAACAAGGGCTGGGACTGGTGTGCTGGCGCTGTGGGAAAGGGGCTCTGAGGGCGGCGGTTTAACGGCGGCGCCGCAGTTTCGCTTTGATTCACGACCATGGCTGCAAATCCAGCCGATTCTTTTCGCTTCGGTAACACCACTTCTTGGGGCATGTCCCTGGGGGGCGGGCTATCGATAATGTGTGTTTTTTCGTCGTGATGCAGACTCATGGCATCAGGTGAGAGCACATCATGATTTGCATCAGTTTTAAGCACTACTGAAGAGCTTGGATCAAAGGCTGATTCAGGGGCGGGAATTTCTGGTGTCCACTTCATCACAGGTCCTGTTTCGGCCTGCTTGGCAACAGGAAGACTGGCGGTCTTTGGGGAAAAGAAGGTGAACGCAAGAGGCATACTTATTTTGATAATATCATTAATTACCATAATTATCAGACTTTATCAACTATAAATTTTAATATTTATGTATTATCGTCAAAACTCAGTTTTTGACCGAACTTGGAATTCGTCTTTCTTAGCTCCTCATTTTGAGGGCGATCAAAACTTATTTGAGAAATTGAATGGGGCCAGATTGCCGCAATTTTTTTACGCGAATTTGAATCTCCCTCATTCCTTGTTTACTTCACCGAATTTCCCGCATTTTCCCGCCTGTACGGCGAACCATGCGCTCCCAAGCATCTTTATCTGTGGGGTTCATCTGAAAGCCAATAAAGTGGACAGCAACCTTGCCCATCTTTTCAGGCGCTAGCTCTTTCATCTTGGCCTCCAGCAGATCATTCGGGATGCGCTGATTCTTTGGGTAGGTCTGTTCAAACTGGCCATCTGAAATGATGAAGATCACGTCTGGCTTCATGGCAAAGGCTGCATCGAGCACGCAAACGACACCGTTGGGTTCTGGGCTGAGTACACCTGCCTGGCCTCGGTTCATTTGGCCGCCTTCGCTCCATTCGGTCTCGATCCACTGCATGGCCAAGTCACGATTGGCTGGCGTCATGGGTGTGAGGGTATTGGCAAAAGGTTTGTAGTTCCGCACAAACTGAATCAATCCGAATTGAGCCCCCGAAGGTAGGCTGCTGATGAGTTTGCGGGTCTCTTCTTTGATCTTGATGAGAGGCATACCGCTGCTCGTGGCCTTATTGACCACGCTGCTGGAGACATCAAAACACAGCACGACACGCTGACCCTGGGCCTTCACGCCCATGAAGCTGAAGTTTGAGAGTCCTTTTCCTAAACCGCCACTGCCGCCGAGGCCAAGACCGGCTCCATTTCCAGTGCCAGCGCTACCCGTGAGTCCGCTGATCATGGTAGAGGCCATGGTCGAGGGATCGGGCACAAGGCTGCTCTCAAAGCTGATCTTGGGTGCTTCCGGCAGGGCAAAGGCGGTCGGACGCAGACTGACAAGGCGCTTTTTAAAGGTCGGCTTGGAGGCCAATCCGGCATGAGCCGCCAGATTCATGCGGTGCTGCCTGGTCTGTGGCGGAATTTTGATTTTAGCCGCAGGCGGGGCCACAAACTTCGGAGGTGGCGGCTGGATGTACTGGGCGACAATGAAGGCCCCTGCACCCAGAGCTAGGATGCCATGGATGATCAGGCTGCCAATCAAAGCGGCTCCGGCTCCTTTGCGGGAGGCGGCCGTCGGGCTAGCAGCTGTAGTGCTCATATTAGGAGTCCTCCTCCTCTTCATCGCTGTTGAGCGTCACCCCTTTGATTCCAGCTTGTGCGCAGATATTGAGGACATCGACGATTCTTTGATGCGTGCTTTGGTTCGCCGCATCGAGCGTGACCAGAGACTGCGTGCGGTTGTTATCCGCAGCCTCGCGGAACCGCCGCAAAAGATCGCGCAGGGCCAGCAGTCCCTGATCCCCCGGTTGGCCGAGGATGGCTTCGTTTACCTCCACCGCGCCATCGGGGCGGATGCTGATGCGCACTTCTTCAGGCAGGTCCACGCTGACTTCATCGGAAACAGAGCCTGGCAAAGTCATGCTGATGTCTGCCTCGTGCCGTGGAGGCTTGGCTGAGACGATGAAAAAGCACAGCAATAGAAAGCCAATGTCAGCCATGGGGGCGATCTGCATTTCCTGAGGCTGCTCCTCCCTGCGGCGTATTTTCATGCCCATGATCAGTTTTGCCCCTCCCTAAAGCTGGCTAAAATCACCTCCACCGCGCTAGCCTCAGCACAGGCACGGTAGAACTCCTTGGTCTTTTGAGCAGGGATGGTGGCATCTGCCCTGAGATAGACTTTCAGCGGTGGGAATTGGATCAGGCGCATTTTCAGATGGGCCGTCAACTCCGCGACATTCATGGCCTGACTGCCCACAAAGTAAGTCCCGGCTTTGTCGATACTCACGATGACTCGCCCATTCATATCTGGTGGAATCTCGGCTGCTGAGGCGATTGGCAGTGCCACCTCCACGGTAAACTCATTTTCCACCAGATGCATCGTCACCATGAAAAAGATGATGAGAATCCAAGTGATGTCGATCATCGGCGCGATCTGAAAGCCGATGTCTTCGCTGTGACGACGGCGGATGATCATGACTGCGGGGCTGGTGGGCCAGAAACAAACCGGCCAATGAGATTGGAAGCGACCCGTGCCACCTCAGACATCAGGGCTTGCAGCGTGTTCTTGAAGTAAAAATAAGCAAACATGGCAGGAATAGCCACCAGCAGGCCGCCTGCCGTGCCCACCATGGCCTCACCGATACCACCCGCGAAGTCGGAGGCCTTCGCCGCACCCTGGGAGAGTTTATCAAAGCTCTGAATCATTCCAGACACCGTGCCGAGCAGGCCGATCATCGGTGCCACGGCAGCAAAGGCGTTCAGCATATTCACCCAGAGCATGAGGCGTGTTTCCTCATGGAAGATCGACTCGCCAGCCGCTGCCTCCAGATCAGCCTTGGTGTACTCCGCTACGCCAGTGCCAGCTTTTTCCAGAGACTCGCGGATAACCGTGCTGAGCACGGATGGCGTGGCTTGGCAGAGTTGGATGGCCTTGGCCACATCTTGCGTTTGCAGAGCTTCATTGAGGGCAGCCAGTAGAGCTGGTGGCACCACTTTCTTTCGATTGATCGCGATGATGCAAAAGCTCAGGGTCGAAACCGTCGCGATGCTCGTGAGGGCGATCATGTGCATGACCCAGCCGCCTTCCTTGTAAAGATCGATCAGTGTTTTTGATCGGTGCTTGGCAGGCGCTTCAGCAGCCGCTGGCGCAGGTGCCTCCTCCGCTTGGGCTCGCTGAGAGCTGTTGAGCCCGACATAAAAAAGAGTGCCAGCAAGGATGGCAAAGGCGGTGGAACGGATGAGGTGGAACATGAGGTTAGTCTTCGAAGAGATTGTAGCGTTTGGGAGGTGGTGGCGGGCCCATGGGCTCTGAAGCCTTGGGTTTGTCAGCAGGCTTGGCTTCTGTCAGGGGCTTGCCTGATTCCAGGCTGGCCTTCAGAGGAATCAGCAGTTCCTTCGCCTTGGCTGTATGTTGGCTGTCGGCATAGAGAGCCAAAAGATCCTCTAGGACGGCAACGACACGAGCGCTGTCATGGGTGTACAGGTAAATCTGCGCGGCATGCCAAAGTCCGTCAGCGGATTCGCCTCTGCGTCTAGGATGAAACAGGCTGGGATACAGGGCCAGATCCAGAGCCCGGTGATAATGCCGCTCACGGATCGGCTTCACTTCATCGTCCTCCATCCAGCGCGGGTTGTCGGCTTCCACCTGCTTCAGTGCGGCAAACTCCTTTTGCATGAGAAAACTTGTCACCAGGAGCATGAGATCAGCATTGCTCTCCTCGGCCATTTCGGTGACAGCCCAGGCGCGTCTTTCCACTTCTTCAGGCTTTGCCGTGGCCATGACTTGGATAAAGGCCAGGGTCTCTGTCTCAGCCAAAGCTCGCGTGCGCCGGGCTGGATCCTGGTCTTCATAGGCAATCTCTTTGGCAATCGCCTGAGCTTCTGCATAAGCCTTTGTTTCTCTCAGCGCCCGCGCCAAAGCTAGGCCAAAGTCACCCGCATTGGAGCCTGCTAACTTGATCGTCGGATGCCGTGCTTCCCAAAAGACCCGCAGGGCAGGGATGGTCTCAGCTTTGGCCTCAGCGATGAGCTGACGTTCACCCATGGTCAGGCCAAATTTGACCCCGCCGATTTGATCATAGGGCAGCACCCGCTTCACCGCCCCGCGCTGTACTTCCAGCCCATCAGGCAAAGCGCGGACGATGCCGGCACGGAAGGCCGGGCCTTTGTTCGGATCACTCCAGCGGATCTCATCCAGCTCACCACGCTGAGCCAAAGCACGCGCCGCTTGATCAGCGGTTTGAGCCAAAGCTCCAGCCGTCATGAATGCCAAGCAGAGGAGACTTCTCATGAATCACCTCCTGTTTTGGGAGTCGTTGGTGGGATCTCTCCGCCCTCGGGCACTTTGGGTAAAATCAGACCACCCAGCGTGATGGCACGTTTGCGACCGTCCGCTGCTTCACGAGTGGTCTTTAAATCATCCCGCTGAGCCAGCTCAGAGTACACTTCGCGTGCCAGCTCACTTTTCCCCAGCTTTTCCAGTGCCTGACCACGGCCCCAGTAAGCCTTGGCCACCAGTTCAGGGTAACGATTAAACAGCACATACACCTGCTCATAAATCGGCAAAGCTTCACGCATCTGGCCGCGTTGGGCCTGCAAGCTAGCGGCTGCCAGAAAAGCCTCAGCGCGGATCTTGGATGGCATGGCTTTAGACTTCTGCACGGCCGCATAAAGATGCAGTGCTTGATCCTTTTGAGTCGTCTCTAGAAGTCGCCCACGCGCCAGAGCCATCTTGCCGCCGATCTCTGATTCGACAATGCTGATCCCATGGGCATCCGGTGCCGACTTCGGCATCACAGCTGTTTTTTCAAAGCGATCAAACATCGCCAAAGCCCGCTCGTGGTTCCCTTTGGCTAAAGTCAAAAAGCCCAGTCCGGCATAGGCCCGATCCCTCTCTGGCGCGCGTGGATACCATTTTCGTAAGCCTTCAAACAGTCGCTCAGCTTCCTTGTCTTCGCCGATTGCTGCTGCTGCCTCGGCACAGTCCAGCAGGATGCGCGGGGCAGTGTCTTTGGGCTCTAACTTCGCCCCCAGTCGCGCCAGCATGACTCGTGATTCCGTCGGTTCAGCCCGCTGTCTGAGTTGCGCCTCAGCCCAGCCGAGGCGGATCGCATACTGAGTGCGTTGCAGGGACTCGGCAGTCGCTTTCTCTTTCTGCAAGAGAGCACTGAGCTCCTGTTTTTGATCGCCTGGATAAAGCGCATTCAGTCCCAGAAAAAGGTCTTCCAGTCCAGGCCGCACCTTTTCATTGCCGAGCTGATGCAGAGCCTTCCAATAGATCTCACGGGCCTGTTCCGGCCTGCCTTCTTGCTTGGCTACCCAGCCTAGCCAATTCAGCGCTTCTGCAACACGTGGACTCTGCGCACGCACTTTGAGGAAGTCTTCATAGAGCCGCTTCATGCCAGCCAGATCTTTTTCAGCCTTGCCGATTTGTCCCTGCTTCATCCAGCCTTCGTCATGAAAGCCCGTCGCGTCGGCGCTGATTCGTTGATAGGCCGACTTGGCCTGAGCTAGCTCACCCATGGCTCCATAGCAGTCTCCGAGCGTCAGTTGAGCCTCAGGCAGCCATTCACTTGTGGGATGTTCTTTTTCTAAACGCAGGAGTTCGGTGATGGCAGGCTCATACTGAGCTTCGGAAAAGAAGGCGTAAGCTCGGCGGAAGATGGCCTCATCCACATACTCACCCGTGCCTGAGTTGCCTTTTTCGATACGCTCCAGATACTCGCTTAAATGCTTGCGTGCAGGCTCCCAGTGCTGCTCAAAATAGGGCACCATGCCCCGCCAAAAAAAGGCGTGATCCCACATCTCATGCTGAGTCGGGAGATCATTCAAAAGCTCATCCAAGAGACGGCCCGCCTCTGCATACTGCTCCAGTTGCAGAATGTTGTAAGCCTCCATGAATCGTGCCTTCGCAGCCAGTTCATCCTCGGGGAATCGCTGACTTACTTCCGCATATCCAGCGGCCGCTTTGGCATACTCAAACTGCCCCTCAAAAGCTTGGGCACGGGCAAACAAGACACCCGGTAAGTTTTTGGCCAAAGGCAGCTTCGATAACCGTTCCAGATAAACATCCGCTGCTTTGGCGGCTCGGCTCCAGCGTTCTAGCGACATCCAGCCACTGATCAGGTTCGTCGTTGCTGATTCCACCAGCTCATCTGGGGGCATCTGACGCACCATTTGATCTAGAATCAGCGCTGCCTCACGCGTGCGGCCTAGCGACTGATAAGCCTGGGCCAAACGCAGTCGCGAGGCAGAATCAAACTGCGGCATTTTCAGGATGTTCTCCATGTCCTTGCCCATGTCCTTCAGGCTCGTGCTGATCTGAGTTTGACGTACGGCATTCTTGCTCGCCGTCGCGTATTGTAGATCCGCCATAGCCTCGTCGATCTTGGCTTTTTGCAGTTGCAGGATCTCTGCGCGGGTCTGGATCAGTCGCAGCACGGAGATCGCTTGATAAGGCTGCTCCTTCTCTAGAAACTGCGACCCGAGATCGATCAGCAAAGACGAAAACGTCACCACCTGCCGCACTTGATCCAGTCGCGCCGAGATGTCTTGGGCCAGCGAGATTGCCTCATCCCAGCGCTCGGCTTGGATGAGCGCATGAAGATGCAGGATGTCCGCGCGCCCACCTGCTTCGGGACTGGCGGCGCGGATTTCTTTCCCATACTTGGTGAAGAAGGTGACCGCGCCGGGCCAATTCTCCTCCATGACATAACTCATCCCACCGAGAACCAGCGCCTCCATTCTCCGACTCGATTCCGCCTTTGGATTATTAAAAACCGTGCCCAGATGCTTGCGGGCATCTTCATGTTTTCCTGATTGCAGTGCGCTTAGCCCTGCGAAGAAGCGTAACTCCGCCCGCACCAGGGGATCTAGTCCTGGGTCAGCCAGGGCCGCCGCGCTGGGCTTTTCTGCCTGATCCAGTTTCCCCTGACGCAGATAAGCCAGCGCTAGCAGAGGCTGCACCTTTTTCACAGGCTCTGCCAAGGCCGCATCTGCCGCATAAGTATCCAGGAAGCGCTGAAACACCTCTGCCGCCTCCACCCAATTCTGCGCAAGGTAAGCCGTATTCCCTGTCTGAAGCATCTCCATTGGTGCCATCACCTCCTGCGAATAACCATCCCAACCTGGACAGATCAGAAGCAGGCTTAGCAGAATGGCGCGTATCATCTCGGACATGAGATCGGTAAAAGCAGTGGGTTACCCGAAGTGGCATGGAAAAGGACATGAGTGATTTTGTCACCCAAAAAGTTTCATTTTCTACGCCCTTGAGATGCTTTTGCCCGTTATGATAGGCAATTTCCAGGTGTTTGATTCAGATCTGGCTACTTTAGCATCCCGAGCTGCCAGAGAATAAAGGTCGCTTCCTCAGCATGCTCGCGCAGGCGTTCAAAGCGGCCGGACTTGCCGCCGTGGCCGGCACCCATGTTGGTCTTCAGCAGCAGGAGATTGGCGTCTGTTTTCATGGCGCGGAGTTTGGCCACCATCTTGGCTGGCTCCCAATAGGTCACACGGGGGTCATTGAGGCCGCCAGTGTAAAGCATGGGCGGGTAGGCCTTGGCCTGGATGTTATCATACGGACTATAACTGCGGATGCAGTCAAAGGCAGCTTTGTCCGTGATCGGGTTTCCCCACTCAGGCCACTCGCCAGGCGTCAGGGGCAGGGAATCGTCTAACATGGTATTGAGCACATCCACAAAAGGCACATGCGCCACGATGGCACCAAACAACTCAGGCGCTTGATTGGCCACCGCTCCCATGAGCTCGCCACCGGCGGATCGACCTGAAGCCGTGATGCGGCCCTGAGCCACATACCCTTGGGCAATCAGGCCCTTGGCCACATCGACAAAGTCGTTGAACGTGTTTTCACGCTTCATCACCTTGCCATCCAGATACCACTGATAACCCAGGTCATCGCCACCGCGAATGTGTGCGATGGAATAGGCAAAGCCGCGATCCACGAGCGAAAGGCGATTGGCACTGAATCCAGGTGGCATGGCCATGCCATAAGCACCGTAACCGTAGAGATGCAGCGGGCGGCTGCCGTCCTTGCGGAATCCTTTTTTGTAGAGAATGGAAACAGGCACCTGCGCGCCGTCCCGCGCCGTGATGATGAGTCGCTCGGTTTTATACTGACTGGCGTCATAGCCTGAGGGAATCTCCTGCACCTTCAGCACTTCCAGACGCTTGTCGGCAAGATGAAAATCATAGACAGTGCCTGGTGTGACCATGGATTCATAATCAATGCGCAGTTTCGTAATGGCATACTCAGGGTTGTCGCCCAACCCAGCTTCATAGCTAGCTTCTGGGAAAACGATCTTCTCCGCTTTGCTCGGATCGGCATAATCCCGCAGCTCGATCTGATCCAGCCCATCCACGCGTCCTTCCGTGACATAGAAGTCCTGAAACAAAGCTAGGTCCGTGAGATAATGCCGATCTGATCCTGGAATGAGCACCTTCCATTCATCCGGCTTAGCAAAAGTGGCCGTGGCGACACGGAAGTTCACATGATCGTCATTGGTCAGGATGTAGATGAGTCCATCACGCACATCGACCATGTAACTGCGCCCGACTTTCCGTGGGCTGACAAGGATCGGCTCAGCAGTTGGATCATTCGCTGGCACGAGGCGGATTTCACTTGTCACCTGATCACCCGTTTCGATGATGATCCAGTCATCCTGAGCGCTGAGATTCACATCCACGGCAAAGCCAATGTCATCCTCTTTGTAAAGCAGCGTGGCCTTTTTAGGATCAGCGCCCAGTCGGTGGTAATACAGTTGATCCGTGCGCCAGTTCTCGTTGGCCAGACCATAGACCAGGCCCTTGCTATCGGCCGACCAGACCAGATTGGAAAGCACGCCTTCAATGACATCCGGCAAGTCTTTACCCGAATCGAGATCCCTGAAATGCACCGCAAAACGCTCCGAGCCATCGTCGTCATACGCATAGGCCATGAGCCTGCCATCTGGGCTGATGATCAGCTCATCCAGAGTGAAATAGTCTTTGTCCGCAGCCAGCTTCGTTTCATCCAGCATGAGCTGCTCGGCACCGCCCGCTGCTGGCTTCCGGTAGTGCTGCCGATACTGCGCACCTTTGGCAAACTGCGACCAATAGATCCAGTCACCATCTTTTTGGGGCACGGAGCGATCATCCTCCTTCACGCGCGCTTTCATTTCTTTGAAGATCTTTTCCACCCAGGGCTTTTGATCTGCCATCTGGGCCTCATAATAGCGATTTTCTGCCTTCAAATAGGACAGCACATCCTTGTCGCTGATCTTCGGGTAGTTCGGGTCCTTCAGCCAATGCCAGGGATCATTCAACACCACGCCATGATGAGTGGATTGATGCGGGCGTTGTTCGGCAATCGGGGGTTGAAGAGAATCGTTCATCTTGGGGTGAGTCTTGGCTGGATCGGCAGCCTGCATGCTTGTCGCAAAGAATCCCAGAATGAAACAGAATGTGATAAGTGATTTCATAGGGCAGGCTGATTTGGAAGGTCGGAGACAAAGTCAGTTTCTCAACCTGCATCGCAAGTGCAATCCCCCATAGGTGCTTGATAAAAACGCCTGTTGGCTGTCCGCTATTCCTATTGCTGAGCTCAGGCGATCATCGCCGCTTGGCCTGCCATGACATCGAAAGGACTTTTGACGCCTGTGCCGCCGACGCCTTTGGCCACGTGCGTGTACATTTCCGTCGTTCTCACATCCGCATGACCTAGCAGTTCCTGGATCGTGCGCAGGTCTTTGCCTGACTCTAGTAGATGGGTGGCAAAAGCGTGCCTAAAGCCATGGGAGGTCATGCGTTTTTCTATGCCCGCCTCTCTCACGGCCCGTTGCAGCGCATTCGTGTAAGTGCCCGGATGCACATGATGCCGCCTCACAATCCCTGTTTCTGGATCAATCGATGCCTCTGGCGCTGGGAACAGCCAGAACCACTCCCAGCGCGTGCCTGCTTTGGAGAACTTCCGCGCCAGCGCCCCTGGCAGCGCCACTCCTGGAGCATTCTCTGACCGATCCGCGTCATACACCTCCCGCACTCTTTCCTTATGCTCTTGCAGCTTCGTCACCAACGCCTCTGGTAGCACCGTGACCCGATCCAGATCTCCCTTGCCTTGGCGGATGGTGATTTGCCGTCTTTCGACATCGACATCCTTGATCCGCAGCCGCATCAGCTCTTTCAGACGCAATCCTCCCCCATACTGAACCTCAGCGATCAGGCGATACCGTGGCTCCAGGCGTGATAAGATAGCCAGGATCTCCTGAAAATTCACCACCACGGGGATCCTTTTGGCCGTCTTGCGTAATTTGACCTCCAGATCCACCGCCTCTTGCCCACAAACCTCGCGGAAAAAGAACACCAGTGCATTGAGTGCCTGTTTTTGGGAACTGAAACTCTGCTTTTCGACCGTCACGAGATGAGTGAGAAAATCTCTGGCCTTTTCCTGATTCATCATGTCACGCGCCGTCACCGCCCAACGCGCATATCGCATCCCCCAACGACCATAAGTTTCCCGTGTCCGCAGAGCCAAACCCTGCCTGCCACCTGCCCGATCCATCGCCTGGAAAACCCGCTCTTCTAGGGTCCGCAACTCCGTCCCTGCTGCTTGGGCAAACTTAAGCCAATCGAAATACCAGCCAAAAGCTTCTTTCCATTGTTCTATTTGCCATGGAGCACGG
The DNA here is from genome assembly GCA_027489965.1 of Verrucomicrobiaceae bacterium. Taxonomy (GTDB): domain Bacteria; phylum Verrucomicrobiota; class Verrucomicrobiia; order Verrucomicrobiales; family Verrucomicrobiaceae; genus Prosthecobacter. The sequence goes on from JAIXZA010000054.1 coordinate 52,981, forward strand.
GGCTTGGACTTCACCTGATGTGCCCAAAATGCCCGAGCTGCCTCTCGTCCCGGCTGGAGACGCCTACCCACACGCCAGTTTTCAAACCAAGAAAGTACCATTTCAAAGCCCGGGCGCTGAGCGTCCGACACGTTGCGTGCTTTTTTCAAGTCATCGCGCCAAGATAGCGCATGGGAAGATGTGCTCATAAGAGCAATGTTCAAAAAAACACCTCTTTGACAAGTAAATTTTAAGAGCTTCATTCATACAAATAATTAACCAGCTGAAATAAATCTGATATTCAGACGAAATATCGTTTCACTCAACTATCCAAAAGATTCAGACAACTTAACGAATCGAAATTGAAAACGAAACTCATCCAACCGTTGACTTTACAGGCTTAAATCGTCATTCTGAAACCAAATTGAACCAAGAAAATATCAGCGCGGCTGATATTGAATCACACTAATTATACTGTTCGGCTCCACGTTTTCGAGTGCGAGCACCCAAAGAGAATCGACCGCCAGCATGTCGGTGCGTCCAGCTCGCTCTTTGGCTTCTCGGCAGTCTTTGGCGTTATGTATCCACAGTCCC
>JAIXZA010000162.1 GCA_027489965.1 Verrucomicrobiaceae bacterium
TGGGAAGAAGATTGGGACGGCCCATTTGCCGATGAGGAGGGTTTCGCCGGCGGCGCAGTCCTTTTGGAAAAGGGTGCAGAAGTTCTTGGTGGAGGAGGCATTGAAGAGTGGGACTTCGGGCAGGGCGACTTTCTCAAAGCCTTGGTCCATCAAGGGCTGCGCGGTGGTATCGCGATTGCGTTCGAGGATGGGCGTGAGGAAGAAGACGGTGCCAGCGCGTTCGCACTTGATCGTCTTCTGGCCGTTCATGGCGATGGACAGGAAGTGCGCGTTCTTGAGCGCGGCGGGAAGTTCGGCGGCGATGTAGGCGCGGTCGGTGAAGAGTTTCGCGCCGGGAAAGAGGGCTTGCGGTTTGGCATAGGCGCTGGTGAGTGTGCCGGGCTTTGTCGCGCGCATGGCTTTGCCGTCAGCGTTGGCATGAACGGGAGCCGTCGAGAGCGTTGGTTTCTCCTGGCCGCCGGTGCCCTTGCTGACGAGTTGACGCAGCTTTACCGCGCCGCTCACGTCCTTGCCTCCGGCCACATCTTCTTCGCGAAAGACCGCCATCAGGATGTTGCGGTCGGACACGCGATTGTAGTCGTAGATGATGTGGATGAGGCCATCAAGTGTCTGCTGGCCGTCGGGGTAGGACACGCCGAGGCGTTCATCGAGCATGAGTCCGCCGCCCCATGTCTTGCCATCGTCTCTGGAAACATAAGCCGTGAGATGCGAGCGGCTGGTGCGTGTATCCAGCGGGCCGTGTTTGACCAGCAGCAGATTTCCCGACGCAAGGCGGCTGATGAAGAAGCGCGAGGGTGTATGGAGGATGCCCGATGGTTTCAGCTCGGGCCATGTCTTGCCGCCATCCGTGCTCACGCTTTCGCCGATGCCGTAGGTGGTGCGCACGAGCAGCCAGAGCGAGCCGTCCTTGCGCTCGACAAACATGTGCTCGTCGAACTGGCGCACGTCCTTCGGCACATTGCAGCCGCCGCGTAGAGACCAAGTCTTGCCCTGGTCGTTCGAGACAAACATCTGCGCGCTGTTGTCGTGCTCCCTCCATTTGGAAATCGGCAGCACCCATTCGCCGGAAGAAAGCGCCAGCGGCTTGCACATCATCACGCCATCGCCAATGCGGCGCGGCTGTGACCACTTCGGTTGCGCAGCATCGGGCTCGCTTGTTTCGATGCACCAAACGCCCAGTTGGGCATCACGCCGCCCCTTTTCCATCTGCGCCCAAAAGAAGAACAACCTTCCATCCGGCGATACCCACAGCTCGGGATCAAAGCTGCGCACAGGTCCGCCTGCGTCGGGATCGACCACGAGCACTTCGTTCCATGTCTTACCGTCATCGCCGCTGGTGCTGAGGACGACATAGTTATTCAAATCCTCGCCCGGTGTGACACCCGCATACCAAGTTGCCCAGAGCCGTCCCTTCGGCGCGACCGCCATGCTCGGGATGCCCGTGAAAGCACGGTTCGTCACCGCTTGATCAGCACGCGGTAGACCGACATGCTGAGGCGGTTGCAGAGATGGCGCGTCGGCGGCGTGCAGCGCGCCCAGCGGCCCGAGCAGTAGCGTGGTGATGAGTGTGAGGGTGGGTTTCATACTTCTTTCCTTTCTGCGGCTTTGAGGGCGCGTCTCGCTGACGAAGCCTTTTTGAGTAAGTCCATTTCGGGTTTCATGTTCAGTCTGAGGAACGGATTGGCACCGGTCATCGCGGGCCTCCTTTATTCGGCTGGCTTTGCTCCCGGATGACTTTGACGCTCTCCGGCACCGCGAGGCGGATCGGGCGCTCTTCGGTGTTGCCGCGGACGACAACCCTTCCCGTGACCTTTCCGCCAAGGCTGACGTCGGGCAGCGAGTCCGGTTTGTCGCTCGGCCGGAATGGGGATTTCTCGATCATGAGATCCACCGCAATCGGGTGAACCTTTCCGGTGACGGCAAGCAGTCGCGCATTACCGGCGACGTTCCGCAAAGTCGCTTTCAGATTCGAATTGCCGCTGAGAAAATTACTCCCCTTCGGTGATGCGCTGGTGCAGTTCTCGAAGTTCACCTCGCAGACAGGCAGGGCGTCCGGTTTCACCTCGGGATGGACGGCCCGGTGATACTTGTCACTTTCCCAGGCCGCCGAGAAACCGTTGCGGGCCAGTGACCGGATGTTGCGGAACGTGACGTTGCGGATGCTCGCCCGGTCGATGCTGTCGGAGGTGTTATGGACGAACGTGAGCCCCTCGGGCGATCGCCAAGCGCCGGATGTGTGGGTCGGCGGTGTCTTGGATTCGTGCTGCGTCGTGTCGAACGTGGCGAGAATGCGGTAAACGTGCCTGCCGTGGCGGACGGTATCGCCGTTTTGCAACCGGATGCCCTCGTGCCAGTCAACCCAGGCACCGGTGATCAGCCGCGAGAGGTTGCCATGCTGAGGGGCGGGAGGAACGAGAGGTTCGTCAACGATGTTTTCCACGAGTCCGTCGGCGATGTCTCCCTGGGCGGGGCTGCAGTTGGGATAGTCCTCGGCGTTGAGAGCAATTGCGTCGTCCCCCGTCTGGCACACGCCATTGCGAATCACGAAACGCTTCCCCCGGCCGAGGTGGACACCGTCCTTCCCGCCGCGGATCTCGAAGCCGTCCACGAGCAGATCCTCGAACGTGTTGAATTGAAGGCAGAACTGGGGCTCCTTGACATCGATGCAGCGGAAGTTGGTCACCTCGATTCCCTTCACCCGGAACATCGAGACATGACCCCGCATTCCGAAGGCGGGATCGTCCGGCGGGGGCATCCGACTGTGCCCGTTGCAGGCGATGTGAAGGCCGTCGATGGCGATCCGCTCATTCCACTCGCGGGTGCGAACGCCGCGGTTGATCAGAATGAAGCCGTAGGGAACCGCTTTCCTGAGCGTCACGTCCTTGCCACAGGCTAGGCGGGTGTGGCTATCGACGTAAACTGTGGCGTCGAGATCGTAGATGCCCGGTGTGGTGATGGTGACCACCTTGTGGCCACCGTCGAGGGCTTTCTGGAGGGCGGCAACATTCTCGCCGGGAGCGGCGGAAGGCAAGAACCCGAACCCAGCCGCATCGACGTGGGGTAATTCATCGGCGAACGCAGCGGGGATTGCTGCTAGCGGCGCGAGTAGCAGGGCGGTGAGGAAAGGGAGGGAGGATTTCATTATTCCGAGACAGGATTTCACGCGATGAGGTTCTTGATCACTGTTCCGCCAAACTGGCTGAGCATCTTGAAGCGGCTAGCATGGTATGAGCAACAGATGAACAGGAACGGAGACGGACGTTTTCATTCGGTTGGCTCCAGGGTTTCAAGTTTCACAACTTCACCGCCACGCTGGCTCCGCCTTGTCTGGCGGAGGTGTAGATGGCCTCGACGATGCGGATGTCGCGCAGGCCCATCGCGCCGTCGGCTTTGAAGGGCGACTTGTTCGTGATGGCCTTCGCGAACTCGTCGAGCAGCACGGCGAGCTGGAGCGTGTCTTCGGCAGGCACTTCCTTTTTGTTCACCACGAGGCGCTTCGGATTGGGTTTGTTGCCACCGCTTTGGCCATAGACACTGCCTTTGTCTCCGGGGAGGATTTCCACGCTGCCTTTCGGGCCGAGCGTGGTGCATTGGTGGAAGCTGTTGCTGTAGCTGGCGCGGCAGAGAGCCTGGAAGCCATCGTCGAACATCAGCTCGAAGCTCATGGTTTCTTCCACACCTTCTGGGAAGAGCTCCTTGTGCCGCGTGGCCGGAAAAGCGCGGACGGACACGGGCACCTTACCGGTGAGGTAACATGCGGCCTGCACGGGATACACGCCGGTGTCGAACATCGCTCCGCCACCGGCCATCTTGGGGTCTAGCAGCCATTTCTTGATGGTCGCGGCTCTTACCGGGTCGGCGAGGCCGACGGCATAGTCCCAGGAGAACTCATAGTTGCCATTCGAGAGGTCGCCCACCGCGCCGCCGCGCAGCGACTCGATGGCCTTAACATGATGCGGCTCCAATTGCAGGCGGTAGTTCACACCGAGATAGACATTGGCGGCCTGCGCGGCGGCGATCATCGCTTCACACTGCTCGGCGCTTGTCGCCATGGGCTTCTCGCACATGACGTGTTTGCCTGCTTTCGCTGCGGCGATGCTGTGCTCCGCGTGCAGCGAGTTTGGCGTGACGACATGCACGATGGCGATGTCCTTGCAGTCCGCGAGCTTTGCCATGTCGGCGTAAGAGAAGATGTTCTTCTCCGGGAAGCCGTATTGCGCCGCCCACTCGCGGCCTTTGGCGGCGTCGCCCGTAATGGCTCCGGCGAAATACACGTTCTTCGCCAGCGGCAGCTCGGGGGCGATGGATTGCTTCGAGAACCCGCCGAGGCCGCAGAGCGCGACACCGAGTTTGCCTTCATTCGCGGTCTGCGCACGGACGGTAGGATTGAGACCGACTATAGCGGGTGCAGCGTTGGCGGCGGTTTTGAGGAAGGATCGACGGGTGATTGTGGATGGAGTCATGGAGTGTTGGAGAAATGATTTACTTAAATCGGGTGACGTAACAGGCATCCCGTGTGGTCACGGCGAGAAGTCCTCTGGGGCCGAAAGCGATGCCGGTGGGCTTGCCGGGGGTTTTCAGGAGGCCGAGCGCTTTGCCATCCAGGGCGGTGATGCGAATGCCTTCCTTCGTGCAGACCCAGAGCTGGCCCTGCGGGGACAGGGCGAGGCCGTCGAGGCCTTTTTCGGTGAAGGTGGCGAAGACTTCGCGCGGCCCCAACGTGCCGTCCGCGTTGACCGGGAAGCGGAAGACATTCGGCGTGCCGCTGTCGGAGATGAAGAGATGCTTCTCGTCGGGCGAGAAGGCGATGCCGTTTGGCTTGTCGAAGCCATCGGCGGCTTTCGTGAGCGTTTTGGTCTTCGGATCAAATCGGAACACGAACTGGCCGGGCAGCTCTTTTTTGTCATTGGGGCGCTTGTTGAAAAGCCAGTCAGGATCGGTGAACCAAACGCTGCCCTTTGACGACACGACGCAGTCGTTGGGGCGGTTGAGCTTTTTGCCCTCAAACATATCCGCGAGCACTTCCACACGCTCTCCTTGGGCGTTCCAGCGGGTGAGCTGCCGCGTGGTCTGCTCCACGACATAAAAGCCGCCCGCGCCATCGGGACGGAAGCTGGTGGCCTCGGGCGAATCCTTGCGCCAGACGACGAGACCGGTGGCCTCGGACCATTTGAAGGCGAAGCCATCATGATGCGCGGCGTAGTGCAGCGTGTCGCCGATCCACTGTGCGCCCTCGCAGCCCGCATGGCCGGAGCTGATGGCGCGCCAACTAGCGTGAGGCGGGAAAACGCCGACAAGGTCGCATTCCACCAAGGGTTCACGTGCAGGAGCGAGTAATGGAAGAAGGAGAAGGGATAGGAGCAGCCTCATTTGGGATTGCCGTTTTCAAAGATGGACTGGATTTCCGCCCCGCTAAGCACGGCGGCGTAGATGGCGAACTCGTCGATCGCCCCGTTGAGATTGCGGATGGGGAACGGATGACCCTGGGTTGGCAGTCCCCAGTTGCCCAGTTCGCAGGGTCCATAGCTGATCGGGCGTCCGGCGTGATGCAGCTTCGAAACCTCACGGCTGACCTCGGCTCCATCGAAGTATTGGATGACCTGCCCGCTTTGATTGTCATAACTCACCGCGATGTGATGCCAGCGCCCCAGGCTGTCTGGACCAAAGACAGGTTTGGAGAAATAGATCTGGTTCCCGTCTCCGCCGCGTGTGATCCCATCAGGTCGATAGATGATGGAGAACATGAGGCTGCCGTCTGCATAGATCTGCCAGTGCGGTTCGCCGTTGTCGTAACCATCGGTGAGCAGCAACGAGTTGTATTTCTTGTCCACACTGTCCACCTTCACCCAGGCAGACAAGGTGAGCGCCGTGTAACTGCCATCGAGATTCAAGCGAAGACGGTCACCCGGCCGTTTGAACTCCAGTGCTTCCTTTGCAGGCCAGCGACCTTGCGTCCACTTTGCACCGACAGCACCACCAGCGCGCAGCTTTAGCTGAGGGGCTGCCAAGTTGCTCACCAGCCGATCCCAGCGATCATCAGGCTCATGCTGGAAGGTGTAATAAGCAATGAGACGAGAGTCTTTGCTCACCCCTTCCGACCACGCCTGCCATTGCTGAAAACGACGTTGCTCGCGCTGGCGGATCAGCCCTTGCAGTTCGCTGATGGGCAGAAAATCCTGCGGCGACACACCCGCCGTCGTGGAGGCCAATGACATGCCCACTTTCAGACTCGCGGGCGCTTTGTGCTTCGTATGCGCGATGACCTCGCCATCGAAAACATGCACCGCGCTGTCCTTGCCCGTCACATTCAGCGCGAACTCCGTGCCGAGGTCCTCCAGCTTCACATCCGGCGCATGCATGAGGAAGCCCTTCGCGGCGGGTGGCACACGCACGCGCACGCGACCGCTCACACAACGCGCTTCCCAGGCCGAGATGATTTCGATTTGTGTGGCACCTTCGATCAAAACAGTCGCCCCACTGAAGAACTCGATCTGTGCCAGCCCCTTGTTCAAGGTCAGCTTCCCCGGTGCAATGGTATCTCCACTGCGCACCGCAGTTTCAGCAAAGACAGCATCCAACGTGTCACTGACCATCGCGACTCCATTGGAAATCGCCTCATTGTCCACCGCCGCGCGAGGCCAGACGATGAAGGCCAGCAGGACAATCGCCGCCGCCGAAGCAATGAGCGCAGATGTCCGCCACCGCACCGTTCGACTGATGAGCGATGGCTGCTTGAGCCTGCCGGTGTTCACAGCCGGCTGTTGCAGCAAACGCGCCTGTTGATCGGCGAGTTCCAGATAAAGGCGTCGCGCCTGCCAGTCATTACGCAGCAGAGCTTCGAGTTGCGTGTGCTGCTCCGGCGTGATCTCGCCGTCGAGCTTGGCTTGGATCAGTGATTCGAGATTCATGAGAGTCCCTCCGATTGAAGCTGGCGTGTCACGCACTCGTGCAGCCGCTGGCGCAGAAGCTCCAGGTTCCGAAACAACGTGCGACGGCTCATCGCGAACCGCTGCATCATCTCCTCTGCGCCCTGACGCATCGCGTATCGGCTGGTGACGAGTTCCTTGTCCTGCGGCGTCAGTTTGGCCAGACACCCGTCCAACAACTGAAGCCGCTGATCGAGATCCGGCTCCATTCGCTCCCGGTCATGCGCCAGCAAATCCATGACATCCTCGCCAAACAGCAGCGGCGATCTCGCCGCCTTCTCGCGATGCTTCTGCACCTGCAAATAAGCAAACCGATAAGCCCACGGCAAAAACAGCCGCGATGCATCATACGCATCGAATTTCCGATACAGCGCCAAACTGGTCTCCTGCAAAATGTCCCGCGCATCCGCCTCGCACGCCACGAGGCTGAAGATGTAACGAAACAACGGCTCCTGATGCTGGGTCAGCAACAGGACAAGCTGTTCGGTGCGTGGTGCAGATTCAGAACTCATGAGCATGGTTCACCTGTAATCCCGCGCATGTCGCTCTGAGTGCCAAAATTGTTTTCAGATGATGAGTTTTTTCATGGGTGAATGGAGGCGCAGCGGGTTCACGGCATCACGCGCACGCTCAACGAGGTGACCGTGACACCGGCGGCTGAGGTGAAGGTGAAGTCGCTGGTGCCGCGCTTGAGTACTGGCTTCAGAGCGGCGGAGGAAAGCGTGAGGGTGAAGCCCTCTTTGACGCGTTTGGATTTCAGTTTTTTTGAGCGATTGACCGTTGAGGGTGATGGCGGGTGCCTCGGTCTCACCTTCGCTTTTGAAAAGGATCTCCAGGCTGGCTTCCTTGGCCTTCGCGGGATCATCGGCGATGACCAGATGCACGGTGGCGGGAGTGCTGGGCTTCAAGGTCACTAGCTGCGCCTCGCCGAGCGAACTCCAGGGGCCGCCGCTGCGCATGTCGATGTCGCAAAAGTATTCCTTGGGCAGTTCCGCCAACTTCGCGCGGTCGCTAAACTCATCGAACAGCGGCATCTCGTCGCGGAGGTAGAAGTTGAAGAAATACAATCCGTCCGCGCCCTTCTCCCAGAGCGTGGCTGCGGCGGCGCGGAGGGTTTCGGGTGTGCCGTAACGACTGAAGCTCTTGCGAATCTTGATGCGCTCCAACGATCCATAGACCGGCGTGTGATAGCGGTGCGCTAGGGCCACCCAAGCTTCGAGGTCCAACCCCGAGAATATGGCGCCGTTCCCCGCGATCACGGCATCGAGCAGGCCTTTCTTCAACCACGCCTCGACATCGAGCCCCATGGCGAGTGCGTCTTTAGGCGAATCCGGCACGCGTGAAACATAAAAAGGATCAGAAAACGCATGATGAGGCTCTAACGCCCACCGATGGAAAATGTTCTGCCGCCACAGTGCAGCCATCACAAAAAATCCTGCGAGGAGCTTTTGTGAGCGATGATGAAAGCGATTGCGCAAACCGATGCTAAGTCGCAACGGTGCCTCAACCATGAAACACCTTCTCTTCTTTGCTTTCATCACCACGTCGCTTTTCGCCCAAGAGCCAGAACACATCCGCGATGTCATTTACACCAAGCACGACGGCGTGGCACTGACGATGGATGTCTTCAAGCCGGCACAGCCAAACGGCGCGGGCATCATCAAGATCGTCAGCGGCGGTTGGAAATCGAATCACAAGGGCATCAGCGACGGTGGCTGGCCGAAGGCGGGCTACACGACATTCGTCGTCGTGCATGGCACGCAACCGAGGTTTCAGGTCGAGGAGATCGTGGCTGATCTGAATCGCGCGGTGCGGTTTGTGCGTGCGAATGCGGCATCGTATGGCGTGGACCCGCAGAAACTCGGTGTCACCGGCAGCAGCGCGGGTGGGCACCTCAGCCTGATGCTCGCGACGCGTGGTGGGCTGGGTGACGCGAAGGCGGCCGACCCTATTGATCGCGAAAGCAGCGCGGTGAATGCCGTGGCCTGTTTCTATCCGCCCACCGATTACCTGAACTGGTTCGAGCCCGGCGACAACGCCGTCGGCATCGGCAAACTCGAAGCCTATGCGGCTGCTTTTGGCCCCAAAGCCACCACGCCAGAAGGTCGCGAGGCACTTGGACGTGAGCTGTCGTCGATCTATTGGGTCCACAAAGGCCAGCCTCCCATCTTCATCGTTCATGGTGACGCCGATCCGCAGGTCTCCCTCACGCAATCCGAGCGCTTTTTGAAACGCTGCCACGAAGTCGGCACCGTCTGCGAACTCGTCATCCGCCAGGGCGCCGGCCACGGCGGTTGGCAGGAGATGCCGCAGGATACGGAACGCATGGTGGAGTGGTTTGATCTGCAACTCCTCGGCAAACAGCCGGAGAAGCCTTTCACGCTGAATGTTTCTTCGCTGCCGAGCACACCAGTGATCAAGACAAAGTAGCACGAAACCCGTATCCATGCCTGCCGCCGAAGAACCTCTTCCCGCCCAGCTCAAAGACTGGTTTGATGAAAAGCGCTACCGCTTCATCGCTGGCGAGCTGGCGACGATTTCGACCAAGTTCGACGAAAAGCGCTTCCTGCAGCAGACGCTGACGGGACTGGTCGAACGAAGTCTCATGCAGCGGCTGCATGAGTGCGCTGTGGCAGCAGAGGCTGCTTTACCAGGCACGTTCCAGCAAAAGGTGAGTGTTCTACAAAAGCTGGCCCCACGGATGGAGCATTCGTTTGTGGCCATTTTCCTCAGTGATTTTGTGGCGACGTATGGCCTGGACGAGTTCGACCTTTCCATGGAGGCGCTGCGGTTTTTCACGCCCTATGGTTCGTCGGAGTTTGCGGTGCGGGCATTTCTCCAAAGAGATTTATCAAGAGCTCTGAAAATCATGCGTAGCTGGGCGACGGACGAGAATGAACATGTGCGTCGGCTGGCCAGTGAAGGATCACGACCACGCCTGCCCTGGGGCCTGAAACTGAAGGATCTGGTGCGTGATCCGGAACCCTGCGCAGGCATCTTGGAAGCTTTAAAAGACGACGCGTCACTCTATGTGCGACGTTCTGTCGCCAATCATCTCAATGATATCACGAAGGACCATCCCGAATGGGTTTTGAGTCGGTTAGAGAGCTGGGACCTGACCCACGAAACGCAGGCCTGGATCGCCCGCCACGCCTGCCGAACGCTGATCAAGCGGGGTGATTCACGGGCTTTGAGGTTGTTTGGATTTGGCAAAAAAGCGGCGGTATCCGTGGGGCTGACCTTGTCTGCCAGGGAGATCAAGCTGGGGGATCGCCTGCAAATGCAGGTCGAGATCACTTCAGAATCGTCCAAGTCTCAAAGACTGGCGGTCGATTACATCGTTCATTATGTGAAAGCGCGCGGAGCTGCCTTTGAAAAGGTGTTTAAATGGACGGAGCTGGAGCTGGCGGCTCAGCAAAAGGTGGTGCTGAGCAAAACCCAAGTCATCCGAGATTTTAGCACGCGAAAGCATCACGCGGGGCATCATCGGATCGAGCTTCAGATCAATGGTGAGCGTTTAGCGACAGCTGGCTTTGATCTAGTGCTGTGATCAGGACGTTGCGAAGGTCAAAAATCCGTGGCATGGACAACCATGATGAAATGCTTTGGATGGGGAATCGCGATGGCGTTGTTTTTGACTTCTTGTGGTCCGGTGGACCGTGAGGGAGTCTCTTTGGCCTCGTATGAGACGTCTGCGACGGAAGCCCTGGTCAGAGAGATCATCCGCACGCTGCCGGATGTGAATCCCGGGGTGACGAAGAGTTACTCGATCTCACTCGGCGAGATTATTTTAGGGCGTGACTTCACGCCGGCGAGTGTGCCTTTCATGAAGCGCTTTGCGGACATGAAGGTGCGTATGGTCAGCGCGAGTGTTTTAGCAGTGGTGCCTCCCGACAACATGATCGTGGACCCAGACTTACGCGTGGCCTCCTTTGTGATTCAGATCCGCACGATGAAGCAGACGAAGGGCAACGAATGGGAATATGAGGTCGGTTGGTCATACAAGAAGCTTTTTCAGCGTCAAACATGGACGGTGACCGATGATAATGGGACGTTTACGGCCAAGGCAGGCCCTGTGCTGGACGGGAATTGGAAGCCTGCGGTCAAGCCTTGATCGTTGACCATGGGGCTAGGCTCTGCTTTGTCCTCTCCTATGTCTAAAGGTCTCGGCGTCACTGCAACGCAATTTTTTCAACTCGGCTCAGCCGCAGAGCCGTTTGTGTTTGGCACAGGTGAATCACTTCCTGGCATTACATTGGCCTATGAGGTCTATGGAACGCTGAATGAAGAGAAGTCGAATGCGATTCTGCTGTTTCATGCGTTGTCTGGCAGCCAACATGCCGCAGGCATGACACCCGATGTGGCCGGCACGGATGATCGCTGGACGGACGATATCAAGCAAGGCTGGTGGAATCTTTTCGTCGGTCCGGGTAAGGCTTTGGATACGAACCGATACTGCGTGATTTGTGTGAACTATCTGGGCGGCTGCTATGGCAGCAGCGGCCCTGCTTCCATCAATCCGACAACGGGCAAACCCTATGGGAAAGACTTCCCCTCGGTGTTGTCGAGTGATGTGGTGCGCAGTCAGGCGGCGTTGTTGGATCATTTGGGCATCTCGACCTTACTCGCGGTGATCGGTGCCTCTGTGGGTGGACTTTTAGCGATCAATTTCGCAACTCTGTTTCCCCAGCGGGTGAAGATTGTCATGCCAGTAGCCACGGGGCTGCGCACAACCGTGCTGACGCGTTTGACCTTGTTTGAGCAGGTGCTGGCGATCGAAAACGATCCGCATTTCAAAGGTGGCGAGTATTATGATGGCCCAGCGCCAGAGTATGGTCTTGCCCTTGCCCGTATGATCTCTCACAAAACCTTTGTGCATCTCGATGCGATCGAGAATCGCGCACGGCAGACGGTGTCTCAGCCGAATGGTCAGCTGTCCTGGTATAAGGTCGGGCACAATGTGGAAAGCTACATGCTGCATCAGGGCAAAAAGTTTGTGAAGCGCTTCGATGCCAATGCCTACCTGCGCATCATCAACATGTGGCTGCGCTATGATCCGCTCAGAGATGCGGGCGTGGAGAGCTATGAGGACTTGTTTGCGATCAGTCGTGCGGCTGGACATCACTACCTGATCTTTAGCATCGATTCGGATTTCTGCTTTTATCCTGAGGAACAGGCTGAGATGGTCGCTGCCCTGGAAAAGGCGGATGTCTCATGCATGCATATCACCGTTCATTCGGATAAAGGGCATGATTCCTTCCTTCTGGAGCCCCAACTCTACACGCCGCATCTCGTCTATACGCTGGAAGGCCGCTGGCAGAAATCGTCTCTGGATGATGTGCAGGAAGTGGAATGACTACCAGCAGTCCCCGAGCTCCGAGGCTGCGGAGACGTCCATCAGATAGCGGTAGCCCTGCACAAGGCGATCCTGAAAGGGCGGAAGAAGTGGGATGAACTCGCGCACATATTCGCCGATTTCAGTGCCTTCTAACTCATCGAGCTGTTTCAGACAGGCGTCGTTGATGTCCCAGACTTCACCATGGATGCTGGTGCCGAGGCTTGTATCCAGCACCATTCCTGGGTAACCGCCTAAATCGTAGAGACGATAGCGTGGCTCTGTGGTGGCTAGGTCAATGAAGGTCTGCCCGCGCAGGTAGCCATGATTGGAGTGTCCGCGCTTTAGTGTGCCATAAACGAAGATGAGCATGGTGAATCAAGAGAGTAAGTCATCGCGCTCGGTCAGCCATTGGGAGAGAGAAAAGCGCTTGGCCTCCAGTTCCTGAGCGCGGGTCAAAATAGGCGCTGGCGCCGTGGTGATGGTCAGCACTTCTCTGGCCAACTGCGCTGCCCATTGAGGCCAGAAATCAGGCTGAATCTGTACCTGCTGCACGCTACCCTGATGGAGCAGACCCAGTTTTCCACGCCGCTGCCCTGCACCTGCGACTTTGACGGGCCCGCGGATAACATCGTGCACGGCCGGTGCCACAAAGCAAAAGGGTGCCTCGATCACATCCTCGGGCATGGCCAGTCGGCAGCCTTTTTGTCCATGATGGGTCAGTGCGTCTGCGAGTGATCCGTGAATGCGGCGATAACTCTCCACGGCTGAAGTTTGAGCCCACGAGTCGCTGGCGGGGACGATCACCGAGTAGGTGTAGTCGTCCTGATGCAAGACCACCCCGCCACCCGTCCAGCGCCGGACGAGCGGCCATGCAGGCAGTGCCTCCTGGAGTTTGGCTAAATTTTGCGCGTAGCCAAGCGTCGCCGTCGGCTGGTCCCAAGTATAAATGCGCAGCACTGGCACTGTGCTGTGCTCCAGCCAAGCCTGATCCACCGCCATGTTCATCGGCCCCGAGTGAGTGCCGTCGAGGTGAAGGATAAGCTGATCAAAAAAAGGTTCACCAAAGTCCACGTTGGAATGATGGCTAGCAGGAGACGCTTGTCATTGGAGATTCCACACTGCATAGAGAGGGAAAACAGAGGTTGCGCTGATATTTAAGATGAGTATAATAATGATACTTTCCATAAATGTCGTCCACTTCTAGCCAGACTCCAGTGACTACGCCTCTGCATTTCCATGCGGCGGGTGATGGAGTGGAAGTGATTCAGAGTCAATCACCTCCAGCAGATCCAGCGGTAATGAAAGCAGCTGAGGGGTCGGGGCGTTTTGAGGCGGAGCTTCAAGAGCTAAATTTACGCAATGCGCGACTCGGGGCGTGGTTTGTGATGATTCTGGTACCCTTCTGCTCGGTGTTGGATTGGCTGGCTTACCCTGAGCAGGTATGGAGCTTTCTGGTTCTGCGATTGATGTGCTCGGCCTTATGCATCCCATTGCTACTTTCCCTTGAGAGATCCTGGGCAGGTCGTTTTCATCGGGCTTATCCGGTGATTTTGCCTTTGCTACCAGCAATGGCCATTTGCCTCATGATCTACCTGACGGGCGATGGGAATTCCGGCTATTACGCTGGTTTGATGCTTTGTTTGGTCGGCACCTCCTTTGTCTTTCATTGGACCTTTCGTGAGATCGGTCTGACGGTCGGGCTGGTGCTGGCCTGCTACTTAGCGGCGACAGTACCGAACCTGCATTTTAATGGAGATCTGAGATCCATCGGGCTCTTTATCAATAACACGCTGTTCATCCTTTTGACCTGCGTGATCCTGTATTTCGGGAGTCGCCAACATCATGGAATTCGGTTGTTGGAATTTGTCAACCGCTGCAAAGTCGAGGCTCAACGTGAAGAATTACGGAATCGAAATGAAGAGCTGACCCAAACGCTACAACGCCTGCGGGAAACGGAAGCGCAACTTACGCAAAGTGAAAAGCTGGCCTCCATTGGGCGGCTAAGTGCTGGGATTGTTCATGAGATCAACAATCCGCTGAACTTCGTAAAGTCTGCACTTTTTGTCCTGAAAAAGAAGTCCAAGGGCATGACGCCTGAACTGGCGGATTCGGTGAATCAGATCCTCTTTGACATTGGGGAAGGCGTGGATCGTGTGGCCAACATTGTTTCTGATTTACGCACCTTTGCGCATCCGGAAAACAAGGGAGCACTACCCGTGAATCTATATCATGCCGTGGCAAAAGCAGTTCGGTTGATGAACAAGCAAGTCGCCGATGCAAAAGCGGAGCTACTGGTGCAGATGCCTGAAAACTGCATCGTGCTCGGAGATGACAATCACATCATCCAAATCCTGATCAATTTGATCCAAAACAGCCTGGATGCCATGGCAGGACGTGACGACCCGAGAGTCATCGTGAGCAGTGATTTGGATGCGAATGGCATCCGACTGTACCTTCGTGACAATGGTTCAGGAATCCCTGCAGAGCATCTCCAGCGCATCTTTGATCCCTTTTTCACCACCAAGGCCGTGGGCCAGGGGATGGGCCTGGGGCTTAGCCTCTGCTACCGCATGATGCAGGGCATGGGGGGGCGGATCGAAGCCGCCAGCCAACTCGGTGCTTACACAGAATTTATTCTTCATTTTCAAATCCCCGCTGCTGCCTCATGAATCCTCTCCTCAGTCCCCATCACATCCTTTATGTGGATGATGAAGAACGCGCTCTGCACTACTTCCGCCAGTGTTTCGAGGACGAGTATGTCATTCACACGGCGACCAATGCAGCCGATGGTTACAAGCTGCTAGAAACTCACGGTGCCCGCATCGGCATGCTACTCACCGATCAGCGCATGCCTGGTGAAAGTGGTGTAGAGTTGATGGATCGCGCGCGGAGATTGCAGCCCAATGTGATCCGCATTCTAGTGACCGCTTACACGGATTATGAGAGCGCGGTTAAAGCCGTCAATGAAGGCAGGGCCTGGCGATACTTACATAAGCCGATCGGGCCAGAAATGCTGGGTGAGGTGCTCAAGGAAGGACTGGAGGCCTATCAGGCGCTGCTAGATCGTGATAAGTTTCTGCGCGAAAAGGCGGGCGATCTGCGAACGCAATTGATGACAGATAAGGTCATGGGCATGGGCATCATGGCAGAGGGGCTGAATCACCATATCCGCAATGCGCTGACCGTAGTGAGGGCATTTATTGATCTAGCACCCATGAAGTTGATGGAGGAGATCGACGCACGTTACCCGAAAGACCCCTCTTTTTGGATCGAGATGCAGGGCCAAGCGCAATCTCAGATTGATCGCATACAGAGTCTACTGACAAATCTGGCCCATGCCTCCTATGCGAAAAAGCTGAAGCGTGAAGATGAGCTGGATTTGCTTGCCGAACTGGAAGAAACACGGGCACAGCATCTTCAGCACCTTCAGGATAAAAAGTTACGCATTGATCTACAAATAAATCCAGATGTCCCACTGCTGCTGGTGCATGGAGAGCGCTTCCGCCAGATGCTGCGGTTGCTGTTTATCGAAGAGATCACACATCTTCACGAAGGTGATTTTGTGCAGATCAAAGCACGCGTCGAAAAAGATACCCAGGGAGATGAGTTTGTGATCATTGAGCTTGCTGATAATGGGGCTTGGGGCGGCCCACAGGATGTGGCGGCCAATCTCTTTGATCCCTTTTACACACGCAGTCGAAAGCCCGACGATTTCGGGGTCAATATGATGGCCTGCTATGTCACATTACACCTTCATGGCGGCAGCGTCACTGCACGTCGACTGGAGCCTGGTGGGATGGAGATGGTCATGCGTATGCCCTTGGACCCAAACAAAAATACGAAGGAGGCAGAGGATTTCCTCCGCCGTTCCATGAGTCATGATGAGGAATGGGGAAAGCTTCGTGAACTCGCTGCGTGAGATTATTTGCCCATAGCTAGGCTGCGCTCAGTGGCAGCGCGCACAGCTTGAATGAGCGCATTGCGCAGGCCATGGGCCTCGAGCTGCTCAAGTCCTGCAATGGTTGTTCCGCCTGGGCTGGTGACTTCGTCTCGCAGCACGGCTGGGTGTTTGCCTGTCTCTAGCACCATTTTGGCCGCACCGGCCACGGTCTGCGCCGCTAGAGTCAACGCTGCGCCACGAGGTAATCCCATGAGCACGCCGCCATCGGCCAAGGCTTCTATCACAGTATAAATGTAGGCAGGTCCGCTGCCACTGAGGCCGGTTACGGCATCCAGCAGCTTTTCAGAAACCTCATCCGCAGTGCCGACGGCACCCAGAATCTTTTTGGCCAAAGCAGCATCTTCAAGGGTAGCCGAACTACCGCGTGCGAACGCGGCAGCGCCCGTGGCGACAAGCGCAGGTGTGTTTGGCATGGAGCGAATGACGCGTTGTGCCGAGCCGAGCCAGCTTTCTAAATCAACCACTTTTAAACCTGCGGCAATGCTGAGATAAAGGCGACTGCCTGGAACACTAGAAAGCCCCGTGCAAAGCGCCTGCATGTCACCCGGCTTTACCGCCAAAAGGATCACATCTGAGGCTGCGGCAACCTCGGCAGGGGTGCCCGTGGTGACTGTGCAAGTCAGACCATCTTTCAAAGCAGATACAGCCGCAGGCACCACATCGCTCAAGGCGACGTGGAGAGCTTCTTTGCCAAGTGCCTTTTCAACGCCACGCAAGAGCGCGCCGCCCATTTTTCCACAGCCGATGAGTCCGAGTTTAAGCATACTGTCCCGATGTTGGCGGTAGGCAGTGGATCGTGCAAGAAGAGCTTTTTGCTGTAGCAATGTCACAAGTCCATCGTTTGAAAGCCACGGATGAAACTTAGCCTTCTTTTTTTGACTCTCTTTGCCACTGTTGCTCAGGCGTTAGCCAAACCGAACATCATCTATATTTTGGTCGATGACCTCGGCTATGGAGATCTCGGCTGCTATGGTCAAAAATCGGGCTTAAAGACACCCAACATCGACCGCATGGCCGCTGAGGGCATGAAGTTCACCCGCCACTACGCTGGCAGCACCGTCTGTGCACCCTCACGCTGTGTTCTCATGACTGGGCTGCATTCAGGACATGGACGTGTCCGTGGTAACGATCCCTGGACCATCCCTGATAGCGATGTCACGGTTGCCAATTTGCTCAAGAAAGCAGGCTATCACACTGCCTGTATCGGTAAATTTGGACTGGGCAAACCTCTGCCGCTCAATGATCCTGAAAAGAAAGGGTTTGATGAGTTTTTTGGCTACGTGGGAACCAGTCATGCGCACAATTTCTACAGCAAGGCAATCATCCAAAACGGCAACATCTTATCACTGAACAACACGGTCATTCCTAACACGCAAAAGCAAGTAGCCGACTACAAGGATACGGATCTAATCGGTACTGGCGTAGCTCCGCTGGATGGCCGCAAGGAGTGGGTGCCGCAGCTGTGCTCTGACGAGACGACTCGCTTTTTAACTGCCTGCGCTAATAAACCAGAAACGCCCTTTTTCCTCTATTACGCTCTCAATATTCCGCATGCCAATAACGAAGCGGGAAAAAGCTCACCTCTGGGTCACGGCATGGAATGTCCCGATTATGGAGAGTTTAAGAGCAAAGATTGGCCAGATGCAGAGAAGGGTTTTGCCCAGCTCGTCTGGTTCCTGGATCAAGAAGTCGGGCGTGTCATGGATCTGCTAAAGAAGCGTGGCCTTGCCGAAAATACGCTGGTGCTTTTTTCTAGCGATAACGGCCCGCATCAAGAAGGCGGTCACCAAAGTGACTTCTTCAATAGCAATGGCGACTTCAAGGGCATCAAGCGCGATCTGACCGATGGCGGAATTCGCGTGCCCTTCCTTGCTTGGTGGCCTGGCAAGGTCAAAGCAGGTGCGGTCAGTGATCACGTCAGCGGTTTCCAGGATCTGCTACCCACGGTCGCTGACCTCAGTGGTTCGGTTCTCACGACAGAAACCGATGGTCTCTCACTCAAGCCAACACTTCTTGGCGAATCGGGCCAAAAACAGCACCCGCACCTGTGCTGGTATTTCAGTGAAAAGGGCGGTATCAACGCGGTCTTAAAATGGCCCTGGAAACTCATCCAACTCAACACGGGTTCTGATAAAAAAGCGAAAAAGAAGCTCAAGATGACCAGCGAGCTCTACAATCTGGAAGACGACATCGGAGAAGAAACCAACCTAGCTTTCAAACACCCTGAGAAGGTCAAGGAACTGGAGCAACTTCTCACAGATTCATATCGGGAACCATAGTCGTAAACATGCTGCTCAAATCTGCTGCGGCTTGAGACGGAGCAGTATAGCTCATCATGATGGCTGTTTGAGATCGAATCACAAACTGTTTCAAAAGAGGCCCTTAGATTGATTTCATGTGTTTAAAGCCTAGTTGAAAAGCAAGGCCGAGGTCAAGACGAAGCCTGTTGGTTCATGGTTTTAGTCTTGCTTTGAGCAGAAAAAACGGATGTGATGTCTTTGTTTAACTGGTGATGAACAAATTCCGCAGACGACTATGGACCTATACTTTGTGTATGGGCATTGTCATGACAGCGATGGTCGCTTGGTTCTTGGGCGGTCAGAGTGGGGTTTTGAATGAGAAACTGGGACCTTCTATCGCGCTCAAAAAGTCAAAGCCTGAGCAGGTCGTAACGATGGTCAAAAACGGCTCGGTCAAGGCTACACCACCGCCTTTAGTGAAGGCATCCATGCCGTTTCATCCTGTGGTCTTGAATCGCTATCAGGAGCGTTTGCTCAAGGAGGCCGTGCTGCTGGATCAACGTCGACTGGAGGCGCGTGGGAATGAGCCTGCCAGGGAAGTGCGATTATGGCGCACCGATTTTAAATTTCCTTTGGTTCGGGAAGAAACGATACTCGGGCTGGATGCGAACGGTCGATGGCAGCCCATGCGCCGAGATTTTTCCGTGGCTGATCATGCCATGGTGAAGTTCCCTGAGGGAGTAACGCAAAAGCAAATGAATGACTGGGCCAAAAAGCATGGTTTCACGTTCAGGCATTCTTTAAAAACAACTGCCGTAAAATTGATCGCTTCAGCGGAAGAGTCACTGGATACGGCGGATCGAATCATGGCAGCCTTTAAACAGGCGTTTCCACTGGCCCCTCAGCAGGCGGCTGTTGCGGAAAGGGACTATTTGGTGTTTCCGACTTTGCTGCCAGATGACACTAATTTTTCTCAGCTCTGGGGAATGCATAATACAGGTCAGACTGGAGGCATGGCAGATGCTGATATTGATGCTCCTGAGGCCTGGGATTTAACGACAGGTTCACGTGAGATCCTTGTTGGCGTGATTGATACAGGGGTGGATCGCCATCACCCAGATCTAGCGCCGAACATGTGGCGCAATCCGAATGAACTCGCAGGCAATGGTGTCGATGATGATCGCAATGGCTTCATTGATGACATTTATGGCTGGGATTTCTTTGCTGACGACAATGATCCGATGGACGAAAACAACCACGGGACTCACTGCTCAGGCACGATTGGTGGTGTGGGAAACAATCGAGCAGGAGTCACCGGTGTCTGCTGGCAGGTCTCGATCGTTGGTATTCGTTTTCTTGGGCCCGTCGGGGGAAGCACATCGGATGCGATCGAGTGTGTGAATTACTCACGGACTCTGGGGGTGGATTTGACCTCGAATTCATGGGGTGGTGGCGGCTTTAGCTCTCTTTTGCAAGCTGCGATCGTCAATGCTGGTCAGGCAGATCAATTGTTTGTAGCCGCAGCAGGAAATGATGCTTCCAATATTGATTTGGCACCTCAATATCCAGCAGGTTATGCGACCGACAACATTGTCTCTGTCGCTGCCAGCACAGATCGTGATGGTTTATCCAGCTTCTCAAATTATGGTCAAACGACGGTGGATATCGCTGCTCCGGGTTCATCCATCCTGAGCACCGTCAGAAGCGGCGGTTACTCGACCTTTAGCGGCACATCGATGGCGACTCCCCATGTAGCGGGAGCCGTGGCTCTTTTAAAGAGTTTAGCACCAGAAATGCCAGCCGGTGAGATCAAGTCCCAACTTCTAGCCACTGCCGATCCTTTACCAGCCTTTAGAACGACGACTGTTTCTGGTGGGCGGCTGAATGTAGAAAGATTGATTGCTCAATCTACAGGACCGCGACCGATCATTAGTGTCACTACGATTGAAGAGCAGCCAGGTGGGAATGATGATGGGATCAGCAATCCGGGCGAGGCATTGGCACTGCGGTTCAGTGTGAATAATCGAGGAACTGAAACTGCCCAAAATGTGCGAGCCACACTCAAGAGTAGCTTGAGTAATTCTCGTTACAGCATCACACGTGGAGAGATCAATCTAGGCAATCTAGACGCAGGTCAGATTCTAACATCTCCAACGACTTTCTTGGTTCGATCACAGGCTTTAACGCTGACGCCTTATGCAGAGGAGTTTTTCATCACGCTTCATTACGGGCCGGAACAAGAACAAACGGTCCATCGGGTAACCCTCTACTTACATACCTCCTCTCGAATTGCAGGACGCGTCACACGCATTTCGGATGGTTCACCCATCGAAGATGCTGTGGTAAGCTTAAAAGGACCCGAAAACCACACGATTCAAACAGGTGCTGATGGACATTACGCCATCATTGTGACAGACGGAGTCTATAAAATAAACGCTTCCGCGTCGGGATTTGTGCCGAGCTTTGAGGTCACCCAAAATGCGCCACCTGGGGCGGAAGGTGTCGATTTCTCTTTGGGCATTCCGCAATTACGTCTAACGCCGGAGACCGTGGTCGCGAATCTATTCACGAATCGAACTGCACGACAGTTTGTTGAGATGAGAAATGATGGCACAGCGCCTCTCGTTTGGTCACTGAAATTGAATAAGCGCCAACAGGATGAAGCGATCACACAAACAGCATTTATCTTGCCTTCTGCCCAGATTCCAGGGTTCCCAGAAATAGCAGAAGGCGGTCCGAGAACGTCTTTTAAAACCCAGCCCCATTCCATGGTGCCTGCATTAGAAGTGCCGTTGGCTTCATTGATTGGTCGCACCATCGGTGCAGTCAGCTCAATCTGGGATCGCTCTATTTTGATGAGTGATCTAAAGGCCCGTGGTGCCACGGTCATGACGATTGATTTGCCACTGACAGCCACTGTGTTAGATGCGGTGGATGCTTTGATTGTTGATGACAGCATCGCCGATTGTTCAGCAGTCGAGATAGATCTTTTAAGACAGCGTGTGGAGGCAGGCGTAGGCGTTTTATGTGAGGCCGACAATCCAAGCTCAATCAACCGTATTAATGAGCTTTTTGCCACTACAGGCATCGAGGCTGTTTCCGAAGGTTTTCGTGATCTAAAATTCACGGATATTCGAACGCACCCGATGACCACCGGAGTCACTGCTTTGCAGGAATATGCCGTCGGAGCCACAGCGTTTGTTAGGGGTTCAGCACAAGTTCTCGTCCAAGATCCCAATGGACGCGCCCATGCCGCGATCTCCAGCCTTGGAGACGGCGTTGTCGTCTTTGTAGGCAATGAGATATCTGACAGCTCAAGCTTTGAGTCTGGAGATGCACGTCGATTCGTGAATCAAATCATGGACGGTCTGTCTGGTCAGGTCCCTTGGCTGACAACGGGGGCTTACTCTGGCTTTATTCGGCCTGGAGAGCGATACCTGTTGCCGTTGGATTTCTCAGCACAAGACCAAGCTGCTGGCACATATCAGGCGGATATAACCTTTGACACAAACATTCCAAATCAGACGAATGATCGCCTGCCAATCACGATGATGGTCACAGCTGCACCAGAGATCGTTGGAAGCGCAGACAGACTTTCTTTTGGTTCAGTGGTCGAAGGCGTTCTGGCAACTCAGACACTGACAATCCGTAATGATGGCAACCTGCCGCTGCATGTCAGTCGAGTATTGATTGAAGGTGCGGATGCGGCCTTCTTTAATCATCCTATCAGCGAACCCTTTGAACTCGCGCCATCGGCTAAGCAGGATGTCGTTGTGACTTTTCATTCGTCCGCACCGAAGCGTCCGCACAATGCGCGTCTATTGATCCATTCAGATGATCCGACTCGCCCTGTACTGGAGGTGTCTTTGCTGGGAGCAAGACAGGATCCACCAGATCTAGTCATAAAAGCAAAAGAAGTTTTCTTGCAGCTGAAGCAAGGAAAGCTGGGTTTTGCTGAGTTGACTTTCGAGAATCAAGGAAAGGGTGTTTTATCTTGGCAGAATAGTTTACCAGAATCTCCTCCATGGGTTCAAATCGCAGGAGCGGGTGGCAGTCTCAACCCCTTGGCGCGGGGAAAAATACGATTGAATTATGATCCTGGCAATCTGAGTGCTGGCGACTATTCAACCACTCTGCGGCTTGCGACGAATGATGTGGATACACCGGTCACTCTCGTGCCGGTGATTATGCGTCTTATTGCGGAGCCTAGGCCGAGCTTTAAATCTTATCTCAGCTTTTCAGACACGATCGTTGGAGAACACTCTCAAGGGTTCATTCAGATCACTAACTTGGGCAGTGCAGATTGGAGCGTTAAAAACATCCTTTCGTTTGCGTCCAATTTTACATGTACCTCAGCCTTACCCTTCAAAGTGCCTGCTGGCCAAACCCGATTTTTATCAATCAGATTCAGACCAACCAAAGTTGGGCCAGTGACAGGAAGTTTGATTTTAGGGACAAATAGCTCAGAGCGCTTCAGTTTTCTTGTCGTATCAGGCAGTGGCATTCGAGGCCCCACAATCCGCGTGAGTGCAAGTGGCCTGAACTTTAGCTCTGCTCCGGCAGCCACGGTGCATAGGACGATAGCCATCAACAATGCTGGAGACCTGCCCTTAATTTGGTCTTCGGCCCTAATTGGTGGCCCTCAGTGGCTAACCCTGAAACCAGCATCAGGAAATGTCGGGCGACGAAACACTCAAGTTATCCAAGTAGAAATGAATACAAGGGGGCTGGCTGCAAGTATTTACCCTTCCAGAATACGTTTGCTAAGCAATGATAAGAGTCGTCCAGCCGTGGATCTGCCAATTCGGATGCAAGTAACCAGCTCAGGGGTTATCGAACTGTCAGAGACGGGTCTTGTTTTTCCTGAGATATGGACGGGTGCAGTAAGTCAAAAAAGCATGACGATCTCCAACGCTGGAAATGCTGCGTTTGATATCTTATCGGTAGTTTCTTCTAGTAGTCGATTGAGAGCAGAAATGGCATCTCCCGTGACTCTGGGCCCTGGGACGCAAATACCGGTGACATTTTTCTACAGTTCCGCAGACGAAGGTTCTTTTAACGATACTTTTAAAGTCAGCACTTCGATCAAGACCAGCCGAGTCGTAACTCTTCCTGTGACGGCCAAGGTTGTGCATCCGCCATCCATTGCAGTCAATCCCGTAAAAATTGACGAGACGATAGATCCTGGTCAATGGATTACGCGAGACATTACGGTGAAAAATGATGGCGGGGCAGAGCTGAATTGGACTTCCAGCTTGAGAGATGGCACTGGCCCTGAGCTGCCCCTTTCAGATGTATTAACAGAGTTTATTGCAAACACGGTGCTACTACTGACCAAGGTTCCTGATGCCTATTCTTTTCCTGGAGGAGTTGATGGAGATAAAATCGTTGAGACAGCCGCTACCGGGATTTTTAAAGGAGGCAATATTCATTCGACAAATCTTGAGGGTGGAAGTGCGATTCCCTATTCCGATAACAAGATGATATCGAACCCGCGAGTGGGTCCGACTGGGAAATACTTTACTCGTAAAACGAATACGCTTTTTGTTTTTGGGGCTGACCTTGATGGGGTGACGAGCTTTAAATTGGCAGGGAAGCTCGATACTGGTGGTGCAGGTACAGCTGAAGCCATGAGTTTTACCCGAGAGATTGCAGGCACGACTTATCGAGCCTTTTTCAAGCAAACACATGGTCTTAACAAACCAGCCGTCAACCACCTCATCATCGTTGCAGAAAAGCCCGGGCTTTCTCAGAACTTCTCGACTGACACGACCTTTGATGAGCATGAAATAACGGGCCTCTCTGGTAAAACACGGCTTTACCATTTACTGTTTGGCACTCTTCAAGGTCGCAAAGTGACGTCGCTGGAGGTGACGCAGTTAATGGATAGCTTTTTGAAAGTGGCTGTGCATTCCATGCAACCTAAATGGATGCGGCTGGCACCCAATTCTGGATCCGTGCCTGCCATGAGTCAGAAAGTGCAGGCGCTACAAATCGATACACGTTCATTACCAGGAGGCACTTATGGAGCGACGCTACGCCTTAATAGCAATGCCGGCGGCCTTAGCCAAATAGAGATGCCAGTTAGTGTTAAAGTGCCTTCCCGTTCTTTACTGGTGGCAGATCCTGAATTGATCAAATTTCCGGACATCTATGTCGATACCATCAATGATCAGACATGTGTGCTTAACAATGTGGGCAATCTGCCCATCACGATTACCGCTATTCACAGCAGCGAATCTGCATTCACCATTTCAGGAATGCGCTTCCCCATCACTTTGCAACCGCAGGAGAGTGGTGCGATCAATGTGCTTTTTGCTCCAAAAGATGTAGCTGACATCACCGGAACACTGACAGTCATGAGTGCAGGTCAATCAGAGCCAGCACTACTTATCCCGATTTCTGCACGAGCGACCGTTGGACCGCGCTTGGAAACACTCCCCGCTTCTATCGAAGTGGGCGTGAATCCAGGAAACAGTGTGATAGAAACCATTAGAATAACTAATAAAGGCGGAGCGACCTTGAAGTGGAATGCTGGTTTATCCAGTAATCTGACGAGTTTGATTACGCTAAATCGCAACTCAGGGACAACGGTGCCGAATGCTAGCAGCGCCTTAAATTTAACGGTGGGAACAACTCAATCCACCTTAGCTCGGACGACCACTGGAAGTATAACCTTGAATAGCGATGATCCACGCAATCCAATGGTCACTATTCCAGTCAGCATTACCGTGCGTGCCATTCCAAGACTGACGCTCTCTCCACCCGTAGCCAGCTTTCCAGACACCTTTATTCAAACGACCTCCACTCAAACATTAACGCTGAAGAACACTGGGAATGCCACGCTTACGATCTCAAGAATTGTCAGCACAGACACTCAATTTAATTGGGCCAATGTAAGTACACCCATGCAATTAGACATCGGGTCAAGCACCACGCTGGCACTTCATTTTTCGCCTACAAACTTAGGTTCTTACAATGCCGAGTTCCGGTTCACGACCAATCAACCAGAAACATCTGAAGTGGTGTTGGCCACTCTTGGGAAATGTGTTAGTCTGCCCAGTATTCGTGTTCAGCCCGACGCAGTGACCGTTACCCTTTCTAAAGGTGGAACTACGACGCAGAATCTAAGTATCTTGAATGAGGGCGGCGCTGTTCTGAATTGGCAAACTGTTTTACAATCTCGGGACGTTCAATCAGGCAATTTACATGACATCCTGCAAAGGGTGAATGATCACTACTCTGAGATTACCCATTTGATCCCTGATATCTATTCATTCACTGAAGGTGAATCTGGCTCTGTCATCTATGATGGAGGAGAGGATATGTATGACTCGGGCAATATTCTGGGAACAAACCTCAGCAACACGATCTCCTATTCTGACAATCAAGTCATCAATGGTCTTGCCATCGGTCCAGGGGGACAATATTTCACTCGGAAAAGAGAGGGGCTGTTTGTTTTTGCAGCGGATTTGGATAGGGCTACGAGCTTTTCGGTTCGTGGGGATTTGGGCGCTGATGGTTCTGGAAAAGTCAGTGGTTCTGTCTTAACCCGCACGTTCCATGGCATTACCTACAAAGGTTTTTTCAAATGTGTCAGTGGCACCACAGACCCATCGGTCAATCATCTTATCATTGTTGAAGACAAGCCAGGCATCGCCCGTGCTTACAGCAGTAATTCGGATCGAGATGACCACAACATCACGGGATTATCTGGATCGACTCGTTTATATTATCTTCTTTTTTCTAGCCGCAATGGAGCTGAAATTTCTTCAACGCTGGCAGGCGATGTGATGGACAGCTTTTTGAGCAACATTGCTTTGCCAAATCGATTGTCTTGGCTCTCCGTCACCCCTTTTGCAGGCTCGACCGCTAGCAGTAAAAGTTCCCCCGTGAGTTTAAACTTCGACGCCAACATGCTTGATGTCGGGATTTACACAGCCAACGTACGGTTTACCAGCAATGCTTCCAATTCTACTGTTGTGGATGTGCCTATAAGCATGCAGATCACGCCTCCCTTACTGGAGGTTTCGCCCTCGGCGATTGATTTGATTCAGATCCAAAATCAAACAACGGTTTCTCAAGTGATTGAGCTTACGGCTTTGCCTGGAAGCAGTCCAAATTGGACCGCTAGCAGCCCAGCACCCTGGATACGACTTTCAAAAACAGAGGGCTCAGGAACCGATCAGTTGGAGGTTTCCTTTGACCGGCTTTTGGGGCTGGGGATCTACCAATCCAAGCTAACCATCTCTTATCCGGGCACGACGCTTGAACTACCGGTGACTTTGAGTGTGAGAGCTGCTTCTTACACCCAATTGCTGACGGAATATGGTCAACCACGGATGTTAGGTCTGATTCGTGGACAGAATGCCACGCCATCTCTGCTCGTTGGTCTGCATCCTAATTCATTAGCAGTTCAAACGGTTTTACGACTTCCCACGGATATCACAGATGCGGATATCACCACGGATGGAAGGCTTCTTTATGCCATCAGTTTCGCCGAACGTACGATCTCGGAAGTGGATCTTGGAACCTTCTCGCTCGTTCGAACACAGGCAATTCCTACTCCTAACGATGCAGGCAGGACAGCTCCTTATCATTATCATATTGAGGCTGGACGCCCAGGCACGGTTTATTACACAGATGCAGCGATCAATCCAATGTTACATGTCTTTGACTTTGGTGCCGGAAGTGATTTGTCCACATTTACGTTAAACAATGGCTCTGGTATCGGTGACTTTGTGGTCACGCCAGATGGTTCTTCCATGTATGCTTGGTCACAGACAGGTTGGGGATTGACTGGTAGTTCCACTTTAGCCCGTATCGATTGCAGCACGTCGGTGCTGAATCAAATTAGTGTGAGTGCTGCAACGCTCAGCCAAGCTCCTCTTGATGCTCCAGTTTTTTATTCAGCCAGTCGAGATGCGGTAATCACCAAAACTCAGAAGTTTAAACCGGACCTCAGCAGCTCTCAGACGTTTGCTTCAAGTCCATTCTACGCGGCATCTGCTTATGGGACGGTGTTGGCTAGCGTGAATCAACTGATTGATTCTGTGACAGGCACCCCTTTGCTGACATTGAGCGGATCGAGCAGTGGCGTGCAAGCTTTTACAGGCGACCAGACAGGTCTTGTTTATCTTCATGCTTCTACTGGCCTTCTAACGCGTCTAGAGGTGCCCAATCTGAGTGCAGTGGAAATGTCACCCAGACTAGCGGATGGCAGCCTTCTTCCTTCAGCACCTGCTTCGCTGCTTTGGAATGGCAGCCCTTTAGCAGCAAGCTACGACGTCTATTTTGGCAACGATTCAGTGGCTGTGGCGACTGCAAATAATCGTTCTTCAGGCACTGCTTATCGTGGAAATACACAAGCGACGAGTTTTGGGATCAGTAGTTCCGCCTTCGAACTCGGTCAGACTTATTACTGGCGTATTGATATTCGAAATTTAAATGGCAGCACCGTTAAAGGACCCGTCTGGAGCTTCCGTTTATCGGTTGCTTCGACCACGCCATTGCCAGTTTCTGCAGCTAGTTTAAGAGGTAGCACATCCGTAGTTTCGTCTTCGTTGACGATTAACACCGCACGCAGTGAAACAGCTTGGGCACTCACAGAAAACACGCCTTGGTTAAGCCTCTCAACAGCCTCAGGAGTCGGCCCTTCCACGACGACCCTTAACTTTAATCCCACAGGCCTTGCTGCTGGAATTCATACGACTCAGATCAGCCTTATTTCTGGGGCTGATACGGTGAGCATTGCTGTGACTTTCCAGTTATTGGGTGCCCTGAACATCATCAAAATGGAAGCCGACCCTAGCTTACCTCGCATTTATGCCTTGCATGCAGATCTTTCCAATCCTTCAGAGGCTTGGTTGCTCTGGATTGATCCCGTCACTGCTCGTATTGACCAGTTTCTTCAGGTGGGCTTAGATGCCACAGATTTTGCCGTTCACACAGCGGATGATCGGCTCTATGTTTTGACACAAAATGGCTCCAGTCTTGTTTCTGTTCAGCGTCAACAAACACCTAGAATTACTAACTCACTGACCCTGGCGACACCAGCTGTAGCAGTGCACAATGGACCCGTTGGAAGAGTCGTGACGCGCAGCGCAGCCAATGCACTTCAAATGCTCCATTCAGTGACTGGAGGAGCTGTAGGGAGTAGCGTGAATTTGGCCAATGGCATCACACGCTCTTCTAGCAGCGGGAATCTGCTTTTCGCAGCGGTTCAGCAGTCCACATCTAGCACTGGTATTGAACGCTACACACTGAGCTCCAGCGGAATCTCCTATAGCTCGGCGAGTTATTGGAATGGAACCTTGGGTGGACAGTTTGTGGTCTCAGGCAACGGTGAACGAGCCTTCTACAATCAGGCGGTTTATTCTCTCAATGGAAACATCGCCTTAAGCGCTAATCTGCCAGCAGCCATTGTTGCGTCTTCATGGAATGGACTCATGGCATTTTCAACGACGAAGTCCTACTCAACAAGCGCGCAATGGGAAGCTTTGAGGAACTTGCCCATTACTACAACGCTCATGGCAGTCACGGCTGATCAGTCAAGACTTCTGCAATTCTCACCAACCACTCGTGTCTTCACATCCATCGATCCAGGGGCGATGGCTTTAGCACCATCCAACGTGGACTTTGGTCAGGTACCTCTGGGCAGTACACAAATCCTCAATGTGACGGTGAGTAACATCACAAGTCAGGATGTGACGGTGACGGTAAACTCTACTCAATCCGCCTTCAAGGTCTCAGCGCTGCCTGTTACCATTAATGCAGGGCAGTTTGCTCAGATCTCTGTTAGCGGAACTTTTTCTGCCTTAGGAACGCTAACTGGCACGCTGAACTTTAATGTGGCTGGTCAAGCGGCGCTGAATCGAACGGCCACTATCGCCGCACAAGTCATTAAAATCAATCCTGTGACTGTTGATTTCAGTGCGGGAGCCCCAGCAGATAATACTCAAAGTAGTTCCTCAACCTTTGCAGAAGATGGCCTAGTTTTGACGACACCAAATCAAATCCTACGTGTAGGTGCCAATCATATTAATCGGCCTAACAATGGCACGCCGCACATTGCACCCCTAGCCAGTCAGCGGCCTTTGACCATCCGACGTTCAGACAATGGTGTCTTTCATCTCTACTCTGTCGATTTAGCTGAACACAGCTATTTGTTTGCGTCGCCAAAAGTGATTACCTTTAACGGAGTCAAGGTCGGTGGCGCCAGCGTCACGACCCGTTTCAGTTTGGATGGTATCACGGATAGTACGGGGCCTTTGGCTGACTTTGAAACCTTCAACTTTCCCAGCAGCTTCCGTGATCTCATCTCCGCAGAGGTTACTGTTGATGTGTATGCTATGGACAATCTTGTGTTTGAGGCGGCAGCGGGTTCTACCGTAGCGCCAGCCTCCCTTGTTGCTTCTGCCTCAAACGGAAGTTTAGATCTTGATGCCAATGGAGTAGCTGATGTTTGGATTCCTAGTTCGGGGCTAAGCACAGTGACCCAGTCTATCTCACAGTACCGTTTCACTTACCTAAGACGGAAGGGCATCGAAGCCAGAGCTGTAAGCCTGCAAGCCAGTCAAGATGGTCAAACGTGGACAAGCCTGACACCTGAGATTGATTATTCGGTTGAAACGGTCTCCAGCGATGCAGAAGCAGATTACGAAACGGTAAGCTTAAACATTCCCACGGCTAGCGATACCCTTTGGCAATTCCGATTGATCAGCAGCCCTTAGCACAGTCTTCATTTTCGATACGATGCCGACTCCTCTGACAAACAACCTCTTTGATATTGGTGATGACTTCGTGAATACAATCGTGTAAAGACTTTGATTGCCATGTTTTTTCGCTGCATTTTGAGTGCCTTCACGTTGCTGATCATCGGCTGCTCACGACCTACTTATCAGGAGCAGGGCTGGGCTTCATGCATTGCGGATGAGTATGCTGGCAGGCCCACCACCTCAGGGCAGCCCTATTATCCACAGGCGTTCACAGCAGCCCACACGTCTCTTCCCTTTGGCACTCAATGTGAGGTCACAAATTTACAAACTGGGCGGCAAGTGACCGTCGTGGTGAACGATCGGTTCCCCTACTATCCAGGACGCGTCATCAATCTGTCCCACGCGGCAGCACAGCAGATTGGACTGCCCTATTTACGGCTTTGCCAGGTGCGGGTTAAATCCTATCCGCCAACAGGTGATGGTGGATATCAGCAGCCGGTTTATCAGCAACAGCCTGCCTATCAACAACCGCAGCAATCATATGCACGAGCGCCAATGAATACACAACGGGCGGCACCGCCTCGCAGGAGTCAGATCGCTACGCCTAAGTATGCTGCGCCAAAACCAACTTATACAGCGCCCAAATACACTGCGCCAATCTACACGGCACCCAAGCCTACTTACAGTCCTGGTGCCCCGAATGCCCCAGCCTTCAGTGGTGGCGGCCCGCCTCCCGGCCTGAAGACTTTTTAATTAGCTTATGATTGACTGAGATCATTCAAAGGCAACATCGGCGCTTTGCGATAACGATTCCAACGCTCCAATGCACCCCAGGTAATGTAACTGAGAATGTAACCAATCGGCGCAAGCGCCCCACCGATGCATACGCCGCCCAGAAACATCGCTTTGGCAAAAGCAATGCCTTTTTCCAATGCTTCAGGTTCCTTGGTAATAGCGATCGTAGCAGCTAAGGCCGTGGGATCACCGAAGTGATGCATGAGCCAAGTACCCAGCATGTTTTCGACCCATGCGATCGGCGCTAGAGTCGCTGGATTGCTGGCCCAACAGAGAATCAGAGCAATCGGAATATTGACTCTAAACACCGCCGCCAATATTGCAGCCGTCGGCATCTGAATCGGCAGCAACTGGACGGTGACAAACAAACCAACCGCCATCCCACCCGCAAAAGTGTGCTGGGTAGGCTTCCAGACATGCTTATCTAAAAAGTGACGCGCAAACCAACGCATGGTCGGACTCTGCTTGAGCTTCCTCGGATGCTTGAGGAAGCGATAAGCTTTAAAAATTGAGCGGCGAAAATAGCCATTAACGAAATCAACCATGTGAGAAATCAGTGACCTGAGGTAGCGACGTAAGCGAGCAGCGCAACGCCGAGAATGATGCGATACCAAGCAAAGCCAACGAACGTGTGGCTCTGCACAAAGTGGATCAGCCATTTGACGACCACAAAAGCTGCAAGTGCAGAAACCGAAGTCCCGAGGGCAATCATGCTCCAGTTTTCATTCCCAAGCGTGCCGTCTTTAAAGGCCGAGAGAATCTTAAAACCGCCAGCTGCCATGAGCGTGGGGATACCCAGCAGAAAGGAGAACTCGGTGGCTGCCGGACGCGCAATACCAAACGCCATGGCCATGAGGATGCTGGCTCCTGAACGGCTGGTGCCGGGAAAAACAGCAGCAATTAGTTGAGCCACCGCCACGGCCACGACGACGGCCCAGGTGATTTCAGCCAAACCCGATTTATTTTTGTAGAGACGCTCTAAAATCAGGATGATCACACCGCCGATCAGCGTCGCCCAAGCCACAGGTGGAATTTGATCTGGCAGTTCGATGTCGAGTTTCTTGATCACTAAACCTCCAACAGCTGTGATGAGAAAGGCACCTGACAACTTCAAGAGGTAATCCTGCGTCGGCTTTTCCTTCAGGGTAAAGGCCAAGTGCTTCACCCGCTGCATAAAGACGGCCAGAACAGCAATCACGGCCCCGCTTTGAATCACCACGTCAAAAAGATCTGTCTGCTTCGGTAACCAGCCAAAATTCTGCGGGATCAGCAGATGTCCGGTGGAGGAAATCGGCAGGAATTCGGTGACTCCTTCGATGATACCAAGGATAATGACGGCAAGCCAGTCGGGCATGAGGCGGTTGTAAATAAGGGAGGTTAAACGGAAGGTACTGTCAGGTGAATCAAGCTGAATGCAAGCCCTCTAGCGTGTCCATTTGCATAGGATGCGGGGATTTCGAGGACTGAAATGCGTGATTCTTTGAGAAAGTCCTTTACGGGTCCAAGCTCACAATATAGATGTTCGGTCGAACATAAATCGCATATTACATCATTATGGCTAAAGCACCCAAAGACACAACCTCAGACGCAAGCACCAACAAAATCGCCGAGGCCCGTGCTCGGAATTTGGACTTGGCCATTCAACAAATTCAAAAGGACTACGGCGAGGGATCCATCCTCCGCATGGTCGGTGATCATAAGGTCGATGTAGCCGTCATTCCGACAGGTAATATTTTGATCGATCAGGCCCTTGGCGTGGGCGGTTTTGCCCGTGGGCGTGTGGTCGAGATTTATGGTCCAGAGTCTTCAGGTAAGACGACCCTGACTCTCACTGTCATCGCCCAAGCCCAAAAAACTGGTGGTTTGGCTGCCTTTATCGACGTCGAACACGCCCTGGACTCAAATTACGCACGCCGTCTGGGCGTGAAAATGGACGAACTGCTCGTCTCACAGCCAGGTTCAGGGGAAGAAGCCCTGCGCATCTGCGAAACACTCGTTCGCTCTAACGCTCTTGATGTGGTCGTCATTGACTCCGTTGCTGCTCTCGTCACACGGCAAGAGCTCGAAGGGGAAATCGGTGATAGCACCGTCGGTGCCCAGGCACGTCTCATGAGCGCTGCTTTGAGAAAACTGACCGCCATCATCAGCAAAGCCCGCACCTGCGTCATCTTTACCAATCAGATCCGTGAAAAAATCGGTGTCATGTTTGGTAATCCAGAAACGACCCCTGGCGGTAAAGCCCTCAAATTCTACGCCAGCGTCCGTGTCGACATCCGTCGTATTGGTGCCATTAAGAGCAGCGATGGCACCGTCACAGGAAACCGCACCAAGGTGAAAGTCGTCAAAAACAAACTTGCCCCACCTTACACCGAGGCCGAATTCGATATCATGTATAACGAAGGCATTTCCAATGTCGGCTCCATGCTGGATCTGGCGATGGAATATGAAGTTCTGCAGAAGCGCGGTTCTTGGATCAGCTATAAAGGCAGCCAACTGGCTCAGGGCCGCGATGCGGCTAAAGAAGCGCTCAAACTAGACACGGCCCTCTACACAGAGATCGAAGAGGCCGTGAAGGCCAAGCTCGTCGAAAAAGGTGCCCCTGCTGGCGGCGCACCTGCGGACTGAACCGATCCCTCCATCTACAATTGTCGAGAGAGACATCTGCACGCCATGTAGATGTCTCTTTTTTCTGGTATGAGGGCTGCCTCTCCGTTTCATGCAGACTATTCCTACTAGATCCGGAAATAGCTGAATGTTGAACGGAGAGTGCGTCTGGGCCGTTTAATCGGCAACGTTCGGCCCCATTCCAAACAGCATCCAATTTAAGAATCCACTCTGCCTTGTCAGCCCGCATTCCTGAACTATTCTCCGCAGCTCATGACCGATTTTTCGCCCCTTCTTGCTGTTAACGCTTTTGATTTCTCTTGGGTTTCTGCTCCTGAAGCTTGGGTGGCCCTGCTGACGCTCACTGTCATGGAGATCGTGCTTGGCATTGATAACATCGTCTTCATTTCCATCCTCGTCGATAAAGTGCCGGTTGAGGATCGCCCCCGCACACGTTTTCTTGGGCTAGCTTTTGCCATGGTCACTCGGATCATGTTACTGCTCAGTATCACCTGGGTCATGCAGCTCAAAGAGCCGCTCATTGACATTCTAGGGCATGCCATTTCAGGGAAAGATCTGATCCTGATCCTTGGCGGATTATTTCTCCTTTGGAAAAGCACCAAAGAACTTCATCACAAAGTCGAGGGCATTGATGAAGAAGAGCCTGCTTCTGGCAAAGCCAAAGCTGCTTTAGGAGCAATCTTATTTCAGATCGCCCTGCTAGATATCGTCTTTTCCCTCGACTCCGTGATTACGGCAGTAGGCATGGTGGACCAGGTGAGCATCATGATATTGGCCGTGATGATCGCAGTCGGTTTCATGATGATCTTTGCAGGCTCTGTCAGTGACTTCATCAGTCGCCATCCGACCGTTAAAGTCTTGGCACTATCCTTCCTACTCCTCATCGGCACCACCCTCATTGCTGAAGGGTTCCATTTCCATTTCGAAAAAGGATTCGTTTATTTTGCCATGGCCTTCTCTGTATTTACCGAAATGCTCAATGTCCGCATGAAGAACAAAGCGGAAAAGAAACGGCAGGCAGAAGGCGTCTGAGTGCCGCATCCACCCAATGGTGGGTGAATCCTCAGTTTGCCAAATGCATTCTCCATGCGCTAAGGGTCTAGATGGCTCATAAAGGCACATTACTCGTTACAGGTGGCGCAGGTTACATCGGTTCTCACACCGTCCGGCATTTGCTGGAGATGGGAGAAAAGATCATCGTTCTAGATAACCTTGTCTTTGGGCACCGTGAGGCCCTGCCAATGGATCGGATTACGTTTATCGCAGGAGATATGAGTGATGCAGCCTTGATGGAACGCCTGTTTAAGGAACATCAGCCAGAGGCCGTGCTTCATTTTGCCGCTTTTGCTTATGTGGGCGAATCAGTGACGGATCCGCTCAAATATTACCGCAACAACCTTGCCTCACCCCTAATCCTGCTAGAGACCATGCAGCGCCACGGCTGCAAGCGCTTCATTTTTTCCTCGACCTGCGCCACATATGGCAACCCCGTCTATGTGCCGATGAATGAGGATCATCCCCAATCCCCGGTGAATCCTTATGGCGCATCCAAGTGGATGCTTGAACGCGTCCTCCGAGACTGTGATCATGCCTGGGGATTAAAAGCCGTATTCCTGCGCTATTTCAATGCCAGTGGGTGCGACCCGAGTGGTGAAATCGGAGAGGATCATGATCCTGAAACCCATTTGATCCCACGAATCCTCATGGCGGCCACGGGTGAAATCCCAGAGATCAGCGTCTTTGGCACCGACTACCCCACCCCTGATGGCACCTGCATTCGAGACTACATTCATGTGTGCGACCTTGCCAGCGCGCACGCCAAAGCCCTCGGTTATCTTCGTTCAGGAGGTGAGACCATCCCAGTCAATCTCGGCACTGGTCGTGGTTTCAGCGTGAAAGAGATCCTTCAAACGGCTGAATCCGTCACGGGAAAAACCATTCCCGTCACCTACGGGCCACGCCGGGCTGGCGACCCGCCAGAACTGATCTGTGACCCAGCCAAAGCCAAAGCCGTCCTCGGCTGGGAAGCCGAATACAAAGACCCGCGCAGTCATCTTGAGCACGCTTGGCAGTGGATGACCAGCCCAGGAAAAGGCAGATACCCTCGGTGAACTTGAACCCTCGTTTTTAAGAGGGTTTCAAGGAGTGCCGCTGGTCGGACTCGAACCGACAAGGGATGTTATCCCAGCAGATTTTAAGTCTGCTGTGTTTACCATTTCACCACAGCGGCGTGGAGTTGGGGAGTTTAAACTAGCAGCTTTTTTTCAGAGGACTACGGCAAAATCACAGTTCTTTAGTTTTCCAATCGTCCGGAGACTCCTTTTTCTCTGATTATGCACTCTTGTGACAAAATGGTTGCTGCCTGACAGAGGAACTGGCTAAGGTGAGGGCTATGGCCTCCCTCAATAAAGTCATGATCATTGGCAATCTCACCCGAGACCCCGAAGTGCGTTATACGCCAAAGGGTAGCGCGGTCTGTGATATGGCCATTGCGGTCAATCGCCGATACGTCACCGATAGCGGTGAACGTCAGGAAGAAGTAACCTACCTGGATATTGTCCTATGGAATAAGCAGGCCGAGCTTGCCGGGCAGTATCTTGCAAAAGGTCGTGCCGTATTCATCGAAGGTCGCCTGCAGATGGATACCTGGGAGGACAAGGCCTCTGGTCAAAAGCGCAGTAAAATCCGCATCGTCTGTGAAAACATGCAGTTCCTCGACAGTAAAAGTGCTGGTGGAGGTGGCGGCGGCGGTTCTTATCAAGGAGGAGACGACGGCGGTGAGGGAGGTGGCTACAGCGCACCTGCCCCAGCCCCTCAGCAACGACGCCCAATGGGCGGCGGAGGTGGTGGTGGCGGCGGCTATCAACGCCCTGCTCCACAGCAGCGGCCACAGGCCGCTCCACAGCGTCCAGCTCCATCTCATGAAGATGACTTTGGTGAGGGACCGATCACGGATGGCATGGAAGGCGATGACATCCCTTTTTGATCGCCTGACCTGCGCGTCCTTTGCGCAACAGTGAGCAGCTTTTGGCAACCCTCTAGGAAACTGGAGGGTTGTTCGTTTTGACGTTAGACCGCTGCTCATCATGAGCTGCGGGAAACCATCCAAAACCATGAAAACACTCATTCCGGCCTTATTCCTCGCCCTCATTAGCGTGACAGCCATCTTTGCCAAAGGCGGACCGGCCATCAATGACAAATGTCCTGTGGATGGCAAAACCGTCCGCATCATCTACCGCGTCTTCACGGATGCAGGCACGGTTGCCTTCTGCTGCGTGGATTGCATGGAAAGTTATAAGACAAGCCCTAGCCGCTTCACGGTGACACCGAAGCCACCCGGCAAATAAGAACTGCAATCCGAAGGAAACTAGTTGGGGCTTGATCCTTGAGCAGTCATGGTATCATGCCTCCATTTATGCCTGCGTATGCTACCCAATTCTCAATCTCCACTCGTGGAAAGGGGACTTACGAGATCACCGAACGCTGTGAGCAGATGGTTCGGGATTCTGGGATTCAGACAGGTACGGCGACGATTTTTGTGCAGCATACAAGCTGCAGTCTGGTGATTTTTGAAAACGCTGATCCTTCAGCTCGGACGGATCTTCACGCGTTTTTTGATCATCTTGTGCCTGAAGAAACGCCGTATTTCATCCACACCTATGAAGGACCAGATGACATGCCTAGCCATCTACGAATGGCACTAACGAGGACGAGCGAGGTGATTCCGGTCATACAAGGAAAGTTGGCGTTGGGCACTTGGCAGGGCATTTTTCTCTTTGAACACCGCCGTGAACCACACACACGAAGCATCGTGGTTAGCATCGTTGGCGAGGCATAAAACCTGCTTGTTACTGGTCATTTAACCAAACTTGCAGACTTGGCATGCCGGTGTGCGTAGAGCACAATCGTTTTCGTGAATTTAAATTCACCCACTCAGCCACCCTTTTCTTATGATGCGTTACGTCATTTTTGCAGCTGCTTCGTCGCTACTCGCAAACGCCCCTGCTTTTGCAGGCTTGTTGCCACCTACCCAGCTTTATGTCGAAGCCAGCGGTTCAGTCACTGGGCAGGCGGAGAATTATCATGCGCTGAGACCTGGGAATGGGGTGAATTGGGTGCAGGCACCGACGCCGAATGCGGTGGTGCCGAATACGGTGACTTATGAAAATGCGACGGGCACCAATGGCCTCTTCATGCAGGCGCAACCGGACAACGGCACGGGTGGTGTGCCTTTTGAGCGTGGTACCGCACCTGCGGCCAATGATCCAGGTGGTGCGTCTATTGACTACAGCATTCAAATCGCCACGCCCGGCATCTATCGGCTCTATCTGCGTTGGGATGGACATAGCGTCAGTTCTGACTCAATCTATGCAGGCTTTTTGGACTTGGCGGATGGCCCAGGCGGCACCCATGCGGACTACTATGTTGATAGTGGGCATGCAAGCTCCGACTTCGGCCAGCAGGGCTGGGATGGCAGTGGACAAGCGGAAACCAACACGGGTGCAGCGGCGCAGAATCCGATGACCTTCACGCTCGCCACAGGTAACTATACCCTGCGCATCGTAGCCCGTGAAGATGGTGTTTGTTTGGATTCTTTTAGACTTCAATTGGCTTCATACCCTGATCCAAATCCAAGCGCTGTGGCAGGGCAGAATGTGATCATCGGAAGTGATAGTTTTAGCTATACCAATGGCAGCATTAATAACCGCGCAGGGGGTGTGAACTGGGACTTTGATAACACCACGAATGGGGATGGCTTTGTTGGCTACACAAGGGTGCTGCCTGCATCGACGTGGGATACGGTCTTTGGATCACCAATCGTCACGACGAGCACGCTACGCACCAGTGATTCAGCCGCGAAGCGGGAGTTTGGCAATGTGAATGAAGGAGATGGCAGCGTAAATGAGGCAGGAGGGACACGCTACCGACAGGTCTATTACCGAGTCAGAATGACCCGTGCTGCGGGTGCGACCTGGAGCGGCATCAGTGCCTATGATTTTAATGCAGAGCGCATTTTCTTTGGTGTGGATTTTAATCCGCCCGTGGTGGGAGGTCAGCGGCATTTTGCGGTTGGTGAAAACGGTGTCAGTTACACCAATGTACCTGCTGTGGATGGAACGGAGTACACGCTTGTGGCCAAGGTGGACTTTGTGAATGATCAAATCTCCCTCTGGGTGAATCCTGACCTCACGCAGCCAGAGGGCGCGCCTGCCGTGACCCGCACTTACTTGGGAGATAACTGGAATAGCGCCATCCGCCTCGGCTCAGGCGGCACGGGGCAGACGACGTGGGATGATGTCGCTGTCGGCACGAGTTGGGCAGCTATCCAGCGTGCTTATCCGAGCATCACGGCTGCTAGCGGGCCGCACCAGGTCATCGCGGTGGAAAACTTTGATTATCCTGATGGCAATATCCTCGGCCATGACGGTGGTCTAGGCTTTGACTTTGATAACAACAACACGGGTGGCGGATTTGTCGGCAAGACTCAAACCGTCTCGAATTGGGACAACGTGGATGGCTGGCCCTATGTCTTTTCCAACCGCCTCGCTACCTGGGGCACGAGCGCCAAGCGTGAATATGATTCACCGGAAGCAGACGGTAGTTTTAGCAATGCCGCGACGTCTCAATACAAGACGATTTATTATCGCTTTGAAATGCAGCGCAGTGCTAGCACTGTGGAGTGGAGTGGTCTGAGCATCTATGATGGCAATGCGGAGCGGCTGATGTTTGGTGTGCCCTTTGCTACAAATCCGAGCAGCAGTCGGCGAGAACTAGGCATCCACAATCTGGGAGCCAATCAATGGAGCTTCACAGGGATACCACCGGTCGCTGGCACAAAGTATCAGATCGTCGGGAAGATCGACTACGCGGCAGGCACAGCCTCTCTTTTCATCAATCCCAACTTCAGCGCGGGTGAACCGACACCGAATGCGACGATCTCTTTTTCCAATGCAACGACGGCTCTGCGTTTCGGGTCAGGGGGCGGTGCCCCAACGTATTGGGACAAGCTCATCGTCGGCACCAGTTGGACCGCCATTCAAGGCTTTAGTTATCCTGTAGCCACGACGGCAAGCGGCAGTGATCTTGTCATCGGCAGTGAGACCTTCACCTATACTAATGGCCCTATCGCTATGAGAAAGGGCGGGGTGCGCTGGGATCTACAGAACACGGTCCCGCCTGCCTTTAGCAATGATGCTTCAGATTGGGACCCTGCATTTGGTTCGCCGACAATCGCTGGCAATTCTCTTTCGACTCAAGAATCGGGTGCTGTGCGTCAATTCAATGGCGTGGAGGCTGAAGGCGCGATCAATGAGGATGCGACCAGCCGATTCAAAGCGGTCTATGTCAGCTATCAAATGACGCGCAGCACTGGAGCAGCCTGGAGCGGGGCTTCACTTTTTGACTTTGGCACAGAGCGCATGCTCTTCGGTGTGCCCTTTGCCACGAATCCAGTATCTGGCGTGCGTGAGTTTGCCATTCATGATCTGAATGCCAATCAGCACAGTTTCTCAGGCATCGCTCCGGTGAATGGACAGACGTACACTGTAGTCGCTAAGCTGGATTTTAGTGCCAATGTGGCCACGCTTTGGGTGAATCCGAATCTGGATCTCAATGAGGCCTCCAACATACCAGCGGCGACTCGTCCTTACGCGGGTGATAACTGGATGACAGCCATCCGTCTTGCCTCCGGTGGTACGGCTGCAACGACATGGGATAACCTCTCTGTCGGCACCAGCTGGCGCAGTATTCAGTCCGCCTTTAGCCCGCCCACAGCCTTTGCAGATAGCGTCACCCTGCGACCCAATAAAAAGGTGCTTCTAGATGTCTTCCGCAATGACGCTGGAGCAGGCAGTATCGAACTAGTCAGTCCACCCACCCATGGCACGGCAAGCATTGATAGCACTGGACGCGTCTTTTACAGCCACACGACTGGCTCTCCCACAACGGATAGTCTGACTTACCGGATCCTCGGTATCAATGGTCAATACTCCGCGCCGGTCACAGTGACGTTTAATTTCAGCAATGCCCTACGCATCGCCAATCAAACGTCCGTGGTGCCACTCACAGCGCCTACCACGGGTCTAGCAGTCGTGGACTCCACACCTGGTCTGACCTTTAATGCGCCGAGTTGCATGTCGGCGGTGCCTGGGAATACGGACAAGGTTCTTGTCGGTGAGCGCAATGGTAAAATCTG
Organism: Verrucomicrobiaceae bacterium; assembly: GCA_027489965.1. GTDB lineage: Bacteria > Verrucomicrobiota > Verrucomicrobiia > Verrucomicrobiales > Verrucomicrobiaceae > Prosthecobacter. The sequence goes on from JAIXZA010000162.1 coordinate 40,798, forward strand.
GCTCATCCCCAATATCCATGCAGCCAATCCAACACGGCAACTTTTCCTGGATGTTGCTGCTGTGGTGAATCCGCGCAGCACGGAGGACTTCGAAGATGATGGCAATGAACTCGGTCTCAAAGGTCTAGCTTTGCACCCAAATTTCGCCACGAATCGGCAGTTCTTCATCACTTATAATTTCCTCATCAGTGGCCAGCGCTACGCCCGTGTCAGTCGCTTCACCGCCGTGAATGGCAATCTGGACGTCGGAGATACAGCTAGTGAGCAGCCCTTCATCACGCAGATCAATCCAAGCGCCATCCATAACATCGACTCTTGTCGTTTTGGTCCAGATGGCTATTTCTACTGGGCTTCCGGTGATGCTGGCGGACTCAATGATGGGAATCTGAATTCTCAGCGTATCGACAAAGACTTCTGGGCGGGCATTTTCCGCATCGACGTGGATAGGCAGTCTGCCAATCTGGAGCCAACAGCGCATCCCTCCATCGCACTCAATTCGGGAACGGCCTACTATAAAGTGCCGGCAAACAATCCTTTCATCGGAGCCACCACGTTTAATGGCCTGGCCCTCACTGGTAATGTGCGCACAGAGATCTTTGCCATCGGCTTCCGCAATCCGTGGCAGTTCAGTTTTGACCCACAAAACGGAGAGATGTGGGCTGGCGAGGTGGGCCTGGATTTATGGGAAGAAGTGAATGTCGTGACTCCGGGCGGCAATTACGGCTGGGGTTATTTAGAAGGCAACGCGGTCGGCGCACGCACGAATCCACCAAGTGGCTTCACACCGACGGCACCGCTTTGGACTTACTTCCATGGTGGGAGTGCGCTCGAGGGCCGCAGTGTCACAGGTGGCTTGGTTTATCGTGGCACCAAATACCCGACACTTACCGGCAAGTATGTCTTTGGAGACTTCGTCAGTGGTCATATCTGGACACTGCAACGCAATGGCAGCAACCCGCCAACGGTGGAGCGCATCACTGGAGAGGCCGGAACTGTGGCCTTCATGCTCGATCCTGATCCTGCCAATGGCGACATCCTTCTGCTCGACTACGGTGATGGTAAAGTGCGCCGCATCATTTCTCAGACAGTGGATACCACCTATCCGACAAAATTGAGTGACACAGGACTCTTCGCTGACCTGACGGACCTCAGCTTTAATCCCGGTATCGAGCGCTACGATGTCAACCTGCCTTTCTGGAGTGACTATGCTAAAAAGTCGCGTTGGTTCATGCTGCCAAACGATAGTGCTACCTTTGGCTACGTGCAGGATGGGAACTGGGACCTGCCCACGGGAGCCGTCTGGATCAAACATTTTGATATGGAACTCACACGTGGGAATCCGACGACGGCTAAGCGGCTAGAAACTCGCTTGCTGGTGAAAAACGCGACCGGTAGCTACGGGGTCAGTTATCGCTGGAATGATGCAGGGACTGAAGCCTATCTCGTCGATGACGGTGGAGAAGATTTTGATATGACCGTCTCTATTTCTGCTGTCCCGACCAATGTACACTGGCGCATTCCAAGTCGCAGTGAATGCCTAGCCTGCCATACACCTGCGGGTGGTCATGGGCTGAGCTTTGAAACCCGTCAGCTGAACCGCACAGGCAGCCTAGGCGGTAGCACGGGCAATTATCTGGAGCTAATGGCACAGGCTGGTTACCTCAGCAATGCCCCCACGCAATTTCATAACCTACCCAAGTTTGCTTCTCTGAGTGATACCACGCAGACTCTGGAAACACGCGCTCGCTCTTGGCTTGCCGTGAATTGCAGTTACTGCCATCAGGCTGGCGGCACCGCGCCTGGCGTCTTTGATCTACGGCCTGAGCTGAGTCTGACGCAGGCCAATCTGATCGGCACCCATGTCGCTGTCGAGCTTGCGCCCACTCACCGTGCATTGGTGCGTGGAGATGCTCTCGCTAGCATCATTCGAAATCGCTCGGCTGGTAGTGGTGGTTATACTCGCATGCCGCCATTGGCCACAGCGGTGATCGATCCCGAAGGTGTACAAGTGCTGACGGATTGGATCAATGCATCAGCGGCTCGACAAACATACGCTGAATGGCGTTTGGCAGAATTTGGCAGCGGCAGTTCTCCCACTGGTCTGCCAACCCATGATGCGGATGGTGATGGCATCTCAAATCAATATGAGTATCTCACCCTAACTGATCCAGAAGACTCTGCCTCTAGGCTAGCTCCTGCTGTGAGCGTCTCCAGTGGCAATGTTGCTGTGCAGTTTCCGAATCTGCCAGGTCGTCTGATCAAAGTGCTGACGAGCACCGACTTACTGAATTGGAGCACCTGGCAATTGCCCGGAAACGATGGTCTGCCCACCAACGGCGGCAGCACTCGCACGTTGATTGCCCCGCTGGAAAGCGAGCGGCGCTTCTTCAGACTCGATGTCCAAGAACAATAAATTTTCTTTGCGCCATGTTTCGTCATTTCATTTTCTTTGCTCTGCTTTATGCGCTTGCCACTTCCGCTCGTGGTGAGGCCATGCTGCAATACTTCAATACTTCTTGGGTGGAGATCACGAATAAGATGCCTGAGCTTGCAGAGGCTGGTTACTCATCACTCTGGTTGCCGCCGCCGACGAAGGGTTCGGGCGGATTGTCGGTTGGTTATGATTTGTGGGACCCGTTTGATCTTGGTGGCAAAAATCAGCGGAACTCGGTGCGGACACGATATGGAACGGAAGCGGAGTTGATCCGTTTGGTGGAGACGGCGCATCGATTTGGCATCCGGGTGTATTTTGATAACATCATGAATCACCGCGCCTTTGATGTGCCGGGATTCAATGAGAATACGCCGATCGACATTTACCCCGGCATGGTGCCAGAGGATTTTCATCTGCGCCGGACACAGGATGGCTTTTACCGGAAGTGGGACAATACCCGCTCTTGGACAGATGCTTGGCAGGTGCAGCATCTTGGCTTGGCGGACCTCATCGACATCGCGCAAGAACCTGGGACCACGAACCAAAACTTTGGTCTCACCGAAGGCAGCACGGCACTGAAAATCAAGTTCATCCGCGACTATGATCGACCCGAGCAATACTACTTTGATAAAAATGGGAACTACATCGGCTTTGGTGGCCTTCTCACCATGGCGCGGCAGCCAGCAAACCTGGGACCCTCGGCCACAGACGCTCAGGCCAAGGCTTGGGCGCAATCCTACCTGAATGCCAATAAAGCCGTGTATGAGGAATACGTGGAGAATTATCTGAACCGCGCCGCACGCTGGTTGATGGATCGCACAAAAGCAGACGGGCTGCGCCTGGATGCGGTCAAGCATATCCGAGCAGACTTTTTCGGGGCTACGTTTGGCGCAGGAAAGGACAGCAGTGATTATGGCTATAGCGGTCAGGTGCAGCGACAGTTCAACATCAGCCGTGGCTTCTCCGATACAAATCATCGTGACACAGTTTTCAGCACGGATGCTGGTCGCGATGATGCCATGCTCTTCGGCGAGCATCTCGGTGAGCCACCGGCTTATGGTCCATTTGTAGATTCAGGCATGAGGCTGGTGGATAACGATCTGCGCAGTCAGCTCAATAGCCGCCTGGGCAATCCCTCCAGCGGCCTGCAAGGTTATGACTGGGCAGGCGTGGGCGGCTTTGCAGCGAACATCGGCGTCACTCATGCGCAGAGCCATGATAGTGATTACGCTGCCCGCCGTGAGCTTCAGCATGCGTTTTACTTCCTGCGTGATGGTCTGGGCCTACTGTACACGGATGGTAATTACCAAGCTGAGACTCTGGGGGAAAGCGGTGGTGCTTTCCCGCGCCATTCCAACACAAGCTTCCTGGGCCAATGGGCAGATGGTCGCGTGCCTAACTTGCTTTATGTGCATGAGCAGTTTGCTCGTGGTTATCAGCTAGGCCGATTCAGCGATGCCGATGTCGTTGTGTGGGAGCGTCTGGATAAGCGTGAAAACGGTAACATGAGCGATGCAGATGCTGTGACATTGCTCGTCATGCTCAGCGATAATTATGGCAGCGGTCAGGCACGCGGTTTTGCGAGTGCTTTCCCAACAGGAGCTTATCTTTACAATTACTCCTGGTATGGCGGCGGCTTCTTCAAATTTAAAGAGGAGCTGTCATCCACCGTGCTACCTGCGGGTGGTTACTTCCTCTTCTCATGGAAGAATCCAGACCCCAGTGAACTCTGGGCAAATCACGGCGGCAGACCGATCACCATCACAGAAAATGGGGTTGAGGCTAAAACCGTGACGGTGAGACGCCGTGATGGTCCCAATGGTGACAAAGCTTTCAATGGTGGCACGCTGCCAGAGGCTTCGCGGCCAATCCTGCCAGCAGATACGAATGTCACGGACTACACCTACAGCGCTGTCATTCCGCGTGTCACCAGCAGCACCGGCGTGCGCTTTGTCGCTCGCGTGGATGGCTCGGCTGAAAATGTGCTCATGAAGTTGGATGGCGGTATTGACTTAAATGGCACGGTGCCCCTCGGTGTCACTGATCCAGCGCTGCGTGACCGTCCGCCTGCGGTGAGCAATGATATGTTCCTCGGTTATGAACAGCCGAATTTCGTCAGCCGAATCCATCCAGAGCTGTTCGCAGCAAAAGACACGGCTCGCAATTCCACAGGCAGTGCTGGTGCTGAGACCTTTACCACCACGACGGTCGTTAATGGCACCTCGCCAAAGTTCATCGATACCAACACGGCGAGCTTTCTGTATCATGATCCTGCTGCTCCAGTTGGCAATCTCACGCCGACTCGCAATCAATACGATGCCTCACGCAATGAGATGTGGGTGAAGACAAACAGTGTCGGAGGTGGCTACAAGTCCTTCCTTTACTACACCACGGATGGTTCGAATCCCGAAGGCAGTGCCGGACGCGGTGCTGGCACGACAAAAGTGGTGGAGATGAGTTATCGCCATAACGACGATGGCGGCAGCACCAACTGGTGGAGCGCTACGCCACTGCCTGGCGACTTCACCGTCACATCCAAATACAAAATCGCCATTCATAAAGAGGCTGCACCAAGCTGGTGGCCGGGCAATGCAGACGCGGTCACTCGGAAAAAGAAAATGCAGACCACCTTTGAAACCAATGCGCTGGCTATGGATCTGCTGCCTGTGCGTCCGCACAATGATTATGGTGTGACTCAAACCGGCCTCAGCGAAGGCATGCACGTCATTCGTGCTAGGGCCTTCTTGAGTCGCGCTGGTAAGGCCAGTATCTACAACACATTCACGCAGAGCTTTTATTATGATGCCTCACGTCCACTCGGAGAAGTGCGTTTCCCAGAGAACAATGGGGATACCGTTGGCGGCAGTGAGTATGGCCTTGTCATCCGCACGGACTCCAGCGTCACGGAAGTGTGGTACAACATCGCTGATTCAGACGCCTCCAATAACGACAGCGTCACCCGCAGCCAAAATGGCAATGGTGGCGGCTTTGAACCCTTCAAAGATACCAACCGCAACGGCAATCGAGATGCTGGTGAAACCTTCACCGATCTCGATGAAGATGGAGTGTGGGATGCCAGCCTTCCAGTCTCCTGGGTCAGGGCCACGGAAGTGACGCCGACCAATACGCCCACAAATGCCAACTATGTCAAAGAATGGCGTTTCACCTATGCCAACATACCCGCCAGTGGAACTGCCACCATCAATGTAAGGCTGCGTGAAATCAGCTCTGCTGCCTACAAGGATTTTAATCTAAGCGACACCGCCGGGCACTACACCACACTTGTCCGCACGGTGAATGTGGATGGCCCAGACAACCGCATGTTCGTCGCTTGGCCGCCGAATGATGAAGACGCCATCACGACCGGCTATGTGATGAAGGTGTACTTCTCCAAAGACCTGGCTACAGGCCTCACCGAGCAACAGCTTATCGACCGCTTCACCATCCGTATTGGCTCAAACGAAACTGGCAATCTGTCGGCCTACCCGCGTGACACCTATGACATTGTGTATGATGAGACCAGTGATTATCACGCCCTAGCTTTCCCGCTGCCCAATATCTACAACGACCAGCCGGACTACATCCACCGCATCCAGATCACGCTGGACCGCAGCTCACCTAACCCTGATGTGATTGCCACACGATTGGTCAAGGCGGAGCCGTCCTTCATCCCTAGAATCACCATCGCCACACCGCCGGAGTTGGATCAGGACGGCAAGCCGTATGAAGTCATCTTGCCAGATGTCGCTAATCCTACAGCCGAGCAGCGACAGTTTGTCATCCGTGTGACCACCTCGGCTGCAGCAGACAGTGTGGTGTTGACGGTCAATAATGGGCCCATGACCGTCAACATGACGCCAGTCACGACTGTAGAAGGCGGCAGCAAGCACTGGGACTACACCTGGAGCGGCATCACGCAGGGCGAGTTCCGCTTCACCGCGAAGGTCTTTGATGGCCCGTTTGAAAACCATGAAGTGAGAAATGTGCGGGTTTTTTTCCGCCAAAGGACGTCGGCGTCGGCGTCCGATCCCGATGACGACGACGACGGCCTTCTCGATGCCGATGAAGGCACCGCCACGCCACTGCCCAATGGCTTTCCAGCGGATGATCCACGCTTCAAACCCAATTCCGAACAGTGGACGAATGGCGAAGTGCATATCTACAATGCCTTTGGTAAAACCGATCCTCGCAGCCCCGATACCGACAGCGACGGCCTACCCGATGCGCTGGAGGTCGGCTGGCGTCTTGCTTTGACCGTGAGTGAAGCTTACGCCGATACCGGTTTTGGCTTACCTCTTGTCGGTGCGGGCAATGGCGTGTTTGATTGGACAGACACGAATGCGAATGGGCTGCATGATGTGGGTGAGGCTAACGAAACCTTCACCGACTCCAATGGGAATAACAAATTCGACTTCGGCACCATCCTCACGACCGACACGAATGGTGATGGTAGTCCCAATTTTCGTGGCGACCTCGATCCACCTTTTTTTAACACACTTGATAACCTCAACAAAGTTCCGGGAGTGAATACCGCTGCTGAAGGTGGGGACCGTGCCAGGCTGCTGCGTGGCTCCATGACAGATCCTGATGATGCTGACAGTGACAATGATGGACTGCGTGATGGCATTGAGGACGCCAACAAAAACGGCTGGATGGATGGAGATGGTGCCAGCCTCGCGGCCAATGCTGCGCCAACGCTAGCACGAAGCTGGCCAAACAAAATACGTGATCCAGCTGAAACTTGGACCGAAACCGATCCCAACAATCCTGACACCGATGGTGATGGAGCCCGCGATGGTAGCGGTGAAGATAAAAATGGTGATGGCATGATCGAGGGTGACTCCAATAACAATCGCGTCTGGAATGCCGGTGAAATTTGGACCGAGACCGATCCCCTCAAAGCTGATACCGATGGTGATGGCCTGCCGGATGGCTGGGAAGTGCGCTATGGGATCGATCCCCTCATCAGCGGCCTCGTGAACTTACGCGGTGCAGCGCCTGTGATCGATGATGGAGCTACCGGCAATCCTGACGGCGATGCATTTAACAACCTCGCTGAGCTCACGAACGGAACCAATCCGCGTGAGAACAACAACATCACTCCGCCACCACCAGGCCAGATCCGCATTGGTCCGCAGTCTCCCATTGTGGCTGGTGGTGTAAGCAATAGCCGTGAGTTCACCGACTGGGCCATCGAGGACCTCGTCATGCTGGATGAATACAATGGCGACGGCACCAACAATCAAGGCACAGACATTTTCCGCAATGCGGATGGCTTTGATAGCAGCCGAGACATCGTTGCCTTTTATGCTCATGATGGTGGACCGACGGCCAATGGTGGTGATGATCTGATCTACTTCCGCATCGATTTTCAAGACCTCGTGGCGTTTGCCGAAAATGGCGGAGTCGATGCTTACGTCGTCATTGATTTCAATAGCCCAAGCAGTGGGGAAGCCGCACTCCCAGATGAGATCGATACCCTCACCAACATGAAATGGGAGGTCTGCGTGGCTGCTTACTCCACAGACAATGGTGCCGTCTATGTGGATACCAATGCCGCGAGCAACTCCATCAGCATCAACCAAAGCCTCACACCCTTTGGCGTCGTCCGTCGTGACCAAAATGCTGCCAATGGTTTTAAACGAAGTTGGTATAGTAGCACCATGGATGCTGTGGAGTTCAGCATCAGCCGCCAAGCCTTGCTAGATGCCGGCTGGAATGGCAATGCCAACACCTTGAACTACCAAGTCTTCACCACCAAAGACGGCACTAACAATGGCCCATCTCCCGCACGTGGCGCAGGTGACCTCGCTGACCGTAGTGACATCCGTGATAGTATCCTGGACGACTGGGTCGCCAGCGACCATTGGCGCGCGCAGCCAGATATTCGCGGCGCTGGCAGCGTGCTGAAAGCATGGTTCGGCCCCACCAACACAAACAACGATCTTTGGAAGCGAGCCAAGGTCGTCAGCCTCATGCATGAAAGCCGCCCGCTGATGGCAGGGAATGAAGTGCAGGCACTCATCAATACGGGTAGTGGAGCGGGCTGGCATCGACCGCTGGATGTGCATGATGCTTACGATGTGCCGGTGGCGCTGCACATCACTCCGCTGCTCGCCAGTGCCATTCAATGGGCCAAAGTAGATCCCGCTGTGAACAAACCCTGGCGTGATGGTCCGTCCTTTAACACCCGCATCGGCACCCTCGCTGCCCAGGATCACCTCGACTTCATCGGCACGACCTACAGCGATCACATCCTACCCTATTTCCCCCTGACCTTCACTCAGACAAACATCGCCGACGCCAATACGATGCTCACAGAAATCTACGGCGCATCTCCTAGCGGTAACGTTTTGTATCCTTCCGAGCGGGTGCTGAATAGCGCCACCTTTAACCTCATCAGCGGTAGCGGTTTTGGTTTTACCTTTGCGGATCAGACACGCCACATTGAAAAGTGGTTCGGCCGCAGCGCCTCGCTCAGCAACGACGGCTATCGCATCAATCGCATTCACGGTGTGAAGACCTTTGTGCTGAATGACAATCCAGGCGAGTATCGATTTCAAACCACCGATGGCGGCCTCAACACCTCTCTGCGCCAGCTTTTTAATCGCAAAGCCCGCAGCAGCGCGCAGGATCAAGTCGTCATCTTGCCGAGTGACTGGACTGACTTTACCTCCAAAACCAATGCCGATGGTTATGATGCCAACATCGCCTGGATTGCCAGCCATCCTTGGATTCAACTCACTACACCCGATGCCATCGCAGCAGGTCAGGTGGACTCCAATCGTGACGGCACGCCGGAAGCCTGGCCTTTCATCGAACGCGGCACGCCTGCACTGCCGATGGTTTCAAAGGACTTCGTTCATTACGCCTCTCAGGAAAATTACGACAACTGGTTCTTTGGCCAGGCACTGCGTGAGGAGAGTCTGCGAGATAAGATTTTCAATCTTCGCAGTGCCGCTCCTCTGCCAGCTATCTTTGGTCAAGTCGGTGTCAATGGTCTAGCCCATACCGCGTGGACCTCTGCCAATAGCCTGACGAATCCTTTGTTTGGCCGCCTAGCGCGACAGAGCTTTCACGGAGCCATGTGGCTCACCGCGTTTCACGACCAAGCTAATCCTAACTCCGCCAAATTCAGCACTGGCGAATACATTTTCCCAGACACCAGTTTCAACAACCTCGCGGGCTTTTCCAAAGCAGCACAGAGTCAATTCCGCTGGGCTGCTGTGTATCAGAGAGTGGCTCGATGGGCCAGCACTGCTGCCACCCTCAGCAACAGCGCCAGCGCCACTCAGGAAGACACGGATCTGGATGGCGAGAACGAATGCCTGCTCTTCAATGACCGAGTCTTTGCCCAGTTTGAGCGCATCGGTGGTCGCATGACCTGCGCTTTTGTGCGTGATCTGAATACGGGACGCGTGCTACAAACAGTCGGCAATCCCCACAGCTACTCTGGCTTTGAAACCGAAGATGAAGGCAACGTCAATGTCGTCGCTGGCAACGTCGGTAGCTACCGCACGAGTGGTTTCAAAGACTGGTATGCCGCTGGTCCCAATAGCATCGCCTACACCAATGACCTCTACACCGTCACTACCACCACAGGTGGTTTCACCTTCACCAGTGCCGATGGCAAGATCGCCAAGACTATCACCCTCGCTGCTCGCGCCAACACTCTGCGTGCTAGTGTGGCCCTCACGGGCGGCGTGACCACTTTGTATCAGCGTCATGGTCTCAGTCCACATTTGCAGAACCTACTCGTCAAAGGGCAAAATACTCTCGACACACTTTTTAGTGCAGGCGGCCTCGTTTCGCTAACCAACAGTGCGAGCGACGGCATCGTCCGAAGCTATGTCAAAGCAATCTCCGCAGCCACCCATGTCACCGGAGCCATTGATGACGAAGTGGCGACACCTTTTGATACAGTCAACATGCGCAATCAAGCGCAGACCCAGCAGGTCGAGTTTGCTTTAACCAACGGTGCTACCTTTGACTTCGGCTTCGAGACGGGGCCGACCCTCAGCGAGTCCCTCGATGGCGACACTCTCCCCGATGCCTGGGAATCCGCCAATGGTCTCAGTAACAATGACCCTCTCGGAGTCAATGGAGACAATGGTAACGCTGATACGGACGGCTACAACAATCTCGAAGAATACATCCTAGGTTTGAACGCCAGCGTGAGTGACCTTTACCAGCCAGTGCCAGTGAAGATCCCTGGCGGATTTGAAGTCACCTTTCCTACCATCCCCAACCGTTGGTATCGCGTCTTTACGAGCGACAATCTCACCAGTTGGACGGCCATCACCACTGATCAACTCGGCACAGGTTCGAGCATGGTCACCACTGATCTCACGAGCAATCCTGCCCGCTTCTACAAAGTCGAAGTTCGTCTAGTCATCCCATGATCTGTCTTCTCTTATTCTCCTTATTTACTACAACAGCCTTTGCTTGGGTCGCTAATGAAGTGGATTTCCCGGGTGATGGCCAAGGGTGGGATCTTGCCACGACGAATAGCTACAAATTCACGGGGCCAGATGGCAGCGCGGAGTGGTTCCGCTTTGAGTGGACGGCTTCAGCCGCAGACAGTGACTACAATTTCAAAATGGTCACAGGAAACAACTGGACTCAAGACTACGGTGGTAATCTCATCTTCCCGAAGAATGAGCTGGCCATCCTGTATTACCAACCTCTCGGAGATTCGGCCTCTAAACTCAGTGGCGGTGTCATCAGTGGGAAGCGATACTTGTTCACTGTGAAGGACCCAGGTCTGGCCAATACCTTCATCAGTGTGATGGAGCTGAGCAGTGCGCCAGTTAGCATCACCACCGTGAGCCGCAACGCCACAACAGGGCTCATCACGATCAATCTCACAGGTGCACCTTCGGCAGAAGAAAAGGTCTATGTTCGCTTCACGGATAGCAATTGGACTTACTCTCAAGTGATCCAGGCACAGGTGACTGGCAGCACAGCAACGACGACGATCCCTGATCTGAAGGATGGCAAAACTTATCAGTGGTATGCCATGACGAGCACGGCCACGCCGGACAAATTTCACAACAGCTACGCCACTGATGCCCTGACGATTAGCTATCGTAAAGATGTGAGCGGAAACTTCACCATCACAGGCGTCCCACGCATCAGTAATCTCACCATCAATAGCGCCTCTGGTCCGTATCAAACCACGAAGTTTTTCATCGATGAGATCGCGGCAGACAGTCTAAGTCTGAATGTGAGCACGACATTCAATGCAGGCACAGCCCCGAGCGAAGTGCAGGTCCTGACAAATCTAAATCGCCGTGACAAGGCGGACCAGGATAACAATGGGGACGGCGTCGCCGATGGCATCCTGCCACCACCGCGTGATCTGGCGACGACAGGAGAGACGCATTATTACAAAGCCTACGCCATGACAAATAGCAGTGGTAGCACCTGGACCACCACGCTGCCTGTGACAATCACAGGGGCCTACCGTGCCACGGTGCGTTACCGCTTTGGTACGGGCACTTGGTTCTATTACGGAGATCGTGATCATGCGGTGGTCGTGAGTCCGAAAAAGACGCTGGAGATGATTCTGTATGAGATCAATACACTCACCATTGAGGCCACCGCGAACAATCAAGCCGGGCGCAGCACTTTTGTCGATCTGCTGAGTGCCGCTGATGGCGATACCGATGGTTATGATCACATGAACCTGGATTATTTTAATACGATCCAGACGAATTGTCTCTGGTTCCAGCCCATTCATCCGACAGGTGGGCTTGGCGTGGAAAACGATCCCGCGACCTCTGCTCCTTATGTCCCTGGCAGTCCGTATGCCACGAAGAATTTCTTTGCTGTGAACCCAGCCTTTGGAAGCGCAAATACCGAGTCTTCAGCGATGTCTGAATTCCAAAACTTCGTCGCCAAAGCTGATGCTTACACTGGCAGCGTGGGCACCATCAATGTGATGCTCGACTTTGTGGCCAATCACACAGCGTGGGATGCCATCTATGGCCAGGTCGGAGTGGATCTCGGCCTCACTGGCAGCGCGACGACCGCCATTCCAGTGAACTGGTATTCCCGCACGAGTGACTACGGCCAGCCAGCGACTTATTTCACCAGCCTGACGGACAAAGACAAGGCCGTGGCTCCTGATCGCAATGACTTCGGTAAATGGGCCGATGTCGCAGACCTCTACTTCGGTCGATATTCCGCTCAGTGGCGCTACGATAGCTATCCGACGGAGGCCTCACGCCCACATAAAAATGAGGACGACTTCGTGGACTTCAATAGCCTCAGTCCCGAGGTCATCAAACTTTGGCGCTACATCGGGCAATATCCGATGTATTGGCTGCAGCAGACCGGCCACTCGTTGAGCAATAGCACCACTGGCACTTATGCTCAGCGGCTGACAGCTGACGATAAAGGCATCGATTCTCTGCGCTGTGACTTTGGTCAGGGACTGCCAAATCCACTGTGGGAATACATCATCAATAAGACACGCAGCGTGAAGTGGAATTTCGTCTTCATGGCAGAAACATTGGATGGCGCAGAGCCCGGCTACCGCAGCAATCGTGTTTTTGACATCCTCAATGAAAGCATCGTCTTCCAGTTCACAGGCAATCCACCTGTGAATAAAGAATGGGCTCTTCAGAGTGCGCTGGAAAGCCGCCGAAGTGGCTACAGGACAGGAGCCATCCTCTTAAACCTCACGGGGCATGACGAGATCATGCCAGACAATGACACTTGGCTAAATGCTACACGCTATGGAGCACTCTCGACAGTGCCTGGTTTGCCGATGATCTTCAATGGACAGGAGCAGGGCATCCAGCGCTTTAATCAAACCGCGAACAATTGGCACTTTGACGGCTTTGAGACCGATCACGAGCTGAACTTCGGCAAACGCGTTCCGCATTTCAAAAAATGGAATCGAGCTCAGTTCTGGACCAATCCGCCGCCGAAAAATGGGGGCCTAGCCCAGTGGTATGGCAGAGTAAACTGGGCTCGGCTGAACAGTCCTGCCATCAAGAGCATCAATCAATACTACCTCGACCAAAAAATCGGCGGTGGCACACCTGCCGATAACATCTTTGCCATCGCCAAATATGAACAAGCCAGCGCCAGCCCCGCCTTCAAAGACGTCGTGCTCTGCTTTGCCAATCTTTTTGAGCACAATGCTACGGCCCCAGGCACGGGAATCACGACGCATTTTGACACCAGTGAGACCTTTGATATCCGTGGTGGTGTCGGTGATCCACTGTGGAATCTGCTCGGCCTACAAAACAGTGCTGCCCGTCAATACAACGTCCGCAATCTTGCCAGCAGCAATGCTACAGCCAATCTCTGGCCTTCAGCACGCACGGGCAGCGACATTTATAGCAATGGCATCTTTGTCCGGCTCAATGGTGGCGTCGGGCCTGCCGAAATCACCGCTGATGGTGCACTGGTGCAGTATTTGAAGATCGTTGATGTAACCCCTCCGCCAGCCAGCGCGCCGCGCACCAGTTATTTCCAGATCGGTAATCAAGGCACCTTCACTTGGACGAGCAATGCTGGTCCCCACGACAACATCATTGGCTACCGCATCAGCATCGGCACCACGCCTGGAGGCAACAATTTAGTCAGCAATGCCAGCGTCACTGGCACAGACTATGTCTTTACTGGTAACCCTGGGCAGACCTACTACGCCACGCTCACCGCCGTCAGCGGCGCAGGGGTGAGCAGTTCTGCTGGCAGCTCAGATACAGGCAGCCCCAATCCGAATAGCCAAACTACTGCCGTCATGCTGCTCAGCCCGACTGACGATCAGGACAATGATGGTACCAACAATCAAGACGAGGCTGCCGCAGGCACGAACCCATTGGACCGAACAAGCCGCTTCGCGATCACAGATGTGACACGGAGCGGCAATAACATAAGCCTCAGCTTCCCAACGGTGACCGGCCGGTTCTACCACGTTTATAGCTCCACCGACCTCGTATCCTGGACTCTTGAGGATGAGCCTTCGGCAAAAAATCGCGCAGGCACAGGCAGCCCGATCAGTTTCACGGACCTCAATGCAGCTGGATTACGAAAATTCTACCAATCCCAAGCCACCACCGGCATCATCCCCTAACCAATCATCACAAGCTTCTGATTCGCAAGATTTTCAGCCGTCATTTTGGTCAATTAAACAATTGATCTCCAGTGTAGGAGTCCTCAAAATCGCATCCCACCAAAAAACCATTAGAATAAAAGATCCTATCTTTCGCTTCTATCTGTCTTTGTCCAGCCCATGAAAATCAATCCTCAACTCCGCCCTCTCGTCGCAGGCCTGCAACTTGCCGCGCTAGCTCTCTTCGTCGGACAATCGTACGCCGGAAATACCTGGGATGGTGGTGGTGGCGATAATAACTGGGGCACTGGCGCAAACTGGAGTCCAGATGGCTCGCCTGCGCCTGGGAGTGGAAACGATATCTTCTTCGGTGGAAGCACAAGGCTGTCCCCATTCAATAATTACACCAACTTCGACGATTGGAGAAACATCACCTTCAATTCAGGAGCGGGCGCGTTTAATCTATTTGGCAATTCGATCGATCTCTTTGGCAAAATTGAAAACCTGAGCACGAACTCGCAGTCTGTCTCCCTGACGTCGGTTGCTCTGAACAGTGCAACGGCGAATGAGTTTAATCCCGTCAACGGGAACATGACTATCTTCAGCACAAACATTTTCACCAATGGCAATCAGCTGAAAGTATTTGGTAACAATGGATTCACGCTCTCTTTCTCATCAGGGACAAATATTCAGCAGGCAGGCTCGGTGGCGATCAACCAAAACAGCACGGTGATCTATAACAGTGCCCACACCTACACTGGGGACACGTTTGTGAATGCAGGAAGGCTTCAGTTCAACACGGGTAGCTCTGCGACTGCAACCACGATTCGTATTGGAGACACAACTGGTTCTGCCAGTGCAGAGCTGGGCCTAATCGCTGCGACAGGTGGGCAAACACTTGGCAATACCATTGTTTCTCGTGCTGGTAGTTCAGGCGTGCGTAGCATCAATTCACAAAATACCAGTGGCACGAATACTTTGAACGGCGTGATCGCTTTGGATGCCGCAATGACCATCACACAGGCACTTGGCGGTAGCCTCAGTCTTTCGGGAAGCTTTTTTGATGTGAAACAGCAGGTATTAACACTGAATGCTCTGGGATCTGTTGATATCAGTAAACCTTTGAATAGCTCATTTGCCTCAGGCGGTTCGTTGGTTAAACAAGGTTCTGGAACTTTAGTCCTCTCAAACACTTCGAATAATTATACTGGAACAAACAACACCCTACTTAATGCAAATGGCACGCAGATCGCCGCTGGTACTCTAGCCATCGCTGCTGACACTAGTCTTGGTCTGGCTCCAGCAGGTGCTTATAACAATATCCAATTCACAGGCACGGGCACTCTTCGTAGCAATGCATCCATTAGCTTGAATTCTAACCGCAACATTAGCATTGCTAGTGCCGCTACAGCAACTTTTGATAACAATGGCAATACCTTTACTGTTAACGGGGTTGTCAATGGCACCGGAGGCAACTTGGTAAGCGCTGGCTCTGGAACAACCGTGCTAACGGCTGACAACACTTACACCGGCACAACTTCTATCAGTGCAGGCACACTTCAAATCGGCAATGCAACCTCTATCGGCAGCCTCGGCAGCGGTGCTGTAACCAACAACGCGGCACTTGTTTTCAATCGCTCCGGCAACTTCACGCTGAGCAATTCCATTAGTGGTAGTGGATCGCTGGCGCAAAGTGGCAGCAATACCATCACCATCGCCAGTGCCAATACTTACACAGGGTCAACAACCGTCAACTCAGGCACGTTACTCGTGAGCGCTAATCAAGCACTTGGCACGGCCGCAGCTGGAACGACGGTGAACAGTGGTGCTGCACTTCATCTTAGCGCTGTCAATTACTCTACCGCAGAAGCTCTCAGCATTAACGGCGCCGGAGTCGGTGGCACTGGTGCTCTATACAATGTCTCTGGCAATAGTACCTATGCTGGACAGATCTCAGCCGTCACCAATGCGACTATTGGAGCAGCGTCTGGCAGCGTCTTAACGTTAACAGGAGGTCTCGTGAAAGACGGCACCACACTAACGGTTTCTGGACCAGGCCGCGTGAACGTCAACACAGTCGGAATCAGCGGTCCTAGTGCTAACAGCGATTTGATCGTCAATGCCGCAACTTTAGTTACCACTGTGGCAAGCACCTACAATGGTCCAACCACCGTCACCAACTCCGGCACCTTGGTTGCGAACAATACCTCGGGCTCGGCCACAGGGACTGGCAATGTCACGGTTTCTAGCAACAGCACACTCAGCGGCACAGGCGCAGTGAATGCAGGTTCTGGGAACTTTGTCACCATCAACGGCACCCTACAGGTCGGTGATAGCACCTTGGGATCACCTGTAGCCTCTAGCTTTACTCTGAACTCAGGTGGTGGTAGCACCGTGCTAGGTTCGAGTAGCCTGCTGCAATTTGACCTCTTCTCTCGCGGTGGTGACCTTAGCGCTACAGCTTCAGCGGCTGACTACATCCGCCTCTTTGGTGGTCTAGATGCCACAGCAGGCGGCACTCTGGTGATTGCTAATAACGGCGTCACTGGATTTGCCCTGGGCGATAAATGGAGACTTTTTGATCTCTCTGGCCCTGGAGCAATCTCAGGGATTCTGGGTCTGAATTACTCTTCCCTCGGGCTCGGCCCATCCCTTTCAGCAAGCTTCGACAGTGGAACAGGTATCTTTAGCATCGTTCCTGAGCCTTCCCGCATGGCATTGCTGTTCATAGGAACTCTCGGAGTCATCCTCCGCCGTCGCCGTCGATAAGTTTTTTGAGTTTTACTTCCCTGAAGAAGCCGTGCAGCCCAGCGCGGCTTTTTCATAAACAGCTCGGGAGCTTGTGAAATTTTTCACAAATACATCTTGCCGCCATTTCGGCAGCGTAGAATAGTCTGAACCACCCCCTATCTGATGCCTACCGTCACGCGAGACTACGAATCCCCAGACACCGCTGCCCAAGCGGCGCGGCATCTTGAAAACATGGAAGAGACCACGACGGACCTCGTCGGTGAGAAACTCGTCCTCAACATGGGCCCCTCTCACCCAGCGACGCATGGCGTGCTGCGCATGATTTTAGAGCTGGATGGTGAGATCATCACCAAGGCTGAGCCGGACGTTGGCTACTTGCATCGCGGCGACGAAAAGATCGCCGAAAACATGCATTACAACCAATTCGTGCCCTACACGGATCGGTTGGACTATTTGGCCCCACTGGCAAACAATGTGGCCTATGCCTTGGCCGTTGAAAAGCTCATGGGCTGGGAAGTGCCTGAGCGTGGTCGTGCCATCCGTGTCATTTGCTGCGAGTTGGCTCGTATCTCCGCGCATTTACTTGGCGTCGGCGTTTTCGCGATGGACGTGGGTGCGATGACTGTCTTCCTCTACACCTTCACCGAGCGTGAGAAGATCTACAATCTATGTGAGCAGCTCACAGGTGCGCGTTTCACCACGAGCTACACGCGTGTTGGTGGCCAGATTCGGGATCTGCCAGATGGTTTCATCGCCGCTGTTAGGAAGTTCCTTGATGAAGTGGAACCTGTGATCGACGAGACAGACAAGCTGCTCTCCCGCAACGCCATCTTCATCGGACGCACACAGGGCCTTGGCATCATCACCAAAGAAGACGCTATCGGCTACGGTCTCAGCGGTCCGAATTTACGCGGTTCAGGTGTGGAGCATGATCTGCGCAAAGCTGCCCCTTACCTCGATTACGAGAAGTATGAATTCGACATCCCTGTGGGCGCTCATGGTGACTGCTATGATCGTTACCTCGTCCGCATGGAAGAAATGCGTCAAAGTGTGCGCATCCTGCGTCAGGTGCTGGACCAGCTGCCTGGTGGACCGATCAATGTGGCCGATGCGAAAGGGCTGCTGCCAAATAAGGAGCGCGTCCTGATGAAGATGGAAGAACTCATCCATCACTTCATCCTTGCCACTCAAGGCATTGATGCACCTGCTGGGGAAGTTTATTTCGGGGCTGAGAATCCTAAAGGCGAGCTCGGCTTCTACATTCACAGCAAAGGCGGCGGTGTCCCTTATCGTCTGAAAATCCGCAGTCCGTCCTTCCTGAACCTAAGCGTGCTCTCAAAGATCATGCCTGGTCACATGCTGAGCGACGTCCCCGCAGTTCTCGGTAGCCTTGATTTTGTCATGGGCGAATGTGATCGGTAATCACGCGCTGCTGGAAATAACTTTTTATCTGTAACCACGATGGCTCTGGCAATCTCCGCTGAACTTGAAAAACAAATGGACGAGGTAATCACGCATTACCCCATGTCGAAGCGCAGCGCCGTCTTACCGCTCCTGCACCTCATGCAGGAGCACTTCCGTTTCATCAGCGATGAGATCGTGAACTGGGTGGCAGCCAAGCTCAGCCTTGAGCCAATCCAAGTCTTAGAAGTCGTCACCTTTTATCCCGGCTTCCGCCAGTCAGCTCCAGGCAAATATCACATTCGCGTTTGCCGCACCCTTTCCTGCGCCATGGCGGGTAGTTATGAGCTAATGGATTCCCTTTGCCAGACGGCCAAGATCGATCGCAGCCACTGTGATCATCATCATCCCATCGCCGTTAGCGAAGATGGTAAATACAGCATCGAATTCGCTGAATGCTTAGCCAGTTGTGGCTTCGGTCCCGTCTGCATGGTTGAGGACGACTTCTTTGAAAAGGTGGATCCCAGCAAAGCGGCTGAGCTTCTGGCCAAGTATCCTTAACACAAAAAAGCGTAGCCCAAGAGTGAGCTACGCTTTTTGGTAAATTGACAGCAAACCGATTAACGCCAAGAGACAATATCGTCTTTGGTGTTAGCAATCTTGTCGGGTCCGTAGCTTTGGATGGCAGCAGAAACGGAAAGAAACTTGGGAGCTTTTGCTGAGATTCTTTGGTCATTGTTGCTGGCATCAGGATTGGCGATGCGATTGTCAAAATTGGTGTCTAAACGGATGCTGTAAGGCATCCCCCAGATATCAACAAGCTGCATGGGCGCTCCGGTACCTGTGCCACCACTTGGATCGATCACGCCAAAAGTTTGTCCATTCTTGGCAAACGGAAGATCGATGAACTTGATTTTACGAGCATTCAGATTTGGAGATGCGCCTGGATCTGTTTGCGCCATCAAAATGTTCACAATCGGAGTTTGACCGTTGGTAAGAATCGGCGCCGCATCATCTCCACCTGACGTGCCAGCACTGGTAATTGGAAACCGATTGTATTCGGCTTGATAGCGACTGATGGCGACTTGGACATCTTTCATCGTCGCTTTGATGCGTAGGTTGTTGGCATTCTGCATCACCTTATTGGTCACCGGCACAGCCAGCGCAGCAAGAATGGCGATGATGGTGATAACGACGAGCAACTCCACTAGGGTGAAGCCACGCTTCAAAGAGCGATAATCTAGGCGATTCGATTTCATGGTTTTTGATGGGGGGTAGGAAAGCTCAGCGATGTCCGCCACCTGACGTTCACAGCATGAACTTTGTTTATCCAAAGTTTAATCAAAAATGACCCCGTTCGTCAATACTTGATCCAACAACAACAAAACACAGGCTCTTTGACAGACATAGCTTTGCTCTCATTGAATGCCGATTCAATGATCTTACTTCCCTCCGACAACGGTTGCGAAGTAGGCGATGGCTTTATCCAGCCCATCAGATAGTGGCACGGTGGGGTTCCAACCCAGTTCTTTTTGCGCCAAGCTGATATCTGGGCGGCGCTGCTTTGGGTCATCACCTGGAAGTGGTAAATGGGTGATTTTGGATTTTCCCCCTACCTTTTTCAGCACCAGATCCGCCAGTTCTAACATGGTAAATTCACCCGGATTACCAATGTTGACCGGGCCTGTGCAGCTGGGATGATTCATGAGACGCACAAAGCCTTCGATCAGATCGTCCACATAGCAGAAACTGCGGGTCTGTGTGCCATCACCATAGATGGTTAAGTTTTCACCTTTCAGTGCCTGAACAATGAAGTTAGAAACCACGCGGCCATCATCGGGTAACATACGCGGACCGTAGGTATTAAAAATACGTACGACTCGAATATCGACGCCATTTTCACGATGATAATCAAAGAACAGCGTTTCTGCCACTCGCTTACCTTCGTCATAACAGGCGCGGATCCCGATGGGGTTCACGCTGCCCTTGTAGGACTCGGGTTGAGGATGGATTTCGGGGTCTCCATAGACCTCAGAGGTTGATGCTTGGAATACCCGTGCACCCGTGCGTTTTGCTAAACCCAAAGCATGCATGGCCCCAAGGAACGATGTCTTGGTCGTTTTGATCGGATTAAACTGATAATGCGGCGGTGAAGCTGGACAGGCCAGATTGTAAATCTGATCCACTTCAAACTTATAAGGATCACAGACATCATGCCGAATCAGCTCAAACCTTGAATTGTCAAGAAGGTGCTCGATGTTGCGCTTTCTACCTGTGAAGAAATTGTCCAAGCACAAAACTTCATTGCCTTCATTGAGCAGTCGTTCGCTGAGATGGGAACCGAGAAATCCGGCACCGCCGGTGATTAAAATACGCATAAGATGGGATCGTCAGACTTTGATTATGAATCAGTAACTTCGATTGATAAACCAAAAAGAAGGAGAACCGGACACATTCGTGCAAGGGTTCTTCTCTTGCCCCACCTGCACTTAGCCGTTTTTTCTCCAAAGGACGTAACAGCGCAAAGATCACGGAATAGTACGAATCCAGGTTTTAACGACCGCACTAAGATACGTAACTGAACTAATTTTGGTTTTGGGCACGCCGGATAGGCAATTCGGCGATCAAGGGGTGATCATTTCAGACAGGATCCAAGATCCGAACTTAATGGCAGGGCCATGATCCAGGGATTCATCTATTTTGTAATGGCAGCTACTGTCCAGATCTGACACATTCTTCGACGATCACTCCTCCTATGTCAGCCTTTACTCTCACGGAATTCGCCCATCAAACTTCGCAAAAAGACGCCACGAACGATGCCTTTGAACTCGAATCCCCCAACATGCTAGAGGTGCGTCTGGATGGTCGTGTCTGGACGAAGATGGGCACCATGATCGCTTATTATGGCGATGTTCAGTTCAAGCGGGAAGGTGCCTTTGAAAATGGCCTCGGGCATTTCCTGAAAAAGGCTGTGAGTAGTGAAGGAACAACTCTGACCAAAGCAGAAGGCCAAGGCAGGCTCTATCTCGCCGATAACGCCAAACGCATCACCGTATTGCGACTCAGTGGCGACTCCATCATTGTGAATGGCAATGACGTGCTGGCCTTTGAAAGCACCATCAAGCATGAGATCACGATGATGAAAAAGATCAGCGGCATGATGAGTGGCGGCCTGTTTAACGTGAAGCTCAGCGGCACAGGTCTCATTGCCTTTACCAGTCATGGCCCGCCTTTGACCCTCATCGTCTCTCCATCACACCCACTCACCTGTGATCCCAATGCCACCGTGGCGTGGAGTGCGGGACTTAAAACGGAGCTGAAAAGTGCCATTAGCTTCAAGACCCTCATCGGCCGTGGCAGTGGCGAAACTTTTCAGCAGCGTTTTAGCGGAGAGGGAATCGTCGTCGTGCAGCCATACGAGGAAGTCATCCACGCAGGCACAAGGTAAGGCTACGGGAGTTTGATCAGTTTTACCCGCCCCGTGAGGATGGGCGTGCTAGCTGCTGACGGCATCGGAGAGGTGTTGGCATCAGGCAGCTGCGGCAGCTTAAATTGACCGACGCCTTGATAATCTCCTGTGGCTATGGAGTCGCTCTTGAAGCTGGGTATGATCAGGCCATCATAGGCGATGGGGCTGCGCTTGATGGGGATTTCATTGACGGACTCAGATAGATCTAAAGTGCCACTGAATAGACCCGTAGCAGGAGTGATCTTCAGTTTGGTGAAATAGTCCGAAGGATATTGAAAAGAATTGTAGGCATAAGCTGATCCATTGGCCTCGATCTCGAAGACTGAGCCAACAGCGGAACCGCTATCGATTCCAGCTTGGCTAAAGGAGATTTCCGCGTTGCCCGTATTGGAGACATCCTCGAGATCCATAACGATTTGGCCACTTGCTGGCGCGAGGTATTTTCCACCGCTGATTTCCAGCGCGCTCGGGAACCAGCCATCGGTGTATTCACGTGTGGAGGTGAGGCTCGGAAGCCTACCCCAGGAGGCATCCGTGAAGTCTTCCACGGTTGAGTCTGCATAGCTGGGTGCCGAGCCGCCGAGGGTGATCTTGGGGATGGCCATGAATGAGCCGCGATCTTTGTTGATGACGTTGTAAGCAACGGTGGTGCCATCAGTGTTGATGACGCTGCTTCCAGTCAGGGCACTGCCGTCACCCAACTTACCCGCGAAGGTAGTGACGCCTGCTGGAGTGACGGTGGCAATGCCATAACCTGCACCTTGGGGCAGGCTCAGATCTCCGGCAGTCACAGATGGCTGCATGATGGCAAAGTGGTATCTGCCTGCATAGGGCGCTGGAGTGAGGTGTCTGGTCCATGTTTTGAAGCTGGCTGTTGCGGGCACCGCGCCACTGGGGGATGGCACGCTAGCAGTGATGGTGCCCAAGCCACTAGCACCCGAGCGGGAGGAGTCATAATCTAGGGTGATTGTCACTGTATTGATCCCACTCAGGAAGGTGGCTGAAGCGGTGGCTGTTGTGGCGGTGGCTGCGGTGATTTGACCAGTGAATCTCTGGGTCGCTCCACCGACGATGTAGCTGCCGGAAAAGACGCCAGTGCCGGCAAAGCTGAACTGCATGCGGCCACCAAAGAAGTTATTAACCGTCTCTTCGCGGTCGATGAGGCCAATACTTGTACCGATGAGTCCCGCAGGCAATGCGTTTACCTTGAGTGGCACGGTCACCGTGGTGCTGCCTTTACCATTAGTGGCGGTAATGGTGACTTGTCTGGTGCCGACGATGCTAGCTAGCCCAGTGATCTGAAATTGGTGATTGCCTAGATCCACCAGACGCAGGCCTAATGGTAATCCAGTTGCAGCCCAGGAAGTTACTTTCGTGCTATTGGCTGCTGAAAAAGTGGCTGATTGGTAGGAAACACCAATAGTGGCATCGGCAAAAGTGATCGTGGGTAACTCGGGCTTAACAGACGCGGTGCCAACATTCCAGGTGGTTCCAGACGGTGTATCGCCGACGCTGCTAGACGGCAGTCCGACTTTGCAAACGTACTCACCTGCATTGGCACCGAGTGAGGAGATTTTCAGCGAGCGGTTGTTGTTGCTGAAGACGAACTCATTGCCCGGCGTAACAGCCGTGGATGATCCGTCTTTAAACCAATTGACTGCACAGTTGCTGGAGGCCGCCTGAGTGATGGTCGTTTCAAGAGGTGTTCTAGCCGCATCGACATAAACGGCACGAGTCGCCACTTCATAGACACCGACACGGGCAGCAATGGAGGGCTGGGTGCCGACGGGGTTACTGATATTGCAGGCGTAGCTACCGCCATCGGTGATCTGAACAGATTTCACTTCATAAAGGGGGTTAGTAGCTTTCGGGATGCTTCTCCCGTCCTTCGTCCATTGATAGGACACGGGCCCACTGCCTGCGGAAAGAGCCACGCTGAGGGTCAAAGAACTGCCCACGGGCAGCAGACGATCAGCCGGCTCGTTCGAAATGATCAGGGCTTCATCGTTATCCTGAATAGTCATTACATGAGCGGCTGTAATTCCCGCTGTGACTGTGCTTGGCAGCGCGCCAAATGACAAAGTGAAAGTTTCTGGCCCTTCGGCACGGAAGTCTCCTCGAATAGTGATCGGCACAAATTTAGCCAGCTCACCCGGCCTGAAGACCACTTGCAAGGGAGTGGCCAAAGTCACATCAGCAAGTGGCCCCATCAGCGCCATGCCAACAGATCCGCTCGTATTCAACGGCACAGTGACCGTCGTAGCGGCGGCTTTGCTCAGGCGCACGAGCACATTGGCGATGGTTTTGTCGATTTCTGGCTGAGTCGAGCTTCCGGTGTCAAAGAAGATCTCTGGCGAGGCTGTAGCAAGGCTACCGCTCGCGAGGATGGTGCCCTGATCACCCAGCGCTAGCAGCGTATTCCCAAGCGCAAGACCATTGAGTGGCAGTGTGGTTTTTGTCACACGTTCTTTCCAAGACAGGCCATCAAAAGAATGCAGGACAGTGCCCACGCCAGTCGCACAAACAAACTCGTCACCTGTCCAAAGGACGTCATTCAGGGCTAGAGAGTCAAAATTCCCGTCAAGTAACTCAGGCACATTCGTAGCGGTGTTCCAAGCCATCGCATCAGTCGAGCGCCAGATGTCTCGTGACTCTCCCACAGCTACCCATTGAAAGCCGGACCAAGCAACCGCGTAAAGATCTCTTTCTCGGGCGGGGTTCGGGCCATTAGCAGAGGTGGAAACCGGCGCAGACCAGCTCACCGCGTCTGAGGAGGTCATGATAAGACCATCTCTACCTACGGCCACGAACAGACTACCATTCCAAGCAATGCCTTCCAGGGGAGTGATCGTGCGGATGGTCCGGCGCGTCCAACGATTGCCATCTGGAGAGGTCAGCACGATGCTACCCGCAGGCCCGACAGATAACCAATCGTCCTGATTCTGACCACCGACGGCCACGAACTGGTTCCCCGCCCAGATGACCTGCTTCAAATCGAGCGTGCCACCGGGTTGCGTCTTTGGGCTCCAACTTGTGCCATTGTTGGATGTTAGGATCACACCCAGTGGTCCCACAGCAGCAAAGACACTGCCAGACCAGGCGACACTGTGCAGCCCTCCTTGTTTGATGGGTAGCTTTTGCTCTGTCCAAGTCGTGCCATTCGGAGAGGTGTAGGCAAAAGGAGAGTCTTTGGCCACAGCAACAAATTGACTGCCAGACCAAACCGCTGCGCTCATGCGGGTAAAGGAGTCAAAACCCTCGCTACGCGGAGTCCAATTGATCCCATCGGTCGAAGTAAAAATGCTGTGAGATCCAGCGGCGATGTAAGTCGTGCCGGTCCAGAGGATCTCGTCTAAGTAGCCTCTAATAGGAGCAGCTCTCTGCGTCCAAGGAAAGCCTGCGGCCGAAGTGCAGGTAGAGACAGTGCCAGAGCCGACAGCAACAATTTTACTCCCCGTCCAGACCCCTGTGACGGCAGGGCCAACGCTGCCCAGAGCACGGGCTATCCAGGCCACTCCGTCCGTGGAGGTATAAACGTTTTTACCGTTGTATTCAAAAGCCACTAATGTCGTGCCGGTCCAAATAACATCCGTAAGCTCTACATTGGATAAAGCACTGCTGCGGTCTGACCAAATTCTGCCATCCTCCGAGGTTAAGATCAGAGGAGCTATCGTTGTCGTCCGCGAATTGGGGTCATATTTGAAGTGGGTGCCCACGGCAGCCCATTTCGTGCCACCCATCGACACGAGGCCGCTAGGAGTGCCCTTCGTGCTATTGGGAACAGATCTCTTTTCCCAGCGCACGCCGTCTGTAGAAGCTAAGAACACGGGACGATCTGAATAATCCACGCCAAGAGCCAAGAACTCTGAACCAGCATAAACTAAGTTGGTCCAATTCACTGAAAAAGCCTCTGGTATCTCTCTCTTGATCCACGTGCCCCCACTGTCTGTGGAGCGGATGATCGAGCCGTCAGACTCACTGATGCCGATGAGAATTCCAGTGCCATACGCCACATCTTTGACAGCCTTGTTGCTGCCCGTATGCTTCTCCGACCAAGTGGCCCCTTGATCCGCAGAAACGAGTGCTTTGCCACCGCCATTCACCAAGACTAGGCTCTGTGAAACTGACATCGCCATTCCTCTAAGATCAGGGCTACTCGGGCGGGGCTGGTTCAGTGCCCAGCGGCGGCCGATCTGTGTAGCCGGATCATCGTCGTTGATATTGACCGCGTATTTGACGCGGTCTCCCAGGCCGCTTTGCACTGAGCTAGGAAGCGTCCCCATTTCGATCAAGATGTCCTCATCGCTGCTTTCTTCGACTTCGTCATTCACGATTGTCATGCTGATGGTGTGCAAAGTTTCTCGAGGATTAAAAGTCACTGATGTCGGCAATCCTGTGTAGTCACTCGGCGAAGTCGCAGATCCAGTAATGGTAAGAGGAATCGTCACAGCGCTTGTGATCGGCCAAGATAACTCTATCCCAACGGAAACGGTGCCGACACTCTCTGCCACAGTATTGCCTGGGTCTGTTCGCAGACTGAAGCTCACCAGAGGCGGCGCATCTCCATCGATAATCGTGATGGTTTGTTCCTTTGGCGCTTTCACCCACACACCTGCCGTCGCTCCTAGGGTGACGATCATCTGCTCTTCATCATCAAAGGTGCCCTCCACCACACTATCATTGATCAGCTCGATTTCCACGATCTGGGCTGACTCACCGACGCCAAAATACACAGGTCCAGGAGCCGTGTAGTCGCTCCCCTCAGTCGCCGTGCCTGTGACTACGAGAGGAATGCTCAGCGCCTGTGTCGTAGGTTTGGAAAGATAGACCGTCACCTTTGCCATGCCATCACTTTCCAGCACCTTGCTATCTCCGGTGCCTACACTCACTGTCGGCAGTAAGTCACTGCTGAGCACGATACCGCTGGAGCCCACAGCTAGGACTTGGGTGCCATCCCAGACCATCGACCCCAAAGCGTCTGTGAAGCCTGTTTCTTGAGTTTTCCAGGTGATCCCATCCAGCGAAGTGAGCGCTGATCCGCCGTCGGTCACCGCCACAAAATTACTGCCCGTCCAGACAACACTTGTGACGCTGGAAATACCAGAAACCGCCCGCCTTGTCCAGGCGATGCCATTGGGCGAAGTCCAGATTTCAGAGAACAAAGAGCCTGAGGAAGTGAATCCAAGACCAGCAGTCACGATGAGAGAGCTATTTTGAGTCACCGAGTTAAAACTATTGTTTGCCATGGCTGCAACCGTGCGGCGGGTCCAGGTCGTGCCATTTGGAGAGGTGTAGAGGGTGCCGTAATCACCGACGGCCACCCATTGAGAACTTGTGTAAGTCACCGCATTCAGCCCACTCGCCGTCGAGGTCGAAGGCAAGGTCTGCTGAGTCCAAGTCACGCCACTATCGGTGGAAAGATAAATCACGGGGCTGAAGCCACTTCCGTTAAAAGAGTTCCCGACGGCCACCACATTATTCCCAGAGCGTGCGAGCCCCCGCATACTGGCAGCCGGAAACGGGTCCGTCACAGCCCAGGCGCTACCATTCGCATTCGTAGAAGTGGCTAATTGGCCGTCAGTCACTGCTAAAAACTGACTGCCATTCCAGACAATGCTTTTTGGGGTGCCACTGAGTCCTGTCGAAACGACCGTCCAAACATCCCCGCTCGTGGAAGTTTCGACATTGCCAGAACTTCTAAAGTCTTCACTGGCAGCGACAAACACACTGCCAGAAAAAGCCAATGCCGAGCGTAAATTCGTAACTCCAACGGTAGAACGATCCACCCAATCCTTCCCGATCTGAGCCAGCGCTGATGCGCCGCTGATGGAAAATAAGGCCAGATAAAAACAAGGAACTGCTTTTCCAAGGAACGAAGGGACCATAAATCGTGTTTTCATAAAGAGGAGTAAAAGGCTTACCCGCCTAGATATCATCGAAACACGCACAGTAAAATCAATACTCCCAGGCGGCTAAATCAGCTCAGCTTAAATCGGGGTTACCCCCTCTCTGAATCAGGCCTCTTTGTTGAACGTTACACGACAATCGAAAATCGTTGAGTTGCACCAGAGCCCAGTTTCACAAAGCTTCTTTGACTCGATGCGGCTGTGTCTAGGGTGGCACTGCCCGAAAAGCGACAAAGCCTTGTGGAATCCATGACGGATGCAAATCGGCGGTCAGCCATTCGCGCTTTAAGGTTGAAAGGCCTTGAACCTTGAACAAGGCACGCAGCCCTTCATACCTGCGCCCGCCTTGCCTCCACAGCCTTTCCATCTTACTCGCAACGAAATTCATGAAGAACCCAGATTAAAGATCAAAGGTAGCGCCGATCCAAACTTGGCCAGAAACCAACCCAGAGGGCAGAGTTCCCTTGGGCGGCGGAGCTAGGAAGAAACCTTCGCCATGGGGGACTTCATTATTGGGAAACATCATGCCACGGAAGCCAACGATGCGGCGTGGATCATCCAGAGTCACTTGGCCCGTGAAGAAGCCTGTAGGCGCGTAGAAGCTGACCCTTAGATTGCTGGGATTAGGCCGCGCAAACAGAGCCGTATGAGCAGCGGAGAGCGTGAAATCTGCATCGACGAAAGCCGTGGAATCTTCCAAATCACGACCTGCTGCGGAGAGTGAGAGGTAAGCGTTGTTAGGTCTGGACTCCATGTAAGGCAGCAGAAGCTGACTCGCCTTGGGTGGTGTGTAAGGCGTCACATTAGCAGTAAGATTCCGGCTCCAGCCAGCTGGGGCTATGGGGTCTCTAGGATTGGCATCCCGATACCACCAAACCGAGTACGGATTTAACACTTCATAGCGCGTCGGCGGCTTCATTTGGCCGATCAAAACATCCCGCCTAGCTTGGGGGATGAAGAAGGTAGGAATGGTCCCATCCGTGGTAACATAGCTACTAGCGGTCACCCCTTGGCCATCTGGCAAGGTGCCGACGAAGGTGGTAGAGAAGTTGGCATTGACTTGCAGGCTGCCAAAGCCCGTGCCGCGCAGCACATCTTCGGCCTCTATCACCTCGCCACTTTTTTCGGGTTGCAGCAGCACCACGTGACGCCCTGCTGGGTCGATATACGCATCCCCTGTGCGGCGATAAACGACATCTAACATGGCAGAAGTGGTTTCGATTTCCCCATCAGGATCGGTCCATTCGAATAAGACAGCAACAGCGGGCTGCAGCGTCATTTTGAGATTCAATCCTTGAACCACGTTTTCTGCCCGAGCCACAAAAGCAGATTCATCCCCAGTGAATTTTCCACTCAGCCGAATGACACGAGATTTAAAGGTCAGCTTGCAGGAAAAACCTCCGTTCGGAGTCACGGTCATCTCTCCTAAATAGCCACTCTGTCCATTGATAACTGGCAGTTGATAGAGTGTGCCACTGTAGGTTCTCGTGAAAAGGTCGATCTTGGATGACTCGACAAAGTAAATCTGCTGGAAGTGCGGGCTGGTGCCGTAGCCGTCAGACGTCCAGAGTTCTGCCTGGTAATCTCCAGCCACGGTGGGTGTGCCCGTGATGTCGCCCGTCGTGGCATTGATCGTGATGCCCGGCGGCAGTCCTTTGGCATGGAAGGTCACGGGGATTTCATCGCTGGGTAGGTAGCCCTGTTCTAGATAAGCTTGGTTAAGCCTCATCCAGCGGACACGGTATGCGGTAGGTGCCCGTGGCTTGCCCACGGATTTGATGCGATAGCTAAAGCCAGAAGCTTCTGGACCCGATTCTCCCATCACCAGATACACGACGGCGGTTTGGATGCCCTGCGGCATTCGGTCGATTTGAAAGATTGGCTTTTGGTGGGAAGGCGTACTTTCATAACCGCTGCCGAGCCAAAAATACTTCAGTCCAGGCCCCCAGGCGTGGGGCTCAAGACGGATTGATTTCCTCGCCTCTAGCGTGACCTCTTCAGTCCCTGTTTCATACACGGCGACCAAGAAAGGTGGCGACTCCCAGAATCCAAACGCATTCCTAGCCTTCAGTCGATAGGCACCCGCACTCTCTTTGGTGACTGCGGGCAAAGTGAGTGTCAGCGCGTCAGCATCACGCAGCAGACGTCCGTCCTTGGTCCAGGTGAAGGTCATGGGTGAATCACTGGTCACACTTGCTATGAGACTGACTGAGCTGCCAAGCTGCGCCAGCTGATTGATCTCACCAAAATTGTGCCCTTCTGGCGCGGTGCCTTGAGCCATAGCCCATCCACCCTGAGAGAGCAGCATCCAAGCCAGCAAAAGATAACCGCTGTGTGTGAGTGAAAGAGAGCGGTGATTCATCAGTAGTGGGCGGTTGATCAGATCACTTTGACAAAAGCGGTCCTATCCTGACAAGAAATCTTTGAGAATATTGAGCCTGCGGAATAAAAACGCCCGTTGAGACAGATATCTCAGCGGGCGTTTTGACGAGTTCTGGGAGATGAGATTACTTCACCTTGATCAGCTCTACGACGAAGATCAGCGCCTCATTCGGGCCGATGTCGCGACCTGCACCACGGGAACCGTAGGCAAGCTTGGAAGGGATGAAGAAGCGGAACTTGGCGCCTTCTTTCATGAGCTGCACGCCTTCTGTCCAGCCAGCGATCACGCGGTTCAGGGGGAACTCGATGGACTCTTTCCGCTGATACGAGCTGTCAAACACTGTGCCTGTGATCAGGGTGCCTTCATAATGCACTTCGACCGTGTCCGTTGCCTTCGGGCTCTTGCCCGTGCCTTCGGTGAGAACGAGGTATTGCAGACCGCTGGCGGTCACTTGCACGCCTTCTTTCTTGGCGTTGTCTTCGAGAAATTTTTCACCTTTGGCGAGTGCGATGTCGGACATGAATTTTGTTTGGATTGGGGTTTAGGGCACGCAGGCTAGCCACTTATCACCCAGCATCAAGCGAGAGGATTTATCTCGCTCAAAGCGCCCGCCAACTGCTAGACTCACCTCATGAACCGTGATCACGCTGTTTCCCAAATCAAAGACCGTGCTGCCTTTGACCTTGTCATCATCGGTGGCGGCGCCTCGGGGCTAGGCGCGGCGGTGGATGCGGCGTCTCGTGGGCATTCCGTTCTGGTCGTGGAGCAATCCGACTTTGCCAAAGGCACCTCCAGTCGAAGCACCAAGCTGGTGCATGGTGGCGTGCGATATTTAAAACAAGGCAACGTCTCTCTCGTTCTGGAAGCCCTACGCGAGCGCGGCCTGCTGGTGCAAAATGCGCCGCATCTGGTGCATAGCCTGCCGTTTGTGATCCCGAACTATCATTGGTGGGAAGGACCCTTCTACGGCATAGGCATGAAAGTCTATGATGGGCTGGCTGGGAAACTGGGCCTCGAACCCTCCCGCTACCTGAATCGTGAAGACGTGATCGAGCTGTTGCCGAACATCGAGCGAGAGGGGCTCAATGGCGGCATCATCTATCATGACGGTCAGTTCGACGACTCACGTCTCGCCATCAATCTAGCGCAGACCGCCGTGGAAAAAGGGGCCGTGCTGGTGAATTACATGCGCTGTTGCGGCCTGCTCAAAGACGGCCCGCATGTCTCTGGCGTGCGTCTGCGGGATGAGGAAAGCGGCGACGAAATGCAGGTCCAGGCCAAAGTCGTCATCAATGCCACCGGCGTCTTTGCCGATGCAGTGCGCCAGATGGACGACGCCTCGGCCAAGCCCATGCTGAGTCCCAGCCAGGGCATCCATTTCGTCCTGCCGCGCGAGTTTCTGCCTGGAGATACTGCCATCATGATCCCAAAGACCGATGACGGTCGCGTGCTCTTCGCCGTGCCCTGGCATGGGCGAGTCGTCGTCGGCACGACTGATACGCCTGTCGCCAGCGCCAGCCTAGAGCCGCGTGCCTTGGCGGAGGAGATCGACTTCATCTTCACGCAGGTCAGCCGTTACCTGACCCGCGATCCCCAGCGTTCCGATGTGCTCAGCGTCTTTGCTGGCTTGCGACCCCTCATCAAAGCCGAGGCTGGCAGCACAGCAGCGCTTTCACGAGATCATCTCATCACCATCTCCGACTCAGGACTCATCACCCTAGCTGGCGGGAAGTGGACCACCTACCGGAAGATGGCCGAGGACGTCATCGACCACGCCGAGATGATCGGCGCTCTGGATCACAACCACTGCGCCACGCACGAGCTGCCGATTCACGGCTCCGAAACAACCCCGACTGATGAAACCCACCTGCACTACTATGGCAGTGACGCACCAGACATCCGCGCCCTCATCGACGCCGATCCCGCGCTCGGAGATCGACTGCACCCAAAACTCGAGTTTCTCAAAGCCGAAGTCCTCTGGCATGTCCGCCATGAAATGGCCCGCACCGTAGAAGACGTCCTCGCCCGCCGCACCCGAGCCCTACTCCTGGATGCCCGCGCCAGCCTCGAAGCTGCGCCCGTGGTGGCCCGCTTGATGGCTCAGGAACTGGGCAAAGATAGCCTTTGGGAGCAGGCGCAAATCCACGCCTATGAGCTTTTAGCGCAGGGTTATCTTCTGCCTGTCTAGTTTGGCCGCCTTTTTAGCTAGTCCACTGAGACAAATCTCGACAGATTCCGCTATTCTTGGTTAGTCTGCGATAATTCGTAACAAATCACGACATGGCTAAAAAACCGACTCCCAAAAAAGTGGCCGCGAAGAAACCCGCTCTAGCGGTGAAAAAGTCTCCCCTGAAAGCCAAGCCGGCCGTCAAACCAACGCCAACTGCGAAAAAGCCAGCGCCTAAAACCGTGGCCAAAGCACCCGCTAAATCGACCCCTAAGCCTGCGGCTAAAGCACCGCCTGCGGCTAAAACCGCGCCAGCTCCCCTCGTGAAGAAACCCGATCCCGCGCCAGTCGCTGCCGTCGCCGCGACACCAGCCCCCCTTCCCTCTGCCCGGCTCGCGCCAAAGACGACCCTGGCCACGGCCGGATCACTCACGCTCAGCGTGCAGACTTCTCAGGGAGCCGCAGCCAATGGAAACACGCATCCGGCCAATATCCTGGTCATCATCACCAGCGGTGGTGAGCCCGTCGTGGATCTCAACAAAGATCACTTCACGCTCATGGAGCATTTTGAGATCGGTGGAGCAGGCTCCTCCTTCAGCAACAGCATCACCTCTTTCCGCAATGCCGGCACAGGAGCCTACCTGCTCCAGACCCGACCCAGCAGCGGCGCCCCCTGGCGCAGCGGCCACCACCTCGGCCAGCTCCTCGTCTCTTCAGACGACGACCGCCAAGGTCAAGCCGCCCTCAAGATCATCATCCGCTAAAAGCTGACATTCCAGGCAGTCTCATTTCATCCACGGCGATTGAAACAGAGAGTAACTCTAGGGACAAGTTAGCGGTTAATCATCTTCCCTTCCTCGATACTGACTCACCCTCCATCGAGGCTTTTTGCGATGGTTCACGGATTTTTTAACCGCTGATGGAACGCTAACCGGACGCTAATAAAATCAAACCCAATCTCTCTGATTTCTTGATAAGCAGACAATCCACGGCGTTGGGATGTGGAACGGAGAGTCACCATAGTCAGATGAGTCGGAGACGACTAAGCAACCCGGTAATTCATTTTACAGGAAAACAGGATTACCAAGATTTACAGGTCTGAATCTATTCCTGTGAATCCTGTTCTCTTGTTAATCCTGTGATTCAAAGTCTCGCGTCACGAATGGTCTCATTTCATCCACGGTGCGTAAAACAGAAAGTCACTTCAGGGACAAGTTTGTCGGGAGGAGGATAAAGACAAAGTGCCTGAAGATTCTCTATTGAATCCCGTTTTCTGATGCACCCTTACATCATGAATCGCCGTCACTTTCTTCAGTCCTCCGCTTTCTCCGTCGCTGCCGCTGCCACGGCCCAGCTTCGTGCCGCCCAGCCCAAGCTCATGATCGGCATGGATCACTTCTCCGTCCGCGCCACCGGCTGGAAGGCCGCCCAACAGATCGACTACGCCGCCTCCCTGAAGCTGGACACCTGCTTCATCTCCGAGCTCAGCGTCTTCGAGTCCTTTGAAGACGCCTACCTGCAGGGCCTCAAAGACCAGGCCGACAAAGCCGGACTCAAGCTCTATGTCGGCACCGGCGGCGTCTGCCCCAGCTCCAACACCTGGAAGACGACTTATGGCACGCCCGAAGAAACCTTGGCGCTCACCATCAAAACGGCCAAAAAACTCGGTTCACCCGTCGCCCGTTGTTATCTTGGCAACCAAAAAGACCGCAGCAGCGACGGCGGCATCCAAAAGCACATCGAGGCCACCATCAAAGTCATCCAAGCCAACCGCTCCCTAGCGGAAGCTGAAGGCATCAAAATCGCCATCGAAAACCACGCGGGCGATATGCAAAGTCACGAGCTCGTCGCTCTGATTGAAGCCGCCGGTAAAAGCTATGTCGGTGCCAATATCGACCCAGGCAACGCCGTCTGGGCCATGGAAGAACCCATGGCCCACCTCGAAGCCCTCGGACCCTACACCCTCTGCTCCAGCGTCCGCGACAGCATGGCCTGGGAAGACGAAAACGGCGCTGTCATTCAGTGGACCGCCATCGGCGAGGGCCTCGTCGATTTCGCAGCCTATGCCAAACGCTTTGCCGAGCTTGCCCCAGGCGTGCCCCTTCAGGTCGAGACCATCTCTGGCTTTGCCAAGCCCATGAATTGGAAGAAAGACGAGTTCTGGGCCCCCTTCCCTGGCTATCGCGACACCCCCGCGTTCAAAGCCTGGGTCGCCTTCACCCAAAAAGGCAAGCCCATCCCCACCTTCAAAGCCCCTGACGGCCCAGCCAAGAAAGACGCCGAGATCGCCTACCAAAAAGCCGAACTCGAGCGCAGCACCCGCTGGCTGCAAAAGCACGTTTGAGAAAAGTAACCGTCGTTGGATCGCGGTTTATGGGTGAAATGAATCCATGCATCAGCTCCGTGGCCGTTTTTTCACAGGATTGGCAAGAGGCACAGAAGTAACAGGATTTTTTCAGACCTGTGAATCCTACCCATCTTGTAAATTCTGTAGCCTAGGTCTCTTCTATTTTTGGGGTGCCTAAGCCCTGTCTTTTGATGAGCCGAACCACGTCCGCCCCTGCAAACAACCGTTTTTTGAGCGCCCTCAGCCCGCTCATCTCGGCCTTTAGGGTCAATAGTTTCACCACAATTACAGCGCCAGGAGAGTCTGAACCATCAACAATGTTGCTACTGAATCAAATATGCGTCAAAAGCAACACTCATGAAGCCATCAAGCTGTCCTAAATCCACAATTCTGTGGCCCATAACGATCTTGACGAACAGAACAAAATTGTCTCTGATCTGAATTGTTCGCCCAACAGAAAATGTCGCCAGTGATGCAGGAGATTGATTTCGATACCCTTTGGACTGCGGTCATGAAGCAGCCCCATCATCGACATTCATACTCGGTCCACGGTCCTGATCACTGGAGACGAGTTGAGCGGAATGCTTGTGTTCTCGCAGCGCGCACCGGAGCGATTGTCCCAGTCGTTAGGCTGTTTGCTTTGTTTCACGACAGTCGCCGAGAGAACGACGGTATTGACCCTGACCATGGCAGACGAGGTGCTGAGTTCGCGGCGGAGGTTCGAGGATTATGGTATGAGCTATCTGATGAGCACTTCGACCTGCTACACTATGCATGTGTCTGGCACACCGATGGATTCCATCACGATGACCCTACCATTGGGACTTGCTGGGACGCAGATCGACTAGACTTGGGACGGGTGGGTTCGATACCTGACCCTTACTACATGAGCACCGAGTTTGGAGCGGAGATTGCCACACACGGAGTCATTCAGCCTTGGCTTCACCTAGCGCTACCCCACATTCCGTCACCAGAGACGCATCACCACATCAGATAATGATTTCCACCGGCCAACAAAGGGCGAACAAAACGGATCTGGGCAATGGCTCACAAATAAAGTACCCGTTCTTTAGCAGCTGCTTTATCTGGTTCCCCACAGTCTTAGAAAAGCCTCATTCTGACCTCCGACCTTTGGTTTGATTGTCTTGGCGATGACGCTTCTCTCAGACGACTTGATGTGTCTTTGCTCTTCGTTCGTGCTTATCCGGGAAACAGGGTTGAGAGCCTTAAAATCAGGCCGTTGAGCGAATTAAAGCCATCCACCTTTGGGTGGACGTTCTCAGTTCACTCATTCGGTTCATTCTCAACTCTCAACCCTCTACCTTCTTAGGCGTGCTCGCTTTCCGCCTTCGCTGGATCCTCGGGTTTGGTGGCGCGCTCGATCCAATCGTAAAGCATCGGTAGTAGAAGCAGGGTGAGCAGGGTGGAGGAGATGATGCCGCCGATGACGACGGTGGCGAGTGGCCGCTGAACTTCGGCCCCTGGGCCATGGGCGAGAGCCATCGGCACGAAGCCAAGCGCAGCGACGAGTGCGGTCATCATCACGGGGCGCAATCGAGTTGCCACGCCATTTAACACGGCATCTCGGACGTTCATGCCTTCTTCCCTCAGCTCGTTGAAGTAATTCACCAGCACGAGGCCGTTCAGAACGGCGACACCGCTCAGGGCAATGAAACCCACGGCCGCAGTGATGCTGAAAGGCATGTCTCGCAGCCAGAGAGCAATGATTCCGCCCGTCAGGGCGAGGGGGATGCCTGTGGCGACCAAGAAGGTCTGACGCAAGCTACCGAAAGCAAAGAAGATGAGCATCAAAATCAGCGCTAGTGCGGTCGGCACGACGATCGCTAGACGAGCCCGTGCTTCTTTGAGATTTTCAAAAGTGCCACCAAACTCAAAGCTGTAACCTTCAGGAAATTTCACTTCCTTGGTGATGCGTGCAGACGCTTCATTGACAAAGCTTTCCATGTCGCGACCTCCTGTCACGTTAACCAGCAAAGCCGCGCGGCGTTGTGTGCGTGAGTGGCGAATAGGTTCCACGGTTTTTTCCGTGCGGATATCGACAGCGTCCCCGAGCGAGATCATGCCAAAGTCACCTACACGCATCGGCAGACCTTTCATGACTTCCTCTTTGGCTCGCTCTTCTTCGGGCAATCGTACAACGATGTCGCGTTTGCGATTGCCTTCGACGACTTGTCCGGAAACTTCGCCACCTAGACCAGCCGAAACGGCACGATTCAGTTCCGCCAATGGCATGTTGTATTTGCCAAGAACTTCACGCTTCACTGCCAGCACCACGGTGCTCGTGCGTCCGTCGGTTTCCAGTTCGGCTTCACCACCTGGAGTGCTGTTGATGATGTCGCGAGTCTGCTCGGCAAGCTTTTCCAGCACATCGAAGTCGATGCCATAGATGCGGACTGCGAGTTCAGCCTTGGTTCCTTCCATCATTTCATTGAAACGAGTTTCGATGGGTTGTCCGAATTCGATCGTCTGTCCTTCATGTTCCAAGTTGGCTTCTTTCTCGATAGCTGCGCACAGTTCAGCCTTGGTGGTAGGCATTCCGGGTCCTTTAGGCCACTCCGAGAGGGGTTTGTAAAAGACGTAAAAGTCCGTTTCATTCGGCGGCATCGGATCGGTCGCGACTTCGCTGGTGCCGCTGCGCGTGAAGAAGCAAGTCACCATGGGGAACTTCTCACGCACCATTTTTCCTAGCTCCAAATCTTCATGCACCGATTCTTTGAGGCTCATGCCGACCTTGCGATAGATCATGGCGGCGATGGAACCTTCATCGAGTTTCGGCACGAACTCGGCTCCCAGTGTGGTGAATTTCCACCCGCAAAAAGCGAAGAAACCCACAGCCATGAGCGTGACAAGCCAGCGCATTTGGATCGCAGCACGCAGCAACGGCTGAAAGATGCGATTGAGGGTGGCAATGATGAAATTCTCTTTTTCAGCGATGTTGCCGCCGAGCAAATACGAGCACAGAGCTGGCATGAGTGTGAGAGCCAACACCAAGGCCCCGATGAGTGCAAAGATGACGGTCACCGCCATGGGTCGGAACATTTTCCCTTCGATCCCAGTCAGGGTCAAAATGGGCAGATAAACGATGGTGATGATCAACACTCCAAAGAACATGGGGCTGGCCATTTGCTTACTCCCAGCAAGAACTTCTCGCGAGCGTTCCGCGGGGGTGAGCACCCTTCCGAGGTGATGCTGCTTCATGCCTAGACGACGCACGATGTTTTCAACCATGACAACCGCACCATCGATGATGAGCCCGAAATCGACGGCACCAAGGCTCATCAAATTACCCGACCAGCCACCCTGCACCATGCCGCAAATGGCGAATAGAAAGGAGAGTGGAATGGCTAGCGCCACAATAAGTGCAGCACGCCAGTTGCCGAGTAAAACAAGCAGCACGACAATCACGAGGACAGCACCTTCAACGAGATTTTTTTCCACGGTACCCACGGTCGCTTCGACGAGATCCGAGCGCTCATACACAATGGTGATATCCATGCCGGCAGGCAGCTTCGTGCGGATTTCTTCCAGTCGTGGCGCTACGCGATGGCAGACCGTGCGTGCGTTTTGGCCCATCAGCATCATCACGGTGCCAAGAACGACCTCTTGGCCATCCATGGTGGCTGCACCGCCTCTGAAACCGGCACCCCATTGAACTTTGGCAAGATCTTTGACACGCAAGGGTTCCACAGCAGCACCGAATTTAATGGGTAGATTGGCGATCTCTTCTGCCGTGCTGACGCGCCCGACACTGCGGATGGTCATCTGCTCGCCATCACGATTGATGACACCCCCACCAGCGTTCTCCACATTACCACGGATGATGTCGGCAAGTTCGCCAACGGTCATATTGGCCGCCTTCAGCTTGTCGAGCATGGGTTCGACCGTGACTTGGCGTTGATGGCCGCCGTTGCTGTTGATTTCAGCCACTCCCTGCACCGTGCGCAGCATGGGTTTCACAATGTATTCATGGGTTTCCCACAAGCGCATGAGCCCCTCACGCTCATCTTCTGGCCGCTCTTTGGCCTCCTTTTTCCAGTGCACCGTGTAGTAGAAGATCTCGCCAAGACCCGTACTGATTGGTGCAAGGCTGAGGGTGCTGCCTGGCGGTAAGTCCTGCATCACACTGGTCAGCCGCTCGTTGACGAGCTGGCGCGCGCGGAAAATGTCCGTCCCATCTTCAAAGTCGATGGTGACTTGGCTCAGGCCAAACTTGGTGATGGATCGTGAGTCCGTGACTCCAGGCATGCCTGAGAGTGACATTTCAATGGGGCGGGTCACCGCACGTTCGGATTCCTCTGGAGCCAAGGCAGGCACGGCTACGTTGACCTGCACTTGAGGGCCAGTGAGATCTGGCACCGCATCAATCGGCAGATGGATGAGAGAATAGATGCCTGCTCCGAGCAGGCCGAGTGATCCCAGCAGCACGAGGGCACGCTGACGGACAGAAAATTCGAGAATGTAATTGAGCATGATCGCGACGGCGAAAGTGGATGAACGCGATTTGGCTTATTGAGCCAACTTGATGCCAGTGAGTTGCTCGAGCTGCAGACGTGCATCCACGGCTGCGAGTTGAGAAGCAAGGACGGCACTGACGGAGTCAATGTATTGACGCTGGAGCTCGGTGTAGGTTGCCAAGGGTAAGGCCCCGAGACGGTAGTGCTCATCGGCTTCCGCTGCGGCTTTGCGGAAACTTTCGAGAGTGTCGCTTGGCCATTTGACGAGTTCTTCGACATGCAGCCGATAATGGCTGGCCTGGGAAGAGACATCCCGCTCGAGCTGCCGCATCTGCGCGGTGAGCATGACTTCCGCCTGTACTTCTTTAGCCTTATTGGTATCGATGGTGCCCTTGTTGCGGTTCCAAAGCGGCAGAGGGATGGAGAAACCAATGCCGACCTGTGTTTCGCGAGTGCTATTAGTCTGTCTCTGGATGTAGGGAACCACCGTGATCGAAGGCCAGCGTTCATTTTGTGCTAGCTGGACAGCGTAACCCTGCTGTTCGACATCAAGGATTCGTGCACGCAGATCAAAGTTCTTTTTGCGTGCCTCGGTCAGCAGGGATTCAAGAGCAGGCGGGGGATTGAGGATGAGATTCTCCCGGCGCAATTCTAAAGGATGCTCTGCCTTCTCACCGAGGAGTTGATTGAGTTCAAAGCGTGCTGCTTCGAGCTCATTGCGGGCCAGCGTTGCCTCCGAGCCGAGGGTCAGGGCGTTGGCTTGAATGATCAAGGCCTCTAAGCGCGGGGCGGCACCTGCCGGATCACGCTGGAGGAGCACTTCCGACAGCGTGCTGAAGCGCTTGGCCACCTCTTCAGTGGCGCGAGTTTTTTCCTGCGCGGCGAGCATCTTCCACGAAATGGTACGCACTCGCCCAGCAAGCGCGGCTCGAAACTGCTCGAGACCGAGTAAGGCGAGTTCGATGTCTTTCTGCGCGATGGCTTTGCGAAGCGAGAGACGGCCAGGCCACTCAAAGGTTTGCGTGAGCTGCACGGCCCAAGTTGGACCATCGCTGACTTTGTTGGTGGCTAAATCCCGCACCCGCCAGTTACCGACGCCGGTCATGAGGTCTGGATTTTTGATCTCACCCGCTTTGGTTTTGCCGCCTTGGGCGACATCGATTTGAGCTTCGTAGTATCGAAGTTCAGGATGAGTGGCGAGAGCCTTTTGAACGAGTGAAGTGACACTGACGGAGTCAGCAAGAACGGATGCAGAAAACAGCATCGAGAGAGAAAAACAGAAGAGAGATAAGCAGGGTTTCATGAAATGAAGGGTCGAAAAAAGAAGAGACTTGAAGGGTGCAGGCCGCTGCGATTTTGAGCGGACCCTGCAGGCGATCCATGAAGTTGGATCATGACAGGCTTAGTTAGCCGTCTCTCAACAGCGCATGACGATCATGCCGTTCTTGATCCATTGGCCGGGTGACCAAGCGGGAACGGGTCGATGCTGAACGAGATGCGTTTTGGAGGTCCAAACAGGCTGCTCGAAAGTCCAAGCAACAGCGCAAACAGTAGCTGCAGGGCAGAAGAGATCACTTTGTAATCGGTGCGTTTGACTGTCGGCCTCTTCGACGGATTTGAAAAAGAAGACATGGTCCTGTTTGCCAGCTTCAGACACCGCACCAGCCAATGCATCCTTAGATGGTTGCGCTTGTGAGTTGGGTGACGCTTCACTTTCCGCATGGCCGAGAACCACCTGCATCTCTCCATTCTGCGACGAGCAAGCCTTGACCGTATGATCACCTTCAAGCTTCAACATCAAAGCTGGGGCAATGCCTTGATAAGACAGCAGCCACACCACCAACAACACGCCATGCACCAGCCGTGAAAACGGCGTGATTGAGTGAGTGGTTGGCTGGGAATTCATGCTATTTCTAAGTATCGGAGCCCGAAGACGTAACTCCCAAACGAGTCCACGACCACCAATCATTCTTTTTTTCATGCCAAGTAGTATGCATGAATCGGGTCCGTGGCCGTTTTTTCACAGGATTGGCAAGAGGCAGAGGAGTAACAGGATTTTTTCAGACCTGTGAATCCTGTAGCCTAGGTCTCTTGTATTTATGGTGCCTAAGCCCTGCCTTTTGATAAGCCGGACCACATCCACCCCTGCAAATAGCCCTTTTTTGATGAGCCGGACCACATCCGCCCCTGCAAACAGCCGTTTTTTGATGAGCCGGACCATGTCCGCCCCTGCAAACAGCCCTTTTTTGATGAGCCGAACCACGTCCGCCCCTGCAAACAGCCGTTTTTTTGATGAGCCGGACCACGTCCGCCCCTGCAAACAGCCGTTTTTTGATGAGCCGAACCACGTCCGCCCCTGCAAACAGCCGTTTTTTGATGAGCCGGACCACGTCCGCCCCTGCAAATAGCCGTTTTGAGAGCCTGTCAGAAAGTTTGTGTGGAGGGTCAAACCCGAGGATAGGAAGACATGAGAAGACCCAAGACGAAGGAAGACAAAGCTCTCGATGAGGCGCTGGACGTGTTAATCGCCAAAAGCGGTCATTCACCGGAAGCGATTATGGGCGACCAAGGCCTACTCGCACAGCTCACCAAGCGATTGGTCGAGCGGGTGTTAGGAGCCGAGTTGACCCATCACCTCAAAACTGGGCGCAGCCCCACCGAAACCGTTCTCGATGAGAAAGGCGAACGCGCTGAGCCCAACGGCAACTGCCGCAATGGCTTCAGCGCAAAGACGGTGCTGGGCGATAGTGGCAAGATGGACATCGAAGTGCCGCGAGATCGACATAGTAGTTTCGAGCCACTCCTGGTGCCCAAGTGGCAGAAGAAGCTGCCAGGCTTTGAGGACAAGATCATCGCCCTTTATGCCCGCGGCATGACCATGCGCGACATCAAAGCGATGCTCGAGCAGCAATACCGCATTGAGGTCAGTCCCGACTTCATCAGCAGCGTGACCGACGCCGTTCACGCCGAAGTCACCGAGTGGCAAAACCGGCCCTTGGAGAAGATGTATCCGCTCGTGTTCTTCGATGCCTTGCGCGTGCGCATTCGCGACGAAGGCACCGTGCGCAACAAAGCCGTGTATCTCGCGCTAGGCGTCGCCGCCGACGGCACACGCGAGGTTCTAGGGCTGTGGATCGAGCAAAATGAAGGGGCCAAGTTCTGGCTCAAAGTCATGAACGAGCTACACAATCGCGGCGTCGAGGACGTGCTCATCGCCGTCGTCGATGGGCTCAAAGGCTTCCCCGAAGCCATCACCACCGTGTTCCCCGAAGCGCAAGTGCAGACCTGCATCGTGCACCTCATTCGCCACAGCCTCACCTACTGCGCCACCAAAGAACGCGAAGCCGTCGCGGCCGCCCTGAAGCTCGTTTACCGAGCCGAAAGCGAGACCATGGCCCTGCGACGACTGGAGGAGTTTGAGGCCGGAGAATGGGGCAAAAAGTATCCAACCATCGCCGCGAGTTGGCGACGATCCTGGGAGCACGTCATCCCGTTTTTTGTGTATCCAGCCGCCGTGAGGAAGATCATTTACACGACCAACGCGATCGAGAGCTTGAACATGCAACTGCGCAAAATCATCAAGAACCGAGGCCACTTCCCCAGCGATGAAGCCGCGACGAAACTGCTATATCTGGCCTTGCGCAACATCCACACCAAGTGGAAGTCCATCCCGCTGAACTGGAAAGCAGCAGCCAACCAATTTGCGATCCAGTTCGGGTCGCGATTTTTTTGATTGAGCGCATGCGCTCAATCAAAAAACAACCCCAGACCAAACATAACCAAATCCCCGAAACACAAACTTTCGGACACGCCCAAAAACTGTGGCCCATAACGATCTTGACGAACCGAACAAAATTGTTTCTGATCTGAATTGTTCGGCAGAAACATGATTACCGGCACTTCATACAGTCCTGGAAAGGCATTCATTTCCTTCGCCAGAGAGTTCTTCGAGGCTCTAGCGAAGAACGATTTTCAGGATGCTCTGAGAAGACTTGATTCGTCTTCTAAGCGTTGGTCGAAGAGAGAGCTTCTTTTGCAGATCAACAGCTTGACTGACGGTGCGGGCATTTGTTCGGCTCTGGGATTCAAGAACTCAGCAGCACCGGATTTAGAGCAGATCACGTCTGGTTATGTGCTGCGCCATAGACTGCCTATTCACAATAACTGGAGTAATGCAAAAGCCGTATTTGAGTTCACACGGAAGCCTGGCACTGAATACTTCAAAGTAACTCTTCTTGGCTTTGAAGCATGACGTTTACCTATCTACATTCCGTATCGTTAGTTTATCACTAGAAGCCGAACAAGACGAGACACGCAACCCCTATCAGCCGCCCTGTTTTCATGATATTCCGTAGTTTTAACATCAACCCCGTGATCGACGTTCGCTCCCGCTGATAGGGGTGCGTGCTCTTTTACGTTCGCCCAACCAAACCGTCATCTACCAATGTGGCCAGCCAAAACAGTAGTTTATCGGGGTGGAATCGTGAAGTTCGACATTCCGGCTCACTGGCTCGAAGAGTATGAGCCAGAAGGAGGAGGGACCTTTTATGACGATGTTCCCTCGACT
Organism: Verrucomicrobiaceae bacterium; assembly: GCA_027489965.1. Classification (GTDB taxonomy): domain Bacteria; phylum Verrucomicrobiota; class Verrucomicrobiia; order Verrucomicrobiales; family Verrucomicrobiaceae; genus Prosthecobacter. Next base: position 84,768 of record JAIXZA010000162.1, read on the forward strand.
GGAACACTCCGACTGAATGTTCTCGGGTTTCGCATCTCTCCGGATCGACAACTCGCGGAGCACATGCAGACCATCATGGAGCGGGATGGATTCGAGCCTCTGCAGGCGGATTTGGGACTTCGTCAGCGCAGACTGACTGGCTCAGAAGATGGTGATGATCTCATTTTCTACCGTTGGGAGATTCTGATTCCAGTCCCACCCGATGAGTTCAGCATCGCCTGTTTTGCTCTTACAGTTGAGGCGTCACAGGAGCAGGCTGAACTCACGAAACAGGAAATCGCCTTTATCGATGCATCAGTTCGGAAGGGGGCTTATTATCAGAGCCAGAACACCTATGTCGGCAGCTATCCACCATCACGATAATCACCCAAGGCCGAATCGGGCGGAGGTGACAGGATTGCGCCTGTCACCCCTCCCACACCACCCGGCATGCGGCTCCGCACCGGGCGGTTCCAGTCAGATCACTGAGCTTTGATTTTCACCTCGGCTCCGTGATGCAGCTTGATCCAGATACTTGCCTCCTGCGGCGGCTCTGCGGTTTGGCTTCGCATCAGTGATGCCGCTATCGCGGCAGGGCAGTCTCAGTTCAGGAACTCCCCGTTCCTTTAGCTCACGATTGTTGAGTGCTCTCTGCACGATGCAGCCGAGCGGCGACGGTAGCCGCGAGACAGACTGCGACGAAGGAGCAGCCCTGGAGCGCAGCGGAAGAGTGAAGGAGCCGGAGGAGGCGACTAAATCAATTGGCGCTCATGCGCCAGTTGCCTTTGCGACTTCGTGTGGCCATGTGGACCTCTTTGGGGTCAGCTCCCAGTTTGAGAATCGCTATGGGACGGACACTTTGTTAGACATCCTTGACGATCCCAATCATCACAAAACCTGAAGGCTTTGATTATTCACTCAAGATTTTGAGGTCTCTATTGGCACAAAATCTAGCGACCCTGTTGCTTTACACTCACATGAGCGTCATAACTCGTTTCATGAGCGCAAATGCCCGTCGTAAAGTAACAGACTTGTTCAAGAGAGCGTTGCACAGGAGGCAGCAATCCTGTTAAATTCTCAACTTTTAGCCGAACCAGAACAACACACATGGAAATCGCCAGTATCGTCGCTAGTTTCGTTTCTTTGATTATTGGCATCTTGGCTGGATGGCTCTCCATCCACTTCTACAATAAGCAGAAGGATGACGCCAGCCGGGTTGAAGTTGCTCTTGCCTCCATTCGCGAGCAGACCAACGCTTTGCAGGCCGTCAGCGCCACCTTTCTAGATCGGCTCACAAAGTATGTGACTACCCCCGTCAAGCATCCGCCCCAGCCTGACCCTAGCAGGCTCGTCATCGATACTTTAAGGGGGCTTCCCGAAGTTGTTCAGATGCTACGTATAACTGAGGTATCCAGCACTGGAGTTTCCACCAAAGACTGGACCAGGATGTTAGTTGCTATGCAGTGCTACACCGCTGAGACCAATTTTTGGGCCGGATACTATCTTCCGCCCGCTGATGTTTTTGACGCTAATAATAACTGGCATAATCTTATTCAGGGTGTGGTGGATCGAAGTATTGCAGATTTTCGGCATGTGAGCGCACTACTCGATGAGTGTGACACTGCTTGCCTTCGAGGAGAGTCTATTGAGCAGTTGAGACGGGACACTTTGCAAGGCTTGGGCGGACTAATCGGCGACACTGCATATCATTTTCGGAGGATCGCACAGCAAAACAAATCTCAAGATGCAACCGACGGCTAACCCAGTCGTTCGCCTAACCCCAACATGCAGCGACAATGCTCTACGGAATCGTAAACCTCGTTTGCATCGTGTGGCTTTGGCGATTGGCATGGGGTATCGGGCGGGGCACGTCTGAACGTGGCAATAGTCATTTCTGGAAATCATTCGGCATTTCTTGTGCAGCTTCCGCAGGAGTTAAGTTTCTTGGAGCATTGCTAGAAGACGCCAGAACGCCGATAGAGTCCGCCCTGTTGTATGGCCTTCTGGCTGGGCTTGTTGGCATGGTAGTAATCGGACTTTTAATATCTGGCTTGGCTTGGTGCATTGCTAGGCCCTTTCGTATTCCTGCCGTCGCACCTCCACGCGCCACCGCAGACGACCGGCCAGTAGCTCCTGTCGCGCGATCGACACCACCGGCAGCTAGGACAGTGGCAGATAGACACTACTTCATTTCTACTGGAGGTAGTGAATCAGGCCCGTTTGTTCTTGCTCAGATACGCAGCATGTGGGCATCCGGCTCCATTACAGCAGACAGCCACTATTGGTCTGATGGCATGGCAGACTGGCAGCCAGTTACTCAGCTTCTCAGTTGCACACCATGAGCACGACGCAGGCACGACCAAAAGCCACATAAAACGGATGCAGGCTACAGTTCGAAGGCTATCTGTCGTGTCAGCAACGTCTTGCGCTCGCCGTCGCCTGATCTGAATTGTTTGCCCCAACCTTAACACCACTCGCCATGCCTATCGAAGCGGATTCCGCAGCCATTGTGCAGAGACAGCTCGACGCCTACAACAGCCGGGACATTGAGGCGTTGCTGGCTACTTATGCCGATGATGCTGAGGTTTTCGAGTATCCCTCAACATTACTCGCTAGTGGAGCAGCGGCCTTGCGAGAGCGGTTCACTGCCCGCCTGAAAGAACCGAATCTTTATGCTCGCCTGTTGAGTCGGACCGTCATGGGGCAGACCGTCATTGACTACGAGGAGGTGTTTCGCACCTTTCCTGAGGGTTCTGGTAGTCTTAGACTCATCATGATTTACGAGATTAGCGGAGACAGGATTGCCCGAGCTTGGAGCATTGCCGGAGAGAAGACTCTTGACTGACTATGGCTCCGAAGCAGCACATCCACGAGCCAACCAAGGGCGAAAAAACGGATGCAGGCAACAGCTCTTTTGGCAACTATCGTGTCATCAACGCCCCCGCCCGCCGCAGCCTGATCTGAGACGTCGATGATGACAGGCTACTTTTACGGCTAGTCGAAGCTGCAAATTTGTCTCATCGGACTGCAACTGAAGTCAGAATCCTTTGTGGACAATTTCAGGGGGCTGTGAAACCATTCAGGCGTGTTGTCGGCCAGGGCCGCAGGCAGTGTCTTCATCTCTATCTCAACCGTGTCAGTCGCCGAATCTAGTCTTCCTTGCTCTTCTGCCGTCGAGGCCGAGTTGCGGGAGGATTTTCTCAAAACCCTGCAATGCATGATGCTGTCGCGGACGCTGGAAGAGAAGCTGGGCAGCCTCTACCGCGCAGGCGGTCGCATTGTCGGCGGGGTGTATCTGGGGCGTGGCCAGGAGGCTTTTAGCGCAGCTGCGGGGATCCATCTGCGCTGGGAAAAAGATGTCTATGGACCTCTAATTCGGGATCAGGCAGGCCGAATTGCTTACGGTGAACCTATTTTGGATACCATGCGCACTTATTTGGGCGTGGTGACGGGACCGATGCGCGGAAGAGATGGCAACATTCATCGGGGCCAGCCGCAAAAGGGGTACATGGCGATGATTTCTCATCTCGGCAGTCTGGTTTCGGTGGTATCCGGGGCTTTGTTTGCCCGTCGCTTACTCGGCACGCTCGGAGATACGGTGGGCGCGACCAGCATTGGCGATGGTGGCACTTCGACCGGGGCCTTTCATGAAGCGATCAATATGGCGGCTGTGGAGAAACTGCCGCTGGTGGTCAGCGTGGCAAACAACCAGTTTGCCTACTCGACTCCGACCACCCGCCAGTATGCCTGTGAAAATTTAGTGGATCGTGCGATCGGTTACGGCATCGACGGTCACTCGGTGGATGGCACCGATTTGCTGGCTTGTTTGAAGGTCTTCCGTACCGCTTTTCAAAGGGCGCGCGCAGGTCACGGACCTCAAATGGTGGTGGGTCGGCTGCTGCGTCTGGGGGGTCATGGTGAGCATGATGATGCCTCCTACATCCCGGATGTGAAGAAGCATGAACATGAGGGGCGCGACTGTCTGATCGTGGCGCAACAGCAAGCTCTGGATCTTGGCTGGGCGACGAAAGTCGAGCTCGATGAATGGCTCAAAAATGCCCGCCGTGAGGTGGATAAAGCCCAAGCTCAAGCGAGTAAGGAGCCGACACCTGACCCGTATCGGGAAAGTTGGCAGGCCCTTTCGACGCAACGTTTAGCGGAGGGCATGGGACAGTGAGCATCACCTATCTTGAAGCCATCCGTGAGGCGCAGTTCGAAGCGCTGCAGCAGAACCCCAACGTCTTTCTCTACGGACAGGACATCAGCACCTTTGGCGGCGCGTTTAAGGCGACCAAGAATCTGAGTCGCGAGTTCCCAGGCCGTGTCTTTGATTCTCCGATCAGTGAGGATGCGATGATTGGGATGGCGGTGGGTGCGGCGATTGAAGGCGCACGTCCCATCGTGGAGATGCAGTTTGCGGATTTCTCGTCTGTGGGATTCAATCAGATCGTCAATCAGGCGGCGACGCTGTTTTGGCGCACCAATACGCCCTGCCCAATCACCATACGTCTGCCATCCGGAGGCACGCCTGGAAGTGGTCCTTTCCACAGTCAAAGCATGGAGAGCATCTATGCGCACTACCCTGGACTGGTGATCCTGACGCCTGCAACGGTGGAGGATGCCTACTGGATGCTGCTGGAGAGCGTGGAGATCAATGATCCGGTCATCTTCTGCGAGCATAAGTTTCTCTATTACCATCTGAAATCAGAGGACTTCGGTGAAGCCATGCCCATCGGCAAAGCGCGCATCGCTCGGCCTGGCAGGGATGCCACCATCGTGACCTACAGTGCGATGCTGCATGAATCCCTCAAAGCTGCCGAAGAACTGCGCCTGGATGGCTACGAAGTGGAGGTCGTGGATCTACGCTCCGTGAAGCCGATGGATACGGATACCATCCTAGCCTCAGTCGCCCGCACGGGACGTCTGTTGGCCGTGGGCGAATCCTTCCCCTGGGGCGGTGTGACTGCTGAGATCGTGGCCCGTGTTTCGAGTGAGGCTTTTCATCTGCTGGATGCGCCGCCAATGCGCCTCAACAGCAAGGATACGCCCATTCCGTATCATCCAAACCTGTGGAAGTCTCATCGACCCACCACAGGCCACATCAGCGCCGCGCTGAGGGATCTGCTGCGCTATTAAACTCAAGCCTCCCGCAGAAGGATGGCATCGAGGTTGGAGCCATCGTAAAGAGCATCGCTGAGAATCACCAAAGGATCACCTGTTTTGATCAGTCCATGGCCCTGCAAAAGTTGGATCGCCTCACGAATGGATTTATCAGGGTTGCCTTCCGCAAATTCCATCACGTAAGGCTGCACCCCACGAGCCGTCACCAGAGTGCGACTGACATGCAAATTCGGTGTCAACGCAAAGATGGGCGCAAACTCGGGGCGCTGATGCGCGAGCAGATGAGCCATGACCCCGCGCAGGGTGAAGACGATGATCTTCGAGCCAGGGATGCTATTGGCCAGCAAGATGGCGGCTTTCACCATCTTATGCTTGTTGGTCTTCAGCGGTGCATCACTGGCAAAGCGACCTGAAGGATATTTTTGCTCGATCCGGCGAATGACGGTATCCAGCACCTCGACACATTTATCGGGATAACGCCCGACGCTGGTCTCACCACTGAGCATGACGCAGTCCACCTGCTCGATGACGGCATTGAAGATGTCCGTGACCTCTGCGCGAGTCGGCACGGGGTTTTCGATCATGCTTTCCAGCATCTGGGTGGCGACGATGACCTTCCGGCCATGGAAGGAGCAGCGCTCCACAATATGGCGCTGGATCAAAGGTAGATCCTCGATAGGACACTCACTGCCCAGGTCTCCACGAGCGATCATGATGCCAGCACTGGCTTCGACAACGGCATCGATGTTTGTCAGTGCCTGCTGATTTTCAATCTTGGCGATGACTCGCGCCTTGCTGCCTTTTTGCTCAAGCAACAGCTGCAAATGCTGGATGTGGGCTGGCTCGCGGGCAAAGCTGAGGGCAAAGAAATCCATGCCTAGCTCAACGCCGAGGTCGAGGTCAGCATAATCCTTCTGAGTCAGCGGCGGCAGGCGCACAGGCACACCGGGTAGATTGATGTGACGGCGGGATTTCATTTCCCCCTGCGTCAGGACTGTGCCAATCACTCGCTTATCAGTGACTTCGGTGGCTTTGATCTGGATCATGCCGCCATCCACCATGATGATGTCACCGATCTTCAGATCTCTGCCCAGTTCAGGATAGTTCACCGTGACGGAAAGGGGAACCGTGGGCTCGACTTCCGGTTTGCAGCGGAACTCGACCCAGTCACCCACTTCGAGCTGCCAAGCTTGCTCGACATCACCCGTGCGGATGCTCGGTCCCGTGAGATCCATGAGTACCGCGATCTCACGCCCAGCATGGCTGGCAGCTTCACGGACACGAGCATAAACGGTGCGCACCCAATCATGGGAAGCGTGGCTCATGTTTAAGCGGATGATGTCCGCGCCCTTGGCGATGAGGGTCTTGAGAACTTCGGGGCTGTCAGTCGCTGGTCCGAGGGTACAAAGGATCTTGGTTTTACGCATGGGGTAATGGATGGATGGGTAGCCGCACCCTTCTTTCAAGCAGCAATCCAGCCAAGACCAACGGAAAAGGGAGGCGTAAAAGACAGATCAACGACACACGATTGAGATAAAATCCGATTTTCGGAAGACAGGCCCAAGCGACTCTTTTCACTAGCTGATTGCAAAGGTAAGCCGAAATGTAAGCCCACTTGGTCATCGCCGACCCTTTTGCAAAGCGCCTCATACGCGCCGGTTAGGCCGTCCTAAAACACCGCTACACCCTAGCTAATCGGACAAAGATCCCAAAGCCTGTTGGAGGCAACCTTCAGCAACTAGAAAACAGATTTCGAAACCAATGGAGTATGGATCAAAAAGACTTTACCTCGAACAGCCATGGGCAATGAGAAGACAGGTCAAACTTAACGGCTTTTGGTGACAAGCGTTTTGCATCAAGTCGACCGATTGCAGAGTAACAATGACTACTGCGCGCTTTGGTACACTTGTAGAGCAAGTGTATCAAACATATTGTTGATCACGCTGGCACCCACAACGGGAAGCATTTTGAATGGCATGATAGGCAAAAGCAGAATTTGCTGATGCATTGTAATGGAATCTTGAAGGACAAAGTTTTTTCCTGATCGGCCTTTGGTGAGTTTCGTTGTCGCACTCAGCTTGAAGGTATCTTTGGCTGAACTCGGTAGTAAATAGAGTGTGAATCCTGTGAGAAAAGCCATACCTAGATTAGCTTCTCCTGTATCCGTCAGCTCAATAGTCAGATTGATATCCGCATTTCCGCTCCCTGGCGTCACTGAAGAATAAAGACCCGATTTGGTGAATCGCTCAAGCACTTTTTTCTGCATTTGAGCCTCAGCTGCCACGGCCATAACGGTGCTAGGTTGCCCGTTAAGGCACATCTTATAGGCAAGCGAAATCGCAATAGATGGCTTTTGAGAAGCAATCGGAAACTTTTCTAACTTTGCTATTTGTTTTCCAGGAAAAGTGGCACATCCAGCAAGAGTGATGATAAGAATTAGGGCGGATGCAAAATTTCTCATGAGATTTGTGAAAGCTAATTGCGAGAACTTAAAATTAAGGCTCTAAAAATCAAGAATTATTAACCCTAATACCAGCATATTAACCGAGGAATGATCGGACTTTCGCTGTAGGCGCTTGTGCAAGTTATCAAATATTCTGAGATTAGGGTCGCTATCTTTTCCAGATTATAGGCTACAACCACGCTTTGGCTTTAATGCCAAATGATAGACGCAAATGCCAGCCGACCGCAAGAGCTGAGAATCGGAGCGAATATTGGATGACTAGGTCCGAGCTTTGCCAAAGAACCCCAAAAGAATTCAACTCATCCGGCCCTTCAGTGGTGGTCGTGGATCCTTGGCTTTGGGGTTCATGGCGGTGATGCTGTTTAAAAACGTCATCGTCACGGTATCGCCTTCAAAGCGACAGGTCACACGATCATGGTGCGGCGTCTCCGTGTAGCGCCAGGTCATTTGAAGTGTGTTAGCATCCTCCCAAGTGGCGTGGGCGGCGATCTTGGAGATCGTCGGCTCCTTGGGTTTACCTCCAGAAATGAGGCGTGGTGGTGTGCCGGGAAAGGCGGCTTGTCCAAGATGCCAAGAATTCAATCCACAGGTGACCTTATGGGCACCACAGGTAAACATCCACTGATCGGCTTCTTGAGTGAAAGCCACTTCGGTTAGACCCAGCTCGTTCTTTTCAAGCGTAAACGTTTTTCCGTTGATTCGCTCTGTGATGGGCGAGGATTCACTGCCTTTCGGAAAACCAAGTTTCATTTGCCGTAATCGGCTCAAGTCCGCACGGAGTGGTGCCGCGGCATCCAGGGCCGGCAGCAGGTGCTTCCAGACGAGATCCAGCTGCCCTTGCATGTTTTTGTTCTCACTGGTCATCACGATCACCGCGTCCTGCTCTGGTAAAACGATCGTGTATTGCCCAAAGGCACCATCGCCACGAAAGGCGGTGCCTTGGCAGCGCCAGAACTGATAGCCGTAGCCTTGCAGCCAATCGTTCTTCGCTTTCGGCCGATCGGGTTTGTCGTCGCCGGGTTGTTGAATGTGAAAACGCGTCGCTTCATCAATCCAGGCAGATGGAATGAGTTGCTTGCCCTGCCACTGGCCTTTTTGCAGCAGCCATTGACCGAACTTGGCCAAGCCTTCGGTCTGAAGGCTGAGCCCCCAGCCGCCGGTGTTAATGCCTCGCGGACAGGTTTCCCATTTCATGCCGTGAATGCCGAGCGGCTGAAACAAACGCGGCGTCAGGTAGTCCAGCACGGTTTGCCCCGTAAGCTTTTGCACGATGGCGCTGCACATGTAAGTCGCCGCGCTATTGTACATGAACTTCGTGCCCGGCTTGTAGGCGATGTTCTGCGCGAGGAACGTGCGCACCCAGTGCGCCTCTTTAACGACGGCTTGAGTCGGTTCCTTCTCGTTGCCCGTGGACATGGTGAGCAAATCCTGCACCCGCATCGCCGCGAGATTCTCGCTGATCGTTGATGGCAGGTCCTCTGGAAAAAACGACACCACTTTGTCCTCCACACTCAGCTTCCCTTCCGCGACCGCAAAGCCCACAGCCGTGGAGGTGAAGCTCTTGCTCATTGAGTACATCGTATGCACCAACTCTGGTCCATACGGCTCCCACCAGCCTTCCGCAATCACCTGCCCATGACGCAGCATCATGAAGCTGTGCAGCTCCATCTTCTCCTTTTCGATGGCATCCAGGAAATCCAGGATCGCCTGACCGGAAACGCCCTGCGCTTCTGGCGTGCTGCGCGCAAGCTGTGAAGAAGTCGCTTCCGCAAAGCTCCGCGGAATCCAAAGACTGAAGGAAGCAAGGCTGGCTTGCTGGAGGAAAGTGCGGCGAGAAGAGGACATGCCTCGAGATTAGCAGTGAGCCACCTCAAGTGACAAGCTTGGATGCAGTGACCATCTCCGCCGTGATCCAGCCGCCGCTGATGTCGCGGGCGTCAAAGCCATGCTGCAGCAGTAGGCGAACGGCATAGTAAGCACGCTGACCAACGCCGCAGTAAACGTGCAGCGCTTTGTTTTCGGGTAGCTCAGCAAGCCGATCGAGGAGTTGGGGCAGTGGAATGTTCGCAGCGCCAAATTGCACAGTTCAACCTCTTCAAGGTCGAAGACGGTGCCACCCACGATGATCACTTTGGGAGATTTTTTCATGACTTAGGCGCAGCAGGACGTTTTAGAACACGTTGAGCCATCGACACGATTCCAAGGCATTTTTGCCAAAACCAGCGCTAGACCGCAGAAGCCGCTCAGACCGGCAAATATCAGTCCAGCTCCAAAAAACAGACAGAGATAAATCCAGCGCGGATCAACATAGAGAGCTAGCAGCGAACCGAGCAGCACAAAGAAGCCAATGGTAATCTGAACTTGGCGCATGAGCGGCATCACGATTTTTGATCCACTCGAACAGGGCAACCCTGCGGCCTTCCAACCGAGGATGCCGCCTTCGAGATTGCGCACCTCACTGAAACCGAGGGCGGTCAGCTTGTCTGCGGCGGCAGCACCTCGTTTGCCAGCCTGACACATGACGAACAAGGGCTTTGATTGGTCGAGTTCGTTGCAGCGGGCCTCGATCTGTCCCAGTGGGATGAGCTTCGCGCCTGAGACATGGGATTCAGCGAACTCGACAGGCTCACGCACGTCGATGAGCTGGCAGCCTTCGGCCTGGAGGGCGTCAGCGAGTTCACGAGGGAAAATGCAGGGATTCGTTTTCATGGGTTTAATCTTGGGATTGGATAATCTGTATAAACTATGTTGCTATATCGTCATGTAGTGATATAAAGTCAAGCCGTGAAACAAGTCATACCCAAGAAAGACCAAGCCAAGCCTGCCAACACCAAGCAGCTGTCCGATGCTGCGCTGGAACTTATCGCCCACCGGTTCCGTGCCCTGTCCGAACCAGTGAGGCTTAAAATGCTAAGCGCTCTGATGCAGGGTGAGAAGAACGTCACTCAGCTCGTCGAGGCCGCCGGAACTGGCCAAGCAAATGTGTCCAAGCATCTCTCAGTCCTCAAGCAGGCCGGCATGATCGCTACGCGGCGTGATGGTTTGGCCACTCTTTGCACGATCTCTGATCCCGCGATCTTCCAGCTTTGTGAAATCATGTGTGCCAAACTGAAGGCAGAGCACGACGAGCGCGCCAAACATCTGGCAGGTTTCTAAGCCTTAAAGCGAGAATGGAAGATCGTTGAGTTGTGCCAGGGCTTGGTTTCATAAGGCTTCTTCGACTCGAGGTAGTTGTGTCTCGGGTGACACTGCCCGAGAGGCCTCCAAGCGGCATGAAATCCCGCGTCTGCCGGATGATGTCGCTCTCCTCGTACTTACCGAAGGCAAGAAACAAAAAGCCCGGCAGATAAAGATGCTTGTTCGACCGATCCACCACCGTCATGCGCCATTCAGACACAGGCAGGCGACGGCGCAGATGGTTCGCGATCATGGTGCTAGCGGTGCCGCCGCCGAGGATCAGTAATTGCTTGCTCATGGTTGAAGAAAGGTTGTTCTGGTAAAACCAGCTATATGAGCGTATGCGTATATGCAATTTTTAACTCTCCAACAATATTGCCCTCCATGAGTCACACCCTTTCTTCCGACGAACGCGGCATCATCTTTCCCTGCCCCGCCTGCGGCACCGCCAATCGCATCGCCTACGCCAAAGTTAGCCAGCAAGGCCGTTGTGGCACCTGCAAGGCGGATCTGCCCCTGGTCGCAGCTCCGATCGAAATGACCAGCCCCGCCGCCTTTACCGCGCTCGTTTCCCAAAGCCCACTACCCATCGTCATCGACTTCTGGGCCGCCTGGTGCGGTCCCTGCCAGATGATGGCCCCCGAGTTTGCCAAAGCCGCCTCCCAGGCCACTGGCGAGGCCCTCTTCATCAAAGTGAACACCGACGAGCAGCAACAAATCGCCAGCCAGTTCCGCATCCAAGGCATCCCCGCATTCGCGCTGATGAAGAACGGCAAAGTCACCGCTCAAACGAGCGGCTTCCAGCCTGCGGCACGTTTGCTGGCGTGGATGCGACATGGGTAGGGGCTGGAGGGCCGATGAGGATGGAATCGGGCAGGACCGGGAACATGAAGGAGTTTCGGCTTCAAATGTTCATTGAGCAGTCCAGTTCAGTCCAATTAGGGCCGTTTCCTGCACCTAGCCCCACCCTCATTTCGGCACGTCCTGCCCAACGAAAAGCCCACAGTGAACAGAGTGGCCTGCTGAACGGCGATTTTCTTGGGCTCGTGGCGAATTAGGCAACGGCACAATCGCGATCAAACTGACAATCCTACCTTTCCAGAGCGGCTGCCTGCCCCCGGAATCTCGCCGCCTTCGTTTTCCCAGCGTTGGATGGCGCGTTGCTGCATGCGCCGGGGATCGTTGGCGTCGGCTGGGTGAGTCGTGGGGGGCTCAGCGGGCGGTGGGGTGTTCCATTGGTGGATGATGGGCACTTCGGGGTGATGCGGGTCGCTGCTGAGGAGGCTGAGGGAGGCGGTGCTGAGGGGGAAATGCTGGGCCTCGATGACGGTGAGGCCGATCCAGCGACCAGCCAACTGGCCGTGAGAAAAGAGCGCGATACGGCCCTCCAGCGTGCGCAGATGGGCGATGAGGCGGTCAGCGCGGGCGGTGACCTGCCGGGGGGATTCGCCGTTCGGGCAACCATCGCGAAAGAGGTTCCAGCCGGGCCGGGCGATGCAGATGTCCACGGAGCGCTGGCCTTCGTAGTCGCCGTAGTCCCACTCGGCGAGATCGGGCTCGATCTGCGCGGTTTGGCTCAAACCGCAGAGCTCACAGGTGCGTCGGGCGCGTTGCAGCGGACTGGTGAGCACATGATCAAAGCAGATGCTGCGGAGATGCGTGGCCCACTGCTGTGACTCGTGCTCGCCATGAGCGTTGAGTGGGATGTCCGTGCGTCCGGTGTGGCGGCTGGTGAGTGCCCATTCGGTTTCGCCATGGCGGATGAGGTGGACGATCGGCGGCATCAGGGGATCAGGTGGCGGCGCTGGTCTCCGAGGCCTCGCTCCACTCGCCACGGCGAGCGGAGCTGTTGCATCGGGCGCGATGCCGCAACGCTTGCTGGGCGGCTTTGGCATTCGCTGCATCACCGCGCCAGATTTCCAAAGCAGGCTGCTGGAGGGCACGGGCAAAGGAAAACGAGAGTGCCCACGGAGCGCGTGATTTAAAGCGAAGATTCATGGCATTCAGCCGCGCAGTGGCGAGGGCGCAGGGCTGGCCGCCGGAGAGGAAAGCGATGCCCGGCACGGCTGCTGGGACGGTTTCGCGGAGGCAGTTCACCGTCACGTCTGCCACATCATCCACCGTGGCCTGTGTGGCGCAGTTCAGGCCGGGCAACACCATGTTGGGCTTCAGGATCATGCCTTCCAGCAGCACGCGCTGGCAGTTGAGCTGGATGAACACATTGCGCAAAACTTCACGCGTGACCCTGAGACAGCGCTGCATAGAGTGATCGCCCGTCATAAGCACCTCCGGCTCGACGATGGGCACCAGACCGGCCTCCTGACACAGCGCGGCGTAACGAGCCATAGCATGTGCATTCGACTCCAGACCGCTGCGGCTGGGAATGCCATCGGCGATGGTGATGACCGCACGCCATTTGGCAAAGCGGGCACCCATCTGCGAATACTCGGCCAGCCGCTCGCGCAAGCCATCGAGCCCCTCAATGATGGTCTCTGCGGGATGACCCGCGAGAGCCTTCGTCCCCAGATCCACTTTGATGCCTGGGATGATGCCAGCAGCGACGAGCACGCTGAGGAAAGACGCGCCATCGCGGGTCTACTGACGAATCGTTTCTTCATAGAGGATCGCGCCGCTGATGCTCTCGCCGAGCTGCGGCGTGGTCACGAGCAGCTCGCGATACGACCGCCGTGACTCGACTGTCTGCGGGACGCCCAGCGCGGCAAAGCGCTCGTCGCAGGTGCAGTTGCTCTCATCCATGGCGAGGATGCCTTTGTCATCGGCGACGAGGGCCAGCGCGGTGTCGATGAGACCTTGTTGGTGCGGTGTCATGGTTGCGCGGAGGTGTGGCGATCCGTTTCGTGTGCCCAGTAGCCGTCGCGGCCATAGTGGCGGAAGAGGCCGCTCTCGTAGCCGCGAGAGACGAGGGCTTCTTCCGTGTATTCGGGTGAGGCCTTGATGGCTTCGCGGGTGAGTTTGACGTGGACTTTCAGCTCGCTCCAGCTCACACGCTCGATCCATTGCGGTGAGATCAGCACCTTCTTCCCCGGCCACCAGTTGCGAGTATCCACGACGAGGTAACGGATGGCCCAGGTCTCGTCATCAATGATGAAGTCCACCACATGACCGATCTCGCCATCCGTCGCCTGGAGGTTGTTGCCCGTCACCGCATCCGTGCTGCGCAGATGCGCATCCCAGGACTTCTCCGCGTCCGTCGGCGTGTTCCACTGATTCGGGTCACGCATCAGGAAGGGATAGGCACCCCACATGTAGGGACCACCCCAATACATCGGCCAGCCGTAGTAGCCGTTGTAGTCCAGCTCAAACTGGCGTGACACCGGCTTGTCCGTGTCTTGACCAGGGCTGTCCTGGATCTGCTTTTTGGTCAGATTCACCGCGATAGCGTCGTCCTCCCGCACCGCGCCGACGAGGGCATACGGCGAGATCAAAACCAGTCTGCCCGTGAGCCAGCCGCCCGTGTCCGCCACGAGGTAGCGAATAACCCAATGGCGATCATCGAAGTAAAATTCACTGACCTCACCGATCTCGCCATCAAGACAGTCGAGTTTGAATCCTTTGAGCGCGTTTGCTTTGAGTAACATAAGAGTGTGGATGGGTGTTTTGCCTGCACGGTTGGGCAGCACCACGCTGGGCCACCACCAAGCGCATCGCTATGGGGCGAAACCCCACTTCGAGTGAAAAAAGGTCCACTGGCGACAAATCCACGCCTCTTGGCTGCTGAATGCCGAGTATGCGAAGGATTGGCAGCAGTTTCAGCGCGGACTGGGCAATGGGTTTGAGCAACGTCCACCCGGCTCGTGAGCGTGGACTCAGCCGGGAATAGTTCGGCCTGATAAATCGGTGCGCTGCTAATTCGCAGAACGTGGCAGCACAAAATGAACCCGCCGATATAAAAATGTGTTAAATACGGCGCATTCGCGGAGATGACTCTTGTTGTCCATCTTCATGTCTCCATCCGAAATCGAGCTTCACCGTCGTTTCTTGCGTCTCTTCACAACGCATGAAGAGGCCGTGCGGGCCTTTGTGAGGCGGCTTGTGCCGAGCAGAGCGGATGCGGACGACGTGATGCAGGATGTGAGCGTGGTGCTGTGGGAGAAGTTCGAGTCATTTCGTGAAGGCGCGGATTTTCGGGCATGGGCGTTCGGGGTAGCACGATTTGAGGCGCTAGGATGGCTACGCGACAAGGGGCGTGACCGGCTGGTCCTAAACGAGGAGGTGGTGCTGAAGATTGCGGAGGAGTCCGCTCACGATGAACCGAAGCTGGAGCAGCAGCGGGAGGCGCTGGAGCGTTGCATGGCGAAGGTGCCAGTAGAGCACCGAGAGCTACTGATGCAGTCCTACCAGCCCGAAGTGTGCATTCAAGAGGTGGCGCAGGGCAGTGGCCGCTCGGTGCCAGGTTTTTATCAATGGCTGCACCGCATGAGGCGGATGCTGTTGGATTGCATTCGCCGCGCACTCACCCAGGAGGCATCATCATGAACCCGGAACTCGAATCGCTCACTCACCGCTATCTGGATGGCAGCATCTCCGCTGCGGAGATGGCGCGGTTCAATCACTTGCTCAGTGAGAGCGCGGAGGCTCGGCGTGAGTTCGTGGAACTGCTCAATCTCGATTCAGCGGTTGCAGCAAGTGCGGCTGGCTGGGAACGGTCGGACAAGGCAGTGAGTTTGAGTCGAGAAGATTCCAGTTCGGTTGCCTTGCCTTCTTCTCTGCCGCGAAGAAGTGCTGCGAAGGCTATCTTTACACATTCATGGACATGGGCCGCAGCAGCTTGTTTGGCCTTGATGCTGTCGGCGTGGTGGTGGCAGGGCAGTCAGCGTGTGCTTGCTACTGTGGTGAATGATGCGGGAGTGGAGGAACTTTCGAACGGCACCAAGCTGAGGGGCGAGACGCACTCGCTCAAAGGCGGAAGTGTGGAACTTGTTAGCGCCCGAGGGGCACACATTGTCATTGAGGCTCCGGCGGAGTTTCGATTCGAGACAGAGCAACGACTGCGCGTAATGCGCGGGCGTCTCTCGGCTGAGGTGCCTCCAGCGGCGAAGGGGTTCACGGTGATCACGCCTTCGGGTGATGCGGTGGATCTGGGCACACGGTTTGGTGTGGATGTGCCAGCGAACGGCGCGGCAGAGATTCATGTGTTTCAGGGCGAGGTTATCGCGAAAGCATCGGGCAACACGAACAAGCAAAGCCTGCGTGGCGGTGATGCGGTGACGATGGATGGAGGGGCGAGCACCGTGCGCGAGTTGCGCTCCTCAGCCTTCATCCAGGCTGATGAGATGAGCGGGCTGAGTGCGGGCCTGGCGGCAGGGCAGCGGGCGCGTTCGGAGGCAGCGCTCGCGGCCATGCGGAATGATCCCGCTCTTATCGCGTTGCTCGACTTTGAGTCTGGTTCGGCACAGCCGGGCGTCTTCCGCACGGTGCAGGGCCGCTGGCCAGGATCGCAGGCACCAGAGTTTGTGCATGTGGGTGACCACTTGAAACTCGATGTGGGCGGTGATCGTGAATGGCCGCAGCTCACGCTCGCGGCCTGGGTGCGACTGGATCGTCTTGGCGCTCCGTATCAATCCCTGCTGCACACCGATGGCTGGAGCCAAAGTAATGCGGGTCAGGTCCACTGGATGGTCACGAAACACACCACGATGCGCCTTGCCCTCTTTGGAAACACACTCGCGCCCGGCTCCGATGAAGCCGAAGGCTACCCTGACTCGCGAAGCTCGGTCCTGCCAGAGCGAGGCCGCTGGGTGCATCTGGCCACAGTCTATGATGCCACGGCGAAGTCGGTTCGCTTCTATCTCAACGGCCAGTTTGACAAAGAGACACATCAAACCATCGCGCATCCTGCAAAGCTCGGCACAGCACAAATCGGCAACAGGAACCGTCAAGACCGCAAGCTCAGCGGCCGCGTGGATGAACTGCTCCTGCTCGGTCGCACAATGAGCGATGATGAAGTGCGTGCGCTTTTTGAGGCTGGTAATCCCTATCGTTAATTCCCCATGCGACTTCTCATCGTCTTTCTCAGTTCATCTGCTCTCGCCGCACCTGTGGACTTCGTCCGCGACGTGCGGCCCATCTTTGCAAAGCACTGCTACGAGTGCCACGGAGAGACGAAACGCAAAGGTGGCTTGCGTCTCGACGTGAAAGCGGCGGCGCTGAAGGGCGGCGACAACCATGGACCGAACATCATTCCGGGAAAAGCTGTTGAAAGCTCCTTGATTCATCTCGTCACTTCGGGCGATGATGATGAAGTGATGCCGCCGAAGGGTGAGCGGCTGTCCACAGAACAGATCGCGACATTGACGAGGTGGATCAATGAAGGCGCGACGTGGCCGGATGGCGTGGACATGGTGAAGCTGAAGGACACGGGCGACCACTGGAGCTTCAAGCCGCTCAAAGTGGCTTCGGCTTTAGCCGAATCTTTGCAGCTGAAGACGCAGCCACTTTCTATCGACACCTTCGTTGACGCTACTCTCGCGGAAAAGGGGCTGCATCGTTCGCCGGCAGCAGATCGCGTGTCATGGCTGCGCCGAGTTTCGTTCGATCTCACGGGATTGCCGCCAACACCGGAGCAGGCAAAGGCTTTCACCAAAGACACCCGCAGCGATGCCTTCGAGCACGTCGTGGATGCGTTGCTGGACTCCCCGCGTTATGGCGAGCGCTGGGCGCAGCACTGGCTGGATGTCGTGCGCTATGCGGACACGCATGGTTTTGAAGTGAACACCGAGCGTCCGCACGCCTGGCCCTACCGCGACTACGTCATCCGTGCCTTCAATACCGACCTGCCTTACGATGAGTTCATCCGCCAGCAGATCGCTGGTGATGCGCTGGGCGTGGATGAGGCGACGGGCTTTCTCGTCACCGCCTCCGTGCTGCTGCCGGGCCAGATCGGCAAAGATGCGCCCTCCATTCGACTCGCACGTCAGGATTCGATCGATGAGATGGTCGTGAATATCGGCCAAACGTTTCTCGGGCTGAGCATCGGCTGCGCACGCTGCCACGATCACAAGTTTGATCCCATCAGCGCCAAAGACTACTACGCCATGCAGGCCTTCGTGGCCGGTGTGGAATACGGGGACCGTGAGCTGAGGACGCCAGATGCTTTGGCGAAGAAAAAGGAAGTCGCCGAGGCTCGTGTGCGCGATGTGAAGATCGTCGAGCGGCTCACGCAGCTCTCGCCCGTGGCCACACCTGATCGCAAAGACGGCGTGCAACGCCCCACCGTGCGTGCAACGACGAATATCGACCGCATCACGCCTGTGCGCACGAAACGCCTGCGTTTCACCATTCGCGAGACGAACAGCCTGGAGCCCTGCATCGATGAGCTGGAGGTCTTTAACAGCGCAAGCGTCAATGTGGCCCTCAAGGCCAACTTGAAGACTTCGGGAGATAAAATCTCGCGCAATCGGCACGAGCCGCAGTTCATCCACGATGGACGCTACGGCAATGAGCGGAGCTGGATGTCATCCGAGCGCGGCAAGGGCTGGGTGGAGCTGGAGTTTGCCCACGAGGAGGAGATCACGCGTGTCGTCTGGAGCCGTGACCGTTTGGGCAAGCTCGTGGACCGAGTGCCGCTCGATTACAGCATTGAAGTGTCTCATGCGGACCAATGGCAAGTCGTGGCAGATGCCAGTGATCGTGCTTCTCATCTCGTCGGACTCGGCGCAGGCCCCGAGTTCATCTTTAAAGGGCTGCCAGAAGACCAAGCGAAGGAAGTGCGCACCCTTCTCAACGAGCACGGTGCTCTCGCCAAGAAGATCAAAGTCGGAGAGCAAGGCCAGCTCGCCTTTGCAGGCACCTTCCGTGAGCCGGACATGATTCATGTGCTCAATCGCGGTGATCCCGAGCAGCCGAAGGAACCCGTTACACCCGCCGTGCTCAGTGCGCTTGGCGATTTGAAGATGACGAACAAAACGCCCGAGCAGCAGCGCCGCATGGCTTTGGCAAAGTGGATCGCCAGCCCGCAGAACCCGCTCACTGCCCGCGTGATGATGAACCGCATTTGGCAGGGCCACTTCGGCACGGGCCTGGTCCAGACGCCGAGTGACTTCGGCAACAACGGCACCAACCCCACGCATCCTGAACTGCTCGACTGGCTCGCCGGTGAGTTCATCCGCAGCGGGTGGAGCGTGAAACACATGCACCGGCTCATCGTGTTGAGCGAGGCGTTTCGGCAGAGGAGTGATGGAGAGTTGGAGTCATGGAGTGTTGGAAATGGCCAGCCAGCTCTCCAGCGCTCCACCACTCCAGCCCCCCACGAGATCGACTCCGACGTGCGGTTTCTCTGGCGTTTCCCCTCCCGCCGTCTCGAAGCCGAAGCGGTTCGTGATTCCATGCTCGCCGTCAGCGGTCAGCTCAATCTCACGATGTATGGCCGCGGCTTCGATCTCTTCGACAAGCGCGGCGGCCTCAGCGGCTTCAATCCCGTGGAAACATTCTTGCCGGAGAACCAACGCCGCATGATTTATGCGCACAAAGTCCGTCGTGAGCCCGAGGCCGTCTTTGGAGCGTTCGACTGCCCCGATGCCGGACAAAGCACAGCCGCACGTCGCACGAGCACCACGCCGATCCAGGCCCTCAATCTTTTCAATAGCCGTTTCACGCTCGCACAGTCGGAAGCC
Source organism: Verrucomicrobiaceae bacterium (assembly GCA_027489965.1). Classification (GTDB taxonomy): domain Bacteria; phylum Verrucomicrobiota; class Verrucomicrobiia; order Verrucomicrobiales; family Verrucomicrobiaceae; genus Prosthecobacter. The sequence goes on from JAIXZA010000162.1 coordinate 104,142, forward strand.
TTCGCTGCCCGCGTGAAGAAGGAAGCCGGCGACGACGCTGCGAATCAAATACGCCGCGCCTATCTGCTCGCGCTCAATCGCGAACCCACCGCCGATGAGTTGCGCGACACCATGCCATTCATCCAGCAACACGGTCTCGCCGTCCTCTGCCGCGCCCTCTTCAACAGCAACGAGTTCCTTTTTCAGCCATGAAGCACCACGCCGAACACCTCTCCATTACGGGCCGCGCCCTGCTTGATCGCCGCCAGTTTCTATCGAATAGCGCCAACGCGCTCGGCTCCATCGCGCTGACGAATCTGCTCGGCCTCGATGGCTTGCTCGGTGCGGAGCATCCTGGCCCCATCATCGACCCAGCTCGACCGTTCGCACCGAGACAGCCCCATTTTCCGGCGAAAGCGAAGAACGTCGTCGTCATCTTCTGTGCGGGCGCGGTCAGCCAGCTCGAGACCTGGGACTACAAGCCCGAGCTGATCAAATGGGACGACAAACCGCTGCCTGGTGGACCAGCGGTGACATTTCAAGGCCCCGCAGGCAATCTCGCACGACCGCAATACACCTTCCGACCACGCGGGCAGACCGGCAAATGGGTGAGTGACATGATTCCGCACCTCGCGGAGCTGACGGATGACATCGCCTTCGTGCATTCGCTCACCAGCAAATCGAACACGCATGGTCCTGCGGAGAATTTTCTTTCCACCGGGTTCGTGCTCGATGGCTTCCCATCGCTCGGCTCGTGGGTGACGTATGCGCTTGGCAGCGAGAGTCAGGAGCTGCCTTCCTATGTCGCCATCCCCGATCCACGCGGTGTGCCTCAGAACGGAGCCAACAACTGGGGCCCCGGCTTTCTTCCCGCTGCCTTCCAAGGGACCACGATGAGCTCCAAGAACCCCGTGCGCCACCTCGCGGCTGTCGGCGTCTCTGCGGATGCCGACCGCGCCGCACGCTCGCTCTTGCAGAAGATGAACGCTCGCCATCTCGAAGCCCATCCCGGTGACAGCAAGCTCGCCGCCCGCATCGCTAGCTATGAGCTCGCCGCGCGAATGCAGCTCAGCGTGCCCGAGATCAACGACCTCAGTACCGAGCCCGCGCATATCTTGAAAATGTATGGTGCCGACGACACGCAGAACAAGGACAAGGCCGCGTTTGCGAAGAACTGCATCCTTGCCCGTCGCCTGATCGAGAAGGGCGTCCGCTTCGTGCAGCTCTTCAACGGCGCGTATGCCAGCGGAGGAGCACTGAACTGGGATGGCCACAGCAAGCTCAAGGAGCAATACGACACTCATTCCGCCATCCTCGATCAGCCCGCCGCAGCGCTTATTCGCGACCTCAAGCAACGCGGCCTGCTGGAGGACACGCTAGTCGTTTGGTGCACCGAGTTTGGCCGCATGCCCTTCTTCCAAAAAGGTGCCAAAGGCCGCGACCACAACCCTGATGGCTTCACCTGCTGGATGACCGGCGCAGGCGTGAAGCCCGGCGTCAGCCACGGTGTCACCGACGATCTCGGCCAAAAAGCCATCGAAGACATTCATCCGCTCTACCACTTCAACGCGACGATCCTACACCTGCTCGGACTCGACTTCGAGCGCCTCAGCTTTGAGCACAATGGCATCCAACGCCGCCTGACGAATGTGGAAGGAAAGTTGATTCCCGACATCCTCGCATGAACCAACATGCCCAGCGCTTCAGACAACCACGAAGCCCACGACTACGCCGAGCGCATCGTAATGCATTCAGCTTTCCGTCACGTTGCCGCTGCGGTCATTGAGCAGTCCACTTCCAATCACGCACCTCGGGCATGTCCTGGCCGTTTTGGTCGATGTAGTGCTTGTGCTCGATGAGCTTAGCTTTGAGCTGTTCTTTGAGGGCGAGGCCTCTTTCGCCGGTTTGGGGCAGGCGGTCGAGGGTGTCCATGACGAGGTGGAAACGGTCGAGGTCGTTCAGCACGGTCATGTCAAAGGGCGTGGTGATGGTGCCTTCTTCTTTGTAGCCACGGACGTGGATGTTGTCGTGATTTGTGCGGCGATAGGTGAGGCGGTGGATCAACCAGGGGTAGGCGTGGAAGGCGAAGATGACCGGCTTGTCCTGAGTGAAGAGGGCGTCGAAGTCGGTGTCGCTGAGGCCGTGCGGATGCTCCAGCTCGGGCTGGAGTCGCATCAGGTCCACGACATTGACCACGCGGATCTTTAGCTCGGGCAGATGCTGCCGCAGAATGGAGACGGCGGCGAGGGTCTCCAACGTGGGCACATCACCGCAGCAGGCCATGACGACATCGGGCTCGCCGCCTGCGTCGTTGCTGGCCCAGTGCCAGATGCCGATGCCAGCCGTGCAGTGAAAGGAGGTGTCAAAGCAGGCCAGTTGCGGCAGTCCAGGATGCCGGTGATGCAGCGCCTGGATGAGCCCCAGCTCCTGCGGTAAATGATCCGGCGCATAGGGCGTGATGCGGTGCAACTCACCGACCAGTGTCGTCGTGACGAACGTGGGCTCGGCATGAGCCATGCCATGCACCACGCGATGCCCCACCGCCCGAATGGCATCGAAGACCTTCCGACCCTCCAACCAATCGATCAAAAACATCGCCGCCACCGAATGATCCGCCACCGCGACCGGCAGGCTTTCCTGCTGACCTGTGGCCGTGTCTTGGACGATCAAATGCGTGCCCTCCAGGCCAATGCGATCAATCTTCCCGTGCAACTCCAGCGACAAAGGATCACCCACCCGATAGACCGCAAATTTCACGCTCGAAGAGCCCGCATTGATCGTCAGCACGCAGGGGGCAAGCGCTATCACGATTCTGCCTCGTTTATCAAGCTATCAACGCTGAGTGGAAATCTGTTTTGCATGAACACCCAAGACCCTAAAGACCAGCCCGCGTTCCATCAATGGGGTTTTCACCCCAAAGCCCCACTGAGCTTCGCAAAGGCCTCCGCGATAAGGATCAGTTTCATCCTTGGCTATCCGGTTTCCACGACATGTAGCCACGGTGGATGTGCTGGATGTTTTTGAAGCCAATCTGCTTCAGGCGAGCGACGGCTTTTCGACTGCGAAAACCACCAACGCAATAGACCAGCACGGGCTTGGCCTTGTCGAGTGTGCCGACCTTTGAATCAAAGGCCTCATCGCCAATAGAAATGTCCACGGCCCTGGGCAAAGCACCGCCATAAAACTCACCTTTTGAGCGCACATCAAGCACTTGCGTTTCAGGATGCTCACGGAGCTAGGCATTCGCTTGATCGGCATTTAGATTCTCACACACGCAGCCCGGCACGGCCTGAAGAGGCCACGGTCCCAGCCGCCTTCAAACCAATACCAGAGGCCGACGACGGCAGCGATGATGACGATGAAGATGAGGAAGGGGGCATAATGAAAAAAGTGGTTTCGGCTTTAGCCGAATCTTCTGAGCAGTTGCGGCTAAAGCCGCAGCCACTTTGGCTGAGCCACATTTCCCGCCACTACAGCAGCCGCCGCCTTTGCCGCAGGTGCTGATGCCGAGTGGCGCGTAGAAGCAGGCAGAAGCGAATGAAGGCGGTGAGAACTGGCACGGCCACGCGAGTGATTCGAGATTGACGATTGAGGGCTTTGAAGGATAATGAAATGTAACTATATGAGTTTGTAGGCATATAGATTTGCTGCGCAAATACTTTCCTTACCATGGCAACTCGTTCGAAAAAAACTCCGCCTCCCCTGTCTGAAGAAGCGCTCATCTTGATCGCATCTTGGTTTCGCACCCTTGCTGAGCCCAGCCGCTTAAAGATCTTGAGAGCACTGGAGGAAGAAGAGAAGAATATCACCGAACTCGTCGAGGCCACGGGGCTCACGCAAGCGAATGTGTCGCGCCATGTACAATCACTCGTCGATGCCGGCATGGTGGGTCGCCGACGTGAGGGGCTGACGGCCATCTGTTTCATCGCCGATCCCAGCATCACGGAACTTTGTGATAACGTTTGCAATAATCTGCTCAAGCGCCTCTCCCAGCAGGTGAAGAAGCTCGGCGGCTCCTGAGCTCCCAACGAAGAAAGCACAAAAGTAGTGACCTCCCACCGTGTCACAGCTTGACCATGCAAGAGGCTTCCGCTAGCCTGCGAGCCTAACCAAAACTCTTCATCCGCACACTATGGAAACCGTCAGACTTGGCATCGTTGGACTCGGCAATATGGGCAAGGCCCATCTCGGAAACATTCGCGCCGGCAAGGTCCCCGGACTGAAAGTCACCTGCGTCTGCGAAAGCCACGGCACCATCCCACCGCTTCAGGAGGGCGAGCAGGCTTTCACCGATGTCAGTCTCATGATCAAGTCGGGCCTCATCGACGCCATTCTCATCTGCACGCCGCATTTCAGCCACACCACCATCGGTATCGAGGCGTTAGGCGCTGGGCTACATGTGCTCGTTGAGAAGCCCATTTCCGTTCATAAAGCCGACTGCGAGCGCCTCATCGCAGCGCACACGGACAAAACGAAAATCTTTGCGGCCATGTTCAACATGCGCACCAATGCCTGCTTCAAAAAGGTGAAGGACCTCATCGACAGCGGCGAGCTCGGCACCGTGCGTCGCATCCATTGGGAAGTCACCAATTGGTTCCGCACGAACTACTACTACGCCACCGGCGGCTGGCGCGGGACGTGGAAAGGCGAGGGCGGTGGCGTTCTCATGAACCAGTGCCCACACAATCTGGATCTCTTCCAGTGGATGTTTGGCATGCCGCAAAAAGTCCGTGGTTTCTGCCAGTTCGGCCGCTTCCATGAGATCGAAGTCGAAGACGACGTGACCGCTGTGCTGCAATACGACAACGGCACCACCGCCACCTTTGTCACCTCCACCGGCGAGGCTCCAGGCGTGAACAAGCTGGAAATCACGGGCGAACAAGGTCGCCTCACCGTCACCGACGGCAGCAAAATTCACTTCCAGCGGAATCGCCAACCCATGAGCAAGTTCTGCATGGAAGCCGAAGCCGCCTTTGCCATGCCGGAATCCTGGCACATGGAAATCCCCGTCGCTGAGACCGGCGGCCAGCATGTGGAGATCCTGCAAAACTTCACCAACGCCATCCTCAAAGGTGAAAAGCTCCTCTCCCCCGCCGAGCAAGGCATTTACAGCGTCGAGCTGGCAAACGCCATTCTCCTCAGCACCTGGCAGGACAAAGCCATCGACCTCCCCATGAGCAGCGCCGATTACGAGCGCCTGCTGATCGAGAAAGGCGAAAAAAGCACCTTCCAGAAAACCAAAGTCGTGGCCAAAGCCAGCTCCGACGACTTCGCGAAGAGCTTCCGCTAATCCCACAAAACTCCCCTCCCCTGCCCCGATGCGCCACAAGCCATCGGGGCTTTTTGCTAAATTGCAATGAACCCAAAGCACTCGAAAAACTTTCTCGAATGGAGCCACGGCCTCCTGATGATGTCTGCTCTTCTGTGGGCCTTGGCAGGTATTGGATGGTTCTTGAACGATCTGATTCCATTAATCGGCGCCACATGTTTTTTCGCAGCTATTTTTTCTCTGGTAGCATGCCCTTTAGCATTGGTGGCTGGAATACTTGCTGTGATTTTCGATGTTCGGAGCCGGATGGCGTGGTTTACGGTTCTTCTCGTTCTGCTCACAACAGCAGCATTTTTTGCAATCTGTGCGTATGTGTTTCGCGGACTAGGTGCTGGCGTCGCCTAGCTTCGTTCCACATGGAACATTCCCCGTCTCTGTGCTAGCCTCCCCTGCCCTCTTCCTCTTCGCTTGACTGAGCGACGAAGAGCGCGTCATCCTTCACCTTTCAGTCTTCATCCTTTCATGTACACCTTTCCCAAACACTACGATGTGATCGTCTGCGGCGCTGGCCATGCGGGCGTGGAGGCAGCGATGGCAGCGGCTCGGCTCGGTTGCCAGACGGCCATCCTCACTCAGAATCTCGATACGATCTCCCAGATGTCTTGCAATCCGGCCATTGGTGGCTTGGCCAAAGGCCATGTGGTGCGTGAGATCGACGCCCTCGGCGGTGTGATGGGCCTGAACACCGACGCCACTGGCATCCAGTTCCGCATGCTCAACGCCAAGAAAGGCCCCAGCGTTCAGGCACCGCGGGCTCAGTGCGACAAGAAAGCTTACCAGTTCCGCATGAAATGGTTGATCGAAAATCAACCCAACCTCGACATGCATCAAGGCAACGCCGCTGAGATCCTGGTCGAAAACGATGTCGTCACCGGCATCCGCACCAGCCTCGGCATGATCTATCGGGCCAAATCCGTCATCATTTCTTCCGGCACCTTCATGCGTGGATTGCTCCATGTCGGTCTGCAAAACCAAGCGGGCGGACGCATGGGCGACAGCATTTCCACCCTTTCCGACAGCTTGGCTCACCTCGGATTTGAGATCAAACGCTTCAAAACCGGCACCCCCTGCCGCATCAATAGCCGCAGCATCGACTTCTCCAAGTGCGAAATCCAGCCCGGTGATACCCCTGCCCCGCCGTTTAGCTTCCTGTCAGGCATCGTGTCCGAAGATGAGGAAGCAGAGAGCGCAGAGCAGAGAATGGAGGGTATGAGTTCGGACCCTCAGCCCTCAGCCCTTCGCTCTTCGCTCTTCACCCTCAACTCCTGGCGGCCAAAAACGTTCCACGTGGAACAAATTCCCTGCTGGATCACCTACACGAACCCGCAAACGCACGACATTATCCGGGCGAATCTGGACAAGTCGCCGATGTATTGCGGGCGGATCGAGGGTGTCGGGCCGCGTTATTGTCCGTCGATCGAGGACAAGGTGGTGCGCTTTGCGGAAAAGGAACGGCACCAAGTTTTCCTGGAACCTGAGGGTCGCCACACCCGTGAGTTCTACATCAACGGGGTCTCGACTTCCCTGCCCTACGAGGTGCAGCACGACTTCATCCGCAGCATCACGGGCCTAGAAAAGGCCGAGATCATCCGCCCCGGTTACGCGGTGGAGTATGATTACTGCCCGCCCACCCAGCTTTATCCGACGCTGGAAACGAAGCGTATCTCCGGACTCTACTTCGCTGGCCAGATCAATGGCACCTCCGGTTACGAAGAGGCAGCCGGTCAGGGCCTGCTCGCTGGGGCCAATGCGGCTCTGAAAGTGCAAGGCAAAGCGCCCTTCATCCTCAGTCGTAGCGAGGCCTACCTCGGCGTGCTCATCGACGACCTTGTGACCAAGGGTGTGACCGAGCCCTACCGTCTCTTCACCTCCCGCGCTGAGTATCGACTCCTGCTGCGTCAGGACAATTGCGATCTACGCCTGACTCCTCGCGCTGCTGAGATCGGCCTCACCTGCCCCACTCGGAATCGCCTCACGCAGGAAAAAGCCGAGCTACTGGTCAAAGCTCATCACTTTGCCCAGACCGCCAGTTACGAGGGCATGAAGCTGCATTCCTGGATTCGCCGCACCGAAAACGACCACAGCAAGCTGCCCGCAGAGCTGCGCGCCGAGTTCCCAGATCCCGTCTGGCAGCAGCTGGATTACAGCCTGAAATACGAAGGCTACGTCCAGCGTCAGGAAGTCATGATTGGCAAAACCGCCCGCATGGACGGCCACGCCATCCCGCTCGACTTCGATTACACGAAGGTCCACAGCCTGAAAAAAGAAGCCCAACTTCGCCTCACCGAAATCCGCCCCACCACCCTCGGCCAAGCCGCAAGGATTCAGGGCGTCACACCCGCTGAGATTTCGTTGATCGCCGTGATGCTACGGAAAGCAGCCGCTGCGGAAATTGAGTGACATGTGAGTAGGCCCGATTCGTTCTCCGTAGCAAAACTGCAAAGGATGAAATGACGAAAGAATGAACCAATCACGAAGGCCTAAAACCATGCCTCCACGGACAGTTGATCCACACAATCATGGGATGCGCCCTAATCTTCGTCATACAGGCTTCGAATTACTTTCGGCCTTGGAGTTTACGCCTTCGTTAATTCTGAAATAACGTGCTAATCCTAAAAACGATTAAAGCAATACACCACAGAGACTCGATGGATGCAGAGATTCAGGGACTTGTGACGATTTTCGGATCAGAAAATGACTCACCCTCAAGGTGAGCGGGGAACTCTAAGTATTCCTTCTGTAAATGGTTGATCCTCTGTGTCCATCGAGCCTCTGTGGTTAATCTCATCTGAATTTAGGCTAATTCCATTTAGGGTCGAAAATGACGGAAGCGAGGCCGTAAAGCCATGCTTTTTTGAAGATGCGGTCGAACATGATTCAGCGTTTAGCCCAGATCTGAGAATGAATTCGCCGTCTCTGGCTCAATTTTTCTCAAAAGATCGTGGCATGAAAAGAATTTTTCATCTGTTCTGGATGACCGCCAACAACAAGGAACTCACCACCGGCATCACGGCAAGACAGAAAGCTGAGGAGACAGAGCCGACCCCTGTGCCACCAACGTCAGGACGTGAGGTGGTTCAAACTTCGCTCCTGAGCAGCAAAAGCTGGAGCCACTAGCTCCGCAACGCAGATGGCCTCTCAGCAATCTTTGTTAATACCTCATCTCTATATTTTTCTTTTCCAATTTGATGACTGTAGTGCGTCAATTTAATCAGCCCTGAATACTCATGGGATTCGAGGTTGTTTTCGATTAAATCAAATGCGTCTCCCCCAAAAGCCAAAATCAAAGGGCGATGGCACCCAAGATCGTTCAGTTCATCTCGAAAATTCGAAATGTTCTTGGCCAGAAGAGTCGGAGATTGCTTCACAAGTTTCACGGCATCTTTCGCTTTCAGTTCTACAAAATTCTTGATGATGTCAGTCATGTAGGCTCCGTAAAAGTCTGTACCCTGAAATGCATACCGGATTTTGAAATCATTGGCTGCAGGATGCGGATCGTGAAAATTTCCCCAAGGCGCTGTGTTACGCTCCAGCCTTGAAAAGTTGAGGCCGACCATAATCACGTTGTTTCTTAACGTCTCCAGTAAGCTTGGGTTGGTTACCGGATCAAAGATACTCATATCAGACATGTTTGATTTCGGCTTGTCCGCTGCCTCAGCCCAAACGGCCCAGCTCGCGTAATCACCATGTTTCTCTCTCACTCGGTTATATGTATCGATATCAATCATTGTTGTTATTCCAATAGAGGATAGTCAGCGAGCTGGAATGGTTATTGACGGACAAAGAGCAAGCTCACTTGCGCGGCAGGCCCGTGGTTTGCCCGGACGATGGGCAACGAGTCCCGAAACATCGTGCGGAGCCATTTCCTGAATTTCTTCAAGCTGGAAACGGTAGTAGTAAGCAGCGCGCATCTTATCAAGGGAGCGGCCGACCTCTGTGGCGCGTTCCTGAGCGGTCACCAGCCTGGTCTCCTTCACTTTGGCAATCCATCCTGCCGTCTGCCCACGATAGTAAGCAACGAAGAAATCGGAGCGGAAAGGATCGAATTGTAAATCAGTGGCTTCCCCCGGTGTGCCAGAGCCATCCGGTTTCCATTCCACCGCATGGCAGAAAAAAGTCAGCGTGCTCCGGCAATCCGTTGCGGCATCTTCCCCCCGAACAAAGCCGAGCAACACTTGCGTATCTTTGGGCGGACGATTGCCCAACCGTAGCGCGGAAGGACCGATTTTGTATTCCTCAGGATCCTCTCGCAACGTTGACTCCGTCCAATAGTCGATGCGGAAACTCTGCGAAAATTGTGTCAGGTGATGGGTCAATATGTCTTTGATAAAATCGACCACGGTTTTCAATCCATCCGGAGGTATGTCGTCATTTCGTGGTCTTAACGCAAAGGCACCGATTCCCGGAACTAGCTCGTGATAGCGCTGGAAGCGCGATTTCGCAGAACTTTCTGCGTCTGCTCCTCCAGGGTAGAAAACGTAAGAACCAACCGTTCGCCGGATGGCCTCGTTGTAAGTATGCATCTTGTAAAGATCGACATTCTTCACCGTTCCCGCCGCACGATTTTCTTCCGGCTCATCAGTCTCACTCTCAGCCTCGCCGAAAATGCCGCGAAGATTTTCACCCCGATACTTTGCATCGAAATGCAGATAAGCGATTCGACCAGCCTTCTCGGCGGCCTGTTCCGCTTTGAGCCATTCAGACTGGTCAAACTCTTCCGGAATAATCACAAGCGTATAGTCGGGACGGAAGGTCTTGCTATAGCTACCACGCTCTCCGATGCCCTTGCGGCCAAAGGAACGGTTGTAAAAGAAATGAACCCGCAAATAACGTCCACTCCCGTCGTGCCACCGGAATCGGTAAAACGAAGCTTCACGTTGCTTGAGATGAATCAGGAGCCGTCCGTCATCCGCATGGCAGCAAAAAGGAACCGCACCACCAATCGCCGCCACGGAATCACGCTCTGCCACCATGTGCAGCTGATCTTGGAACGCCCGCACAAGCACAAAGTAAAGCCAGTATTCGTAGAGCGTTGCCACATCACGCGTCGTCCCGTCATAGGCATCTTCGCGGCCCGGCCAGTCGATCTGCGCCGCTGCATCCAGCATCAGCCAGGCGTGGAGAATCTCACGGTAACCCTCACGACGTTGCAGGATCGTGCTCTCAAACGGGATGCGCCGGAGTTCACCCACATCATCGAAGAGCGGCATGGAAAGGAAGGCATCAAGGGAATGCCTCATCGAGGCAGCTTCCATTGCCACCGTGTCTTCTGAATGCCGCGCTGAACTTAGCACCTCGTCACAGACGTTTTGAAAGCTTTGCAATGCAAACTTGAGAAACCGGTTTGGCGGCGTATCCAGCGAGTCGAACTTTCTCTCCTCACGAATCTCCTCTGCAACGAGGCCTTCGCCGCTGCGATGCCATCCACGGCCATGACGCAGCGGATCACGGGCAAAGAGAGCAGGGTTGGCAGCTCCGGACGGCTTCCACTGCTGCTCCACCTGGAGGCGGCTATGCGGACGGCGCTGGATGGTTTCCAGATACAGTTCGATGCGGTCAGGCCCGAGCACGTGCCTGAGAAAGAGGAACTGTTCTAGCAGTGTCTGCTTTTGCTTCACCGGATCAGACGAGAAATGCAGGGCTGTCGGCGCGCCCCACTCCAGCAGGAGTTGCTGGCATTCCTTTCCGATTGCTTCCACCATCGCACGGTATTCCTTCTCGTAATCGAGCTTGGGCGAAGCCACATCGAAGCTGATACGCTTCAGCAGCACACCGCCCGCCTTCACCTCTATCCATGCAGAGCCTAGGAAGTTTACAAATTGGAAGCGTCCGTGAAGGCCAGTGCCCCGCCACCTTCGGCGTTCTTCGGACTCGCCCAGACTGGAAGTGATGGAAAGCTCCGGAAATGGCCCAGCCCCGTCGCGTTCGATCTCCCATGCATAGTCCCGCAGTTCGAACAGCCTCAGAGCGTTTAGGCCCCGTTCGGGCGCAGCCGTATCGTGGACGAATGGAGGGCGGTCATTGGGTTTGTCCGCGTGAGGCGTGCGGTCACTTGGGACAGCCCGCCAGTCATCAGATAATTGTGCCGGATAATCACGACCGCCCCCCTTGGCACGTCGCGCCTCATCTTCCAGCCGGAGGCTAAGGCCATCAGCGAGAGGGATCGACAGAGCCTCGAAATACGTCGCGTGCACGGCTCACTGAATGAAGCTGACAAACTGGTCACGCCTCACCGTGACGATCATCTCACAAAGCTTGCGATGACTGTTACCGAATTGAGGGCTCGCAAAGGTCTTATCGACTTCAGCGACGTAGGCTTCTGCGGTAGCATCCGTGGCCAGCATCTTGATTGCCTCCACCTTGCTGCCTGCTTCGCAATACTTCGCCAGCGCTACAAGTAGGGTGCCGATCTTGCGCCGCGCGCCGTGCAGCTTAGGCAGGATCTTCTGTAGAATCTGTGCATCCATCGCCGCCTCCCAGTCCCACTTTGACTTGTCGGCGGTCAATTCGTAATCCACCGCTAAAAACCGTAGGATCTCCGTCATCGTGCGGAACGCAAACTCCTGATGGCGCTCCTGCATGAGTTCGAAGAGTTCCGTGATCGTGCGGCGGCAGGCATCCAGCTTGTCCTTTGCTTCTGGCGGCGGGTTTGCCGGATCCGCTGTCAGTGCCAATGGCAGGCTTCCGTTCAATTCCCGTGCACGATACGATAGTTCGAGAAAACCTTCGGCATATCCCGCAGGAGCAGGATCGATATCCTTAAGAGCTTTGCCTCCGGATTCGAGAAATGTCTTGGAAACGCCCTTGGCAACGCGGAATTCAATCACGTTGGCCCGATCCAGTACCTTTGGACTGAACATGTAGGTGGTCTCATCAACGTTCACGGTGCCGATGACGAAAAGGTTACGGGGAAGTTCCAGTTCCTCCGGCACATCCGCAGCGCCACCTTGCTTCCGGGGCAGTGCTCGCCCTTCGCGGTGCAGAAGCAGCCTGCCGTGCTTCGATTCCATGGCGCTCAGGAAGTCCGCAAAGTAGCGCTCCACGTGGGAGAGATTCATTTCATCGAGAATCAGGAAGAAGGGCATTGCCTCTTCCTGTTTCGCGGCCAGCAGCAGATCAAGGATCGGCGTGGATTGGTAAAGAGGCACATCGACGGCTTCACCCTCCGGTTTTGTTGTGCGGATATGATTCACAAAACCGAGGACGTTGCGGTTATCGGTCCAGTCGGCACCCACGGGCACCAGTGCCATGCGGTGTTTCTCAGGACCGCACAACCACTGGACGAACAGCTCAGCTAGTTTGGTTTTGCCAGTGCCACTGTTGCCGGTTAAAATGACGAAGGGTTTAGTGGCGAGAGAACTGATGAAGAAGTTTTCGTGCATATAGTTTCTGATGAAATCTAGCGCCCTGTTTTGAATCCTGTGTCAGCAAGAGCTTTGGAAAATTCCTCTCGAATCTTCGTCGCAGCGACAACAACCCCAGGTCGCCTTCCCCTGCTAGACTGATCAGTCAGAAACGCCGCGTAGTGGTTTAAGGCTGCACCATACATTTGTTTGCCAGCCTCATTATGCTTCAAGAAATCTGGGTGTGAATGAATATGGACTAGCAACACATCGAATACCTTTTTTGACGAGATTCGAAGCAGCTCTTTGCCTGCGCATTTACTTAGCAGGCCTGATACCGCTCCAGTGTAGCTTTCAATAGACTTAACACTTAATTCTCTCTCACGTAGCCAGCTCTGAAACTGTTCCTTTAAATCGTGGTCGTAAAATAGGTTGTCGAGATTTTCGCCCTTTAGAATTCGAGGATCTTGAAGTTTCGAAGCCGGAGCTTCTCCTAACATGAAATATGCGAAAAGCTCCAAGCATCTAACGGTGTTGGGAGTTTGGCTTCCAAGGAGGCTTGCTACGGCATTTGCACCTTGTCCTTCAAATGCGGCAGAAAAGGCGGTTCTGAATTTTCCCTCTTCATAACTCCAATCGCCTCCCAAAAGGCGTTCGACTTCTTCCGCCTTGATCCACAGTGCTTGGAGGCATCTCTCCAGGTCCTGAATTGGGTAAACAAATTTCTTTCCGTTCTTATTTGTGAACGAAACGGTCTCCGCGGTCGCTTCGATGTTATCGTCACTCACCTTGGATGTGTTGAGAAATTCTTGGAATGACTTCATAAAGTTCCAGTTATTATGACAGGATAACTAAGGGTGATCCAAACTAAATTGCTATTGCTGAACTATTCCAAGGTTGTGAATGATTCGTGCGGCAATCTTGGAGATGACCGGGACAGAAACTGAGTTCCCGAATTGCTCATAGGCATGCGAGTCGACCTTATGAAATTTAAATTCCTCGGGATATCCTTGGAGTCTAGCACACTCACGTGGCGTTAGTTTTCTTGGATTCATGCCATCTTGAGGCACTAGACATTCTTTTCCGTCTTTGTAATATCGGGCAACCAACGTGTTTGATGGCTTGGAGAGATCTGCCTCGAACGCCGTAAAGCCTGCACCGCGATCAAGATTGCGATTGGTTCGTTTAATGTGCCCCTGCCAAAGCCGGTCAGAAATGGTAAAACGGGCGTCAGGTTGTTGTTCTAAAATTGAACCAAGGGGTTTCACAGGACCTTCAAAATCTGGAAAAGTGAACTCTCGTCCTTTTCTAAAACACACCATATAACATCTCTTACGCCGTTGAGGGACAGAGGTCGATGAATCAATGACTTTGGGATCGAACGAATACCCAAGATCGTTCTCGATAACGTCTTTGATTTTGGCAAAGGTTCGACCGCCATCGTGACTCTGAAGGTTCCTAACATTCTCAAGAAAAAGTACCTTTGGCTTTTTAGCTTTAGCTATTCGAACAAGATCAAAAAAGAGGGTTCCCTGTATCTCGCAAGAGAACCCATGTTTTTGACCCAGTGAGCTTCTCGCTGAAACTCCTGCACGGCTAAAGGGCTGACACGGAAAGCCGGCAGCTAACACGTCATGATCTGGGATGTTTGCAGCGATTTCTTCGTCAGTTTGATTGTCGTTCGTGAACTGCCTAATGTCGCCAAATGGAACTTCCCCAAAGTTGTTCCAATAAGTTTGCTTGGCGTATTTGTCCCATTCGCTGGAAAAGACACATTTTCCGCCAAGTTCCTGGAGAGCAAGATGGAAGCCGCCAATACCCGCGAAAAGATCAATGAAGGTGAATTTTGGTTTTTCAGTGGGAGGAAAAGGCAACCCAGTATAATCAATAGTCACAAGAGGAGGCCGGACGGGAACTGAGCTGTCAGGAAACGGACTTCCAGCAGTCCTAGTGTAAGTCCCCAGAATGGCCCGCCAGCGTGCACCGGCCTCTGCACCCAGAACCAGAGGAGCCTCTTTCGGTGATTGCAGCCAGTGCGAAATAATGGCCGGAAGCTCCGCGCGCACCTCCTCAGAATGAGGTTGCCCGGCCTCGGCACTGAGCAGCACATGCAGTGCCACGGTGTAAGGCAGGGCCTCCGCCTTGCCTTTCGGTGCCGAACCGTGCGAACCATTGTGATCGTTAAAACTCATGTGGGCTCTCCTCTCGCAATATTCTCGCAATTGTAAAGGCGAAGGATGTACAGGCGCGACTGTCCGAGCCGCCGGTGAAGGTCTCCGCGCCATTCCAGAAGCTTGTCGGGAATGCTGGCGACAAGCCCTCTCCGCATGATGAATCGCGCAGTCGCACTAAGGACACAAGGCAAAGATGCTGAACAGATGACCCAATGGCTTCGTCGTTCTGCGGCACGGAAATAGGAGAATTGCAGGAAACCATATTTCATTGCGGCAAATCGTCAGCGTGTAATTCAGAAATGAATGAGCTAATAGTATGTTCAATGCGTACTTCGCGGGGCATGTAAAGGCCGATCCTTATTTAAGCGGTGAATGACTTCGAGGGCAAAAAATGCTGGTTAATTCGTTCCCAGAATCTGACAATCGCTGCCACCAGCCTCCCATGCCAGAAACCGAGGGGTAAGGATGAATTTTGAAGAATAAAGAATGAAGGTGAATTGAGGAGGCTGGCGAGGTGGATCGCTTGGATTTGGCTGTCATCGGTGATTGGCCGGCTGGTGGGCTATTCGAAGGTGGAGCCTTCAGGCCCAGAAGTAGGTCTGAATCGCGGAGCGAAGTGCGGCGGGTTGGATGCCGTCGGCGACGGTGTTTTTCAAGGAAGCCAGAATGCCTGCCCACTCAGGAGAGTCCTCAGAGAATGCGGCCATAAACTTGGTTAGGTCTGTCATGATTGGCTCGGGGAGTTTGGGTCCAGGCTCTGCTGGCAGTGTCGCAGCCAGACGGAAAACGTCGCTCCTGTGCTTGGCGATAGCTTTCGAGTCAATCGTTTCGCCTGCGGACTTGAGCTGGGTCAAATTCATCCATGCGTGTGCTTTTAACGGGATGAGCGCGGTTACATTCGCAAAAGGCAGACCATCTTGTATCACGCAGTGATTCCGAATGAGCGAATAGTAGGCTTCATCAAGAAGAATGGCGGAGAGGCTGTGCTGGCCGGCACCTGCCGGGATCGGGACGATGACCTGGCCGTCGCCCAATTCAATTCCGTCGGGTTTGCGACAAAAAAGCTCCAGCATGACTGGAAACGCCAAGTTTTCGGGCTTGGCAAAGCGATACAGCATCGGCGAACCTTCCGACTTTTCTTGAATCGTGTAGTTGCCCTCAGCGATGAAGACCCGGAGGGCGGCAACGAAAGCTGGATCGGCCACTTCGACGATTAGAACGATGTCGAGATCCTTGGTGGCTCGAAAATCGGCTCCCTGCTGGGCAAACCATTCGTGACATGCAGCCCCACCAATGAGAACAAAGGCGCCTTCAAACTGGCGGAAGCGTTCGCGAAATAACTCTAGGCCCTTGACCATAGTACCTCCTCCATGAGTTGTTCGAGCTGCTGCTGGATGCGCTCATCCGGGTTGTAAGATAGGCTGAGATAGAGAGAGAGAGGATCGACGGAATCAGGGTCGCCTAGGAGTTTCGGCTCGTAGGACCAGATCTCGATTTTAGCAGTGGCCTGCTCAGCATCGGGGCATACTGTCACCGTGCCCTGCTCCAACCAGAATTCGAGCCTTTGGGGGCCGAGTGCGTAGGTTGGGAGCTTGTCGGCAGCGAGCATGGTGTGACAACTGAGAGCACTGATTCCGGCAATCTGCGCATAAAACCCCGGCGTTTTCCAATGAACCCAGAGCGTTTTCTTGACGGGAGATGCCAGCCAAGGCTGAGCAAGATCCCAAAGATCTCGGTCTGCTGCAGGAAACTTCAGAGCCATAGCGCGTCCGATGCGTTCCACCTGGCAGATTCCGGCTTCCCCGAATTCGTCCTTCACTTTGCTCAGCATCATAGGGGAGCAGTGCAGCTTTTCAGCGATGCTGTTCAACGGCTGACCGCTCAAAGGCTCACGTTGCAAATGATAGAGCAGGGTGAGCTGGGCGGTGGGGCTAAGTGTGCTGCGGCCTTTTCCCCTAGGTTTGGGGAAACGCTCGCGAAGGTCCACAAGGGCACTTGGCAGAAAGGCCTGTGTGCCGGGAACAATGAAGGGGGTTCCTCTCTGGACCATCCGATTTCTGGCATTGGAGGGTAAACCCGAAAGAATAAAGGCGACGGGTGCCATTAACAGTGGCCTCAAGATTTCCGCCCACTTCTCATATTCTCCAGGAGATGCCGTCTCCGAAGACACCTCCTCCAAAGCCAAGCACCAGGACGTTCTGAACAACTCCACCAAGTAAAAGGAGAACCGATGACGGAGATAAAGCGGTAGATGATTGACCTTCAGCTCCTGCAGAGAAGGGCTGACGCCAGAGAGGGTCTCCAGATAAGTCTTGAGAGGCTGGACGATAGAGAGTTGCATGTTGATAAACTCCTAATGGACGATACACTCGTCAAGTTTATTGTCCTTTTAGAGTTTACTTATAACTTTAAAGCCTGATGCCATTGCCTTTTTCAAGCTCGACTTGAACGGGAGATGGGACACCCTTTGGCCAAGAAGAAGCTACTGCTAAGGGCGCTAGCGATGGGTCATTGGATTCTCCCGTCGTTGTTGACGTCCCAGAGGGAGAGCAATTCATCAGGCGTGCCAGTCTCAGGACGTTTCGCGTGGATGAAGGCGAGCGCCTGACGCAGATCCCAGGCGTTCTGCCGCACCAAATGACAAGCGACCACCATCACGGAGCGGCTTCTTCCAGCCTGGCAATGAACCAAGAGTTTCGGGTGCTCAAACGCATAATTGCCGACGATCCGCACAGCCCGATCGAAGGTCCAGGGGTCGTTCCCTGAACCATCCGTGAGATTGAAACAGGCCAAGGCCTCAACGCCGCAATCCGCAGGCTTGCAACCCTGCAGCAGGCCGTTGAGGCAGAGGATAGAACGAATGCCGGCCGCTTCCCGAGTGGCGCGGTCCTCAGCGTCGATGAAATTGCCGATGGCAATGGTGTCGGTGATGAACGTCATGCGGCAGTTTACTCAGGCTTTTGCTCCTCTTCCATGACGATTTCGTTCATCGTCTTGGCATCGTCCTCCAGGGCCTGGGCATCCATCGTGCCGCTGGATTTCATGCGCATGGCGCGGACTTTGCGGGACATCGCGATGCCAGTGGACTTCACGCTGAGCTCCGAAAACTTCACGTTGGCGCTGCTGTGGCTGTTCATGCTCATCGTGGCAGCGGTGGCGATGGCGTCCTGATTGGCCGCCAGAAAGAGGAACTCCCAACCCTTCGTGTCTTGGTAGAGGCGGATGAGGTCGCTGATGTGTTTGACGCTGTATTCCTGCGAGGCGTTTTCGGCCCCATCGGTGAAGATGGCGAGGATGACTTTGCCGGGTTGGTCAGCCTCCGGCAGCGCGCTGATGCGGCGGTCAGTGTCTTTGATGGTGCGGCCAATCGCGTCCAGCAAAGCGGTGCTGCCGCGCGGGGTGTAAGTAGCGGCCGTGAGCTGCGGCACGTCCTGAATGGGCATGGCAAAGACTGGGACTTCGTAAGCGTTATCAAATTGGATGAGCGTAAGATGAGCATCGCCAGGGACATCCAGCTGCGATTTGAGGAAGTCATTGAAGGCGGCGACGGCGGGCTCTTGCATGGGCTGCATGGAACCGGAGCGGTCGAGGAGGTAGGCGATTTCGGTGAGGTTGGGATTCATCGGGATGGGCTATTTATGAGTTGAGGGTGAAGGAGGAAATCAGGCCAACCAGTCGCGCTGGGTGAAGAAGGGCAGCTCCTGGCGCTGGCAGAGGCGAACGGTGTGGGCAGTGCCGCCACCCGTGGAGCCGAGGGTCTGGATGAAAAACAGCGCCACCGCGGCAGGGGCGAGCTGCAAGGCTGGACTGCCGATGACCTTCAAGGCATCACGCAGAAGATACTGGGCCTTGGCATAAGCGGGATTGCCGGATTGACTGCGCAGGTAAAGGTCGAAAAGCCGATGATTGTCGGGGGATGCCGCCAAGGATTCACGAGCGAGATGATGACGCTCTGCCAGAGGCAGATCCTCCAAGGCCAGGCAGGTGGCGGAGACGGGACGACGCGAGCGGCCCATGCCGGGTGTGGGCAGAACAAGCTGCAGCCTGGCACCCGGAACGCTGGCGACGCCTGCGGCAAAGGCTTCATCAGTGCCGGCCGCATTGCCACTGCGGAAGACGGCCTGGGGAAAGGCCATGGCCAAACACTGCCCCACATTGACGAGCGCCTGGCGTTTGTCGGCAGGAAGCTGGCGTGTGCCTTCCAACAGGATGACGGGCGTGGGGCTGCGAGCGAGCAAGGGTTGGAGCTGAGCGAGAACGTGGGAAAGCATGGGCGTTCGAAACAGGAGCATTCTCGCACAGGGGGTAGGACATTTGCGGGGCGACAGCTGAACTTTTTGCGGTATTTTTTTACCATGTCCAAAGCATCCACCTCCCGAAGATCACGCGCCAAAGATCCCCTTCCCGCCTCGGTCACACGCAAAGGCACCAGTCGAGTGGCCATGTGGCGTGTGCTCGAAATTCACAAGATCCTGCAAAAAGGCAACTATCCAAACTGCTCCACCCTGGCCGCAGAGATCGAGGTGGCCCCCAAGACGATTCAGCGAGACATCACGTTCATGCGGAATCAGTTGGATCTCCCGCTGGAATATCACGCCGTGAAGCATGGCTACTATTACACGCAACCCGTGCAGGAGTTCCCCATGCTGCATCTGTCGCGCCATGATCTCGTGGCGTTATTTTTGGCACGTCATGCGTTAGAGCCTCTGCGGGGAACGCGGCTGGAGCGCATGCTGAGCGAGAGCTTCAGCAAAATCGCCGAAGCCTGCGCTGGGGAGGTATCGATCCAATGGAATGAACTGGACGAAGCTTTTTCCGTGAAAGCAGCCGGAGTGATGCCTGCGGATATAACGCTATTTGGTGATCTGCTGGATGCCGTGCGGGCCTGCCAAGAGGTGGGCTTTGCGTATCACAAGCTCACCGGCAATCAACCGGAACAGCGCATCGTGCATCCCTACCACGTGGGTCAGATCGAACACGGCTGGTATTTACTGGCCTACGATCCCGCACGGAAAGCGGTGCGCACTTTCGCCTTACAACGCATCACGAACCTGAGTCTGCTGAAAACGAAGTTCGTCCGTGATCCTCGCTTCAATGCACGGGATCATCTCGGCGGCGGTTTTGGCGTTTGGAGCTACGCTGGCGAGGAGAAACGCACCCATGCAGTGCAGATCCGCTTTGAAGGCTACGCCGCCCGCGTGGTGAAAGAGCGGATGTGGCACAGCACGCAAGCCATTCGCTCATTGAAGTCGGATGGCAGTGTCATTGAGTTTCAAGCAGACCTCTCGGGTCTGGAGGAAATCACCCGCTGGGTGCTAAGCTGGGGCAGCAAGGCCAAGGTGCTGGGACCCCCTGAACTAAAGCGACGCGTGCAGACGGAGTTAGAGAAGATGACGGCAATGCATGGATGGAACACGTGAAGAAAACCACGGAAGGCACTGAAGACGCAGCAAGATAAGGATGCGATGCAGGCCTAGATTGGGAATGGTTGGCGCAGAAGTGGCCGTTGATGATAGGATTCACAGGATTTTTCAGAACCCCTGTCTTGCTCGATGAGGGTTTAGATCATTCACTTTATTTTAGCGCCCACCAGAAACCGCAACTCATGGCTGAGGCACAAACTCAAGAAATCTTGGGGATGTTTGTGGTGACGAAGGGAGTCGACCAAGCAACCCATAAACTGAACCCATCGCTTGCACAATGGGCTAGAGTCCGCATGAAGTGAGGTACTTTGGAAACTGACCCCCCAACTGCCGAATCCACGCCGATCCACGATGCCCGCGAGGCCTTGCGGAAGTACTTTGGCTTTCGCGAGTTTCTGGATGGCCAAGAGACGGTGATGGCCAACATCCTGAGCGGTCGTGACACGTTGGTGATCATGCCGACAGGCGGCGGGAAATCGCTCTGCTACCAGCTGCCAGCCATGGTGATGGAAGGCGTGACGATTGTGGTCAGTCCACTGATCGCTCTGATGAAAGATCAGGTGGATGCTCTTGAGCGACGCGGCATTCCGGCGACGGTGATCAACAGCACCCTGTCCCTGAGCGAGCAGCAGGACCGCATCGCATCGCTCAAACGCGGTGAGTACAAGCTCGTCTATGTGGCCCCTGAGCGCTTCCGCAGTCGCATGTTTCTCAATGCCATGCAGCAGGTCGAGATCGGCCTCTTTGCCGTTGATGAGGCACATTGCCTTTCGCAATGGGGCCATGATTTTCGTCCTGACTACTTTCGGTTAGGCGAGGCACTGGAACAACTGGGGCGTCCACAAGTGGTGGCTCTCACCGCCACCGCCACGCCCGAGGTGCGGGCCGACATCGCCCGCGTGCTGGATCTGCGGGATCCCTTCATCACCATCCGTGGCTTTCAGCGGCCAAATCTCAGCCTGAATGTCACGCACACGAAAAAGGCCGACGAAAAATACGCGCGCCTGAAACAGATCATCAAAGAATTCAAAACGGGCATCATTTACTGCTCAACGCGGAAGAAGGTCGAAGAGGTCGGGGACACTCTTCGTGAGATGAAGGTGAAGGCCATCCAGTATCACGGCGGACTCGATGACAGTGAGCGTGAGGATCGGCAAAACAAATTCATCAGCAAGAAACACGACGTTGCGGTGGCCACGAATGCCTTTGGCATGGGCATCGACCGCAGTGATGTGCGATTCGTTGTGCATTACGACATTCCTGGCAGTGTGGAGGCCTATTACCAAGAAGCAGGCCGCGCGGGTCGTGATGGTGAACCTTCCTGGTGCGAGCTGTTCTTTAACTTCGCTGATACCAAGACGCAGGACTTTTTCATCGACGGCGCCAATCCCACCGCCGAGGTCATCACCAGCATTTATCAGGCTCTTTTGAACAAGGCCGACAGCAACTACGAAGTCGAGGCCAGCATTGATGACCTCACCGACTATGCCGGCTTAAAAAATAGCATGGCCGTCAGCTCCGCCCTCGGCCATCTCTCCCGTGCCGGCTACATCGAGCGCTATGACATCCCCGGTCGGCGCATCCGCGGCACACGCTTGCTGCAGCCGAACGTTTTGGCACGACACTTGAAGCTGGATGCTACCGCCCTGCGTGACAAAGAGCGTCGGGATCGCGGGAAGCTCAAGGCCATGATCGATCTCTGTTACGACGAGCAGCGTTGCAGGCAACAGCAGATCCTGGCTTACTTTGGCGAGACCGAAAGCCACCCCTGCGGCACCTGCGACATCTGTCAGCGCAGCGGCGTGCAGACCGTGCGTGATGGCAATGCCGAAGAAGTCGTCATCCTCCGACAAGTCCTCAGTGGCATCGCCCGCATGTCCACCAAGCAGGCCGATGGCTCATGGGAAGGGCGCTTTGGCAAAGGCCGCATCATTCAGATGCTCGTCGGCAGCAAATCGAAGGAAATCATCGATGCTGGTTTGGACAAGCTCACCACCTATGGCTTGCTCAAGCGCATCGGCACCAACGCGCTGCATCCTTTGTTCGGCGAGTTAGAGAAACAAGGCCTCATCGAAACCAGCACTGGCGAGTATCCCCTCGTCTCTCTGACGATCAAAGGTAACGAAATCATGCGCAGCGGCGGCAATGTACGCATGATGTGGCCAAGCACCGCGCCTGCCGCATCACAACCTACCAAACCAGGCACGCAACTCACCGCAGCCGAAGTTTCCACACATGAGTTAGGTTTTGATGACGCCCTGTTTGAAAAGCTCAAGAAACACCGCAACGCCATCGCCCAATCTGAAGGCGTTCCAGCGTATGTCGTCTTCAGCAATCAAACGCTCGAGTTCCTCACCCGGCTCAAACCCAAGAGCGTCGAGGCTGCCTTAAAAATCCGTGGCGTCGGCGAAAAGAAGGCTGTGACGTATTTACCCGAGTTCATTCAGGTGATCAAGAAGCATGGAGGATAGGCGTCTCCCCGCCTGTCATCGGACTGGGGCCTCCGGCCTTCAGTCTTTCTCGGCTATCGACGATTCAAAGAAAAGGCCAGAGGCCTCTTGCCACTGTCAGGCCGGAGTCCTAACCTCGTTCTCTTCATCATCCACCCGCAGAGCCCAAGCAAGCATCACATCCTCTCATGCCAGTAACTCGGCTCACGGTGCAGATGCATCACAGCCACGATTTCAATCCAGCTTGGTTCCGGTTGGTGATACACAAGGCCG
The DNA here is from genome assembly GCA_027489965.1 of Verrucomicrobiaceae bacterium. Lineage (GTDB taxonomy): Bacteria > Verrucomicrobiota > Verrucomicrobiia > Verrucomicrobiales > Verrucomicrobiaceae > Prosthecobacter. The sequence continues at coordinate 127,113 of JAIXZA010000162.1, forward strand.
TAGGGGAACTGCCTCAAAAGCTTGCGTCGGAAAGGCGCTACGAGACTCCGCCAGGCTTCTGGATGCAGGAGAATGTCATCCTCGGCGGCTTCGACTCGCTGCTTGAATTCACGCCCGAGTTCCTTGTGGCAACTGCGGTAATACCTCGCGGCATCTACAAGCTCCATTCTGGCCTCAGCCGTATAGGTCAGGCGCATCAGGTGAGAATGGCTTCAAGTTCGGCGCTGACTTCTTCGCGGCTGTAGGAGCGAGTTTCGCCACTCTGGCGGCGCTGGACGCGGGCTTCCAGCTCGGCACACCAGGCAGGCGACAGTTCGGCATCCTCATCCAGGCTAACGATGAGCTTTTCAGCGAGGTAGGAGCGCTCGGGACGTGGTAAAGAGAGCACGTTTTGCAGGACGCTGTTGATGTCGAGGGCGGCGGCGGTCATGAGCGGAATCTATCCTTCGGCGGGAAATGTTTCAACCGTAGATGTAGAGCCTCACCGGCCCGCAGAGCTTAGGCAAGTATTGTTGCTCGTTGTCTCCAGATTTGAATAATGGGTCAACGCCTGTCATTTAGCTCACTACTATACGCCCATTTTTTGGCATTCGCAGAGGGACATCGTCTTGGATGTCGGAAAATGCTTTCTGGGTTAGATAATAAGACGCTGCATGATGGGCTTCATTGCCTCCTTGGCGGCCTGGAAAAGTGACAAAGGAAATGGATGGCTGTGCCTCTGAAAAAAGTGGGTTGGGTAAAGCAGACAAATCGTGACATTTGAACTGATGCGAAAAAATAACATCACCACTCACACTAACAAAATAGATGTATATGTCATTTAATTCTACAGATTTCCAGGCTTTCAAATCCAGTGATTGGTGTTCCCGCGAGATGTAGCCCTTTTCAATTAGTGTGTCGAAATCCATAAGTAAGAGAGTGAGTTTTTGATGGTTTAATGAAATATTCTTTGGATTTTACACTGCTACGTATCGGAACGACTGAAGAGATTCAAGGCGCTGCAAAATATGGATCCGCCGATTTAAGCTCGGAGTGCCTAACATCTTTACCAATCAGCGCTGGTTCGTCATCGCGCCGCGCAAGGCGATGCGGTAGTTGCTAATGGCGTCGGCGATAGCGCTGGAGACAGACTGAAGGTAAGTGTCTGACGCGATCAGGCGGCACTCTTTGTCATTGGTCACGAAGCCACCTTTAAAGAGGATGCCGGGGCGCTTGCATTCAGAGAGCATGCTCCACTGGGTTCGCTTGATGCCGCGATCCACAAAATTGAAGCGGCTAATGACCATGGCATGCACAGCGGTGCCAAGTGCGATGTTAGCAGAATCGTTGGAGTTTCCTGTCAGGCCGTTAGCATTGTAACCGCCGTGCTCAAGACTGGCGGAACTACCTTGAGGCGTCAGTACAAAGGTCTCGATGCCGCTATCCTTGCTGCTATCACTAGAGTTGAAATGCAGGCTGAGGAAAATGCTCTTCGGTGTGGCGTTGGCAATAGCCAAACGCTCAGCGTCCGTAATGAAGGTGTCCGTGCTGCGGGTTAGGACGACTTTAAAGCCCTTCACTTGCAACGCGTCTTTCACGGAGATTGCCAACTTGAGTGTGAAGTCTTTTTCGTATCCATGGACGCCGCCTGCACCAGTATTATGCCCACCGAGACCGGCATCCACGACGATAGTGTCAAACGGCTCCGCATTAATGATATAGGTAGGACGCAAGACTGGGTCAATCAGCTTGCAGAGATCCAGCCGGGAAAAGAGAACGCGGCCGCCAGATTCGGTGACTGGATAGCTGAGGAAGTAAGTGATGTTGTTGATCAGGATCTCTCGACTGCCAAACTGCGCCTTGAGCATCAGGTTGTTCGACCTCATCCAGACATCCGTACCATCGACCTTGTAGGAGCTGAAACGGTAGAATTGTTTGATGCTCTCTATAGTAACATAGTCGCGACCATTGATGTTCAAGACTTTCCAACCAACAGACTGGGAGGATGGCAGCAGATTTTCAGGAGCCAGCTCAATGGCTTTCTTCGCGCTAGCAGAAGATTCAAAGTCGTCGGTCTGCGGTTTTAAAGGCACTTTTTTTGTGATCGCTATCTCAGGCTTAAATTCGCGGGCAAGGCGCTGACCTTCGGCACACTTTTCTGGGGTTAAAGTATTTCCAATCAATAGGCATCTTTCTTTTGCGGTGGTATTGCCTTGGGCAGACGCTAACAGAAGCCATCGGTATGCCTCAACCTCATTCTTCGGCACGCCTTCGCCTCCGGCATACACTTCTCCGAGAAAGGCTTGCCCCCAGGCATCTCCCTGTTCAGCAGCTTTACGATACCACTTCACCGCCTCCACTTCGTCCTTCTTCACGCCTTCGCCCGTGCCATACGCTAGACCAAGGCTGGATTGTGACTTAGCAAATCCCTGTTCGGCAGCTTTGCGGTACCACTTCACCGCCTCCACGGCATCCTTCGTCACGCCTTCGCCAAAGGCATACGTAGCACCAAGGAAGAATTGAGCCTCAGCAAATCCCTGATCGGCAGCCTTGCGGATCCACATCGTGGATGTCTCCGCATCCTTCGTCACGCCTGCGCCAATTCTATACATTCTACCGATAGAAAATTGCGCTTCAGCATGTCCCTGATCAGCTGCTCTGCGGAACCACATCGACGCCTCCACAGGATCCTTTTTTAAGCCGTTGCCTTCATAATACATTGAGCCAATGTTTAATTGTGCATCGGCATCTCCGCCTTCGGCTCTCATGCGTATCTCAACGAGTGAAATCGGCTGTTGCTGAATAATCCCAGAAGGTGAGCCATTCCAAACCAAGGCCTGCGAGCCACCAGTAAGCCTGGGTTTGAACTCACGCGCGAGACGTTGGCCTTCTGCTCTCTGCGCTGGAGTTAAAATCGTTTCAAGCCTTATATAATCTTCTTTTGCGGAGGTGTTTCCTTGAGCACTTGCCAACAAAAGCCATTGGTATGCCTGCGCTTCATCCTTCGGCACGCCTTCGCCATAAACATACCTTGCACCAAGGTTGTATTGCGCTGGAGCATGTCCCTGATCGGCTGCTTTACGATACCACTTCGCCGCCTCTACGGCATCCTTGGTCACACCTTCGCCCCTGCCGAACGCTAAACCAAGGCTGAATTGTCCCCAGACATCCCCCTGATCAGCTGCCTTACGGAACAATTGTGCCGCCACAACTGGATCCTTCGTCACACCTTCGCCATAGGCATATTTATCACCAAGGCGGTATAGCGCTGGAGCAAGACCCTTCTCGGCTGCTTTACGATACCACTTCACTGCCTCCACTTGATCCTTCGTTACGCCTTCGCCACTGGCGTACGCTGAACCAAGGAAAAATTGCGCCTTAGCATGACCCTGATCAGCTGCCTTTTGGAACCACTTCACCGCCACCCGGTGATCCTTCGGCAGGCCTTCGCCATAGGCATACCTTGCACCAAGCAAGTATTGCGCCTCGGCATCTCCGCCCTCCGCTTTCACACGTGTCTCTGTAAGTGAAGACTGTGCCTGCTGAGCAAGCCCAGAAAGCGAGCCGGTCAGAGCCAAGGCAAGCGAAAGCAAGAAAATCGGGACGGCTGGATAGGTCTTCATGCAGTGATTTTAGAAATGACGTAATACCAGATCAAGCCTCTTTCCGCGCAGAACTACTTCGACACAATAACTAGCCGGATTTAATACACCACTGCACCAGAACTCATCACAAAGACGATGGATTTAACGGAAGAACGGGAACAAAAAACCAGAGTATGAAGGCTACAACACCTAGGGAGACAAAATAGCGGTGCTTCCCCAATAAACTACACAAAGAATTTTATAATAGCTCAAGCAGTTCTCAAAGCGGGTGCGAAAAGCAGAATAGATTGCACCCTTGCCAGGCCGCATTTCGTTTTCGAAATCATTTCCTATACGATAGCAATGCGAGAGAATCCTTGTGTTGACTTGGTCCATGAGAGCTAAGGTACCTGAGACTAAAGCCCCAAGCAGAAACGAAAGAAAAACAAATTTGCGAAACTCGCTGTGATCATAGAGCCAGCCAGCAAAGAAAAAAATAGCACCGACTGCGAAGAGATAGAGGGAAATAACCTTGTGCCGCCACTCGAAGAAAACTCGGGCCACCTCCGCATTCTCGGAATACATAGCCATAAGATGTTCGAATTTTATTTGCTGCACCTGTGCAATGCTGTCGTTGTTATCAGGGGTGCTCACAGTTTTTACCCTCTATCGAGATTCTCCGTAATGCAATCGAATCCAATCAGTTGATATATTCGACCTAATCAAAGTGATAACATCGAGTCCTTGCCTCTTTGCCACTCTGGCGCAAAATTTCAGTGCGCGAAAATGAGGTTAGTCCTTCGAATTGATGTTGCCCGACTTCCGAATGGCGCGCATGAGACGCCAGCCGAGGAAGAGGCTGAGAAGATAGCCGATGGCGCCGAAGATGGAAATACCCCAGAGCAGGGGTTTGGCCTCACGACTCCAAAGCTCCGATGAACCCAGGAAGATGGCGGCGGTGAGGACGCCTAATACCAAACGATTCACGATGGGATCAAGATGACGATGATCGAGATGCACGGTCAGTGAACCGTCGCGAAACCTAGCCAAAAGATCGACAAGATCACGCGGCAGCGCCGCAATCAAACGATCCCAATCACGATAAGCTCGGCGAGCCCGACGAACGATGCGATTGGGAGCAAATCGACGCAACAACATCCGCTGACAGAAAGGCTGCATCAGCTCAGCCAGACTCACTTCTGGACTGAAGCGACGACTGGTGCCTTCCAGCACGATGATGGTTTTCAACAGCATGGCCAGCGGCGGCGGCAACGTGATGTGATAACGGCGGATGATCTCAATCAACGAACTCAGCGCCGAACCCACATTGATGTCACTGAGGGGATGCCCCACAAAGTCCGCCATGAAGTCGTCTAGATCCGCACGCAGTCGATCTTGTGGACAATCATGCGGCACCGAACCAAGACGCAACACTTGTTCCGTGACTCGCTCAACATCGTTTTCGACAATGCCGAGGAGCAGAGCCTCGACTTCATCACGCAAGTCGTCATCGATGCGGCCGACCTGCCCGCAATCCACGACACCAACGACGTTTCCGGGCAGCAAAATCAAATTACCTGGATGCGGATCCGAATGATAGAAGCCGTCGCGGAAGACCATTTCCAAATACATGTTAGCGCCACGCCGCGCAAACTCAGCCAAATCTTCTCCCGAGTGCCTGAGAGCCTCAATGTCGGTGCCAGGAATGCCCTCAAGTCGATCCATTGTGATGATCTGGTGGGAACACAGATCCGCATAGACTCGTGGAATGCAGATATTGGGATCTTCCTGAAAATGCAGCGCAAATTCCTCGAGGTTTCGCTTCTCATAGGTGAAGTCCAGCTCACGCATCAAGGTGCGCCGAAACTGCCTGACAATGGCCACCGGTTGATAAGCACGCACTGACGCTGACTGACTCTCGATGAGCTCCGCAAGCAACTGCACGATCTCCACATCCGTAATCACACGGCTCTCGATCCCGGTACGGCGCACCTTCACGGCCACGCGTTCACCACTGGGCAGCACAGCTGCGTAAACCTGTGCAATGGAAGCTGCCGCCATGGGCGTCTCATCAAAGGCGGCAAACAATGCCTCCACGGTCGCACCCAGATCTTTTTCAATCAGCTGGCGCGCTGATTCAGCCGACTCTGCGGGCACATTGGACTGCAATTCCGCCAACTCAGCTGCCATGTCTGGTCCGATCAAATCCGCACGCGTGCTCAGCATCTGACCCAGTTTAATGAACGTGGTCCCAAGCTCCGTCATCGCCATCCGAACGCGTGCGGCAGTAGTCACACCCGCCAGAGCTTGGCCATCTGCACTGCGCAGACGATCATTCAGCCAGGGGTAGTCGAAACTGCCAAAGAGATCTGCCAATCCATATTTACCTAACACCGTGGCAATCTCACCGAGACGCAGTGCATGGCGCTCGAGTCGAGGAATCAGGTCCAATTTCATGACCCAGCATACACTCGGAAATCACGCTGTCGAAGACTCACAAGCGAGCTGCGGCTTCACGAAGCTTATCCTTCTTGCTCTTACGCCGGCCTTTGATGCCTCCTGTACTCGGAGAAGGCTCTGGGACTAAATCCTTCGGTTCAAAGCCCGGAATCTGTTCTCGTGGCAGGCTCAGATGGTGACGCTTTTCGATCAAACAGAAATGGGCGTGGGATTCTGCGGTGATAAAACTCACCGCGACACCGACTTCACCCGCGCGACCAGTGCGACCAATCCGATGCGTGTAGTCCACGGCGGAGCGCGGTAGATCGTAATTGAGCACCACTGGTAATTGCACAATGTCCAGGCCGCGACCTGCCAAATCTGTGGCGACAAAGACCTGCACATGCTCGTCTTTAAAATCAGCCAGTGCCTGCATGCGAGCCCCCTGACTGAGTTCCCCATGAAAAGCGACAGCGCTGATGCCGTGTCGTCTCAGTTTGTCAGCGACATGCTCGGCCGTGTATTGTTTGGCCACAAAGACCAGCACACGAGGCCAGCCTTCCGTCTTGATCAAATGACGAAGTAGAGGTGTGCGCTGGGCTGTGTCGACTTCGATCGCGCGCTGCTCAATGACAGGCATTTCCGTTGGTGCGCTTTCGACCTCAATCCGAGTTGCCTCATGAAATATCTGGTTCGCCAGCTCCTGCACCGACTCAGGAAACGTCGCCGAGAATAACAAATTCTGCCGATGCTTGGGAAGCAAGGCCAACACACGCGAAAGCTCCTCGGCAAAGCCTAGATCCAAGAGACGATCCGCCTCATCCAGCACCAGCGCAGCGACCTGATGAAGATGCAAAGCATTGTGATCGACAAGATCCAGCAGGCGCCCTGGCGTCGCGATGATGAAGTCGGCACCACCCCGAAGCTCCATCATTTGCGGATTGATGGAAACCCCGCCAAACGCGCTCACCACCTTGAGGCGTTCGGGTAGATGCACCGAACAACGCAGAACTTCCTGGGTGACTTGTGCCGCCAGTTCACGAGTGGGCACTAGGATCAACGTGTGGACTTGGCGTGGCTTCTCGATGCGTGTCGCCATCCACTGCTGAATCAGCGGCAACACATAGGCCAGTGTTTTACCTGACCCTGTCTGCGCCGTGACCAGCACGTCCCCACCTTTCAGCACCACCGGAATCGCCGCCGCCTGCACGGGAGTCGGGGCCACGTATTGGCTGAGGGCACTGACAAGCGGAGCGGAGAGACCGAGAGAGGAAAAAGGCATGGTCAATCCTATAAGCTCATTCTGGGCTGCATAAAACTTGGATTATAAAGTCACCCAAGAGTCGGTAAAACTGTAACAACAGGCCAAACAACTTCAAACAAGTACCTACCTGTTCTACCAGCAGTCGTGTTGAAATCGACTTTCCATTTCACGTCCTACGTGATCGCGATTGGAAATTCCAGAGGCCTTATGGCATATAATCGAATAAACACAGCATGACACCTCACATCGACGAAGAGACTTTTGAGTTCAAACGCCTTCCAAACCGGCACATTTTTGCCTGGAGCATTTTGTACACTCTTTATCTAATCTTTAATGTTCGCCCTTGGTATGTAGGCATCTCTTTAGCCAGTCTTGTCTCGGGTTATTGGCTTTGGGTATGGCTTAGACCAGCACGTGTTCTTTCCATTTCAAAAACAGAGATCATCACCACAGGCGGTTTAAAGATTGCTCGAGACCAAGTCCAAGAAATCTCCCCTTCGCCCAAAGGCTTACTTATCGCATGGCAAAGGAATGGCTTGGCTCACTACACCGAACTCTTTAAATCTCAATTCGACGAAAACGTTTGGCCAAATCTATATCGAGCTTTAAAAACCTGGGCCGCTGACCCCAGTCCAAAACAAACTAGTTTGTCAGTGTAAAGTGAGGAAGATCACACTCTAAAAATCTTTCCTCTGGTATCTGGAGCGATTCTCAGCGTAACTTTGCAGGCTATCCAGACGATGGATCTAGCCTGATGCATGTCGATTGATCCTCACGATTCTGAAACGCCTCAAACGCCGCCTGAGGTAGAGGCGATGTGTTTTCCTTCGTTGGAGGAACTGGCACATCTTTTACCTCAATACGAGATGCATGAGATCATCGGGATTGGCGGTATGGGCGCGGTTTATAAAGGCCGTCAAATGGCGCTGGATCGCTGGGTGGCCATCAAAGTGCTGCCGGTAGCGGCATCGCAAAATGCGGAAGATACTCAACGCTTTATCACTGAGGCACGAGCCATGGCTAAGCTGGTGCATCCGCACATCGTGGCAGTGTTTGACTTTGGACAGACCTTTCAGCGCCATCTTTTCCTGGTCATGGAGTACGTGGAGGGCATGGATCTGCATCAGCGCACCAGAGCTGGTGAAATCACGCCTCAACGCGCTCGAGAAGTCATCGCTCAACTTTGTGATGCGCTACAATTTGCCCATGATCGCGGAGTCGCTCATCGCGACATCAAACCCGCCAACATTCTCATTACCAATGATTGGAAGGTGAAAGTGGCCGACTTTGGTCTGGCTCGTGATTTGACGACTCAGCCCAATGCGGATGAACCTGAATACGGCACGCCTGATTACACCGCTCCTGAGCGGCTCGTCATTGGTGCCGTCGTGGATCATCGAGCAGACATCTATTCCCTAGGGGTGGTCATTCATGAAATGCTCACGGGCAAAACACCCGCTGCAGCTGGGCAAGAAACCGGCAAAGGATTGCCAGAGGGCTTTGCAGGAGTCATTACAAAATGCCTGATGAGCGAGCCTGAACATCGCTATCAAAAGGCCAGTGATGTCAAAATAGCCCTTTTGACCGCCACTTCGGAAAAAGCCATTCAAACAGATGCGATCCGCAGCCAAGCCTCGGCACAACCTAATTCCGGACCGGCGGTATTTTCGAGCTATCAAGCTCCGCGATTTGGCGGGCTCAAACGTGGACTTGCTTCCGTAGGCTGGGGATTGGCCTGCGTGCTCGTGGTGAGTGCTTTCGCTTGGTTTTCCCTCAAAGACAAAGTCCGCTTTCAAACAGAGACACCCGAGATCGCAAAGGCCACTTCCACGCCCGTGATCGTGACGCCAGTTCCAACACCTGAAGCAGTTCCCCCACCGGCTGTCGAAAAACTCGCCACGCCGGCTCCCGCAGCGCCGGCACCAGCCATGACTACAGCGAAGGTCACCCAAGAAATGGAAGACCCAACACTCATGCCAAAAGACATGCCAAAGGCAGCGCCTTATAGCGTGCCAGATGGCCCTGTCGGCGAAGTGGCGAGACTGGTTGGCCATAAGAGTGCCGTTTATGACATCGAACTCCTCCAGGACGAGCACCGTGTTGTCTCTGTCGGCATGGATGGCACGTTGCGCGTCTGGGATCTACATACCCAGAAGGAGATCCTGCATGTGGATGCAGACATGGATCAACTGCCAAAGCTTCAGGTCAATGCCGATGATTCACGCGCCTTGATCTTTAGTGATAAAACAGATCAACTAGCCATGGTGGATCTGACGACGGGTCAGCTCACACAGAAGGTTCAATTTCCTGATGACACCCTATCGAATGCGATCCTGATGCCCCAAGCTAAATCAGTGCTGGTCGCAGGGTCTCACAAGGAGGGCACCAACAATCTTTATCTCTGGCAACCCGAAAAAGGAGAAGAGCTGAAGGCCGTGGAAGGTTATCTGGGACGGCCTTATGGCATGGCACTCCATCCCGATGGAAAAAGTGTCATCATCAATGCCTCCCGCGTTTTAGATCCGGAAAAAAACACCTTCAAAGCGGTGAATGACATTTACTCGGCCGAGACGGGGCAATTCACGATCTTGGACGTGAAGAACCTGGGTTACATCACCCGATTCTACGAAGTGCGCGGTGCCACAACCTTGCTGGCACGCGGGACGACAACTGTCGTAACCAGCCTGCCGGATCTCTCGGTCAGTCTTTCACTGCCTGCCTTTAAACCCAATGAGCCAGTGATCCTCACCGGACAAGTCGTTGCTGGCGGGCGACTCCTTTTGACAAGCTGGACGGACAGTACACTCCGCGTCCATGAAGTCAGTCGTGGTGAAGAGATCTGGCGCCAGACAACGCCTGAGCCAGTCACCGATATCAGTCTCAGTCAAGACCAGCGCTGGGGCGTCTTCAGCACACGCTACAAAGAGGCCCAAAATCAAACGAAAGGCGATTTTGATCTGCTCGTCTGGCGCATGCCCAACTGGCCTGACTTGCAAAGCACCAGCAGTATCGAATCCACGATCACAGAACAGATGACCGATCTTGCGAAGCATGATCCTGAGCTAGCCTCCATGCGGGACAATCTCCGCGCCTCTTTCCCACCACCTAAGGAGGCCGAGTTCAGGGCCGAAAAACAGAAACTGGACGCTCTTTATGTCGGAGCCCTACGCCGCCAGATTCCAGGCCTGGCGCCGACCGAACAAAATGCCATGAAGCAAGAAATCGAAGTCATTGCTTCAGGCACGCCATTACCGGATAAGAGCAACGATTCTTATCTGCCTCAGGCAGTGCAAAAGCTGCGGGGCATCTACCGAAACCAGCTTCAGACGCTTGCAGATAAAAAAGCGCAATCTTTGGCTAGAGGAGCCCAAACCGTCACCGCTTACCTGAATCCTCTCAAACAAAAACGCGAGGCTGCCAAAGACCGTCTTGGCGTAGGTCGCATCGTAGAAGTGCTGAAGGAATGGGCTCTAACAAACCCGTCACAAACGGACTCTGAAACCTTACCGACTGGTGCTTCTGTGTCACCAGCGACAACAACACCGACTCAAAGGCCGGATCGCCCAGGAAGTGTCATCGCGATTCAGCGTGTAGCGCAAAACACCAGCCCCATGATGCCGACTCCCGAAGTGGGCCGAGTGCCGCGTGATTTGGGTCCGGTCGTCGCCATCGCCGGCGGCGCAGATCATGTGATCGCCCTGCTTCCGGATGGCCGCCTGCGCGCTTGGGGGAGTTGGGAAGGTCAAGCTGCTGCGACGCCAAGCGAGGCTGCGGATATGGTCGAAATAGACAGCACCGATTTGACCGCCCTAGCCCTTCGCAAGGATGGCCAAGTGTGGTGTTGGAGTGCCAGCACCGCGACGACGCCAACGAAATGGGAAGCCCCTAAAGGAAAGACACCTTTGCACGTTCATGCAGGCCTCACTCAGACAGGGTATGTCTTGTGCACGGATGGCAGTCTTGAACCTATCGGCTCCATCGATCCTGCTGCACCCACAACGTTAGGCCCCGTGGCCAAGCTTCAATACATCCCCACTACCGGTGGCTGGTGCGCCCTATTGTCAAAGGGTGGCGAACCCGTCTATTGGGGCCCATTGCAATCGCCGATCACTCCCCTGCCCGCTGAGCTGCGTGATTTGGTCAGCGTTGGCCTTTCACCCAGCTATGGGGTGGCTCTGCAGAGGGATGGAACCCTGACGGGCTGGGGACAGTTGGCCCAAGATCAGCGATTTAGAACCCGCAAATTCACGGGTGGAATCAAGGTCTGTCATGACTACTCAGGCCGAGTCTTTCCCGTGCATCGGTCGGACCACTCCTGGGAACTTGCACCAAACCCAAGTATCCCAGAATACATAGCAGAAGATCGCAGTAGCGTGGTCGAAGGACGACTCCGCACCTGCATTGATGCCGTCTTTACCAAAGAATTCGTCATCGGCTTAAAGCCGTAACGTTCAAAACATTACTGAGCAGAGGCTGCTTTGCGGTTCTGATAGAAAACGCTGCGAACAGAAACATAGGGATCCACAGAATTGGCACGTGAGCTATCATACTTTTCGAGCTGATCAGGAAGCGAACGGACCGTATTCACAGCCGAGGGAATCCACTCTGTCTTCTCCGCCCCCCCGCGCAGCATAAACAGCCAGTTCACGGGATTCAGAGCATAATCACCTGCGAGGCCGACGGCTTCACGAACACTGCTTGGACCAAAGACAGGGAGCACAAGAAAAGGACCATGACCGATACCCCAGGTGGCCAATGTTTGCCCAGTATCTTCGGTGGGAACATCGACCAACGAAGGGATGTGGTCCGACTGTTTGATGAGTCCCCCAAAACCTGTAAAGGTGTTCACGCCAAACTTCTGCACTTCCTTACCCGCGCGATCAAACTTGCCTTGAAGGCTGCTATTCACGAAGCGGACAGGGAATTTGGCATTTTCAAACGCATTATCCACGCCTTGGCGGACCGGCTTTGGCGTCACAGTGGTGTAGCCTTTAGCAATGGGTCGGAAGAGGGCGTTATAAATGCCGTGGTTGAGTGTAAACGTGGCCCGATTAAGCGGCTCCAAAGGATCAGAAACCTGAACGGCATCATAATCATCCAAGGCGTCTGTGGCTGTGCCGCCAGCAGTAGCTGCGGTTGCTGTGGTAGCGGAGGCAGTGGTTGTAGCCGTTTTGGTTGAAGTACAGTCTGCCAAGAAGACAGCGGCAGCCGGCAGGAGAAGGCGGAAGTTGATTTTCATTTGGGGCGGGAGACGGATTGTTCGAGTGAGCTGATGACGGCAGGAGCGCCACCACTTTTAAACTTAGCATCCAACTGCGTGCGGTAATTGGCGATGAGGCTGACACCTTCAATCACGACGTCCGTGATCTTCCAGCTGCCTTCCTGCTCCAGACGATAGGTGACACTGTAGCGGCTGCCTTGGTAAACCAACTTGGTCGGCACGTCCACTCGACCTGCGGCAGGGGTTACCGCTGCCAGATAGCTCATCACGGGGCGCTCACCCGGGGTGAACTTGCTGCTGTAAGTACGGATCACGAGGGTCGTGAAAAGCTGCGTAGCTTTTCGTTGCTGATCAGGCGTGAACTGCCGCCAACCTGGACCCACGGCACGACGCGCCATGGTTTCAAAACTGATGTAGCGTTGCAGAATCGGACGCACCTTTTCTGCTAGGGCAGATGAATTAGCCGCACGATCAGAAGTCGCCAAAACTTCATCGACAGCCTTTTTCAAAAACTGCTCTGCCTCGGTTGCAGGCGCACTCCAAGAAATGGATGAGAACGAAAAACAACATACTAGGGGCAATAGACTACGGCGATTCATGGCGCAGGTGCTGGGGTAGAGGGGTTATCCTTGTCAACGCTTCCGAAGGCCATTTTCCCGATCAATCCTTCCAGATCAACTGCTGATTCTGTCATTGTGATACGATTTCCTGGGGCCAAATACGTCTCATCGGCTCCTGGAGCCAAGGCAATGAACTTATCGCCAATCAAACCTGTCGTCTTGATTGAAGCCATCGAGTCCGTTGGCAATTTCACATCGTCAGTCACACGAAAGGAGACAATCGCCGTATAATCCGTGGGCTCCATGCGGATGGACTCGACGCGACCAACCGCTACGCCAGCGACCACCACGTTGCTGCCCATATTGAGGCCACCGACGTTGGTAAAGCGAGCTTCCAGCGTGTAGGTGCCACCGCCGAGCAGAGAACCTGCACCGAGCTTGATGGTGAGATAGGCGACTGCGATGAGTCCGATCAGGACAAAGACACCGACGAGGAGTTCCAGCTTGGTTTGTTTCATGAGAAATCAGTCTTCTGTGGGCAAAGAGCCGCCGTGACGCAGAGAGGCAAGAGCAGTGCCAAGTGCTACGGCACTGTCACGAAAACTTGTGACCACGGCATCTGTGGACTGGGCAAACTCGGCGGGAGTGCCCTGAAAATGCATGCGACCTTGATCCAGCAATGCCACGCGATCACTGGCAGCCATGGCTTCCTGCACGTCATGAGTCACAATGACGGCGGTGAAACCGAATTGTCTCTGATACTTAGCGATCATCAAAAACACCGCATTTCTCCGCAACGGATCCAGACCCGCCGTCGGTTCATCAAAAAGCACCAGTTCAGGGCGGGTCACGATAGCACGCGCCAAGGCCAAACGCTTCTGCATGCCGCCAGACATCTGGCTGGGATAACTGTGCAAATGCTGCTCTAGCTCAAGCTGACGCAGCGCCTCAAGACTGCGTTCCTGGATCTCCGCATCTGAGGCATCACTGGTTTGTTCCAATGGCAGACGCACGTTCTCCAGAGCTGTCAGGGAATCAAACAGCGCGTTGCTTTGAAAAAGAAAACTGCAACGCCGACGAAACTCTGCACGAGTCACCGGATCAGTCGCAGTCAGTAGCTTCCCATCAAACAAGACCCGCCCTTCATCGGCGGGCATGATGTCAGCCAGGCATTTCAGAAAGACCGACTTCCCTGTGCCACTGCGCCCGAGAACCGTCACTAGGCTGCCTCTCGGCACATCGAGATCCGTGCCGGAAAGCACGATGTTATCGCCGAAGCGCTTATGCACGCCTTTGACTTGCAGGAGAAGAGAGGGAGGAGCTTCAGCCATGGTCAGACGAGAAAGGAAGTGATCACATAATCTGCCGCCAACACCAAAATGGAAGACTGCACCACCGCACGTGTCGTTGAAGCACTGACACCACGCGCCCCACTGGCGCGGCGATTGCGGTGGGTATTAAAACCGTGGTAGCAGCAGAGAGCGACTGTGAGCAAACCAAAAGTGGCTGCTTTGATGAAGCACTCATTCACATCCTGAGAAGCCACCGCGCGCTCTACCGCCGACCAATAAACACCAGGCTGAATTCCCAAAAGCAATGAGCCTGAAAGCGAGCCACCCCAGAGACCAACGGTCACAAACAGAGCCGTCTGCATGGGATACACCAAAATAGCGGCGATCAGGCGCGGTGTAATCAGAAAACCCAAACTGTTCACACCCATGGTTTCCAGAGCAGCGATCTGCTCTGAGTTCCGCTGAATGCCCAACTCTGCGGCTAAAGCAGAACCCGCCTGCCCGACCAGCATCAGCGCAGCCAAAACCGGTCCTAACTCACGCACAAGACTCAGTGAAACCAGAGCCCCCAGAAGACTTTCAGAGCCAAAACGGTTCAGCACATAATACCCCTGAAGACCCAGCACCAAACCCGTGAACATGCCCACAATCAAAATCACCGGCAAACAACGCACGCCCTGCTCAAATCCAGCGCGCGCAATGCGACGGAACAATCGCCTCGATCCGAAGATCGCCTGGAAAGATCGGAGAGTAAAAAGCGCAAAATCACCCAACCCGTAAACGAGTGTGAGTGTTTGTTTTCCGAGAAAGCTTACCATAAAACGATACCGCCTCTGTTTTAGATGAAAAGCCACACGGATGCAAACACACTCCGCATTTCTTGCGAGGATGCACGGACTGCGCTAGGCACCCAAGATGCAGATCACCAGCTCCAGCAATGAACGAATCAAACACGCCCGCCGAGTGCGTGAAGGGCGCGAATCTGGGCTCATTTTCATCGAAGGGCTTCGCCTGGCTGAAGAGGCCGTGAACTCTGGACTGATCATCGAATCATGTTTCAGCATACCTACTGAGGATCAACGAACAATCACCCTGCTCAGCAAGCTAAACGATCGCGACATCCCTATCTACCTGACGTTACCAAGCATCCTAGAGTCCCTCGGAGATACCGTGCAGACACAGGGAGTCATCCTGATTGCCCGACGGCCTCATCTGGCCACTTTGGATTTTTTTCAGCCAAAAGGCACCCTCTTTCTAGCGATGGATCGAGTGCAAGACCCTGGCAATATGGGAACTTTACTGCGCACGGCAGAAGCAGCTGGAACCAATGGCATCATGACACTTGGCGGCAGTGTCGATGTTTGTTCACCAAAAGTACTGCGCAGTTCCATGGGCTCTGCTTTCCGCCTGCCCGTGCTGACTCAGGTCACTCCAGAATCGCTCATAGCGCTCAAGGCGGAGCATCAACTGCAACTCGTGGCAGCGGCTGGAGAAGGAGATTTAGATTACACCGACTACGATTGGAGTCAGCCCACGATCCTACTGTTGGGTAATGAAGGCCGAGGCGTGGATCCTGACATCCTCAAGCAGTGTGATGCCCTTTTACGCATTCCGATGGCTCCTCAGGTGGAGTCCCTGAATGTTGCCACCGCAGGTGCCGTCATGCTGTTTGAAGCGTCTCGGCAGCGGCGCAAGTGATGCATCCTGAAAACGGCCATGGCTAAGACGAAAGCTCGCTGTCACAGCAAACGTATTTCCTGATCATGAATCCCTTGTTCGATTACCATCGTCTCCAGACGCGCCGCCAATTCTTTGGGGATACAGGGCTGCGTGTCGGTGGGATCGCACTGGCTTCCATGATGGGACAGGAGCTAGCTTCGGCCGCGCCTGCCAAAGGACTCGTGCATCCACCCATGCCGGGGCTGCCCCATTTTGCCCCAAAAGCAAAACGCCTGATCTACCTGCACATGAATGGGGCGCCGTCACAGCTCGACCTTTGGGATCACAAGCCGCAGCTAAAGGCGTTTTTCGATAAAGATCTTCCGGAAAGCGTTCGCAATGGGCAACGCATCACCACCATGACCAGTGGTCAGTCGCGGCTAGCCGTGGCACCGTCCATGTTCCAATTCCAGCAGCATGGCAAAAGTGGCACCTGGGTGAGCGAGCTCATGCCATACACCGCCAAAATTGTGGATGAGTTGGCGCTGATCAAAACCGTCAACACCACTGCGATCAATCATGATCCAGCTTGCACCTTTGTCATGACTGGAAGTGAGGTTCCAGGCAAGGCCAGCATTGGCTCATGGCTGGCCTACGGACTTGGAAGCCTCAGCAATGATCTGCCGGCCTTTGTCGTCTTCACGCCCAGCTTCCCTGCCGCCAGCCAGGCACAGGCTTTGTTTACCCGCATGTGGAGCAGTGGTTACCTGCCCACCAAATACACCGGCGTTGCTCTGCGGGGCCAGGGTGATCCGGTGCTCTACGTCAAGAACCCGCCGGGCGTCAATGCCAGCGATCGGCGCACCATGCTGGATGCGCTGAACCAACTCAATCACATCCAGCACGACCGCATTGGCGACCCTGAAATCCAAACTCGAATCGCCCAATACGAAATGGCTTTTCGCATGCAGAGCAGTGTCCCTGAACTCACGGATCTAGCAGGCGAGAGCAAAGCCACGCTCGACATGTACGGGGCAGATGTTCACCGCTCTGGCAGCTTCACTCACAGCGCCATCATGGCCCGACGTCTCATCGAACGTGGCACTCGCGTGGTACAGATTCTGCATCGTGGCTGGGACCAGCACAACAGTCTGCCCAAGCTCCTGCGCGGCCAGATTCAGGACACCGATCAGGCTTGTGCGGCCCTAGTCATGGACCTCAAAGAACGCGGCTTACTGGAAGACACGCTCGTCGTCTGGGGAGGCGAGTTTGGACGGACGGTTTACTCCCAGGGCACACTCACGCAAGACAACTACGGCCGCGATCATCATCCACGCAATTTCTGCATGTGGATGGCAGGCGGCGGTGTCAAAGGAGGCACCGTTTATGGAGAGACGGATGACTTCAGCTACAACATCGTGAAAGACCCCGTCCACATCAATGACCTCAATGCCACGATTCTGCATCTCATGGGAATTGATCACTCACGATTCAGCTTCAAATTCCAAGGTCTGGATCAGCGACTCACAGGCGTCGAAGAACATCACGTGGTCAAAGGTGTGCTGGCTTAGGGACTCTGACAGAATTTATTATCCAAATTTACTTGGTCTTTAAACCTCTGGCTTCGTTGCGCCTCAGTTACAGATCGCTCAGATATGCTCCTTCGTTGCGCCTTGCCAGAGGCTCAAATGCCAGCGCAGCTTTAGATAATAAATTCTGTCCGAGTCCCTTAATCCTCGCCTAAATGGCTGGCCAGATGCTTTCGAAGTTCGGTCCGTGCTCGGAACAGTAAGCTCTTCACCGCTGGTAGTGACATCTTTAAAACCTCACATATCTGCTCATACGGTAAATCCTGCTGCTGCCGCATGATGACGGCCAGACGCTGCTTCTCTGGCAACGCCGCGATGGCCAAATCCAAAGCTCTTTCGAGTTCATCCTGCTGCGTGATGCAATCGGGTGCAGGTGCCGTATGATCGGTGTATTGACGCTGCGGCAGGTCGTCATCAGCCTCCGTTTCCAGTGCCACTTCCTTCCGACGGGTACGGCGGCGGCTCTCATTAAAAACAAGATTCCGCATGATGGTAAAGAGCCAAGTCGTGAACTTTGCCGTCGGCTCATAACGCGGCGCACTTTTCCAAACACGGATAAACACCTGCTGGGCAATATCGTGCGCATCATCTAAGTTCCCAAGCATGCGAGATGCCGTGCCAATCATGATACCTTGATGCAATTCGACCAATCGTTCAAAGGCCCGAACATCGCCTTCCTTGACCCGTAGCATGAGCCGCACGCTCTCTTCATCGCATGAAGTGTCCTCCGTGGCAGCAGTCACGTTAGACGGGGTAGGTGCGGGCCATTCCGGATCTGGCATGACAAAAGAGGGCAGAAGACTCACGACGCTAGCGGCAGTCATGACTCACTTCAACCTCGCTCAGCCAGATGGGTTGCATAAAAAGTTGGCCCTAGATCCTGCCTGATCTCTTGCGTGCACGCTTCCCATGCGCTTAGTGCCTCAACGTGAAATTCCGCCATCCCAAACACGACGTTTTCATCCCCGATCAAACGGAACCCTTTACCGCCTTACGCCGCGTCACGCATCTGGGCATTGTTTCTCACCAAGACGATCTGGAAATCGCCGCCTACCATGGCATCACCGAGTGCTTTAAAACCGAGGACAAATGGTTCGGCGGTGTCGTCGTCACCGACGGCTCCGGCAGCCCGCGCAAAGGTCCGTATGAAAAATACACTGATGACGAGATGCAGCAGGTGCGCTTGATCGAACAGCGCAAAGCCGCCTATGTCGGTGAATACAGCTTCATGGCCCAGCTCGGTTATCCAAGTGAAGAAGTCAAAGAACAGCGCAACGGTCCCGTCGTCGAGGATATCAAATTCATCCTGGAACATACCCAGCCGCAGATCGTCTATCTGCACAATCCCTGTGACCGCCATGACACCCATGTGGCTACCTTCCTACGCTGCCTCGAAGCCATCCGCGCGCTGCCCGCCGACATGCGCCCTAAGAAAGTCTATGGCTGCGAAGTCTGGCGGAAGCTCGACTGGCTGCTGAAGGAAGATAAAGTCATGCTCTGGGTGGATAAGCATCCCCACATGCTGCGTCCTCTTCTGGGTGTCTTTGACAGCCAGATCAGTGGTGGCAAGCGCTACGATCTTGCCGAAGAAGGCCTGCGCCATGCCAATGCGACCTACTTTGACTCCCACACGACCGATAATACCAGCCTGCTCTCCTTCGCATTGGACCTCACGCCACTTGTCGAAGACGATCAACTGGATGTGCAGGAATACACCCTTGGTTATGTGCGCCGTTTGGAAAAGGACGTAGCTGAGCGCATGAAGCGCTTTGTTTAATCGACGGCTATGCATCCATTAGCCGCTTTCTCGGTCCTCGCCTCAGTGGCGATTCTGACGTCTGGCTGCAGCCAAATGAATGGTCATGGACCCATCAGTGCTGGGACCCTGCAGAAGCTACAATCTCGTAGCATGACAAAGGCAGACTTTATCGGCCAACTCAAAGTCATGGACCCAAACATACGGTCCACCCTCCCGATCGGCAAAGTCTCTCTGCCCTTTGATTTTAAAGCCAAGACACCCGTCATCCAAGCGGCAGGCCCCGATGATCAGGCACTTTCCATGCTCTTCGATACAGGTGCTGCCCGCACGGTTCTTGGCGCTAGTACTGCCGTGAAGAGCAAAGTGCACACCATTCACGCCCAGGAGGCCATGTCCACCATGCTCGGTGTTGTTGGCAATGAACACGGGCTTGTCGGCGTCATCCGTCCGCTACGACTGGGTTCCTGGACCTTACCAGCCTACCCCTGCTTTGTGAGGCTGCATGAATCCTTTGGTGAGGGCATAGCCTATCCTTCGGACATTCTCGGCTTTGACATTCCAGCACGTTACTGCTCACAGCTCACCTTTGATTATCCGAATGAGCGGATCATCTTATCCTTCCAGGAAAACTTTAAACTCAGGGATGGCATGCACTCGGCCTCCGTGCCCTTTACTATCGAAAAAGGCGTCCCCATTGTCAAAGTACAGGCCAAAGGCGTGACATGGACCAGCCTCATTGATACCGGATCTTTTAACGGCGTCGAAATCAATGAAGCCGTGGCCAAACAACTCGGTGTCCAGGATCAAGGCATCATCGTCGAAGGCCTCACCCTCGTCGCCGTCGGCGGCATGATCAGTTCAGACAAAGCCAAGCTGCGCACCGTCAAACTGCCTGAAATCAAACTACTGGGCGGTACCTATAAACAGGCCGAAGTCGATATTTCACCCGGACCACCGCGCATTGGTTCGTTCTTCCTCAAAGACTACCGAGTCACCTTTGATTTCCGAACCCATCGCCTCTGGCTAGAATGGTGATCAGCTAAACAGGGCCGACACTGCTTTACCCCCATCTGTAATCGGCACAGGACGAGTCCCATCCATGAGTTCCTTGCTTGGATCTATGCCCATCGCTGCATGGATCGTCGCATGAAAGTCCACCAAGGGCACAGGATTCTCCACGGGCTTTTTAGAAAGCTCATCGGTGACACCGTAAGCACCGCAGTGCTTCAGACCACCACCCGCAAGCACCATGGAAAACGTCGTGCCCTGATGACCACGACCACCGCGTCCATCAAATTCAGGTGGCCGCCCAAACTCTGTGCCCACCACGACCAGTGTCTTGTCTAAAAGATTGTTTTTCTTCAGATCCCGAATCAATGCTGCCAGGGCCGTATCCAGTTCTTGAATGAGCAGATGTTGGTTTTGAAACCCTTCATTATGAATGTCCCAGCCCGTGCCATTCATGAAGTTCAAGTTGTGCGATACCTCAATAAAACGCACCCCAGCCTGCACTAAGCGGCGTGACAATAAGCAACGCTGGCCAAACTCCCCACCATACTCATTGCGCAGAGTGTCAGATTCTTCCTTGAGATTGAAATGACGCATGAATTTCGGTCCCGCAAGACGCAAGGCCTCCTGCTGTGCCTGCTCATAATCCGCTGCCGCAGAGCCTTTCACGGTCCTAGCCATCAGAGGCTTCAACAACTGATGACGAATCTCCGCCCGTTTCTCATCCACATATTCAGGTCGCGTAAACCCAGAAGGCCCCGTGTTTGTATCCGTCAGATAAACATAGCCACTTTTGGCTCCCAGAAAACCTGGGCCGCGGCTGACATTAGGATAACCAATCAACATGTAAGCCGGCACATCCGCACTAGCCGCACCGCGCTGATTGGCGATGATGGAGCCAATACTCGGATACACCACATTCCCGGAAATCATGCGGCCCGTATGCACAATGTTCGTGGCAAAAGCATGCTCATCGATAACGTGATGATTCACCGTCCGCATCACCGTCACATGCTCCATGACCTTGGCCGTACGACTCAGATGCTCCGTCACTTGTACACCCTTCACACTTGTATCAATCGACTTATACAGTGACCCCGCCTTCTGCGGCTTACCCAGGTTGTTGCCCAGCTTCTTGGGATCAAACGTATCAATTTGAGCCATCCCACCACCCAACCAAATAAAGATGCAATGCTCTGCCTTTCCCTTAGGCACATGCACAGGCGTTTGATTCGCCATTAGCGGCGCAGCTGCAAAGGCAGCAGAGGAAGAAAGAAAGGAACGGCGTTTCATATCACCCATTTAACGCTGCCATAAGCCTCTTTTCACTCCAACAATCACCTCACTTTCGTGGGGGTGCTAAATTCCTTGGATGTTCCAATAAGCTGATTATGTTCTGATTCATGGCTACCATTCTGGGATCATCTGGGTTATGCGTGCTTCTCTGGCTAATGTTTGAAAACAGAGAATGCTTTCTGGGTGCATGGAAGTCTAGACATTGGAAATCAACCAGTGCTCAAATCACAGACATTCAAGATCACATCTACCTATCAGATGTGTTTACTAAATATTCGGGCTCCTCAGTTGTAGAGCGCAAAAGTCGAACATACACCTTTTGTTATGTCGTAAACGACGCCTCCTATCAATCTAATCGATATGCTTTTGATGATTCGTTAATCAAAGGAGAATCCGACATACGCAAAGGAGACAAAGTAACGATTTTCTATGACCCAATCAACCCCCAGGAATCTGTAGTGATACGCGGCCTGTCTTTGAATATAGTGTGGATGCCCCTACTAGTGCTCTACGTGCTATTATGGACACTTTGGCATACCGTGTGAAATGCTTCGGTCTTTAGTTTCAACGATCCTTCACCCCACCTGAGTACGTTGACGAAAAAATGATCAGCACTTCTCAAAAAGAACCTCTTTTCAAGAAGCACCGTGATCTTTAAATGTCTCCTTTTAGGGGGCTGCAAGCTCGACAACGCCGCTTAGTCTAGGTACTGTGGTGACTTTCTCCGTGCCTACAGGAACTTTCGGCAGGTGGAAGAAACCGTAACCTTGTGTAACCGTGCCCACTTTCACGATCATGCCCTCATAAGTGGCAGGACGATTCAATAGTGCAGTGGTTCCGGCGAGCGTGAAGCTACCGCTGAAAGTGCCAGTGGCGGCATCGAGCTTGGCGACTTTCAGGCCGTTCGCAGCAGCGAGTGGAACACTGGCGGTGTTGGTGAGGCCAGTTGGGCTAGGATTAGCGATGCTGATGAGCTGGCTCCAACTTGCACTTAGACCACCGAGTCGGAAGTCGAGAAGGGCATTGTCGCTGGTAGCGGGCAGACCCAGCAAGCGCTGACCAGCAGCGGGCCGGACATAGGCTGAGCCCTCGACCTTAACCGAGAGCGGGGCGAATCCATCTTTGTAAAGAAGGTCCGTGGTGACGCGAGGCTTCGACCAGGTGAGTGCACCGACAAGGCTGTTTGTCGTCACAGGAACGGCTCGCGTAATGTCAAACTGACCCACAAGACTGCCTGCGTTTTTGTAAAGCGTCTGGAAGACTAGCACCTGGCCTTTGTCACCGACGAAACCACCCGCAGTGATCGTATTGCCATCTGGCAGCTTTCCAGTGAGACTGACGTTGCCATTGGCTGCGATGCTGAAGGAAGCAAAGCCGTAGCCTTCAGGCACGGTTTCACCACCCTGAGCCGCATCCAGCCGGAGTGTGTAATTTGTGGCAAAAGCTGTGGCAGGACGTGCCGTGGTCCATGGATTCCGCCAGGCGGGAATGATCAGCTGGGTGCCATTCGGATGCGTGAGGGTGAGGCGTGCCGTTTGATCAGCAACGAAGACTTCCAAGAGCGCGTTTAGCGGTGTCTTTGCGGTATCTGCCATAGCAATGCCAAAGATGCTTCCGGTCAGCACTTGGTCCCCTGCAGCGCTCACGCGCATGAGCATGTTGGTGAAGCTAATCCTGGGTCGTGAGCCGAGGGTGACGCTGCCGGAGAAGGTGCCCGTGACGGTGGTGGTGAGGTCAAAGCGACCACCCAGATTGCCGTTCAATGGGGAACGCGGAGCAGGTCCAGCAAAGGTGCCGATGGCGAGCGCATCCAGGGCTACGACGTTCAGAGTGGCCTTGGACTCGGGGCTGGTGCCTCTGAGATTGGTAGCCGTGAAGCCCAGGGCATACCCACCGGACTTCGTCGCTGTCGGACGGCCTGAAAGCACGCCCGTGGCACTATTTAAAGTCACGCCAGGCGGCAGGGCACCTTTGACAGCAAAGCTTACAGCAGGCCCGCCTGCCAGTGGCAGCACGGGTATCTGGTAGAAGTAACTCTGGCCAATGTAGGCAGTAGGCAGGCTGATGGAGCCAAGCGTAGGTGGTCTGCCAGTGACATTCAGCGTGGTGTTGAAACCATTGTCCACTGTGCCTGCGGGGCCGCTGACGGCGCAGGTGTAAAGGCCGGAATCGCTGCTGGCAAGGGGGCTGAGGGTGAAGCTGCTGGTGGTGGCAGGCAATGTGGTGCTGCCACGGCGCCAGACATAGGTCAGATTGTTCCCGGCTGCACTGACCCTGGGGGTAAAGGTGCCGCCCACGATGAGGTTCACGGTCTTCGCTGAAGTATCGACGATGCCGACTTCCGTGGTCACTGTCGTTGCCATGCTAGCACCGGAATTCACCACGCAGGTGTAGGCTCCAGCATCTGTGAGTTTGGCATTGAGGAGGGTCAAGTTTGACTTCGTGGCGCCGGCGACAGGTTTGCCATTAAGCCTCCATTGATAGCCCATAGCAGGTGCGGCAGGACCGATGGCGACGACACTGAGCGTGTGGCTACCACCGAGCGGAATCATGGCTCCTGTAGGCTGGCGCACGATGCTGAGGGCAGGCGTGCCGACGGTGAGACTTGCTGGTTGGCTGATCGTCATCGCGGGGTCCATCGTGACGTTGGTGAGTAGGATCTCACCAGTGGAAGAGCCTTCAGTGACCACGACGTCATAGAGTCCTTCATTGCTGCTGACGGCAGAGCTGATGCTATAGATCGGACCGACGGCGCCATTGAGTTCGATGCCATCCTTTCGCCACTGGTAATACACGCCGCCACTGACGGCATTTGCTGCAATGATGAAACGTGCAGACCCACCCTGCGCCACATTCACCGGCGCAGGTTGCGTGGTGATGCCAATGCTGGTCAGGATTCTGATACCTCCAGGATTGAGCGTGCCATCCAGTGTGACGACCGTTCTTGGAGCCAATGGACCTCGGGTCAGGGTAATGGTGTTCGTGGTAGCAGCCGCGCCATGGAAGATGCTGCGATCAAAGAGGATCGTCGCACCATCCTCAGCATCCCGCACAGCTTCACGCAGGGAGTAACCGGCCCCCATCACACCAGACGGATCAAATTCATCCAGCTGGGTAGTGACGATGAGCACACGGCCTTCCACTGAGCCAATGTCAGCACTGATGCCTAGAGGCCGCGGAAGCCCGCGCTGGTCAGTGGCTGGGGCAGTGGCGGTCAAAGCCTGATCAATCGCAGGACTGCCAGCTTGAGGGACAAAGGTCAGGGTGGGTCCACCATGATCGTCCAAGGTGCTGAGTAAAGGATTACTCACGATAGCAGGTGTGCCTGATGGAGTGATGCCCAGCCGTGTAAGCACGATGTTCATGCCACGATAGTTCAGACCGACCGCGCCCGTAGCATCGACATCGGTGCCCGTGTTCATAGCGACAATGCTATTCTCAAGGGTGAGCCTGTTCGTGCTGCGCAGGGCACCTCCTAGATTCGTGGAGAGGGTGCTGAAGTTCACGTTCGCAGTGCCTTCATTGAAGACCGCAGCCCCTTGAACGGTAGCTTCGTTGGCAGCGAAGGTGCTTTGATGGACCATGAATGTGCCGGTGCTGGTGTTATGGATGGCACCGCCACTTGCGGCCTTGTTCTCCATCAGTGCGCAACGTTCGATGCGCAGAGTGCCATTATTTTGAATGGCCCCACCGTTGCTGGCAAAGGCTGTGCCGCCACCACTTTTCAAAGTCACACAGATGAGTGTCAGACTGCTGTCCGCTGCGACTTCAAACAGGCGATGATTGCCACTGCCTTCAATGGTGAGCCCTTTAGCAAGTGCGCTTCCATCGATAACGAGACCGCTCGGATCATTCACGGTGATGGCACCAGTGAGTCGGAGAGTCTGACCACTCATGGAGGCGGGGATGGCGATGGTGTCTGGGCCACCTCTGAGCGCAGCGGCGGCGATGAGGGCACGCAGCGAGCCAGCACCGGTGTCAGCAAGGTTGGTGATGCTGCGCAGCACATCGACGGTATAGGTCATCGTTTTGCTGAGGTCTTCTGAGATGACTTCGATCACGACTTGCGTGCTGCCGGAGTTCAGCGGCAGGACTTGGCTAAGTGTGCCGCTGGATACGGCGCTGCCATTGACCTTGATGGTGCTGAATCCATCCACGGCGGTAGGCACGAGCGTGACGGTGGTTTGATCAAACGGCACGGTAGCTTTGTAACCCAGTGTAGCCGTGGCAAACTCAGGGGAGATGGTGCTGCCTGTCACGGCGAGGTTGCTGAGGCCAGTCACGCTGGAGAGCGGGCGTGTGCCTTCGAGGACAAAGCCGGTGCGGTTGTTGGCTTGGTTGGGCTCGTTCACCAGTTGGGCTTCATTGACGATCATATCCAGTTCGCGGCGACCCGTGCTGCCGACGGTGCCGGTGGGGAAGACGATCAGCATTTCCATGCTGGCCAGTGGCTGCAAGGCGGGCACGTTGACCTTTGCCACGGGGAGAGCACCGCGTGTGGGTGCATCCCAGACGACGACTTCTGAGCCAGGTGCGATGGGTGATCCGACGTTCGTCACACGGACGCGAGCGTTGGCTGCGCCATCACTCATCACGTCACTACCGAGGTAGGTGATCTGGAGATCAGGCCCGCCGACGCGATTGAAGATGCGGTTATTCGTCTCATCGTTCTCTTCGACGGCATTGAGGTGATCGGCGACGGCAAAAATGGTGTGCCTTTCATCAGTGTCAGCTGGGATGGTCCAATCCAGCATGGCTGTGTAAGAGGTGCCACCTTTGAACTGATCGGGCACGACGACATGGCCGATTAAGGAACCACCGAGACGTGGATCGCCATCGTAGAAGGCAATGGAGGCATCTGTCACAGGCTTGTCACCAGTATTCAGCAGCTTCGCCGTGAGCGTGACGATGCTGCCTGGCCCCCAGGTCGTGGCATTCGCGAGCAGGCTTTCAGGCTCGACGCTGAGATCAGTGACCATACGGCGGCGCGCGAGCAAGAGGTCTGTGCGGCCCGGACGCAGTGCCCCATTGACGACCGTGGTCGTGCCATCGTCGTTCTTGGACTCGACGGTGACTTCTTGGATCTCGGTATTGAGATACGCGATGAGCAGATTACCAGACCGGTCCAGGATCGGCGTGAGGAAGCGCTCTTGCTGAGCATCATTGGAGAGGCGCACATCTTCGCTCCAGCTGTCTTCGCTAGGCGTGTAGAGGCGGTAGGCCACATCAGGCAATTCGTCACCGAAGAGGCCATTCCAGAGCACCATGAGCTGATCATCTGGCCCGATGGCGAGGGCGAAGTTGTCTGGGGTGCCGGGCAGACTATTCGGGCGCACGATGCGGGGGTCGCCAGTGAAGTTGGTCTGCATGACGAGGTTCTCATCACGCATCCAGAGAGCGAAGACATCCCCTTGGGCATTGAGCTTGACCTTCACGTCAGTGTCGCGCAGGTCGTCGTCCGTGAGCCGAACGGGCGCTGCCCAGGAGCCGCTGGTCCAGGTCATGGACCAGAGTTCATCAGAGGACTTTTCACCCTCGGTCATGGTCTGTGACCAAGCGAGCACAGCTTTGTCTCCAGAAGCGGCAAGGTCGATCTGCGCGGTGCCTTCGATACCGCTGCGCACTTGGGTGGATGGACCCCATGAAGCTGTGGCGGCATCCCAGCGCGCGCTGTGGAAGGAGTCAGGAGAGTCGGCGGTGCCGGAGACGATGTTCCCCGCATTGCTGACCCAGGTGAGCATCAAGTCGCCATCGCTGAGCGTGCCACTGAGGTTGATTTGGTGATCAAAGACGCTGTTGTCCGTGATGGCTACAGGCGTGGTCCAGGAGCCGGTGCCTGCGTTCCAAGTGGAGCTGACGACTTCGATCAGGGCGTTCTGACCTTCGATCAAACCTAGACCACTCCAGCTGGCATCCTTGATGCGCGACCACACGGCCACGGCGTTGCCATTGCCATCAAAGGCGATCTGCGGCGTCATCTGCGCACGGGTATCCGCGGCGATGGCACCGGGCACAGTCCAGGAGGTGCCGTCGTAGTAAGTGAAGGCGACTTCAGAGAAGTGATACGGATTCGAGGCACCGGTATCACGCACGTAGAGCAGCATGATCTTGCCATTCTTCTCAGCCATGACGGGGCGTGAACGTGGGAAGACATTGGAGATGAGCGGCAGCACTGCCTGCGTGGGCACAGGGTCGGTCGGGATGAAGGTTGGATTGATCTCTTCCTTATTCTTCACTGGCTTCGTGACGGGTTGGCTCAGGCGATTAAAGGCTCTCAGCTCAGGCACGTTAGAAATGTTGATCGCAGCAGCGGCAAGGCCAGACTTCTTGATGCGAGCCTGCTGGATCGTGCTAGGCGCGGCGACATCAGCCAGATCAAAGGACTCTGAACCGTGATCACGCCAGCGCCGGGTCATGGGACCGATGCCGCGTGAGCGGGTATTCGTCACCACCAGCGGAGGCAGGGAGAAGTTTGCACCATTGGCGCTGGGAGCTGGGGCGGACCCGAGCATGAAGCGCTGCTGGTTTGAATCACTAGCTTTGGACTTAGCTTTGTTTGGATCATTTGGCGCAGAGTAGTTGAGATGGGCCAGGGTGATCTCGCCTTCATCGTCGATGAAGCCAATATACCATTCATAGCCAGCAGAGATGGTGAAGTCGAGCTCACGCACTAGGGGTGACGGGTAGCCCATGCGACCGTAGCCACGGCCACCGACCCAGACCTCTGCACCTGCGAGCTTGGCATCAATCTCCAGCGTGGCCCTGAGGCTGAGCGCACCAGAGAGAGTCGCGTCTTTGAGACGATAGGTCTCCACATCTTTGAGCTGAGTGGTGCCCTTTCTCGGCGCGAAACGTGCGCTGCCACCTAGCTCAGTGCCCGCATTGATCGTGAGCGTAATATCGACAAACCTGGCCACAGGCTGCATGCCTGGGATGGAGTCCAGCACGCCGATCTCGGCGATGGGTCCATACTCGCGGAGGATGAGGCCGCCTTCGACGTCGGGCAGTGTCCAGCCCTTTGTGGCGTCCAGCGTGCCGTTGGCGCGGGCAAAGAAGGCGACCTCACGCTCATCAGCACCCATGAAGAGGACGATCTTTCCAGCGTCTTCGTCATCAGGACCGGCGAGGAAGAATTTATTTTTCCACCATTCATCATCTTTTTTCTTCTCCTCTAGGATCTCTTCAATGGGCCGAGAGAAGAACTTGTGACTGTTGGTCTGATTGCCAAAGAGCTTCTGATCACCACCACGGTAGGCGAGTTCCCAGTTTGCATCATTGACGGTGTAGTCAAAGCTGCCGGTGGTGCCGAAGACGACGCCCCACTTGCCGATGATGCGGTTCTCGATGGTGTAATTCAGGTCGGTGTTACCAAAGTCAAAGCCGAAGTGGTTTGCCGTAAACTGCTCGTAGCCGGATTTGGGTTTGAAAAGCTCAATGAGTGGATGCAATGGCAGGTAGGAGACAGTCAGCTCTTCGTTTTTGGAGAGAAGCCCCAGGTCATTGCGCGCTTGCACGGCGATCTTGTTATTCCCTGGCGTGAGGCTGGGTGTGAGGATGGAGCCGAGGTCAAAACTATCCGACACAAAGTCATAACCCGTGCGTCCCGTGTAGCGATTCAGTCGCCTGTCATTGGCGCTCACATCCACCCAGAAGTCGTTCGGGAAGGCAAAGATGCCGTTGGTGTTCCACTGGATGTTCGCCTTGATCGTGGAGCTGATCGGCACGCCACTGAGGAAGACAGGTGCCTTCGCCGCGCCCATGGAGACGAAGTTGACCACGGGCGGCTGGGTATTCGGGGTGAGGCCAAGCGTTGGCATGGCTACGCCTTGGCCACGCGCTGGAGCATCCACGTCGATGTCGATGGCACAGAAATTCGGATGACTGGTGGTGAGCACGCCGGGTTTGGCATTGGAGATGAAGAAGACGCCTTTATCATCCGACACGCCTGTGCGGGTGCCAATTTGGAGCTTCACGCCGGGCCAGCCCTTGCCGACGAGTTTATTGGTGACCACTCCTGAGATCATCAGCGGGCCATCAAAGCGTGTGTCCACGTTGTCCGTCACGTTAATGATGGTCGTTCTGACCGCGTTGTTTGTGCTGCTCGTCGCGGTGAGGCGGATGCGGCCATTGTTGGTGAACTGATTATTCCAGTCGGCACCGATATTCCACTCGATGTGGCGATCATTGGAAGGTGGAGGATAATCCCAGAGTTCAAAAGGATGCAGATCATCCCTGGGAGCAACACGATCACCCCAGAGATTGGCTTTTTGTGTGCCAAAAGCCCCCTTGATACTGGGGCAACCCCGCCAGGTAGCGCCACCATCGGGGGAGAACTCCATGGTGATATTGACATTCGGGCTGTCGATGTCCTGAAGGGCGTAGAAGACATCCAGAAGCTTGGCCCCGGGACGCTGGACAACGCTTCCGAGTCCACCAAACATAGGTGGCTCATCCACCGGAGTCAGTTTCAGCTCCACCGTCGCACGACTTAGTCTGACTGAATTATCATTATCCCCCACCATATCGTTGCCAACAGCTTGCACCGTGAACGAGTAACTCTTCTTGGCGGAGTCAAAGTCTCCAATGCCTCGGAACATCAAGTCATTGCCTACAGTATAGAAGTAGAAGCTGTCTGGATAGACGGTTTCCTTGCCACCAAATTCGTCCCTCTTCACACCGAGACGCTCTGGGGGCACAGTGAAACGAACGGCAGAACCGCCAGCGTCTTCATCCGTGGAGCTGAGCGTGCCGATCTTTCGAGGCTCGTTGGAGGGTGTGTAATACCCGTCGTTGTTTCCTTCATCGAAATTCAAGAGAGTAAACACAGGCCGTGTGGGCGGATCATTGCGATTCAGCACGGGCACTGTGATCACCTTCTCAAGGGACTGCACAGGATTGCCATTATCCGTCGCACGCACGCGGAAGGAAAGTGTGGGCGTGGTTTCGAAGTTGTAACGACCAATGGAAAAGAGGCTATTGCCGCGCAGCTCTACGGTTTCGTTATGGGTATCTCCCGTGCCTGGGACGAGGCTGAAAGTAAGGCTTTGACCTTGGTCAGGATCGACGGCGGCCAAGCTGGTGACGAAGGTTCCCTGACCACGGTTTTCCTGCACACCACCTCTCGAATTCGTGATGTCGAGGGGCGCTTCGTTGACATCGTTCACGATGATTTCAAAGTCTTTGACGATGGAGGCCTGCCTGATGCCTGCCTGAGGAGTACGTTTATCGGTGCTCCTGATGCGGATGGGGTACCTACCGCCGACGAGTTCAAAGTTTGGTGAGGCCTTCCAGCTCAGCACATTGCCTGTGATAGTGAAAAAGTTGAAAGCGTTTTTATTGGGATCATACTTATCCAGCAGATTGACAAAGGAGTAGTCATGAGTGTCCACAACGTCGAGATCGGCGGTGGTCAGCGTGCCAATGACCAGGTTCGTGACGTTCTCATTCACCGTATTATTGCTCAGGGTGATGTCTGTGGGTGAGCGATTGGTGGAGAAGGTGATGGTGAAGCTGCGTGTCGCAGTGCTGATCACTTCATTGCCCTTCATCTCCTCCATGGTGATGGTGGCGATGGCGGAGCCAGTGACATTGATCGAAGCCGCCTGCACCCGCAGCGTGTCTGGGGTACCTATGCCGCGGTATTTAATCAATTCTAAGCGCGCAAACATCTCAGGCTTATCCGCTGAGATCCGAGTGCGGAAGGTGCGGCCCAGAGACTCCTCGTTGGGACCAGCAATGATGCGTGAGGCGAAGCCCTCAAAATACTGCTCACTCTGCGCCAACAGAGAGACATCACCTGCGATCTCGAAGCTCATTGGATCATCCACCTCTTCGACGGTAAACACAAAGCCACGAGACACACTCGCATAACCATCTGATACAGACACAGTGATCGTCGCCGCGCCAAAGGCATCCCTCGCGGGTGTGAGCTGGATCGTGCGCGAGGTACCGCTGCCGGCCAGTACGATGCCGGAGGGTGGGATCAAAAGGTGGTTGCTGGAGGTGGCGGTGACTTGCAGACGATCCACATCACCAGCATCCACATCGCCCACCGTGAAGGGGATGGCAGAGGAGGCTGTGTCTTCCTTGGTTTTTTCATTGCTAAAGACACTGAGTGTAGGCGGCTCCTGGACGTCATTTACGTAGAGTACTAGCGCCTTCTCAAATGCTCCACTGCCGCTACCTGAGCGCACACGGATACGGTATTCATTCTTGGCTTCGAAGTTCGGGAACAAGTTCGTCGTGCGTAGATCCGCTGTGGAATCTCGCTGCCGCAGCACACCAAAGAGAGCATTGTCGTCATCGCCCGGGCCTGCTGCCATGGCGAGCAGGTTGTTTCCATCTGGGTCGCCGATGCTGGTGATTTTGGCGATCCCAGAATAGTCTGGGATGTTTTCATTAAAGCGGTTGGTGCTGAGGATGATGTCGTCGCCTGGTTCATCCACGTTGGTGATGGTAATGATAAAGTTCGCTTCCACCGTCGCGGCAGGATAGCCGTTGTCTCGACTCGCCACACGGATCGAGTAGGAGCTGCGCCGCTCGAAATCGGCAGGTCGTGAGAGACTCAGCGCATTGCCAGAAAGAGTGAAGCTGCTGTTGCCAGAATCTCCTTCGCCAGGCACCAAGGTATAAGTATGGCTCTGCGCGGTATCGGCATCAGTCGTTCTGAAATTGCCGATGATGGCGTTGGCATCACTATTCTCAGGGATGTCTGCGCGGGCGAGTGTGATGCCCGTGGGCGCAGAGTTCACCACGCTGCCACCCACGCGCAAAGCGAGCGCATAAATATGGAAGCTATTTCCAAAGCTGTTTGCCTGCGCGATGGTGATCTCACGCGTGGGCTTATCCGCCACGAAGCTGTATTCCACACGCAGACCGCCATTTTCACCGAACTGGCTTTGATCGGCCTGGATCGCATTCGAGCCGCTGCCGAAATGCAGCAGGCGACTCCCTGCTGACTCCCAGCCGACGGTGAGCAGTGTCACTACATAGTCCGTGCCCACACCCAGTCCTTTGAGCGTGATCTTCGTGGGATTGCCACCCCAAAAGAAGCTCCTGCCTAGGATAGCACTGCCACTGCCACTGCCGCTGACGCTGGTGAGGTTATTGGTGTCTCCATCGTAGAGCGTGGGTGCATCCAAATTGAAATGCTGATTATTTCCGGTCATGTTTGTGATGCCGGGCACGCTCACGCTGTTCACCGTGGCTGGTGCCGTGCTGCCGAAGTGCCGCGCCCAGATCGTCTTGTCTGGGAGGATGCCAGAGCTGCTGTCATCCGTCCACGCAGCGGTGCTCCAGGTGCCGATGTTGTCATCCCCGCTGAGCTTGATGACAAAGGATTGCTGTGGGCTGGTATCCACACCACCACCCGCCGTGCCGCCATCGTCTTGCAGGCGGACCGTCACCGTGGCCTCTCCAGGAGCCGTGCCTGGTGCAAAAGTGAGCGTGCCAGTGCTGCTGAGGGTGGGCAGCACGCGGAAGAGCGCATCATTGTCCGTGGTCACCAGGAAGGTCAGGCGCTGATTGTCTTCATTGGTTCCTTTTCTGAGGTTGGTGGCCAGATTGTTCTGCGTGAAGGAGCCTGAACCGGGCAATACATTGATGGTGTAAGGCAGAGAGCTACCCTCAGAGGTCCAGAGGAGCTGCGTTGTTTGGTTCACGGCGAACATGCGTTGCGCGTCCGCGCTGAAACAGATGTCTGCCCAGTTACCCGTGCCTGCGGAAGTGCGCTCAATCCAAGTGACGCCAAAATCATTCGAGGTCCACATCTTGCCAGGAATCGGCGTGTAAGTAGGTGCCGGTCCAAAGGCTTGCTCGGTGCCTGCGGCCATCACTTTACCATCCTTAGACATCGCCACGCTGTTCCATTTGCGGCTCGTATCTGTGAGGCCCTGGCTCCAGCTGTCTCCTCCATTGCGCGAGATCCACAAGACGCCATTTTTTGCGCCTGCGAGCATCGTTTGACCGTCTCCCGAGATGGCGACCGCGCCCCACGTCTGTTCTCCTGGACCGGAACGTTCCTTCCATGTGATCACATCATTCACAATGCTTGCCGTGCTCAGTTTTTTGAGTTCTGGACTCTGTAAGTCACCCGGCGCGAGGATGATCTTGCTACCATCAGATGAAACGGCCAGATCAATCCAGTAGCCCTCACCCAGGCGTGCCTTCCAGTTGCTTCCTGAGTCCGTCGTGCTGAAGAGCTCACCGGCGAAGCGTCCGGCGATCATCGCGCTCTGCCCATCATCTGAGCAACCGACCAGGAACGAGGACCTAGAGTTACTCCGATTCTGCGCAAAAGAGGCACCACCATTGGTGGAGAGCGCTAAGCGACCCGACGTCGCCGCGTAGATGCGCTGGCCATTATTGGAGATTGCCACGTTGTCGAAAGGCCATAATGATGCCGCATTCTGGAACACACGTGGAGTGAAGTTCGCGCCTGCATCCGTAGAGGTGTGCAGACGCCGACCTGCTGCCAGGATGAGCTTCTGTCCATCATCGGAGACATCGACCACGAAGGCACCCGTCGGTGCAGTCGTGACTTGAGTCCAAGTCATGCCTGCGGGGTTCACGGAACTCGCGGGTAAGGTGAAGCTCGGTGCCTGATTCGGCGTGCCGGTGCCCGTGGCAAAAGTATTCACTGAGCTGTAGCCGCTACCTGCACTGTTGGTGGCATAGGCTTTGAAGCTGTAATTCGAGATGGTAGCCAATCCAGTCACCGCTGCGGTGAAGGCACCATTGGCTGTGCCGCCTTCCGGCACCTTCGTCACACCTGTGCCGTTGATGATGGGATTAGAATTTGCAGAGGTAAGGGAAAAAACGATGCCTCGCTCGGTGGTCGGAGCACCATTGTCAGCCGTGATCGAGCCACCGAGGGTAGCGGTGGTGGCCAGCAGATCGGCCTTGGTCGCATCCACGGCGAGCACGGGAGGCCGCGGAGCGCGGGAGACGGCGATGGTGTAGGTCTTTGTAGTGACGCCATCAGCCGCCGTGACGATGAGGGTCACTTGATTCACGCCTGCATTCAGGCGGATCGGACGACTCTGCACGCCGGAGACGACGCCTTCGTTGTTCACGCGCACAGCAGCACCAGCTTCGGCAGTGGTCGGGGTCAGGCTAAGTTCCGTCGCATCCACGGAAGTCGTGTAATTCGGCGTGCCTGCGCCGAAGCCGGGCGTGAGTGAGCCTACGCTTAGCGCGATGGCGCTAAGGTCGGCATTGGCTGAGACGGTGTCAAAGCTATCCACCGCGCTGTAGCCTGTGCCCGCGCTGTTTGTGGCATAAGTGCAGAGCGCATAGCGACTGTTCGCCGCGAGGCTCGAAGCGATGGCGGTAAAATCATTCGCGATGACGGTGCTAGCGACCACCTTGGTAACGCCACTGCCACCGATGGTCGGATTGTTGTTAGCAGAGAAAAGCGCAATGACGATGCCGCGCTCCGTGATGGCGGCACCGCCATCGCTGAGGGTGCTGCCACGCACGGTGATGCTGCTCGCAGCGGTCACAGCGCGCTGTGCATTGGCTAAAACGGGCACGCCAGGCGCTCGTGTGACGGTCAGCGTGTAGGTCTTCGCGGCGCTGCTGTCCTGCGCGGTGACGAGGATGGTAATGACGTTGCTGCCCACAGTGAGCGGCACGATGGCGCTGGTGCCGGGTGGGCCGCTATTCACGCTGGCCTTGGCATCGGCCTGGGCAAGCGTGGCGCCAATGGTCAGGCTAGTGATGTTATTCCCCACGCTGGCAGTGTAGCTGGTGGTCGCGCTGGCAAACGAAGGCGATAGTGTGCCTGCGGACAAAGTCAGGGCGCTGAGGTCAGCATTGCGGCTCAAGGTGGTAAAGGTGGCCACAGGCGAATAGCCGGTGCCCACGAGATTGGTCGAATACGCGCTGAAGCTATAGCCGCTACCTGCGCTGAGGCTGGTGAGATCCGCCGGGAACACGCCAAAGGCGTGGCTGCCAGCGATGACCTTCGTCACCCCATTCCCATCAATCTGTGGCGCGGCATTCACGCTGGTGAGAGCATAGACGAAGCCGCGCTCCAGGATCGGCGCGCCACCATTGCTGGCCAGGCGGCCGGTCAAGGTTGCCGTGGTGCCACTCACATTTCCGCTGCTCGCCACGCCCAGTATTGGCAGGCTCGGCGGTAACTCAAAGGCTCCGATATCGGGGGAGACACTCACGGCTTGGCCGCGTTGATCACTCGTGATGCTGCTGCCTAAAGCGGCATTGATCGCTGGGCTGCCAGCTTGCAGTCCCATCGTGCGGGTGAGTCCGCCATTCGCGGCTAGACCCGTGAGCAGTGGATCAGCAGTGCTCAAGGTACCGCTGCCCGTGAGGCTGCTGCCTGAGCGCAGATTCGGCACGATGCTCGCGCCGACGAGGGTGAGAGGTACCAGATTATTGATGTCTGCACCGCGACTAGCGCTGTTGCTGGCGACGATACTGTTCTCTACGGTCATGGCCTTGACCATCTGAATGCCGCCGCCAAAGTTTGCGCTATTACCCGCGATGGTGCAGTGCCGCAAGACGAGTGCGCCATCGTTAAAGATCGCACCGCCGCTGCTCGACCTGTTCTGCGTGAGCGTGGACTGCAAGACTGTTAGGATGCCGTTTTCATTGTAAATAGCACCGCCGTCCTCAGCCGCGTTACTGTTTAAAGTACAGCGCTCGATAGTGAGCGTGCCAGAGCTGCGGATCGCACCACCAGACGCACTACCGCCGAGACCACTCAGCGTCAGGCCGCGCAGGGTGAGCACACCGCTACGCAGATGGAAAGCGCGGCATTTCAGATTGGGGGTCGCTTTGGTAAGAGTGAGGCCGTTGCCCTCTAGGGTCACACCGCCAAGGTCATCAATGACAAAGGCGCTGTCGTTGCTTGTGCCTGGGACAGAGACCGGATTCAGCCGCATCGTCTGCGTCGCCAAAGCGGGCGCAAAGGTGATGACATTCGCGCCTGCGCAGTCCGCTGCGGCGCGCAGTGCCTCACGCAGGGAACCTGGGCCAAACTCCGCCGCGTGTGCGACGGTGAGATCGACATAGCGGAAGACATTTCTCGCCGTGCCTGTGCCGACGGCATTGATCATGACGATGTCCCTCGAACCGAGACTGCCTGCGGGGATCGTCGCGGTGAGTGTCGTATCATTGGCCACAGAAATGCCCGTCGCTGCGACGCCACCGATGGTGACGCTCGTCACACCTGTGAAGTAACGGCCAGTGAAGGTGATGCTGCCTCCGCCTGCGGCTAAGCTAGCCCGCGGCTGCACCGTGGTGATCTCAGGCCGCGTGACCGCAGGTGTCGAAAAAGTGTCCACCGCGCTGTAGGCCGTGCCCACGCCATTGATCGCGTAGGATTTGAAGCTGTAGCCGCTATTCTCTAACAAAGCGCTGAAGTCTGCGGCAAAGGCGGCGCTGGCCACGACCTTCGTCACGCCGCTGCCGCCGATGAGCGGGTCAGCATTGGCAGAAGTGAGAGCATAGACGAAGCCGCGCTCGGTGACGTCGCTACCACCTTCCGCAGTCAGCGTGCCTGTGAGGCTGGCGCTGATCGCCGAAATCGCTGTCAACGTTGCTTTGCCCAAAGCAGGCACCACCGGCGTGCGGGTGACGGTGATGGTGTAAGCCTGGCTCAGTGTGCCATTGGCATTGCTCACGGTGGCAGTCAGCGTGTTCGCGCCATGCACCAGTGGCAGCGCGGGGCTGGCTGTGCCGGAGGCGGTGGAGATGCCATTGATGCTCAGCTTCATCAGCGATTCAGCGACCGTGGCGGTGAGCGTCACGCTAGCCGTGGTGGAGGGCACTGTTGCCGTGTAGCTCGTGGTGCCGGCATCAAAGACAGGCGTGAGCGTGCCTGCGGAGATGGCTAGCGAGGCAAGGTCCACATTGACCGGAGCCAGCACAGTCACGGTAAAGGTTTGCACGGCGCTGCTATCCACACCGCCATTGGCTGTGCCGCCGTTATCCTGAGCGCGCACGCTGACGGTGGCGAGTCCACCGACGCTGCCTGGTGTCCAAGTCAGGGTGCCATCAGAGGAAATGGCGGGCAGCGTGGCAAAGAGGGCGTTGTTATCCGTGGTGATGATGAAGCTCACGGTCTGCGAGTCCTCAGCGGCGGTGGCACCTTTCGTGATCTGCGAGGCAAAGCCCTCCACGCGCCGCTCGCCACTATCGGCGAAGGCGCTCTGTGCGGCGGAGGCGGCAGCACCACTGACCCAGAGCTTCTGATAGATCTGGTAGTCGTTCTCTGCCCTATCGGCCTCGAGGGAAGCAGCGACCACGCGGCTGCCACTGCCAGCAATGGCCACGATCGGGAAGCTGTAGGTGGCAGAAACCGATGGCGTGGCGGCCCAGGTCTGGCCGCTGTTCGCACTGGTCCAGATGTCCGTGGCACCGCGATTCGCTCCCACGAGCTTCGAGCCATCGTGCGAGCAGTAGAGGTTGTAGAAACCGCCTGCTGGCGTGCCTGGGAGTCGGGTGAAGGTGGTGCCCTGATCGGTGGAGACCTCAGCGTAGCCTTCGCCACTTACGAAGCTGGCGACATAGACCCGCGAGGCATCCAGCGAACAGGCGACAAAATTTGGCTGCGTGAAGTCATTCGCCGCCGTGCGTGGGCGGCGCGCGGTCCAGGTCGTACCGCTATTGGTGCTCACAAACAGTTGGATTTCGGAGCCGTTACCTCCCAGGGCAAAGAGCCGGGTGCCATCCCCAGAAGTCGCGATCGATTCCCAGCCGCGCACGTTCTCGCGCGGTGTGATGGTTTGCCCCTGATTGGTGGAGGTGTAAAGCCGATCCCCATAGCGCGAAAGGAAGAGCCTCGTGCCATCCGTGGAGCAGACGATGTGGAAGAAACCTTGTTGCACCGTGGGACTGACATTGCGCACGAGCCAGGTCGCACCGCCATCCGTAGAGGTGTGCAGCGCGCCTAAGCCATCCGTCGTCGTGACCTTCAGACCGTCCGCCGAACAGCAGATGGCTCCAAAGGTATTCTCCACAATTGTGCGACGAATCGCCCACGTCACACCACCATCCGTGGATGCCCAGACGCGCTCGTTCTCCGTGCCGAAGATGCGCTGGCCATCCGCTGAGATGGCGAACTGATTCCAGTAGCGCAGGCTCTCCTGCAACCGTGGCTGCCATTCGCTGCCCACGAAACCGCCACCACCGGGCAAAGCAAAGCTCGGCGCGGTGTTCGGCGGACCTGCACGGGTGACGATGAGTCCATAGCTGCGAGAGATCGCCGTGTCCTGCGCGGTGACGAGAATGGTGATGGTGTTGGCACCAATGTTAAGTGGCAACGATGCGCTCGCGTTGCCGGAGAGGACCGAGGAGCCGTTCACGCTCACGGTTGCATTCGCTTGCGCGACGGTTGGCGTGACGGTGAGGCTAGTGGTCGTATTCGACACGCTGGCGGTGTAGGCCGTGGTCGCCGCCGCGAAGGCAGGCGACAAGGTGCCCGAGGAGAGCGCCAACGCGGAGAGGTTCGCATCGGTGGCAGGCTGGCGCGTGGCCAGGATGTCGTAGTCTTGGGTCGTGCCATCCTGCGCCGTCACACGCACGCTGATGAGATTCTCGCCGACGTTCAGCATCAAGGCAGCTGACGCGGTGCCTGAGGCCACTGGCACGTAGCCGCCCGTGTTCACCCGCACCTGGATCGTGGCCTGCGCCTGGGCGCGCGTGGGCGTCACAGTGATGCTCGTGGTGCTGTTCGTCAGGCTCATCCTGTATTGCAGCGTGCCCGTGGCGAAGCCGGGACTGAGCGCGCCAGCCGAGACCGTGAGCGCGCTGAGGTTCGCGTTGCCGCTCGGGGTCGTGAAGGTGGCGCTGCTGCTGTAGCTGGTGCCGCCGGTATTCGTGGCATAGGCCTTGAAAGTGTAAGCAGAGCCGCCCGTTAGCCCGCTGATGGCTGCCGTGAATGCACCGACACTGAGGCCAGAGGCGATGACCTTCGTAACACCAGGGCCACCGATGAAGGGATTGCTATTGGCCGAAGTGAGCGACACGACGAAGCCGCGCTCAGTTAATGCGCCTTCGCTCGCGACTGCACCACCGAGAGTAACAGTCGTTGCCAGTGGGTTACCGCTAACAGGTTCAGTTACAGTCGGCGGATCGGTGTCACTGCCCACGCCAGCTAGTGGAATATTGAGCGTGCCTTCATCGGCATCACTGCTGAGAATTCGCAGCGTGGTGGAGCGATCTCCGGTGCCGGTAGGATTAAACACTATCGTGAACGTGGTGCTGCTGAGCGCTGGCACACTGCTAAACATGCCGCTCGTATTCACCAAGAAATCGCCTGCTTTGTCACCGATCGTGGTCACACTGGTGATGGAGAGCGGGCCATTGCCCTGGTTCTGAATGGTGAAGGTGCGCGGTGCGCTGGCCACGCCTATGCGCTGCAATCCAAGGTTCTGCGTGCCAGCGGGCGTGACATCAATCTCTGGCGGCA
Organism: Verrucomicrobiaceae bacterium; assembly: GCA_027489965.1. Lineage (GTDB taxonomy): Bacteria > Verrucomicrobiota > Verrucomicrobiia > Verrucomicrobiales > Verrucomicrobiaceae > Prosthecobacter. Next base: position 167,199 of record JAIXZA010000162.1, read on the forward strand.
AGGCTGTCGTGTTGAAGGTGGCCACGCTCGTGTAGGTGGTGCCCTGGCTGTTGATCGCATATGCTTTGAAGCTGTAGGCGCTGCCAGCGGTGAGGCTGGTGACGTTCACGGTGAACACACCCGTGGTTCCAGTCGTGGTCGCTTTGCTCACGCCGCTGCCGCCGATGAGGGGGTTGTTGTTGGCCGTTGTGATGGAGAAAACAACGCCGCGCTCCGTGATCGCCGCGCCGCCATCATTGGAAACATTGCCGCCCAGTGTCGCCGTGGTGAAGGACACCGAAGCGCTGGTGGGCGATGCGACCGTAGGCGGAGTGCTGGGGGCTTCATACGCGCCGATGTCCGCGATGCCGACAATGGCTGAGCCGCGCTGATCACTGGTGATGCTGCTGCCCACGGCGGCATTAATGGCGGGGCTTCCTGCGAGGAGCGGAAAGGTCTTCGTGGGTCCACCATGCGTGCCGAAGGTGCCGAGCAAGGGGGCCGCGCTGAGGATGCTGCCACTGCCGGTGAGGCCGCTGCTGGTATGCAAGGTCTGCACGATGCTCGCGCCGACGCGAGTGAGCGGGGTGACGTTATAGATGTCGAGGCCAAAATTGGCCGTGTTGCCTGCCACGATGCTGTTTTCGAGGGTCATGCCCGTCTGCATGAAGATACCACCGCCTACATTCGCGGTGTTTCCGGAGATGGTGCAATGCCGCACGGTAAGGGTGCCGTTGTTATGAATGCCAGCCCCATTGCCCGCCACGTTGCCGGTGAGGGTACACTGCACCAGAGTGGCGGCGGCGAAGTTGTAGATGGCTCCGCCTTCTTGGCCGGCGGCGCTGTTGTTGTTCAGCGTGCATCGCTCCAGGGTGATCGTGGCGCTGCTAAAGATGCCACCGCCGGGCATGGCACCACCCGCGTTGGCGATGGTGAGGTTTCTCAAGGTCAGTGAGCCGGTGCGCGCATAGAAAATGCGGGTGTTGGTGAGGTTCGTCGTCAGCGTGAGACCGTTGGCTAGGCTGCTAGCATCCAGAATCACGCCCCCAGTGTCATCGGTGACGAAACCACTGCCCACGACGATGGGCGTCGTGGTGAGGGTGATTGTCTGTCCCGAAATGCCAGCAGCAAAGGTGATGGTGTTCGCTCCAGACAAAGTTTGCGCATCGCTGAGTGCCTCGCGCAGCGTGCCCGCGCCTGCATCGTTGGTGCTTGTGACGATGAGGTCGGTGTAGCGGTAGCCATTGGTCAATGTGCCGCTGCCGTTCGCATTGGTGACCACGATGTTCTTTGTGCCCACGCTGCCTACGGGTGCGGTGCAGGTGATGGTGGTGCTGTTGACCACTACAACGTTGGAGGCAGCGACACCGCCGATGGTCACGGTCGGTGTGCCAGAAAAGTCCGCTCCTGTGAGCGTGACTGCCCCACCTGCCAGCAGGCTAAGATTTGGCAAAGCACTGGTGATACTCGGCGGCGCAGGCACGGAGCGGATGCTCAGGTTTGCCGCGCTGACACTGGCTTGGGAACCATTCGCGATGAAGTCCGTGAAACGAAGCTTCCAGGTGCCGTTCGGTGCTTTGCTGCCAAAGCTGGTGCGGAAAGAACGGGCTGTGTTGGAATACTCAGGCCGGTAGTTTCCCGCTGCTGCACTGCCACTCGGCGTGCTGGCCACCACGTTGCTGAGTAGCGTGGAGTAAGCATCGTTAAAGACATAGGGACCCGCGATGTCGGTATCATCCACGACATGGGCGCGGAAGACATCACAGAGCGTGTTGTCCGGCGCGATGAGTTCGACAGACAACTCATGTGCATTTCCTTGTGCGGGGCTGAGCGTCCAGTCAAGGGTGACATCACTCACGACGCCCGTTTTGCCAGTCACGGTAAAGGTCACTTCACGCGGAGAGGCACTGGAGATAGCTCCAAGATTGGCCCCAGGGAACTCGCTAGCATAGAACTGGATGTCGCTGATGCCCGTGTTGCCTGATCCTCCCGTGACATCGTAGCGCACATAGCGAGCGGTGATGGGGGAGGCGAAGTTGTCCGAGGCGGTCCAGGACGAGGCTTTGCTGTAGCTGCGAGTGGCCACGGGCGAGGACATGTCCGCGTTGTTGGAGAAGATCAGGTCAAAGCTGGTCGCGCGCTCTGCATCAAAGAGGCGATCAAACATGTCGAAGCCCGTGATCGCCCGCTGACTGCCGAGGTCGAAGTCCACATACGCATTCGCGTTCTGGCCCAGGCTGGCATACTCCACGCCCGCCACCATCCCAATGCCTGCGATGCCATTCGCAGCATTCGCTGCCGCATATTGTGGGCTGAATGGGGTGGCCGAGCCGATCACCGTCACCCCTGTGATGGGCACGGTGGCACCAGCTGTGGTAAGGAAGCTGATCTCCGTGGTGCCCACCAGCGAAGGCGAGCCAACCACTGCCAGCACCTCCCAGCGCACCCTTTGCGCTGTCACGGCCCTGAAGCGCTGAATGAAGCCCTGTCCCTGTGACCCCGTCTGTGCTTGGGTAAAGCTAATGACTGTGTCCGTCGCCGCATTAAAGCCCGCCGTGCCATCCGTATCAAAGATCAGCCGATTCGCGCCGATACTGCGTTGAGCCAGATTAAGCGTCACATTCACAAAGCCATCCACCGTCCGCGCTGAGCCGAAGTCGAACTCCAGAAAAGTATTCGTGCCCTGCTCAGAAAGGAACTCAGACAGCCCTTGGCCCACCGCATTGCTGCCCACATAAATACCCTGGAAGCCGGGAGAGGAACTCGTCACCGTGGGCGCCGGCAGCACTGTGGCAGAAAGTGGCAAGACGAAAGCCAGCGTGAGCGCGAGGTGGATGAGCTTTTGCATAGTTTTTAAGTGAAACGTTAATCAAGAAAACAGATAGCTTACTCGTGAGCATTTTTGCTAATTATAGAAGATGCTCAATTCTTAGTAGCGGGTTAAGAAGGCACTTCCCTTTGTTTCATGTAACGTCAATCAGAATAATGTTAATTAATTGACCTAACCCTTAACCCTTGATTTTGAAATTCTAGAAATTATTCTTGTTATAATTCCGTCTTCAAACAAACGCTCATACTAATCTGCATAAAAGCGACGACCATGAAGGAGTGAAGCGCATCTATAGATGGCTAGAGGTCGATTTCGTGCTCGAGATAGAACACGAATAAATCGCTCATTGAGGCATTATCAATGGCAAGGCTAAATCGCAGTGTCAGGAGCCAGAGCACGCTGACGCAAAAAATGATCAGCAACGATCAAATGAACCATGGCCTCAATCATCGGCACAGCACGAGGTAAGACGCAGGCGTCGTGACGTCCACGAGCTGAAAGTGTGGTATCTTCACCGGTATTGGTAACGGTCTTCTGCTCTCGCAAAACGGTGGCAGTCGGTTTAAAGGCGACGCGAAAGATGATTTCTTCGCCATTGCTGATACCACCCTGAATACCGCCACTGCGGTTGCTACGAGTACGCACCTGTTGACCGTCCATGTAGAACTCGTCGTTGTGCTCTAAACCGGTCATCAGCGTGCCTGCAAAACCACTGCCGATTTCAAAGCCTTTCGTTGCTGGCAGACTCATCATGGCTTTGGCGAGATCTGCTTCAAGTTTATCAAAAACAGGTTCTCCTAGACCTGCGGGTACACCACGGACGACACATTCAATGACGCCACCAACGCTGTTCCCTTCACTCCGGACTTGTTCGATCAAGGAAATCATGCGCTCGGCTGCTTCGGCGTCACAGGTGCGAACGATATTGGACTCGATAATCTCCGAGGTCAGATCAGATCCAGAAGGCACAACAGCTTGAATATCCTTGATGGTCTTAACATAAGCTAAGCATTCATAGCCTTTTAAACTGTGCTGAAGGACCTTTCGGGCGATGGCCCCTGCTGCGACACGGCCAATGGTCTCACGAGCGCTAGAACGGCCTCCGCCAGAGACCGCACGAATGCCGTATTTAGCATCGTAAGTGTAATCGGCATGACTCGGGCGATAAGCCTGCGCCATTTCTGTGTAAGCAGAGGGGCGCTGATCCGTGTTGCGAACAAAAATGCCAATGGGTGTACCAAGCGTCTGACCATCAAGCACCCCAGATAGAATTTCAGCTTTATCGTCCTCCTTGCGTGGCGTCACAATCTTACTCTGACCAGGACGACGGCGATCTAGCTCATGCTGGATGTCTTCAGTCGTCAGAGCAATGCATGGCGGGCAGCCGTCTATCACTACACCGACGCCGGGGCCATGGGATTCGCCCCAAGTGCTGATGCGGAAGAGTGTGCCGAGGCTGCTAGACATAGGATGGATAAGATGAACGGCGTCTGAAGATGTGCAAACGTTCAACGCAGGGATTGGGTTGTTACGCTTTTACCCACTCTCTATGATTGGAGAATGATTAAAGCTTTAAATCTCCTTATCCGTATAGGCTGGGCATAACTGCAATAAGTGAGTTCCATGCCGCTGCAAGGCGGGTTCCACAGCAAAGATTTTGGGGACAGAATTGAGAACAGGCTGTGGACTTTCATCAACAAGTCGCATGTTTGACAGTTCTTCTCATGACTGAGTCAGTTGTTGGTCCTTTTACTCACAGCTTTTTACAAGAATTTTAGTGGCTTTATAATTAGCAGGTGTTGACTATTTTGCAGGTGGAGAGAACTCGGGTGATAAGAGTGCTACACGGGCAGCATCCACTTCGGCCTCTTTTTTACTTTTACCTGTGCCTCGACCCAATTCACGTCCGCCCCAGGTGACGATGGCGTGAAAGGATTTGGCGTGATCGGGTCCGCTTTCATCAATGATCTGATAAGTGGGTGACTGCGGGCTGATGGATTGAAGAATCTCTTGGAGCTGACCTTTGGGATTTTGATCTGTAGGGGTGCTTCCGAAATCAAGGATCTGCTGATGAAAAAGATGATGGGCAACTTTTTTGGCGGCCTCCATGCCACCGTCTAAAAAGATGGCACCAGCGAGCGCTTCGAGGGTATCGGCAAGAGTGGATTCACGTTCGCGACCGCCGTTGTTTTCTTCAGCTTTGCCCATGAGAATGAAGCCCCCTAGGTTGATGCGCCGAGCGACCGCCGAAAGGGCTTTTGTAGAGACTAACTGGGCCCTTACTTTGGTTAACAGGCCTTCATCCGCACGCTTGAATTGATGGAAAACCATTTCAGATAAAACTAACTGAAGAACAGCGTCTCCAAGGAATTCGAGACGCTGATTGTCTGCCTGGGATTTCTGACTTTCATAACCTAAACTGGCGTGAGTCAAAGCCTCTTTGAGCAGAGAGCGATCCAAAAAGGTGTGGCCGAGAACAGACTGAATGAGTTCCATAAGAAACACAGGTGGGAGATACAACCGTCTAGTGCAAGTATTGTCAGTCTTGAGACCGAAACTAGAAGGAGTGGGGTGATCGACGGGGCTCGAACCCGCAACAACCAGAATCACAATCTGGAGCTCTACCATTGAGCTACGACCACCAACTTGAGGGGTGGATAGTAATGCACCCTTAGCAGTGTGCCAGCAGTTTTTTCATTATAGACCGCGGAGAGTGGTTAAAATTTGAGGTTGTTATTGTCTAGGTCTCTAGCACTTTGAGCGTCAACATGGCATCTCCCAACTACAAAGGTAATAACCCACGCCCAGGTCCGCATCGTGGACCAGCAACTGGCGGCACTGGCCAGGCAGGCTCTGCATCGACCGGCGGTCCGCCGCGCCCTTCAACAGGCGGCCCCCCACGTCCATCGACGGGTGGTCCACCGCGTCCTTCTTCAGGCGGCACAGGTAATTTAGCCAATGGTGGTCCTGGCCGAACGAGCTCAGGCGGCACTGGGAATCTTGCGAATGGCGGTCCAGGCCGAACAAGCTCAGGCGGCACTGGGAATCTTGCGAATGGTGGTCCTGGACGTTCCAATGGGCCCTCCAATGGACCAGCTCGCCCAGGTGGTAGCTTTGGCAATGGTCGTGGCCGTGGCCGCGGTCGCGGTTATTCGGCTCCTCCACAGCGCCGTCCCGATCCAGTCGAAGATGACACAAAGCAAAAGGAAGAGGCCATTGAATTGGAAGGTACGGTTTCTGCCGTGCTTGCGGGGACTATGTTCCGTGTGACTCTCAAAAATGGTCATGAAGTTCTAGCCCATATTTCTGGTAAAATGCGCAAGCGCTTCATTCGTCTGGTTATTGGTGACAATGTGAAGATTGAAATGTCACCTTACGACATGGACAAGGCCCGCATCGTGTATCGTCTCTGAGCACCGCAGCATGGCACGGGACATTGTTTACTTTGATCTTGAAACCCGCCGCACCGCGAATGACGTGGGCGGCTGGGGAAATAAGCACCAGATGGGCATCTCTGTCGCGGTGACGTACAGCACCAAGCTTGGCGAGTATCGCATCTACGAAGAAGATGAAACCAATGACCTGATTAATCAGCTCGTGAGGGCGGATCTCGTCGTGGGATTTAATCACATCAGCTTCGATTACGAAGTGGTCATGGGTCACACGATCTTTGATTTTAGAGAGCAAGTGCGCAGCTTAGACTTACTGGTCGATTTAGAAAAAAAGCTGGGACATCGTATCAAGCTGGAAGCCGTTGCAGCAGCCAGTCTCGGCACTGGAAAGACTGCTGACGGCTTAGAAGCGATCCGCTGGTGGCAGCAGGGCAAGATGGCCGAGATCGCTGAATACTGTGCCTTTGACGTGAAAGTGACCAAGTGCGTCCACGAATATGGCGCAAAAAACGGCCATGTGAAGTATCATGATCGCAATGGTCGCGAGCAAACCGTCGCGGTTGAGTGGACGCTGGATTAGTTCAGCGATTAAGGAGTCACCACTCGATAAAATCTTCGTTCTGCGGAACCACTCGTCGCGTCTGACCAAGAGGTCAGTGTGCTCGTCGCAGTGATGGGCACAGAGATCCAGGTTTGAAGGTCAGCACTGTGTTGGACACGATACGGATTTCCGATCACCGAAGGAAATTCGATCGTGGTTCCTGTTGGAGACACGGAGGTCATGCGGGTGAAAGGCTTCTCTCCGGCATCAGAGTCGCTGGTACCAAAGGCCGCTTCCTCATCGGCCCAGATGCCATCTCCATCTGCATCTAGATTTAACGTAAATTCATCGACAAACCCTGAGTCTAGACCTGACCGAACAAAATCATCTTTAATGTAAGCCCACTTCAACGTGTGAGTGCCAGCAGGGATCTTGTGCTCGCGGAGAGTCCAACCGACCTCGCCACTGATGGCTTCTTGTTCGACACCGTCGATATAAAAGCGCAGATAATCATAGTCAGCTTCAGATGAGATACCCCAGTAAAAACTGATTTTGGCAGGACCGACCACACTTGTGCTCATTTCACTTTTCTGAAGGTCCTGAATGGCACCACTACGGGCTGCATCAGTACCATCATGGGAGTAGAGAAATTGGGGTCCCCAGGGCAAGTCTCGTGTGGTGTTGATGAGTAAAGACGGTGCGTCTATGGCTGCGGCGAGGCCCTCCGAAAGGCTTTTGACAACGAGAGTTAATGTCACGCTTCCAGTACCAAATTCATTGGTTGCTTCGATCAGGATTGGAAAGGTGCCTACCTGACTGGTACTGCCATAGATCAATCCGGTGCTGCTGGAGAGGATCAGGCCTGTAGGCAGACCTGTGGCGCTGTAGCCAGTCGGTGCATTGGTAGCCACGATTTGATGTCGAAGCGCCGCGTTTTCATACGCGGTGATGGTGGCACTTGTGACAACAGGGGGGCTTATGATGGGCGTAAAAACCAGCTCGTCCACCCAGCCGGCGTCTTGTCCGCTGACGGTGGCTTCATCCTTGAGGTAGTAAATATCCACATTGTGAGTGCCAGGGCCGATGTCTTGTGTGACTTGGGTCCAGTCTACTTCACCGGTGATGTAAGCCTTCACATAGCCGTCCACTGTCAGCACGAGATAATCGTAGTTTTGCTCAGACGAGACTTTCCATTGATAAGTCATCCGGGTGGGGCCTACGACGGTGAATTCGATCCCCGAGTATTCGTCATGATTTACAGCCCCGCTTTGTGCGGCGTCCACGCCGTCATGATGGGTCACGGTTTGACGAAACCAGTCACCAAATCCAAAGGGAACGATCTTAAAATCGCTGGGTTGTTCCATCGCCGTGGATAGATCGGGGTCCGCAGGGAGAATGTAAAAGATGGCATTCTGCCAGGTGGTGCTGGTGGCATTGGTGGCTAAAAGATAACCGTCATAGCGGAGGATGCCGGTGGGTGTGCCCGTGATACGCCCCGTGCTGGTATTGATGCTGATGCCTGGAGGCAGATTGATGGCTCCAAAGCTGGTCGGGAAATTGGAGGCCGTGATCTGGTAATCCATGCTAGCTCCTTCACGACCCACGATGATGAGGTTGGAGGTAATGACGGGCGCAGGCAGAGCGCCTGTGGCTAGCGTGCCGTAAAAGGTAATCGTTGCCTCATCCAGTGTGCCTGCATCAGCTAGATCGGTATCATAGACTTGTAGTTTCCAGTCACCTTCAGAGCGTTCTCCCCAGAAGTGCGTGCTCATAAAGGTCCAGTCTAGATTTGCCCCAGTGTCATTGCCGCGTGAACGTGCTAAGCGACTGCGCACGCCGCTGGGAGAAACGAGCCACCATTCCAATTGTCCACGATAGGGATGAGTGGCTTTCACACTGACGGTTACATGCTCTAGGCGGAGGTTATCCGTGTTACCGACGGAAAAAGTCTTCGTGAGTCCAGCACTGCCGCCGTCAGGTATTGGCAAGGGCAGACCAGTGGCGCTGTTGGTGCGTGTTTGTCTGGTGACAAGATTGGTCCAAGTCGCAGCTAGACTGGTAGCAGCCTCGGCATCGACTAAGCCTGAGCCATACTGGTGATGAAAATCAAAACCTGCTCCATTGGTGACCCAGCCACCGTTGTTGGGATCATTTCTAGCGGCGGTGCGCATGAGGATCTCCTGAACATCGCGATAGGATAAATTGGGGTTGGCTTGTAACATGAGAGCCACCACGCCAGCGACGGCGGGTGTCGCTGAGGAGGTGCCGCCAAAGGTGCTGGTGTAATCTCCGCTCGAGTAGCCAATACTGCCGCCGCGGTCAGTGGTGGTGATGCTCTGTTTACCACCATTGGAAGGGGCACAGACGAGGATGTTTGCACCGGGTTCTCCATACCAGACCGATTCTCCATTATCGCCGATAGCGCCGACAGCGATGGCATAAGGAGAGGCTGCCCAGCCATCGTAATTGGAATCATCGCCATTCGCATTTCCATTGCCACCAGCCCAGACAAAAACAGTGCCTTTTCCTCCACGGCCTGTTGTGGCGGCATCGATCAGTGCGGCGTTGCTGAGTGGGCCAGGACCACTGGCACCATAAGCATTGTCAGACGGACCCCAACTGTTGCTTTTGATCTCAATGATATCCTTTTTGAAGGCAAATGCGTCGGCTTCCACATCGTCAGTGGTTGGCGCGGCGATGAGTCTCATGCCGACCAGCAGGGCCTCCGGCGCGACGCCACTGACGCCGAGATTGTTGTTGCCTCTTGCAGCTGCTACTCCCGCGCAGGCGGTACCATGGGAGGCACCCGAACTTGGCGAGGGATTATTGTCTAGGTCATTGAAGTCGCGGTCATTCAGGGTGTCTGCATTGGCTGCTAGATCAGGATGAGAGACTTCCAGACCATCATCGAGAATGCCAATGCGAATGCCTGTTCCCTTGTAGCTATTCCAGGTCGGCACGACATTGAGATCGATCCCACTGACAGCTCCATTTTGTCCAGTATTGTTCAGATGCCACTGATAGCCTGGATTGGCTGCGTTGTAGGCAAAAAGGGGATCGTTGGGGACAAAACGGTGCTGTAACTGCCTGGCTAACATGGGTTCAGCCGCGCTTACTCCAGCTAAGCGACGCAGTTGTTTAGCCCCACTGATGGCGATAGCTGGATCACCCGCAAACGTGACCACCGCATAAGCTCCACGCGCCTCAGCTTTTGTCACGCCCGGTTGCTGGGTCAGTTTCTGAATGGAGATACCCGAAAGCTCGACAAGCACTCGCTTAGTTAGCCAGCGTCTGTTGGCTTCATCTTGAGGCGCATTCTTTTCATAGACTACCCATTCACCCTGAGTGCCGAGTTCATTGGGAGACCGTACGAATGTTTTGCCACCGACAAAGATCTGTGCATGGAGGCAACTGGTGGTGACTAGAAACAGGTAGATCCAACGGAAGAGCATGAGATTGAGGCGAAATATGCCAGAAAGTGACCTTGAGCGCTATGACCAAAATGGAGTAGGCTACTTTTTGACCGTTAGATCAGTGACGGGGAAGGAGACAAAGGCTTGCCATTGAAGCTCGATCTCCTCTTGTTTTGGGATCCCATCATGCACCCATAAAGCATAGCGGACTCTTAGCTTTTGGGATTCTGTCACTTCCACCGGAGTGTCTAGACTGAGGCAGCAGCCCATCCAACCATCGTTTCTCACGTGAAAAGCGGTGGGATTGTGCGGATTCATGGGATGATTCATGAGCGTGATGCCAGCTAGCCCATTTACCGCATTGGAGATTCGTCCACTGTAGTCACACCAGCGTGCTGGTTTGCGAAAGACTTGCTCTTCATTGATCTGCCCTTCGGAATTCAGAATGCGCCCACCGCCGTCATGGACACCGATGCTTTTCGCCACCCGGACGGCGACTAAACCAAATCCGGTAGCGCCGAAGATGGCCGTTTTGCTCTTTTGGGGTGCCAATTCGAGATCGATGATCATGAACCAACTTTGAGCGCCGTTGATTGGGCGGATTTCCGTGTGTCGAATTTCGCGGAGTTGAATGGATTGATCGGTTGCATTGACCCAATGATTCACCATGCGCATGGAGGCCGAAGAATCTCCGTCTTCATAACCTTCACGAGAAACCTCGAAAGGAATGATACGACCCTGATTTTTAGCCTGATCACCCCAGAAATCGAGTCCATTGACGCTGTTATGAGAGATCCAAACACTGTTGTGGTGGCTATGAGTCAAAGGATCATGCGGATGCCCCATGCGAGTGAGACTGATCTCTTTGGAGCCAAGAATCGGATACCAAAAAGGACGCATGTCCAAAGGATCAAAATGGAGGGCTGTCAGTTCTCTGCCATCGAGTTGAAACGAGGTGACGTGGTGCGGCAGTGGCACCGCCTGGACGTGCGGGACGGGTTTAAAGTCCTTTGCCTGGCTCAGTAAGGAGATGGGGATCAGAAGGAGAAAGAATAGCCGCATGCTCTTTCTACGTCAGGGAAGGCTCAATTCTCTTTCAAGCGAAGAAGCACTTCATTTCGGCGCATGAAGCCCAGCGTCCAAGGCGGGTCGTAAAAAGCAAAGAGCGGTGTCATTTCTGGGGTTAGCTTTTCCTTCTCCACCCAGTCTCGTAGCGCCGCAAGCTTTTCGGTTTCTTTCTTGTTATTACTGACGCCGGCAAAGCGTAAGACAGCGATTTTGACAGGCGGCATTTTATCCAATTTCACCTCGCCTTTGGGTGTCGGTAGCCCTTTGGCTACGCTGGTTTCTGGCATGACGAAGCTCATGGAAGATTCTTTTTCACCACGTTCAACAATCACAGGCGTGGTCATGGAAATTTTCTCATCCCGCTCATTCTGTCCGTCGATGAAGCGAAAGAGCTTCATGAAGCTGCCATCCATGTTTTTGGAGCGTTTGTCACTGGTCGGCATCGTTACCTTAGCCAAGTGCAGCGTTTCGTAGGCGCGTAGTTCGAAGTCGCCATCCGTTTTGATGACTTTGTATGCTGCTGTCGGCGTCGCACCTCGGGAGTTTGAGACAAAGAAAAACCCCAATGCTAGAACAATGAGGGCTGGGATGATCCAAAGTATAGGTTTCATATTTGAAACTACGCCTTGCGGATCAGGTTAAGACGCAATGCTAAGGTCGCCTCTGAAAGCAAAATGCTGGAATGAGGATTCCCCGAGACAACGAAGGAGACAAAAAAGGCCGTGACACGAATGCCACGGCCTTGAAAAATCGAGAAGGTTTTATTTAGCAGCGATGGCTTTTTCGATCGCGCTGACGACACTTGTGTCATCAGGTGTGGTTTTTGGTTCAAAGCGTTGGAGAGGCTTGCCGTCTTTACCGATGAGGAATTTGCCAAAGTTCCATTTCACGTCACCTGGGAAGGCACCTTCTTTGCCTGTAAGGGCTGCGTAGAGCGGATGTTGCTCAGCACCTTTGACGTGAAGTTTATCAAACATCGGGAAGCTGACGCTGTACTTTTCAGTGCAGAAAACTTTGATCTCATCATTGGTGCCTGGTTCCTGGGCACCGAAATCATTGCAAGGGAAGCCTAGGACGGCGAAGCCTTGGTCTTTAAACTTCTCATGCAGAGCTTGCAGCTCTTTGTATTGCTTGGTTAGGCCACAGCGGGAGGCCACATTGACGACGAGCAGCACTTTGCCTTCATAAGCTTTCAGGCTGGTGTCCTTGCCGTCGATGTCCCTGAGAGGGATCGTTTGGATGGAAGTATCAGCAGCCGTGGCGATGCTGGTGGCGATGAGGAGAGAGAGGAAGAATGTCTTCATGGGAAGGATGAGACGGCTATCTTGGCCGAAACTTTCGTGTGATCTGAGGCATTTTAATCAAATGCGGGCTTGTAGGCTCAGAATCAGACATCTAATAAGTGAGCTAGTTTAATGGCAGCTGTAAATCAAGAACCCGACTCACGCTGGATGCATCTCGCGCTGGATCAAGCCAAGCGCGGTGTGGGCATGACCAGTCCGAATCCGCCTGTGGGAGCAGTGCTTATTTCACAGGGAAAAATCATTGGCCATGGTTACCACCGAAAGGCAGGTCAGCCGCACGCTGAGATTGAAGCGATTAATGAAGCGCAGACGTTCAATCCAAAGTTACTACGTGGTTCGACCTTGTTTGTTACCTTAGAGCCTTGCTGCACGCAAGGTCGCACGGGGCCGTGTACTGAGGCGATCAAGGCCTGCGGCATCAAGCGCGTGGTTTGGGGGGCCCAAGACCCGAATCCTTCTCATTTAGGTAGAGCGCAGGAGATCTTAAGTTCTGCGGGCATCGCCGTGACCACCGGAGTCTTGGAAGCCGACTGCCGTGAAATCATCCGACCTTTTGCCAAGTGGGTGACGACAAAGATGCCTTATGTGATTGCCAAAGTCGGTCAAAGCCTAGATGGCCGGATCACACGCCCGCCGGGTGAAGGTCAGTGGCTGACCAGTGAAGCAGCGCGTGCTCATGCGCTCAGACTTCGTTCAAGAGTGGATGCCATCATTGTTGGTGCTGGAACAGTCCGGCAGGATAATCCTAAGTTGACCATGCGTGATGGTGGGACGGCAGATAAAGAGCAGCCATTGCGAGTCATTCTTTCCCGCAGCTGTGATTTACCGGAGACTTCTCATGTCTTTACGGATGAACATAAAAGTCGCACCTGGGTGCTCCGTGATCTGGAGTTCCCAGAAGTGCTTCTTGAGTTAGGCAAGCATGGAGTCCTGAACGCGCTGGTCGAAGGTGGTTCAGATATTCTTGGACAAGCTTTTAGACATCGTTGTGTCGATGAGGTTTATTGTTACATCGCACCGCTGCTCTGTGGTTCTGGACTGACAACGCTGGGTGGTCTGCCACTGGCTCAATCCGTATCTCTAGACCATGTGAAAATCATGCCGATTGGTGACAATGTGTGCATCTCAGGGCACGCAGTTTACGCAAAAACGCCTGATCAATCATGAGTCGGCCAGCTGTTATTTTTGACCGAGATGGTGTGGTGAATGTCTCGCCAGGCGCAGGCTATGTGCTGCGCTGGGAAGACTTTCATTTTTCAGCGGGTATCATTGATGCCCTTCGTCTCTGTCGTGATCGCGGTTACGCGACCATTTTAGCGACGAGTCAGCAGGGCGTGGGTAAAGGTCTCATGTCGAAGCAGGACCTTGATACGATCCATGCTAAAATGCAGGCAGAGCTGCAAAAGCACGACGCTCAGTTTGACGGTATTTACGCCTGCACCTGTTTAAAGACAGACCCAGACTGCTTGTGTCGGAAACCAAGTGCAGACATGATTTTGCGTGCTGCAGACGATCACGATTTGGATCTGAGCCGCAGTCTTCTGGTGGGAGATGCCGATCGTGATATTGAGATGGGAATGAATGCAGGTGTGCCTGTCACCATCCGGATTGAAAGTGAGAACCCTCACAGAGTCATGGCCACTCGGATATTGCCAGATACCGAAAAGCTCCGAACTGTACTGGAAAGTTTCTTGCTGTGATCGTTGTCCGATAGCGTCGGCTTCCGAATTTAGACAAAATAGAAATATCTTCGACAAAAATACGAAGGGCCAAAATAAATTAGACAAAAACTTTGACAAAAGTCCGAGTTACAGGATTGTTTCAGTGTTCACTGAAAGTTCGTTCAACCAGTCGCTAAACTAACGCCATGACTCAAAGCCCAGATGAAATCCTTGTCGATGTCCAAGTGCAAGAAGATATGCGCTTAATCCAGTTGATCGCTGAGAGAGATGTAACAGCCTACCAGACCTTCTACAAAAGGTATTCTGGACTCATCTTTGCCTCCATTTCCAATGTCCTCAATGATCACCACGATACAGAGGACGTCATGCAGGAAGTCTTGGTGCAGCTTTGGAATAAGGCTCATCTCTATGAGCCACGGAAAGGCAAACCACTCACTTGGCTGACTACAATGGCCCGTAATCGTGCCATTGATAAAATCCGCTCCAAGCAACGCCGTTCCCGTCTCAACGATGATTTTGAGACAGAAAGCAAAGGTGTCCAACCTGAATTCGACGAATCAGGTCTGGAAGCACTCGAGGTCAAAGAAAGAGACGGTCTTGTCATGCGTGCTGTGGCTAAGCTCAATCCAGATCAGCGGGAGGCTATCAAGCTTGCCTATTTCAGTGGACTCACCCAGGCAGAAGTTGCCGAGCGTCTTAACGAGCCGCTTGGAACCGTCAAAGCACGTATTCGCCGTGGGGTCAATCGTCTGGAATCTTTGATTAAGCCGCGCATGGTATGAGATATTCGTGACTGATTCGTTCAGTTCACGCGTTCTCATTCCCATGAAAATAGGTATCACAGGCGCTAGTGGCATGATTGGTCAGGGTCTTAGCGCCTTGGCTTTGGCTTCTGATCACGAAATCATCGGCTATTCGCGCAGGCCATCGTCTCAAGTGCCCTTAGTGACCCGGACCATGGTGTCATCTGCCACGCAGGTGTTGCCAGAGACAAAGATAGACGCGCTGGTTCATTTAGCGGGTGAGTCTTTATTGGGCTTGTGGACAGCCGCCAAACGGGAACGCATCTGGAAAAGCCGAGTTGAGTTGACCAAGCGAGTCATTGCCGAACTGCGCACTTGGCAGCCCGCCAATCGTCCTAGCGTGCTTCTCTGTGCCTCTGGCATTGGATATTATGGCAATCGCGGAGATGAAGTTCTAGAAGAGAACAGCCACGCTGGAACGGGTTTTTTGGCCGATCTTTGCCGTGAATGGGAAGCGGCAGCGCGAGAGGCTAGCAGCCTCGGCATCCGCGTTGTCTTATTGCGCACTGGCGTTGTGCTAGGCGAGCATGGTGGTGCCTTTCCACTCATGAAAATGGCGTTTCGTTTCGGCCTCGGCGGACGTTTCGGATCAGGAAAGCAGTGGATGTCCTGGCTCCATGAACAGGATCAGGCTAGCCTGATTTTATGGGCGATTGAGAATGAAAACGTGATCGGCCCCATGAATCTCTGTGCTCCACATCCGGTGACAAATGCGGATTATACCCGACAGCTTGCAGCCCAGTTAAAGCGTCCTGCCTTTCTGCATGTTCCGGCTTTTGCCCTGAGATTGGCGGCTCGCGGACTTGCTGATGAGATGCTTCTGGGTAGCCAGCGAGCCTTTCCTCGCGTTGCCACAGATTTAGGCTATAAATTCGCCCATCCAAATCTCTCAGATGCCTTTTCAGCGCTGGATGGATGATTTATTTTAGCTCACTATGTCCGCCTCACAGACCACCATCGCTGTCATTTATGATTATGATCAGACCCTGAGCCCGACCTACATGCAGGATGAGACGCTCTTCCCGCATTTTGGAATCAATCCCACGCAGTTTTGGAAAAAGAGCCGCGAGTTGGTGGATAAGGAAGGTTATGACGGCGAGTTGGCCTATCTAAAATGCATGCTTGATTATTTGAGCATGGATCGCCCTACCAACGATGAGCTACGCTCTCTAGGGGCAAAGTTGCGATACTTCAAAGGCGTGCCAGAAGTCTTTGAAGAACTAAATCACACTCTCAGCAATCAGCATCGGACTTTGGGTATCAAGATCGAGCACTACATTGTCTCCTCGGGTTTGAAAATCTTATTGGATGGCAGTTCGCTGGCTCCTTATGTGAAACGCATCTTCGGCTGTGAGTTCGGTCAGGATCAGGATGGCCGCATCAGCTTCCCAAAACGGGTCATCAGCCACACGACGAAGACTCAGTACCTTTTTCGCATCAACAAAGGCATGCTAGAGCCCTATGAAGATGTGAACGATCATATGGACCCAGAGCTCCGGCCCATTCCCTTTCAAAACATGATTTATGTCGGTGATGGTCCAACCGATGTGCCCTGCTTCACCCTCATGAAACGTTACGGTGGTCACGCCATCGCTGTCTATAATGCGGAGGAGCAGAACCGATCCAGCTTCCGTAAATGTTATCAGCTCAATGCCCTGGCAGACCGTGTGAAACACATCGCCCCAGCCGATTACCGCGCTGGCAGTCATTTGAGATTGTTACTTGAAGAGATGATTCTCGACATGGCAGATGGCATCGTTCGTCGAAAGAAGCTGGAGATCGAAGAAGGCACCGTCTCAGCGCCGCATTTTTGATTCGGATGGCTGCTTACTTTGATTACAACGCAACGACTCCTGTCCACGCCGCTGCACGTGAGGCGTGGCTAAAGGCTAGTGATGAGCATTGGCAGAATCCATCCAGCCTTTATCGTGAGGCGGGCCTGACAGCTCAGGCCTTGGAAGCAGCTAGAGAGCGATTGGCAGATCTACTTGGAGTAGAGCCTGAACGCGTCGTTTTTACCTCTGGTGCGACAGAGTCTAACAACACCTTATTTTCTGGTCTAGCCAAGTGTTTGGCACCCGATGCTTGTGTCGCCATTTCAGCCATCGAGCATCCCTGTGTTCGGGAAGCAGCACGTGTCTGGCTGGGGCGGCATCGCGTGCTTGAGATTCCGGTCAACGAAGACGGCGTAGTAGAAGTCGAAGTGCTTCAAGATATTCTAAAACGACATCAGCCAGCGCTGGTTTCCATCATGGCCGCAAATAATGAAAGTGGCGTTTTGCAACCCTGGCAGGAACTCCTCAAAGTCTGTCGCCAAACGGGTGTCCGCTTTCATACAGATGCAGCACAGTGGATTGGGAAGCTGAAAAGTACGGCCTTGGGTGCATGTGATTACATCACTGGAAGCGCGCACAAATTTGGCGGCTCTAAAGGTGTGGGCTTTCTTGTCGTCGCCGATGCTGATGAAGCTTTTCCGCTGTTTCATGGAGGCCCCCAGGAGCAGAGTCGTCGTGCAGGAACAGAGAATTATCCAGGCATTGAAGCGATGGTGACAGCGTTGGAGTCGGTCACGCCAATAATCGCTGAGGTGAGTGCCAAACAGACGTTACTGCGCGATGCATTCATCATGCAAATGCAGACCCAATTCGTAGGTTTAAGAGTCATCAGTGAAGGTGCCCCGAGATTATGGAACACCGTACTTATGGTCATGCCACGTCATGACAATTTAAAATGGTTGACGCGGCTCTCTCGCCTGGGCTTTGCCGTCTCGACTGGATCAGCCTGCAGCAGTGGCAAAGAAGGATCTTCCGCAGTGGTACAGGCCTTGGGTGCGAGTTGGGAAGAATTACGTCGAGTTGTACGCGTCAGCGGTGGTTGGGAAACGACTGTTGCTGAATGGCAGGCGTTGGCTGCTGCCTTTGCTGAAGCAGGTCAGAGCCTGGACTCTGGCGGCCGCCCAGGAATCTGAGCTTGAGGTAAGCGACTGAATGGCCCTGTCTTCCCGCCGGCCATGGTGGCGGTCATTTCACGACGTAACACGGGCAGCGCATTGACGATCGGAAATACGGCATCTCTTATCCAACCCAGTGGCAGCCAATCCGATTGGAATAAGGGTGTCGTCCATCGTGTCGCGAATTGATAGAATCGGAGATGTTGACGACGCCTCTTTGAGTATTGGTCCAGGGCATTTTCCAGCGGATGTTGCTGCAGAGTCTCGGCAAGGCAAGCTGCATCCATGAGGGCTAAATTGACCCCTTGTCCGAGCTGTGGACTCAGAGCATGGGCCGCATCTCCGAGCAGTGCAACACGATTGCCATGCCACTGCTTCATCCGCACATCATGATACACTGCGGTAGCGATTTGCTGATGACTTTTGATCTGATTTAAAAAGGATTCAGCTTGGGGTGTTAGTCGCAGAACTTGCTGCTTCCAGTCGTTTAAAGATCCCTCACGCCAAGCTGGAATCTGATCAATGCGGATACTCCAGAAAAGACTCAGAAGATCGTTACGAGTTCCAGTGGGCAAATAGCCATTCAGTTCACGAGTAGAGCCTACGCACTGCCAGAGCACCCGGGGATCAAATTCAGGCGTGCGTTCACCCATGAACCACAGCGCACCCCATGGATAACGACTGACCTTGGCGGGCACGCCACTTTGTTCACGCATGGTGGAATGAGCACCATCGCAGATGAGGAGCAAATCATAGGGGCCGTGTGTTTGCCCAGACTGATCGTGTAAAACGGGGCGCTCGCTCGGAGCACGGCTGAGTCGCCTCATTTCGGTATTCCAGTGAATGGCCACACCCGCAGACTCAGCTGCGGATAATAGCACATCGAGCAAAGTAGCCCTATGAGTGCCCGCACCATAAAGATCCTGCCCAAGTTCACTGTAAGGTAAGTTGAGCAAAACGCGCCCCGAATGTGTTCGGCAATAGAGTTTGCTAATGGGTGCGATGTGAGGCAGCAACGCCTCACTTAGTCCCAACTGATGTAACACGGCGAGTCCTGTGGGCTGCAAAAGAAAGCCAGCACCGACGCTTAGCTTTTTCTCAGCCCGCTCAAACAAAGTGACCTCATGTCCAGCGCGCGCGAGAAAGATCGCCGCTGCCGGCCCAGCAGTGCCCGAGCCGATGATGCCAATGCGAAAAGAAGCAGACATTCCTGTTGTTCCACCGCATGACTGCTTTTAGCAACAAAGGGAATCACTTTCGTCAGGGTTTAAGAGGAAATTCCACTGAGTTTTTATCGCGGCGGATTGTCTGAATCCAGGAAGTAAATCCAATGCTGCACAAAGAAGCGTTTCTCAGTGGGTAGCAGTTCGTCCGCTGTGCCGATGAGCGGCCGCAGGGAAGTGGACATTTGCAGTGTGACTACGGTGAAAAGGATGATCCATAGCTTCAGGTAGCTTTTGCTTTGCAGGCCTAGACTGCCGGCCGCGTTAAGGAGCAGACGTGTGCCGAAGTACATGCCGATGACCCAAAAGATGAGGGCTAAAAAGCCCATGAAACCAATGGAATCTGTTGAGGTGCTAAACACCCAGATAACCGGTGCAAAGCCGAGCATTAAGAGTCCGCTTAGTGCGACCATGCTGAGCAAAACGGAGACGATTTGATGCAGGCGTGCATTCAGTCCGTCAAGGGCGCTGAAGATGTAAAGGCTCGGCAAACAAATCATCACGGCAACGATCATTCCGACCGTGATTTTCAGCGGTGCCGCCCAAAGCTGGGTGCCGCCGGAGAAGCTGCCTAAAAGAAGACCAAAGACGGAGAGAGATACGATCATGATGATCAGCAGGCGTAGTGCGACAGCACTGTTTCCTGACTGACAGGCATGCAACAAACGACCTGGATGTTTGAGCAGGTTTTCCATGATGTTAGCGAGAGTCGTTGGACCTTCCATAGGCTCGATTGCAAAGTTCGAGACTTGTTTTGGCAACGCAGATGGCGAAGCCGATTCTGGTGTGGGTTCTGTATTCATAGGGTTATGATGTTATGGTTTATGGGATGTTTGAGCTGAGGAAAGTTAGCGTGCATTCAAGCGCCTTAGCGCCAAAAACATGGGCACGATGAGGGCGATCAGGAAGAGCCAGAGCATTAGACTGGTGATGGAACCGGAGGCCCCAGAAAGCATAGTCCAGACGGACTCATAAAAATTGCCATTAAAGGGATCAGCCCGCAGAAATTGAACCGGTAATTGAGGGTTCCCAAAAAAGGGACGCAGATTGTAAGAAAGCTGTGCTCCGACAAAAAGGTTGCCAGCTAGCCAAGAAATGAGCGTTCTCCAGCCGATGCTGACATTGCCGGAGAAGGTTTGGATCAGACGTAGCAGTTTGTGATTGGCCACGATGCCCGCAAAGGCAATGATGGCGGTGTTAAATAACAGAAACAGCCGATACCAATCCGAGGCACCTGTTTGACCAGGTCGTGGTGAATCGATGACAAGAGCTATGATGATCGGGCTGAGCGAGCCAACGATGAGACCAAAGATGGCAAAGCTCATCAAGCAGGCAGTCATGGTTTGCTTAAATGACATTCCAGAGCCTAGCAACTGCCCCAACATGCCATTGATCATCCCATTCACGGCTAGAGTCAGAAAGATCAACAGGGGCATTTTTATAGCCACAAAAACACCTTGAAGTGGAGCCCTCCAAAGTCCGAGACCAAAGCCATAAGCCGCACATCCGGCGATGATCGCCAGGATCAGTGGAGCCGCCGAATGGACAGTCAACGGCTCACGTAACCAAGCCGCTAATAGCGCAGGCTCACCACGTGCCAAAGTCTTCAGCTTGGAAAGAATGGCGGCTGGCGATCTCATAACTTTGTTGTGCAAAGTTATATACTTTGTGAAACAAAGTGTCAAGACAAATAGATTTGAACACAGTTTCTGAAGCCGTGGTCAAAGCAGGCCACTCACAAAACCATCAAAAACGAACGAGAATTTAGTTATACTTCGCCGGCCGTTTGCTTGCTTATAAAAAAACTTGCGGAGTAAAGACTTAATAAAGAATTTAAATCGACAGAGTTCGTTAGGCCATGAGATAGAATGTTTACTGCAATGGAGTCGGACGCGAGGTCTGGAAGCCATAGGCCGGAATATTTCCTTTAGGGCTTTTGCAGGAAACGACCAAGAGAGAAGAGGCCACGATAAGGACGAGTGTGATGAGGGTTTTCATGACTAGGAGTGACCGTGAGCGAGATGACAGCAAACGCAAGTCCAAGCTATTAGGACCATGCTTTCAAAAGGCCAGACGCCTTGTGCAGCGTTTCCTCCCATTCACGCTCGGGAATGCTGTCAGCGACGATGCCAGAGCCGACATGAAAGCAAATCTGATCTTTATGTTTGACGGCTGTGCGGATGGCAATGTTCCACTGGCTGGTGCCATCAAAACCGAAGTAACCTATAGCGCCGGTATAGAGACCGCGCGGATGGGTTTCAAGCTCGCTGATGATTTCAAGTGCCCGCTTTTTCGGTGCACCACTGATACTGCCGCCTGGGAAACAGGCGCGGAAGGCATGGGCGTGATTGATCTCAGGTCTTAAGGTGCCAGTGACGGTTGAAACGAGATGGTAGACCTGTGCAAAGCATTCGACACGCCAGAGATCAGGTGTCTGTACGCTACCGAACTCGCATACTTGGCCTAAATCATTCCTTTCAAGATCGGTAATCATGAGCAGTTCAGCGCGTTCTTTGTCGCAAGCAAGAAGATCGCGGGCCGATTGGGCATCCCGATGCAAATCATCGGCAAATCTGGGTCGTGTTCCTTTGATGGGTCGGGTGGTGATGTTGCGGCCTGACATTTTGAGAAACAATTCAGGGGATGCTGAAAAGATGGTCGTCCCAGCCTGATTCAAACAAGCAGCATATGGTGCCGGAGAGATTTGTCGGAGGCGCTCGTAAACAGCGAGAATGCTGGCTTCTTCTGCCCAATGAGCTAGCCAAGGATACGAAAGATTGACCTGATAAATGTCCCCTGCGGTGATATAATGCTGGGCGGCTTTCACACGGCTCAAGAATTCTTGCCGAGAGACCCGTGGCTCAAAGGGAAGAGAAGTGATTGATGGCGCTGGAGAGATGGAGCCAGCCTTAGGCAGATCAAAATGACCTGTTTCAAACCAAGAACCAGAGGCATGATCATACTTCAGGACAGCTGGATAAAGCCCAAGCTGAAAGAGTCCGTCAAAATTGACCCAGCCAAACAATCCTCCCGTTCTTCCCTTTGATTGGCCATTTTCAAGAGCCTCCACCACTTTAGACCAATCCTGATCAATGTGGCCAGATAGTAAAAAACTAGGCTGAGCGGTGAGATAAGAGTAAGAACCTGGTTCAGAAGTGGCGGTGTCTAGCCATATGAATCCTTCATTTTCAGCCAATTGAGCGGCCATTTGAGATGGCGTTAAGGCTGAAGAAAGGGGAATCCAGCCGCTTTGGCTCACTGGGTCTTCCTCGGATGCAGCAGAAAGCTGAGCAAGAGAATGGGAGGAAGAGTTTTGGAGCATTGACAGTATGGAGTGTGGACCGTACCATACGATTTTCCTGCGGCAATCGGCATGGCTTTCCCATTCTCCATTTTCAACGCTGATCGGGGCCGTGCAAGTCAGACGGCTCTTGGGATCCTATGCGCGCTTGTCCTCCTGCAAATGGGTTTAATGGCGCGCTTGTTATTGAAGGATGCTCCAATTGTCTCGAAAGAGCAGATCCCCGTAGCATCGCCAGGCTGGACTGCCCCGCCAGTGACGATCAGTCCACCTCCGGTGGGTCAGTTGGCTGCGTCCCCTGCTACTGCACCAGCGACTAGCGCGCCCACGCCAGGCTTTGGGCCTCCACCCATTGGTAGCTTTCAAGCTCCGACGGCACCTGCTCCAGCGCCCACGTTTACTGCGCCACTAGCCTATTCAAAACCTGCGGCAGCAATTCCGGCACCCGCGATAGCAAAGTCTGCTCCGGCGCCGAACAAAGGGAGCGATTCGGCTTCCAATATGCCCTTAACAGAAATGGTGGATCTAGCAAAACAAGTGCGTGGTCTAGGAGACATGCAGGGTGCTTTGGAAGTGTTGAAACGAGCTGATCTGCAATATCCGGCATCTCCAGAAGTGATGTCCGAGACGGCTCAGTGCTATGAGCAAATGGGCTTGGGAGAGAAAGCTTCGACGCTGTGGATGCAGCTGGCCGGCATGGATGCCGTGCGTTCGGCTGGCTTTGGTGACCTGGCCAAACGTAAGCTCAAGGCTACGACGGGCTTGGACACGGCGGTTGCTCCGACAAGTGACTTTGCGCCGAAGATGTTATCTTTGGGCGCATGTCAGGCCAATCGTGATCTCTCAGTCAGCAATGGAGAAAAAGTCGTTCTGCGAGTTCCCATTTTGCGTCAGGGTAATGCGGTAATCGATCCTTCACAGGTCGATATTGATGTGTATTTTTTTGACCGAGTGAATGGCGAGAAAGTTGCCCAAACCATTGCCGATGAACCGCTCTCCACCTGGGGTGCGTTGCCAGTGGATTGGAGCGGTGTGGGTGAAGAGCCGCTCGATGTCGCCTATTTTCTGCCGGCATTGACGCCGGGTGAGATTGCAGCTCACGGACGCCGTTCCTATCACGGCTACGTGGTCCGCCTCTACTACCAGCATAAGCTTCAAGATGTCGCCGCCGAGCCGCGTGACCTTTTGGACTTTGGTTCACACTCTGCCCCGACCGTGCCGGGCGGCGTGAATCCGCTGCTTCCACCCGTAACGAACTGACGGCCTGCCCAGCAAGCCAAGATGACCATTCTTTTTCTCGATTCTCAAACCACCACTCGTGCAGAACGCTCCAGTGCCCTTAGCCGTCAGCTCGATTGGGATGTCACCACTGTGGCATCCCTCGCCGAGGCCCGTACCTGGCTGGCACAAACGAAGACGCTCGATCTCCTGATCACAGAAGCCATCATTGATGCGCAAAATAGCGGCTTCGACTTACGTGATGCTGCACTAGCTCGCTTTCCAGAAGCGCGCGTGCTTTTCACCACACGTTATGATCTCAAAGGTTATGAGGCCAGCATCGCTGGCTGGCCAGTGCTACAGGACGCGCCTTATTCCGTTGGGAAGCTCATGATCAAAGCTCAGGCTGCTATGGAAAGCGCCGCGCCGACAGAGGCCTTACAAGCTGAGCCGCCTGCCTTTTTAGCACCAGGTACCATGCTAGGCAATTATCAGGTCCTGGAAAGGCTAACCTTAGAGAACGAATCTGAAACCTACCGCGCCATTCAAGTGACGGTGCAGCGCCCAGTGGCCTTGGTTTTGATGAGGCCTGAATTACTCAGTCAGGTTGATTTGGTCGAGAATTTTAAAGCCCGCGAGCGCTTAAAAGCTTCCGTTTCGCATCCTCGTATAGCACCGCTTTATGAGGCAGGATCGGTGAATGGATACCTATTTTATACGCGTGAGTTGCCGCGTGGCCGAAGCTTGGACGAGATCTATGAGGCGGGCGAGACCCTTTCAGAACGACAAATCACGGAACTCATCTATGGCGTCGCTGAAGCGATGGATTATGCCGTCGAACGTGGCTGCAATCATCGTCGTCTGAATGAGCGTGACATCTTTATCGATGCTGAAAATCAAGCAAGCATCGTGAATGTGTTCCGCCCAGGCGATAGACGCACGCGTGATCCAAAAGAAGAAGTCGCAGCCCTCATGCGCATGGTTGCACCCTTAGCTAGCGAAGGAAAAGCTCGAGGTCTGGTAACATCGCTCATTTCAGAATCTCGGGATTGGACTGGTATCTTGGAAGCTCTCGATGAAGTCCGTGATGCCATGAGAGATCGATCGATCATGCGTCGGATCGAGAAAGAAGAAATCTCACCTCAAGGAACAAGCGGTGCCCCATGGTGGCTTTGGACAATCGCTATTGCCTCATTGTTTGTGGTTTTTGGACTTGGTAATTTTATTGGTAAAGTGACTCCGACAACGACCACGAAATTGTCGATTACGAGTCAGGAAATGATCGCTATTCCTGCTGGACCCTTTCAATATCAAAAGAAAGAACGACGTAACTTACCAGCTTTCTGGATCAGTCGCGATGAAGTGACCATCCATCAATATGCAGAGTTTTTGGCCGCGTTGAAGAAGCAACCGAACGCCAATTTCGATCATCCCGATCAACCGAAAACAAAGATCAGTCACACACCACCGAAGTGGACTGAAACCTACGCCGCGGCGAAGGCTGGCAGCACCTTTAACGGCCAAGTCATGAGTCTAAACACTCCTGTTACTCAGGTGGATTGGTGGGATGCTTACGCCTATGCAAAGTGGAAGGGTCAACGTCTTCCGACCGAAGAAGAATGGGAAAAAGCGGCTCGTGGCGATAAAGGTTTGCTCTTTCCCTGGGGAGATCAACCCTCCAAAGACAACGCCAATCTGGGTGATGATTATGACGCCAACGGCACCAAAGGTGGAAACAAAGATGGTTATAATTTATGGGCACCCACGGACCGTAATTCTGAAGACATCAGTCCCTATGGCATCCGAGACATGGCGGGCAACGTCTCTGAGTGGACAGCTAGTGAGTTTAAGAATGAGCCGTGGCCCGCGCACCCCGATTACCCTGACTTGAGAGTTCCGGTCGTTCGCGGTGGCCACTTCGCTCTAAAAAGTAATAACGATTTACTCACTGCACGTTTCTTTGCTGAATCAGCTAATGAAACAACCCTTGCGCGCGGTTTTAGAACAGTGAGCGATACCGCACCTGTAGGACGTAAGTAATTGCATGGCCACTAAACCGACGACCATCATGCTAGCCGATGACCATGCCGTGGTGCGTCAAGGCTTCCGCATGATCCTCGCTGCTCAGTGGGATATGGAAGTCGTCGCCGAAGTTTCCAATGGCCGTGAGGCGGTAGAGAAAGCCGAGGAACTCCAGCCTGATGTCTGTGTGATGGATGTGACGATGCCAGAGCTCAATGGCATTGAGGCGACTCGGCGGCTCACCAAGGTATCACCAAAGACGCGCGTCTTAGCGCTCTCGATGCATAAGGACAGCGTCTATGTGCGGGAGATCCTGCGGGCTGGAGCAAAGGGCTATCTGCTCAAAGATAGCAGCGAGACAGACTTCTTGAAGGCCGTGCGGGCGATAGCCCAGGGTAAAGGCTATCTCAGCCCAGAAGTCAGTGATGCTGTTTTAGAGGATTACCGCAAACATGTCACTAACCCTATTGACCTGCTTTCCACTCGTGAGCGTGAAGTGCTGCAAATGATTGCGGAGAGTAAGACGAATAAGGACATTGCCAATACTCTGAACTTGAGCGTTTACACCGTTGAAGCCCATCGTGGCCGCATCATGGAAAAGTTGAATTTGCACAGCATCGGCGAGCTCGTGCGTTTTTCTGTCCGCAATGGCTTGATCGATTGAGGCTTTAATTCGCCTAGCAAGGCCAACATCCGATGACTTTTACGTTCTTTCGTATTACTCAAACCAACGTGTTACGCGGTCTAGCGCTAGGCTTTGTGTTGGTCATGGCATTGCTCGGTGCAGCGGGTCTGATTGCAGTAAGACAGAGTCAGCGCATTCGGCAGAGCGTGGCGCAGTTGGCAAGGGATCAACTGTTGATTGCCCGCTTGATACATGATGTGCAGATGGAGGAAAATGCCATGACGGAGGTGCTGCACCAGTTGGCACAAGTTCAGGCCCAACAGCCAGATCAGGTCGTGCTTTTGGAAGACTTGGATAAGAGTGATCGGCAGCTAGCACGGCTATCGCAGGAGGCTCAGGAGGCGGCTGGCCAAGAACTCTGGCAGGATCTAGAGACTAGTTTCAGGTCGTTTACGGAAGAGGCCCACCGCGTACTGGAAACGAAGACAGCTGTGCCAAGAGAGAATTTAGAATCTTTGTTCAAGCATCATGATCATGTCGTCGATCTGGTGAACCAGCTCATCAAAGCAAGTTCTGAACGTCTAGCCGCAGCGGAGCGTGAGATCGAGCAGCAATCCAAGGATTTAGGCGATGATGCGGCGCTGCTTTTAGGGTCAAGTTTCATCCTTGCTGCTATCTGCGCTTTGCTCACGGTTGGCTTTGCACGACTGAGCATGCAGCGCATTCAGTGGCAATCGGAGGAACTCAATCGCGTGTCATGGCACATGCTACAGACGCAGGAAGAGACGGCACGGCGTTTTTCTCATGAACTTCACGACGAATTGGGGCAGTCACTGGCAGCGCTGCGCTCCAATTTGACCAAAGGAGCCACACGTGACTTTGACGCGCTACGGGCGGACTGCCTGCATCTTGTGGATGAATCCATCACCAATGTACGGGAGCTGTCGCAACTTTTGCGGCCTGTGATTCTAGATGACTTTGGCCTGGATGCAGGTCTGCGCTGGCTGACTGAGAAATTTGGTCAGAGGGCGCGTGTCAGCGTTGAATACACCTCCAATCTGACAGAGCGACTGCAAAGCGAGACGGAAACGCATCTCTTTCGCATTGCCCAGGAGGCATTAACAAACATTGCACGCCACTCTCAAGCGACAGAGGTTCAGATAGTCTTGGAAAAAAACCCTTCCAAAGTCCGCCTGAGTGTCCAGGACAATGGTTGCGGCCTGCCGCATGAGCGCCTTGAATCTTCGTCAAGTCTAGGACTCATTGGCATGAGAGCCCGAGCCCGTGAATGTGGCGGCACACTCGATCTCCAAATGGCACAGCCTAACGGCCTACGTATTGTCGTTGAGGTGCCGCTGCGGCTGGTAGAAACGGAAGAGTAAAGGCAATGCCCGGCCCTATTTACCGCTAAAAAACGGTGCGCTAGAAAGAAGCCAAATACTGATGGTGTGGTTTTGTTCCCATTTGTCACCACCGCGTTTTTGGATGGTTTGCTCCATGAAGCCGACCTCTAAACGTGTGAATGGTGTCAATTTGCGACCAATGCCAATGAAAGCACGGTTTTGGTCAAAATTGTTCTTTTTGACGTTACCGCCAAAGTTAAAGAAGACTTCATCCCAAAGGGAAAGGTAGGTTTTCTTGTCCTGTGTCAGTGGGATGCTGGTGCGTAGCATGTAGCGGATGCGGTTCTCACCGCGCCAGTTGATGGTCTCTCCGCTAACCTTAGCCTGCTCTTCAATCCAGCGCTGTTCCAGGCGGACGCGGTGCTGCCATTCGAGCCCGAAGAGATTCATTTTATAAACGGCTTGCTCCCAGATGCGGTGCTCGTCGAATTCGTGGAGAGAAGGAAACTCACCGTAAGGGTAAGTTTTTACGTAGCCATAGCCTGCGCTGACAGTCAGTGTAGGACTGATGGTATAATTGATACCGGGACGAATGAGTAACTGTTGCCATTCATTCCCCCAGTCTTCTCGTCGATTTTGAATTTCAAGGTGGAGGCCCCAAGGAGAATTGAGCAGAGGATGATCCCCCACATAGTTCAGCCAGAGATGGTATTGGTCTGCATGTTGATCAGCTGCATGAGCACTTACAAGGCTAGCGAGCGCGAGCCATAGATAAAGAAAACGGCTTTTCATGGAAGAAGATGGGTTAAGCATGAAGACGGGCTGCGTGCGGGTGAGCTGATACAGGTTTAAATTCTTCAAGGCCAGCTAGATAAAGTTCACGATTTTCGAGTTTCCAATCTTGGGCAAGTTCTTCAAGCTTCTTGATCACGCTGTGATCGATAAAACTAGCAGATGAAAGGTCCACCGTCACTTTTTTGTGTGTGGACAATGTCACGATCACACCACGTAAACCTAACCAGTTGCTGAAAATGGCGGCTTGCTCAATCTTAACGACGGGATGATCACCAGACTCATCCACGGAGGATTTGTGACTGAAAAGGTTCGAGATGCCTACTTTACCAGCAATGACATGCAGGATCAGTTTCATTAAAATCCCGACGGCTACTCCAATGAGAAGATCTGTGGCCAGGGTGGCGATTAAGGTGGTCACAAAGACGATCAGCTGACCTTTGCCGACTTCTAACATGTGCATAAACTCTTTTGGCGAGGCTAGATTGTAGCCGGTAAAGACGAGCATCGCTGCGAGTGCAGGGAGCGGGATCTTGTTTAGCAGGAAAGGAACGCTAGCTACCATGATGAGAAGGAAGGCACCATGCCAAAAATTTGCCCAGCGAGTGCGGGCACCGTTGCTTTTATTGGCGGAAGAACGGACGATTTCTGAGATCATGGGTAGGCCACCAATGCAGGATACCAGGGTATTGGCCGCGCCGACACCCAGAAGGTCACGGCTCAGATTCGTGCGGCGTTGCCATGGGTCGAGTAAGTCGATAGCCTTTGCGCTCAGGAGTGACTCCAGGCTGCCGATAAGGGCAAACATGGCGATCCAGTAAATACCTGTGCTGCTAGCGATGCGGGAGAAATCAGGGAAGGCAATGCCATCTGCCATGTTAAGAGGCAGACTGACCAAGAAAGCCGAATCTAGTTTCAAATACATGCTCATGGGAATGCCATAAAGCAGCGCCCAAACCGGGCCAGGAATGAGCTGAACGATGCCCACTTTGATCCAAGGGCGCAGGAAGAGAATGGCCAGACAGCCCAGACCGACGATGGCTGCGCTTACATTCATATGGCTGAGGCTATCAGGGATTTTGCCGAGAAGTTCAAAAGCCTCACCGTGGGGATGAAGCGCCTTAATGGAGTTGCCCAACAGCATGACATGCACCTGTTTGGAAATGATGATGACGCCAATAGCCGCAAGCATGCCGTGAACGGCGGCGACTGGGAAAAACTCGGCCAACTTGCCCATTTTGAAGAGACCGAATAGCATCTGAATGACGCCAGCAACGACGCCCACTGCTAACATGCAGCGGTACCCCACTTGGTCGGGCTCACCAGGGACGGTGCTGAATGCAGCCACAGTTCCCAAGACAATCGCGATCATGCCAGCTGCCGGACCCTTAATGGTCAGTTCAGAATCACTCAAAAAGGTGGCTAGTAGTCCACCCACAATGGCTGTGAAAATACCTGCAATGGGTGGGCAGCCGCTTGCTTTTGAAATGGCGAGGCACAATGGCAACGCGATGAGGAAGACCAAAAATCCTGAAAGGATATCCTTGCTGAAGTAAGTTCTGAAGCCAGCTAGGTTGCCGATGGGTGTCGGGCCTTCGGGTTTTGAGGTGGGTGCAGGTGCAGACATGAGGGCAGTGTTGGTGAGGGTTATTCTGAACGTTAATATTGACGCCCAGACTTCAAAGAAAATACATCCCATCGGCAGGTTATAATAAACCCCAGATCAGGGGTACTTCTCTTCAGGGCCGTAATACCCCCCGTGGAAGGGATGGCGCAGAGGCTGTAAGCCGTGTTCATTAGGCGTTACTAAATGAGCACGCATTCCCATTCCGACACCTGTGGCCACGATCATACCCATGACGCTCATACGCCTGGGAATACACTGACGCACCTCCGCCATGTGGTGGATCATGCGGCGCATTTTTTACCTACACAGGGCCCTATCGGGGTCTTTGTTCATCATAACACTCTCCATTCTCTCCAGCACAAGCGCTTTGAGGAAGCTGTGAAGGAGGCAGCAGATATTTTTCAAGCCGAACCCTTCCTTTCCGAAGAGACTTATCAAGCCGAGCGTCTTCGCCATCGCATCCATGCTGAGGATATTGACGATATTCTCAATCACCAGCCAGATACGGAGATCCTTCCCGGTACACTCACTCGGCGTCAACTTCGGCGGGCCATGCTGATCCCCGGCGTGCGCAGAGTGAATGGCATTAATATTTCATGGCAAATCGAAGAGGGCGACTGGCTCACGTCCTTTAGAGAAGATCTGTCAATGGCTGCTGCCGATATGCTCGGAGCGGATACACCGAAGGCGCTTTGGGATGCTTGTCTGGAGAGGGTAAAGCCGCAACCCGCTCCAGTCGCTGGAAAGCCTATTCGTCCGCGTGATGCTTTGCTTGCTAAGTTTGGGATTGATATGGATCTTATCATCCATCCACCGTTGATCCGCCTCACGGGAGCCTACCTTGATCAGGGTATCGCTTATTGGCCCATGCCTTTGCGGGAGAAAGGCTTGCTCGTGGCAGCACGTCAAATTATGCCACAAGCGCTGGCCATTTTTCCTGCGTATCTTACGGGCGTTCGTCAGCTGTTTCTGGATCAAGAGGCCAAAAACATGGATGCTGAATCCGTCGTTTTGGAGGCCTTGCAGCAGCTAGCTATACCTGAAATAGAATGGGAGAAATTCATTACCGAAGAACTCGTCGCCCTTCGTGGTTGGGCTGGTATGATTCGAATGTTGGAAAACGACATTACTTTATGTCCTCATGATCGCGTGCGTTGCTCAATCATGGAGTTCCTTGCTTTACGGCTTACTTACACGGTGGCTGCCCTTCGCGACATTGCTGGAGATACCACGAGCTGGCATAGCTTCGCTTTACCCAACCCAAGTTTTGATCCGCTTACCCACGTCGCTCGTGTGTTTGATGTCGCTCAACTTCTCGGCATCACGAGTCATATGATGCGTGTGCTTTCAAGCGAGGATCTCGTTCGATTAGATCACGAAATTCTTGAGTGCAATGAAATCGAGCGGCGCCGCATCCTGCACCTTGCCTACGAGCGCCGCCATGAACGTCGGATTTTGATTCCACTGGCTAAACACCGTGCCATGCCACCTTTAGAGCCGATCAGTGACCGTCTGGCAGCTCAGGTTGTTTTCTGCATCGATGAACGTGAGGAATCTATTCGCCGTGCTCTTGAAGAAGTCGATCCGCAGATTGAAACTGTAGGTGCCGCCGGTTTCTTTGGCGTCGCCATTGATTATGCAGGGATCGATGATGCTGGGGGTGTTTCTCTCTGCCCAGTCGTCGTCAAACCGGCTCATTCAGTGCGTGAGGTGCCGATCACCCAGGATACCCATTTGGATGAAAAGCGACAGAGCCTGCGTCGTGCCTGGGCCAAGCTGGTCCGAAATGGATTCATTTCATCACGCACTCTCGTTCGTGGTTGGATAAGCACGGCTTGTCTGGGCTTTCTCAGCCTCTTCCCTCTCGCGCTTCGTGTGCTTACGCCGCTTGGGTATGGACGCTTCATCAAGCGTCTCAATCGTGCCTTTCTGCCAGAGCCGAAAACGGAGTTCACCTTTATGCAGGACGATCTGGCATCTCGTAATGCCACCAGTGGCCTTGTGAGTGGCTTCACCACACAGGAAATGGCGGATCGTGTGTACTCAGTGCTCGGACCCGCAGGCTTGCACAAAGCTCACGCGCGCCTTGTGGTCATTCTGGGTCACGGCTCGACTAGTTTGAACAATCCTTATGAATCAGCCTACTGTTGTGGAGCCTGCGGAGGCCGCACAGGTGCTCCAAATGCACGTTTGTTTGCCATCATCGCTAATCGTCCGGCCGTGCGTGAAGCCTTGCGACTTAAAGGTGTCATCATTCCCGAAGATACATGGTTCTTGGGCGGTTATCATGATACTTGCAGCGATGACGTAGAATTCTTTGACATGGATCTAATGCCCGAAACTCACCGTGGCGATCTGATTCGCGTGCGTAAGTCTCTGGACAAAGCACGCACGCTTAGTGCTCATGAGCGGACGCGGCGGTTTGAAGCAGCAAGCTCTGACTTTACCCCTGAACTTGGATTGCGGCATGTACAAGAACGTGCTGAGCACATTGGTGAACCAAGGCCGGAATATGGTCACTGCACCAATGCCGTGGCATATGTGGGGCGTCGTGAGTTCACTCGTGGGCTGTTTATGGATCGTCGTGCTTTCCTCATCTCGTATGATGCGACGAAGGATCCAGACAATGGGGCACTTGGACGCGTGCTGGGTGCGGTGATTCCTGTCTGTGGCGGGATCAATTTGGAATATTACTTTTCGACCGTTGATAACGAAGCTTATGGTAGCGGTACCAAATTACCGCATAATATCAGCGGGCTCGTCGGTGTCATGAATGGATTTCAAGGTGATCTACGCACCGGTTTGCCGGTGCAAACGGTCGAGATCCATGAGCCTGTTCGTATTCTTTTTGTTGTAGAATCAACTCCTGAGCGGCTGATGAGTGTGATCCAAAAAAATCCTGAGCTAACAGAGTTTGTTTGCAATCAGTGGATTCGTTTAGCCACCATGGATCCAGAGGATGGTCATATGGAAGTTTATCGTGACGGCGTTTTTGAAAAACTAGAAGGCAACGAAGAGCCGCTGCCAATTGCCCAAAACTCCAGGGCCTGGTATCGAGGCAAGATGGAGCACCTTGCACTGGCACGGATCGACCCTAAAGCCGCCTGATCGTCTCAACTGTTATCACCCCAAATTCGATTTCCGCAATGTCACTGCAAAACCTTATCCTTATCCTCATTGCCACTCCTGGCATGCTTTTCCTTGGCCTGAGTATCGTCTGGCTTTTAGGGGGGAATATTCCAGAGCGTGCCATGTCACGCTTGACGAAGGCTGTCTATTCCTTGCTTGCCGTCATCACGGCTTTAATCGGCTATCAAATGTGGAGTCAAGATTTGACGTCGGTCCATGTTTCGCTTGGAGATTGGTTTACCGTGGCGCACTACGGTTTTCCCCTCTCACTCTTAATAGATAAGCTTTCACTCCCATTGGTCGGAATCACCGTAGTACTCGCTGGCATTGTCGGATCATTTTCCGTCCGTTATCTGCACCGCGATCCAGGATTTTTTCGCTTTTTTCTGTTACTGCATCTTTTCACATTCGGCGCACTTCTTGTCTTCATTGCGGATTCACTTGATCTATTGATCGGTGGTTGGGAGCTTGTCGGGATTACCTCTGTGATGCTTATCGCTTTCTTTCAGTATCGTCCTGATCCGGTTCGGAATGCGCTTCGTGTTTTTGGTACTTATCGCATTGCAGATTTATTCATGTTGGTGGCAGTCTTTCTTGCGCATCATTGGTTTGGCACAGCCTCCTGGGGTGGCATGTTTAGCGGAGATTGGCCAGGACACATGAATAAGCTCGATGGTGGTGCGGCCAGTTTCATTGCCGTTCTCCTTGTTTTTGCCGCGAGTGGCAAAGCCTCACAAGGCCCCTTCTGTGGCTGGCTTCCGCGTGCCATGGAAGGCCCGACTCCATCAAGCGCTGTCTTTTATGGCGCTATCTCTGTCCACGCGGGGGCTTATCTACTGCTTCGCGTTCAGCCTCTCATTCATTCATCATGGATTGCTACGAGTTTAGTAATCTTTATTGGCCTGACGACAGCTTTTCTTGGCACAATGGTTCATCGCACGTGTGCAGATGCGAAGACTTCACTCGCCTATGCTTCGCAGACGCAGTTGGGTCTCATCTTTGCCGAGATCGGCTTTGGCTGGACGACCTTCGCAGTGATTCATCTCGTCAGTCATGCGATGCTGCGCACCCTGCAGTTCCTGCGCTCCCCATCCATGTTGCGTGACTACAATCGTGTCCACGCAGCTGCTGGCGGCAAGATTGATCCCACAGGCGAATACTTTGAATCATTGTTACCAAAATCGATTCAAATCTGGCTCTATCGCTTTGCCCTCGGTCGTGGTTTTTATGATGCCATTTTAGATCGCTTCATCATAGCCCCCGTAATGGCCGTTGCTCGTTTTCTAGCCATTTTTGATCCCGATATTTCGCCCCCCAAAGTTGAGCCGATTACTCAGCCAACGACTTTGAAGAACTAGCCCATTGAAGCCCTTTCCCATGCAATTCCTTTCGTTACCATACATCTCCATTGGCATTGGCTCCTTAATCATAGGTGCCTGCATTTCATTGCGTTCAAAAAGCCCACGTATGGGTGCCGTTTTGTCATCCATCATTGCCTTTTTGAGCTTTCTTTTAGCCGCACGTGAAGTGGCGCTCATCAATCATGGGCGCTTATTTGACCCTTTCTTAACTTGGTTTGATGCCGATGGTTTAGATGCGGTCCCGATGGCGTTCTTTGCCGCATTAACCGTTATGTTTGTCACCGTTGCACCCAAACGCGATGCGGGGGGGCGTTCTCTTGCGGGGATGCTGATCATCGCAGCCGCGACGCAGATTTCGTATGCTGGAGCAAATTTAGCTGTCTTGGCTACCGGCTGGTGGCTCACTTGCGCGCCTTTTATTCTGGGGATGTTTGGCAAATATCCCGGTCGGCGGTTTGAAAATACGTTTCTGATTGCTAGCTCCATCGCTCTGACTGCCGGCATTCTACTTTTGCACCACATTGAAATCGATGAACTTTCCCACACCTCCATGCTGGCCTTTGGGTTGCTCATCATAGCGGTTGTCTTGCGGAAAGGAGTGTTTCCTTTTCATGGCTGGATGGTGCACGCTTTTGAGTATGGCCCGCTTCTTCCCACCGCGCTTCTTTTTAATGGACATCTCGGGGCATTACTCATCGCCAGATCTGAGACGACGGCTTTACCAGTGACTGCCAAACATGCTCTTGATATTCTCGGTATGGTGGCCTTAGCAACCACGGTGATTACAAGTGTCCGCGCTTTTGCAGAGAAAAAGCCACGTCGTCTTCTCGCCTATCTATGTCTCAGTCAGGCTAGCTTTATTCTCGTTGGGTTTGCCACTGCGAATGTGCAGGGTATCACTGGCGGACTGATTCACTGGCTTGTGGTCTCCACAGCGTCGGCGGGTCTCATCTGCATCGTTCGTATGCTGGAAGTGCGTTTGAGTGTGATTGATGATCCATCTGGTCATCTGGGTCTTGCTACGAAAGCGCCAAGACTCGCCACTTTCTTCCTCGTATGTGGACTCGCTTTGATTGGCTTGCCAGGCACGCTTGGCTACTGCGCAGAGGATCTGCTCTTTCACGGCGCTTTGGAAAATCATCCCTGGGTCGGTCTTTGTTTGCCTATAGCTACGGCCTTCAATGCCATCAATATCATGCGCCTCTTCAGCATCCTCTTCCTTGGCGTATTGCCGAAGCATGTCATTGATATTCCCGATGCTCTGCCAAGAGAGCGCTGGCCACTGGTGGCATGCGTTCTCTTTTTAGTGATAGGTGGACTGCTTCCTGCACGCATCGTCTCGTGGCGGTCTGATGCTGCAGATCAGATCTCTGGTGCTCTTGATTACCAAGAACCGCATACACCCTCTGCATCAGGGCATTAGAACATCTAACTCACTTTTTCTTTGTCTCCAGCTTATGCTTGATCACTTCAATGGCGATGGGTAGCACAGAGACAAAGATGATGAGTAAGGAGACGAGTTTGAAATTGCTTTTGATGATGGGGATGTTTCCAAGGGCGTAGCCGAGCATTGAAATACTGACCACCCAGAGCAATCCGCCACCCAGACTGAAAGTGAGAAACCGACCATAATCCATTCGGCCAAAGCCAGCCGTGAAAGGTGCAAAGGTGCGGACAATCGGCACAAATCGAGCAATGATAATGGCGCGGCCACCGTGTTTCACAAAGAAGTGTTCGGTTTTGGCTAGATAGTCACGTTTGAACCAGCGCTGGGTGACGATCCAGGCACCTGATTTACGACCGATCCAGTAATTCAAATTGTCACCAATGATCGCTGCCAGCATCAGTAGAGGAATGATGATCTCAATACGAAGCAGTCCCTGAGCAGCAAGGGCACCGACGGCAAACAGGAGTGAATCTCCCGGAAGAAAGGGAGTAACGACCAGACCCGTCTCACAGAAGACGATGGCAAACAGCAGGATGTAAATGGCCGTGCGATGCTCTTCGGCAAAGCCTTGGAGATGTTTATCCACATGGAGAACGTAATCAATGAACTGACTAATCATGAGGCCGCGACTGTCCGTTCTTTGTGCTTAGCAGCAAATGGAAAAGTACAAGCATATTCACACTTGCAGAACCCTTGTATTCCGTCCCAAGATGAGAGTATGGAATCCCACGAAGTCATTCGCAACGCTTTATCCAAGGCCCACGTTAAGGAAGTCGCTGAAAAGATGGGCGTGTCCCTTTCACTCGTTTACAAGTGGGGTGAAGGAGCTGATCCCAAAAGTGGCAGCGGCACGAGTAATCCTTTAGATCGTGTCCATGACCTCTACGAAAACACGCAGGATGATCATTTGATCCAATGGCTATGCAATAAAGCCGATGGATATTTTGTCAAAAATCCGCCTACTAATAAAAAGCCAGGTAGAGAGGTCATGCCAGCAACCCAGGAGATCGTACAGCAATTCGCGGACCTGCTTTCAGCTATCAGTCACGCTGCTTCTGATAATAGCATCAGCGTCGCCGAATCAGGCCACATTCGTCATGAGTGGGATGAACTAAAGCGTCTGACTGAGCGCTTTGTCAAATGGTGTGAGGTGGGTGATTTCGTTCACCTCGCCGATGATCTTAAAGTGAATCGCAGCAGTGGATCAAAGCTTTAAATCGTTTGGTCATTCTTTGAGACGTACGTGTTAAGTAACTTCTTCTTGGTACAAGAGACTCTCACTTCAGGCCTTTGACCTCAAATCCTTCGGCTTCAAGAACAGTTCGTATTTTGGCAGGTTGATCGCCTTGGATTTCGATGCGTTTATCTTTGACGGTTCCACCACAACCACAAGCTGAACGCACGCGTTTGGCAATCTTTTCTATGACTGAAACAGGTAGATGGGTGGCGAAGTCTTTGATTACAATGACCGTTTTTCCCCCACGATGCGCTGTCTCACGTTGGAGAGTGACGCGGCCCATTTTCCACAGTCTCTGTGGAGAGCCTTCAGTGCCCTTCTCTGGTGGGCCAGGAGGCAAATCAGGGATGCTAAGATTGGCGAATGGATTGATGCTGGAGTCCGGTTTCATGGCTTTGGATTGGCTAACCATTCACTTCAAGTTTAAGCCAAATCGGTTCAAGAGAGAAACATTTCATAGGCATAAAAATGGCAATGACCGATCTTCTGGATCCAATCATTGCCGCTTTCGAAGATTAAAGGCGTCTCTATTTCATCAATTCGGCCACTTTAGGACCGATGGCATCTGCCCAGATTTGGTAGCCCGCAGCTGATAGGTGCAGGAAGTCGGGCATGATGTCTTTTGTCAGACTGCCATCAGGTTTCAGAAACTTTTCGCCGATATCCAGGAAGTGGATGTTTTGACCATCATGCAGTTTGGCAATGATCGCATTCACCTGTTTCAACTTATCGCGCCCTGGATTGGGAGCAGCCTTTTCTCCACGAGGAAAGACAGCGAGCAACAGGATCTTTGCCTGGGGTTGCTTGGCGCGAATGGTTTCCACAATGACGGTTACACCTTTGGCGATTCCATTAGCCGGATCGCTGCCAGAATTGTTGGTGCCGATCATGAGTACAACGGCCTTTGGTTTAATGCCGTCTAATTCGCCATTAGTGATGCGCCAAAGGACATGCTGAGTGCGGTCGCCACCGATACCGAAGTTGGCGGGCTTGTATGGACCAAAGGCTTTGTCCCAAATGTCTTTCTTACCTCCCCATCCTGCGGTGATGGAGTCTCCCAGAAAAATCAATTCTGCTTGGCCTTCCTGGGCTATTTTCACGAAGCGCTCGTGGGCAGCTTTGAAGCCGGGATTCACTTTGCCATCAGCACCGAATTTTTCGGCTGCGATATCTGGAGCCTGTGCTGGTAAAACGACGATCGGTTTGGCTACAGGCTTGATGGCTGGAGACGTGGTCTCCGCCTGTAAGCTAGTGGCGATTAAAAAAACCGAGGCAAGAGTAAGGGTGCTTTTTTTCATGCAAAACCCAGTGTGATCAGCCACAGAATCACTGACAAGGCTATTTTCATCCGAGGGTGAACTTATTCATGAAACTCTT
This sequence comes from Verrucomicrobiaceae bacterium, assembly GCA_027489965.1. Lineage (GTDB taxonomy): Bacteria > Verrucomicrobiota > Verrucomicrobiia > Verrucomicrobiales > Verrucomicrobiaceae > Prosthecobacter. Next base: position 205,863 of record JAIXZA010000162.1, read on the forward strand.
TTCCGAGTTGTGACAAGACTACGTGGCTGGCGTCTTTTTGAAGACTTACTTGCATGAGTCAGGCTAACAGTTGCTAATGCGGCAGAATGCATTGAATTGGCAGCATGCGATTCACTTTCATTCTGTGTTATGCAGTCATGATGCTGACGGCAGTGGTGGGAGCTTGTTTTGGGCAGGTCTCGGTACAACCAGCGCCGGTAGTATTGCCTGCACCTCTTTCGCAGGAGGCACCGCCTGATAAAAAGGAGACCCTGCGTGCGCTTTTACAAACACGAGATGGCATCCGAGCCGCCATGGATGAACAGCGAAAAAAGATCCAGACGACCATGGGTGACTCTGCGAAGTTGGAGATTCAGCAGCAAATTGAAATTTTAGACAAGCGGCGACAAGAGGTAGAGCGGGACTTCACGGTGTTGGTTACAGGTCTGCAATCCACCAATGCTTCAGGTAGTCCCACACAAAAAGTGACACCCTTAAGCATCCAGGATGAGATGAGTCAGCTGCTAACGCCGATTTTTACCGATTTGCGAGCCCTGACACAGAAGTCGCGTGCCTTTCAGGAGTTGGCGGAGGAGTTGGTCAGGCTCAAAGAGCGGGAGGAGCAAGAAAAACGAGCGGTGGCAGAAATTGATAAATTGTTAGCTGAGGTCAAAGCTTCAAAGACACCGGATCCAGTTTTGCGTTCTGCTTTAAATGAAACGCGCAAGGCATTTCAAGGACGTCTCGATGAGGTAACGAGTCGAACCGCCGCCGTGCAGCACCAACTAGGTGAGTTGAAAATTACGGGGGTGTCATTTTGGAAAGATCTTGGGTTGCAGGTAAAGCACTTCGTCTTCATTCGCGGCACAAACATTCTTTTGGCGCTGCTCGTGTTCATGGTGATTTTCTTCGGACTGCGTACCGCGTATGCCTATTTCATGAAAGTCATCGCAGTGCGTAAATATCAGCGTCTGAGCTTTATGCTGCGTGTCCTAGATGTTGCGCATGAAGGTGGTGCCTTGTTGTTGGGTCTTTCTGCTGCGCTTTTGGTTTTGTATGCGCGGGGTGATTGGTTGCTTGGCGGCTTAAGCCTCCTAGCTTTGGGTGGTCTGCTAATGACTGCAAAGACAGGCATCGCTAGGCATTTAGAGCAGTTGCAATTTCTTCTGAATCTCGGTCAGGTGCGTGAAGGTGAGCGGGTCATCATTGCGGGTGTGCCTTGGCGTGTGGGCACCATTTATATGTTCACTCAGCTCACAAACCCAGCCATGCCAGGAGCCAGTTTGCGACTTCCCTTGCAGACTTTAGCTGCCATGACCTCCCGGCCGAGTAAGCTGGGCGAAGCTTGGTTTCCCTGTGAGATAGGTTCTTGGATTTTAGTCAATGGCAGCACGCTAGCTCAGGTGACTGACATCACACCAGAACATGTCGTCATCTCTTATCAGGGAGGATTAAAGCGATGGATTCCCTTGGCTACTTTCATCACTATGGACACAGCTTCTCTAAGTGGAGGCTTCTCCCGCAGTATTACTCTCGATTATCATGTCAGCGATGAATCGATGGGAACAGTTGATGTCGTGAAGCGTCTGAAAACAGCTATCCGTGAGTGTTTACTTCGAAGCATCAGATCCGAAGAATTGCGTGATTTGAAGGTTGAGTTACAAAACAGCCAAGGGGCCACTCATGTTTATGAGGTGACCGCGCAGTTCACAGCTGCTCTAGCCCCACAATACCAAAGTCTCCAAGCAATGCTTCAGCATGCAGCGGCAGAAGCGAGCAACCGACTTTGAGATCCTGCATTCAAAGCTGGCTGCCTTCAAGGCTTCGAAAGTTCGGTGATGTTGGAAGCAAGCGCATCGAAAGAGAGGCGGTCACTGTTGTTCTTACCGACGTAGCGAATGACTTCATTGCCACTTGGATCGAGCAGGAAAGTGTGCCGTTTGACCGTGAAAGGCATAGCCATCCGGAATGTCGAAGTCCTTGGCTAGTCTGGCCTTGGGATCACGATCTACAGTGCAGAAGATGCCGACTGGAGAGTCACGCTGGTCGAGTTAGTCTTGAGGCTAAGCAGCATTGCGCTCGATGCGCTTTTTCAGTATTGGAGGCCGCTCGCCTTTAACGACGGCTTCATTGATGGAGACTGATTTTACATCCGCACGGCTGGGCACCTCATACATCACGTCCAGCATGATGCGCTCAAAGATGCTGCGCAGTCCACGAGCACCTGTGCCGCGCTTCACGGCCTCGCGGGCCATTGCTAGTAGGCCGTCTTTATTGACGGAGAGATCCACGCTCTCCATGCTCAGCAGCTTTGCGTATTGTTTTAGCAGGGCGTTCTTTGGCTCAGTCAAGACGCGCACTAGCTCCTGCTCGGTCAGCTCTAGCAGCGAGCAGACAACTGGGATACGACCCACAAATTCTGGGATCATTCCGTAACTTACCAGATCCTCAGGCTCCACTTCCAGCGGGCCGTCTGTTTTTGATTTAGTCTCGGTTATTGGAGGATTGCTAAAACCCATGGTGCGGCTGCCTTTACGGCGCTTCACGACTTGGTCCAGGCCGACAAAGGCACCGCCGCAGATGAACAGGATGTTTTCTGTGTTTACCTGAATGTATTCCTGCTGCGGATGTTTCCGTCCTCCCTGTGGTGGCACATTGCAGACGGTGCCCTCAATGATTTTTAGCAGTGCTTGCTGTACGCCTTCACCAGACACGTCACGGGTGATGCTGACATTGCCTGTGCTGCGGCCGATCTTGTCGATCTCATCAATGTAGATGATGCCGATCTCTGCACGAGCCACATCAAAGTCCGCAGCCTGGAGCAGGCGCAGGATGATGTTTTCCACATCTTCACCGACGTAACCTGCCTCGGTCAGCGTTGTGGCATCGGCGATGCTGAAAGGTACATTTAATATCTTGGCTAGGGAGCGGGCGAGCAATGTCTTCCCGCAGCCGGTCGGGCCGAGCAGCAACACGTTGCTCTTTTCGATGTCCACTTCATGGGCATCTGACATCTTGCGCGGGCTGTTGTCTCGGCGCATGGCCTGCTGGCGACTGTGGACAATACGTTTGTAATGATTATGCACGGCCACGCTGAGCACCTTTTTTGCCTGAGCTTGGCCGATCACATGTTGATCTAGAATGGCAGCGATGTCCGCCGGTTTGGGTACAATGAGGCCCTGAGGTTGATCGGCCTCCTGAGCGTTTTCTTTATCCAGGATGTTTTTACACACCCCGATGCAGCTATCACAAATGAAGACCCCAGGTCCAGCGATGAGCTTTCTCACCTCGGCATGACTTTTACCGCAAAAGGAGCAGAGGGTGACAGTGGAGGTGCGTGGCATGTGAATGGTCGCAATCTCGCACGCGTCAGCTCGTATCGTCAAGACAAGACAAGCCGTGAAACATTTTCGCGACGTAATCCATGGATATGCTCTACATTACCACTTTAATTCCATGAATGACTTCGACTTTATTATCGTCGGCAGCGGCGCAGGCGGACTTAGCGCGGCGCTGCATGCTAGCGAACACGGACGTGTGGCCGTGGTCACTAAGCGTGGCGCGCTGGACTCGAATTCAAACTGGGCACAGGGTGGGATCGCCTGTGTGACGAGTGAGGTGGACAGTATCGAGCAGCATGTGAGTGATACCTTGATCGCTGGGGCCGGTCTGTGTAACGAGGAGGCCGTGCGCGTCATCGTGACCGAGGGGCCGGATCGGATCGCTGAGCTGGTGAAGTGGGGAGTGGACTTCGATCAGCGTCCTGCTTCAGATGGACATTTGGAGTTTGATCTAACTAAAGAAGGCGGCCACTCCCAGAGACGCGTGCTTCATGCAGCTGATGCCACGGGGCGGGAGATCACAGAGAAGTTGCTGGCGGAGGTGCGCACGCGGCCAAACATCACGCTTTATGAAAATCACTTCGCCGTGGACATCATCACCACGACAAAGCTCGGCTTTGTTTCTGAAGATCGCGTCCTGGGACTTTATGTGCTGAATGAGGAGACGCGGGAAGTCCTGACTTTCCGCTCGGACCGCGTGGTGCTGGCCACAGGTGGCTGCGGACGCGTGTATCTTTATACGACAAATCCCCGTGTGGCCACTGGTGACGGCGTGGCCTTGGCCTGGAGAGCAGGTGCCAGCGTGGCAAACATGGAGTTCATCCAATTTCACCCTACCTGCCTCTACCACCCCGAAAAGCGCTCCTTCCTCATCACTGAAGCCATGCGTGGAGAAGGCGCACGTTTGATCGGCGCGGATGGGAAGGACTTCATGCAAAATTACGATAAACGCGGAACATTGGCGCCCCGTGACATCGTGGCTCGTGCGATCGACCACGAGATCAAGCGTACGGGCGGACCTTGTGTGTATCTCGACATTTCTCACAAGCCTGCGGACTTCATTCTTAGCCATTTCCCCAATATTCATAAAGCCTGCCTGGAGGTGGATATTGACATTACCAAACAGCCAATTCCGGTCGTCCCCGCCGCGCATTATCAGTGTGGTGGTGTGGTCACCGATGTGAATGGAGCGACTCGTATCCGCGGCCTTTGCGCTGTGGGAGAAGTCGGCTGCACGGGCCTGCATGGCGCGAACCGACTGGCCAGCAATTCATTGCTGGAGTGCTTGGTCATCTCTCACCGAGCCGTCGAGCACATGCTGCGGAAGATGCCCATCGGCAAAGAATCCGAGCAAGTGTACACCGTGCCGCCCTGGCAAAGTGGCGTGGCGGTGGACAATGACGAACTCGTCGTCATTTACCATAACTGGGATGAAATCCGCCGCCTGATGTGGGACTACGTCTCCATCGTCCGCACTGGCAAACGTCTGCAACGCGCCGCCGCTCGCTTGCGCAATCTGAAGCGAGAAGTGCAGGAGTTTTACTGGAACTTCCGCATTACCAGCGAGCTTCTAGAGCTGCGTAATTTGGTAGAAACAGCCTCCCTCATCGTCGAGTGCGCCATCCGTCGTCATGAAAGTCGCGGCCTGCATTACACGCTGGATTTCCCAGACAAAGACGAAACCCGAGCGCCGGTAGATACGACACTGAGGCGGTATTAGTTAAAGAAGACTTTCTCGGCAGTCTTTCGTAACATCCAGGCTTTGTCGCTTTCGCTGAGAAAGTCTAGGCGATCGCGGATGAGCGAGATGGAGTCATGGTAGTTATGTCCTGGATCGACTTGAAAGGGGCAATCACTGGCCCACATGAGTCGATCCGAGCCGAAAGAGCCGCGACACTCTCGGATCATCTGGCCAAGATCCAAGTACGGCGCTGTTTTTTTACCCAGTGCATAAAAGGCGGAGGTTTTCAGAGTGACTTTCGGATACTTGGACAAATGCAGCAGGCGATCCAAGTGCGCACGTGTGACGGGACCTGCCATGCCAACCCGTGCGAAGTGGTCGATAACGACGGGTGTCTGCGGATGCTTGGCGCACATTTTCGCGACCGGACCGAGTGCCTCAGGATTGATTAGCAGGCACAGGTTGAGTCCTTCTTCGGCACCCACGCGCCACATCTCTTCTATGCCAGGAGAAGCTAACCAAGCCGCTACGTCTTTGCCTTTGGGAGACAGTCTGAAACCACGTACACCTTGCTTTGCCAGCAGCTTCATCTGAGCTCTTACATCGGCTGCTGTTTCATCAATGATGGCTACGCCGGAAAAAATGCCCGGATGCGCGGCCATCATGTCCAGCATGTAGCGGTTATCCGTTTTGTAATAACTCATCTGGATGAGCACGATACGCGTCACGCCTTCAGGCTTGGTATACGCAAAGAGCTGATCTGGCGTGAAGCTGGGCGGAGCCATGTCCTTTTGCTCAAAGCCTGCTGCGAGTGGATAGGTCTGCGTGTCAGGCGTCCAGACATGCACATGGGCATCAATAAACGAACTTTTCATCGTCGTGGCGCAGGTGGCCAATGGAGCGCTCAATACGGAACTAATACTGGTAGTGATGAAGTGACGACGGCTGGTCATGTGATTCAGCTATTACTCGAAGTTTAGCAGGAATCTTCTCTGAAACTCTAGGGCCTGCTCCACCTGATCTAACTCCACAGACTCATCGGCGGTGTGTGCCCGGTCGATGCTACCCGGTCCAAACACGATACTCGGAATGCCAGCACGGGAAAGCTTACTGGCATCACAACCGAAGGGTACGCCGCAGGGTTCAGGGTTTAAGCCGAGATCACGTAAGATTTGGGAAGCTGTCTGAGCCACGGCTGATTCAGCGGGTGTATCCAGCGCCTCATCGACGAGAAGAAGCGGCTCTTCAATCTCGGCTGAGATTCCAGGCAATTGATTCAAAAGCTGCTCATAGTGTGCCACAGCGCTGGCTGCAGTCTCGCCTGGCAGCAGGCGGCGGTCGATCTCGATAGCACAGCGATCGGGTACAAAATTCACCTGCACGCCACCGCTGATCACCCCCACATTGCAGGTGCCGAAGCCGACCAAAGGATGCTGGATTCCTGCTAACCGCGCATTGTCTGCTTCAATGGCGGCAAGGACCTGCATCATGTGCGTGATGGCATTCACTCCAAGATGTGGTTTTGAACTATGCGCTGATTTTCCATGCACCACAATCCGGCAGCGTAGCACGCCTTTAGTAGCGATCACGGCCCGCATTTCTGTGGGTTCGGCCACAATGGCCGCGTCTGCTTTGAGGCTTTGGCAAAGCTTCACCACGCCACGATAGGAGTGCTCTTCATCCACGACAGCCGCTAAGACCACTTCACATGGCGGTGTGATGCCAGCTTCTTTCAAAGAAAGCATGGCGTGCATCATCGTGGCTAAGCCTGCTTTCGTATCGCAAGAACCCCGACCATACATTTGACCATTCCTGATGATGGGATCAAAAGGCGGGATAGTCATGCCTTTGACGGAAACGGTGTCTGTATGGGCTTCAAGTAAAAGACGCCGATGCAGTTGGCGGCCAGGAAGGCGTGCCATGATGTTGGGACGTCCTGGGAAGACCTCTTCTTCCCAGGTCTCGATCCCATGCAACTGGAAAAAGCGCCGCACATAGGTCGCCACTTCCCGCTCACCTGGCCCGCCCTTATAGGACGAGTTCACGCTGTTGATGCGGACTAGCTCTGCGAGGGTTTTGACAAGGGGCGACATGGCTCGATGATGAGCCGTAGCCATCGCGATGGCAACTTTTAGCGGAAGTTATTCACTGACCAAGGCATCGAGTAGATACTTCGAGGGCTGGAAGTGCTCGATGAGGATCTCCTGCTGACTGCCGCGATTCATGCGAACCTGACGGATGTCAAAGTTAGGCGTTTTATGCGGAGCAAAGAGGATGTCGTCGTGAGTCGCGTTTTGATGCCGCTTGAACTGAGCCGGAGTGATGTGACCCCCGAGATGGTCGTCGCGACCGGTAGCCAGATGGCAGGTGCCGAGCACTTTTTCATCTTGGATATCAGAACCAGAAACAGGCAGCACTTGGGTGCCGAAACCAAGTTCACCTAGAACGCCTGTCATAGGATCGTCCAGCAGCTTGGCGTTATGCGCATCAATGGTGGCCTGATCTCCGCCGATCAGCTCGCTCTTGATGATGCAGCCACCGGTAACGGTGAGTTTCCCCAGCGTGCCGTCCTCATATTTCATGGGGAAGAAGCCCTCAGCTCCAGTCGGGACGAAGTACACCTCGCCAGCGGGCAGATTGGCCACGTCTGGTGTGGTGCCACGGCAGAGTCCATGAGACTTTTGAGCCTCTTGAGCACTGAGTTCCAGCTTAGCAGTGAGCACTTCACCGGTTTCCAGCGCAAAGTCGATCTCCACACTGTCAGCGCGTGTCATGGCAAGACGCAACTTCTCAGCATCACGGCTGACTTCTTCGTAATCGACAGCGAGTCCGCTATTTAAAATCACCTCATTGACGCCATGTAGTGTCGCCCCACGGAAGCCATATTTTTTGGCAAATGCCGTCAGGGGTGCCGTGGCAGAGAAGGTCGAGATGCAGAGGATGATGTCGTAATTCGTGTAGATATCCCCTTCTAGGCTGAGCTTGTTACCGTGCATGTCCACGCATTCATCAGGCATGTCCAGATTGCTGCCAGTGGTCTGGGTATAGGCAAACATCTCGCCGCCCTTCAATGCTAGCTCATCCAGGACGCCATTTTGCAGGCCCTGATAAAAGTATTTGTAGGCGCGGCCTTGGATTGCGCGGGCTGGATTTTGGAGAAAAGCCATGCCTTTGGCTTCAGCTAGGTCTGGCAGGTCGATCAAAATGCAGATCTTGCAGCCGAAGGTGGGCTGAAACACGGTGTGCAGGAGACGATAAAGGTCGAACTTCGGGAACTTACGATTGTCGGCAGTAGTCTGAACGGTTGGCATTGGGGGGTGCATCATGTCGGGGATAATTGCAATTTGGTAGAGCTTTTTACGGCGGTCGTGCGAAAATCAGCTGCTCTTTTCTTTTTTGAAATTTTGACGGAATCGTTGTAAATGGTCAAAATAGTCTGAATACAGCGGTCGCCGCTCTCGTCTCTACCCTCTGCCATCCTCTAAAACATGCCCGCCTCCACTGCGCCTGAATCTGGCGAAGTCTCGGACTCCGACCTGGTCAAGCGCTGCCAGGCGGGCGACACCCGTGCGTTCGACGTGCTCGTGAACCGTTACCGAGGGAAGGTCTATGCTATGACTTACCACATGATCCAGAATGAGACAGAGGCCTGGGACCTCGCGCAGGAGGCTTTTATCAAAGCCTGGCGCGCCATGCCGAATTTCAAGCTGGACTCAGCCTTCTACACCTGGCTCTACCGGATCACGCACAACGTGACCTACGATTGGCTGCGGAAAAAAAAGATTCAAGGTGACGGAGAGTTTGATGACTCCCACACCGACCATCGTGTGGCCGCTGGCGCTGAGGCTGTGGCCCGCCATGAACCCGCACCCGACACGGCTTTAAAAAATGCTGAACTGGGTGCCCGAATCCACGAAGCCATCGCTAAACTAAGCCCAGATCATAAGCAGGTGATCCTGCTCCGTGAGGTGGAAGGCATGGCTTATGAAGAGATTGCGGAGATCATCCCCTGCACGCTCGGCACAGTGATGAGTCGACTCTTCTACGCCCGCAAGAAACTGCAAGAAATGTTGAAAGACACTTATGAAAACGCCCTCTGAAGACCATGATCTGATCCGTTTCCTGGACGGTGAAATGAGCGACGCTGAACGCGCCAGCTTCGAAGCACGCATGGCAGCTGACCCAATGCTCAATTCGGAAGTGACCATGATGCAGCGCATGAGTGCTGATCTACGCACTCACTTACCTGCGGAGATGCCAGTACCCTATGCTGACTTCTTCAATAGCCAAATCCAGGTTCGTATCGCCCAGGAAGAGCCAGTGACTCTGCCTGCCGCGCGCTCTTCATGGCTCGACTGGCTGCGCATTCCGACCCTGATCACCGCAGCAGCAGCGGTGGCCATTGGCGGATTCATGATTTTGCAAAAGCAGAATCAGCCGGCAAACAACAGCGTCGTTCACAGCATTTATGTGCCGAATCCAGCTGTTCAGGCTCGCAGCTTCCATTCAGCCGAAGCCCAAGCAACAGTGCTGATTCTAGATGGCGTCGAGGCCATGCCTGCAGATCGCAAGATTGTCGGTTTCCACGTCGAGCGCACAGAGTCAGACCAAGAAGTGGCGACCACCACGCTGTTTGGCGAAAGCGGTCAAATCCTGGCCGTTGTCGCCAAGGATGCACGCAATCAACCCCGCTTGCTGTCAGCGAATCCACGCGGATGAAATTGGCCTCTACTCTAGCTTTATGGATTCTTACGCTTGGCTGCGTCAAGGCCCAGCAACCCGTCGCTCCGCCAGTCGAATCATTGCCCGCAGTCAAGCCTGCCACTGATGGTAAAGTCTGGGGCGCGCTCGTGTATGCCACAAATGACATCAAAGGGCTCACGGGTTCCACGGAGGTCGCACCTATTGACTTCGCTGATATTCCAGGCAGACTTGGAATGGTCTTTCCCTTTCAGCGGTTCGAGATCCTCGGCCAACACCTTCAAGACGTCTTCCGTGAATATGAATCCTGGGTCGTACCGACAAAGGATCTGTTTTTGAAAGTGGACTCTAAAGGCCCTGCTGATGGTGGCGGCATGAATTTGCACCTGCAATTCTGGCGAGATCAGCAGGTGCTGGTAAAAACAGACGCCGTGCTCAAAGAAGGCAGCCCCCTTTTCATTGGTGGTCCAAAGTGGCGAGAAGGTCAGCTTTTATTCGTACTTGTGCTCCAAAAGAGCCGCTGATCAGTCGATATCGTTCACATTCGGTTCCTTGCCCAGGAACATAGCCAGCACGAGTCCGACGAGCGTCCACTCAATGAAGTGATCGGCCACGTTAACGATGAGATCACGCAGAGGTAGCTCAAACCAGATCCACTGTTGTGCATCCACCGCTAATCCAGCAAAAGCACCAAAAGCAGCGGCAAAACAAACGCGTCCAGGAAAGGCGAGTACGAGCGGATTCATAAGTGCACCAATGAGCAGACAACCGATTAAAGAGCGCACAAAGCTTCGAATGAGGCTTTGTTTCATATCGCCATCTCTTTTGCCCGGCCGCACGATGGCATACATGTAAGGTCCTTCAGCATTGGCATCATCGACCTTCTTCCGCTGCTCGGCCTTTTCTTCTTCAGAAGCGATGTCTAAGGCCTCTCTCGGAAATGGCAAAACGTAGATGCCGCGGCCATTCGTTGCGTTTTCTTTGAGCACCTCAGCCACTGCGGCTTCATTTTTAAACTCGAACATGCCAGCCTGATGCCAGCTAAGCTGCATCCAGGAAACGTAGCCCCAGGTAAAAGAAACCAGGGCAGCAAGAACAATAGCGAGAAAGAATTTCATCCACGCAATCGTGCAACCCATTGCCACAATCGCAAGCATTCATCTGCATTGAAAGTCTATGCGAAGGCTTAATTAGGCACTTTTTCAAAGGCCAACGACTGTCCAATTTTAGATGATCCTGGAGATGCTTTGCTGGATCCCTCATCGCATTCCTTCTGTTGCTTGAGTCGCTTCAAATGAGTCGGGGATTGAGAGCTCAGGCACGGATTCCGAGAAACCTTTCTCTTCTGTCAGAGTTGGATTGTTGCAAATCTGACTTTGATTCCTATGAAAGCACTTACCGCACTTTTCATTCTGCCACTGGCCGCTCTTGCGGCTGATGAAGAGTCTATGACGATGGCCCATGCTGGTATTTCGGCTGATCAGCTGAACTTCTTTGAAAAGAACATTCGGCCAGTATTGGTGGAGCATTGCTATAAATGTCACTCTTCAGAATCAGAGAAAATCAAAGGTGGACTGACGCTGGATACAAAGCAGGGCAGTTTACTTGGTGGTGAGTCGGGGCATCCGGGCATCACACCGGGCAGTTTGGCGGAAAGCTCCATCTATGAGGCCATGACCTGGGCCAATGATGAGATGCAAATGCCTCCAAAAAACAAGCTGCCAGCTGATGTGGTGGCGCTCTTTAAACAATGGATCGAGATGGGTGCCCCCGATCCGCGTGGGCAAAAAGCAGCCAATGCCAGCGGTGGCAAACGTGAGATCAACATGGATGAAGGGCGCAAGCACTGGTCCCTCGTTAAACCTGTAAAAACGTCCTTGCCAGCGGTGAAAACCGAGGGCTGGGTCAAAACAGACATGGATGCTTTCATCCTCGCAGGGCTGGAAGCTCAAGGTCTTAAGCCCAATCGGGACGCTGATCGGGCTACCTTGATCCGCCGCATTGCCTTTGATCTGACAGGCCTGCCTCCGACACCCGATGAAGTTAAAGCTTTTCTAGCCGACACTTCACCTGACGCTTTAAAGCGTGTAATCGATCAATATCTAGACTCGCCTCGTTATGGTGAACGCTGGGGCCGCCATTGGCTAGATGTAGCGCGCTACGCCGAGAGCAGCGGTAAGGAAGTCAACATTCTCTACCCCCATGCCTGGCGCTATCGCGACTACGTGATTGATGCCTTTAATCGCGACAAACCTTATGATCAGTTTCTCAAAGAGCAGATCGCAGGCGACCTCATGAAATCGGAAAATAAGCGTGATCAGGCCGAGAAAATTGTTGCGACCGGCTTCCTAGCCATTGGCCCAAAAGGCCATAACAATCGTGATAAGCGGCAGTTCACCATGGATGTCGTCGATGAGCAGATCGACACCGTTTCCCAGTCCATGCTAGGACTGACTCTAGCCTGCGCACGCTGTCATGATCACAAGTTTGATCCAGTGACGCAGCGCGATTACTACGCATTGGCAGGGATCTTCATGAGCAGTGAGACACTGTTTGGCACCTACAGCCAGCTTCAAAATGCCAACAGTAGCACACTGATTGAGCTGGACCGCGCAGCTGCTTTACCATTGGCGCTGGGCCATATCTCCAGCTCAGAATACGTGAGTTTAAAAACAAAGTATGATGAGGCCAATGCCACTGCTCAAAACATCCGCGATCAGGTCCGCAGCATGAGTGAGGACCAGCGTGGGCAACAAAACGCGCAGAATTTTCTGCGCATTCGCAGCTCTGAAGATCGTGCACAGGCGGTGAAGGCGGATTTGGATCTATTTGAAAAAGACGGCACGCCGAGGACTCTTGCCATGGGTGTGCTGGACAATGAGCGCCCCATGAATAGTCCCATTTTGGTTCGTGGTGATATCAAGCAGCCGGGCGATATCGTGCCGCGCGGGCTTGTTGAAGTGCTTTGTGCCAAAGGTGAGCCGCTGAACATTAGCCAAGGCAGTGGACGTCTGGATCTGGCCTATTTCATTGCTTCGAGGGACAATCCGCTGACAGCGCGAGTCATGGTGAATCGCCTGTGGTTAAAGTTGATGGGAAGTGGCATCGTCGCCACGCCAGATAACTTCGGTGTCATGGGCATGAAGCCCTCACACCCAGAACTGTTGGATCATCTGGCTGTCACCTTCATGGAAAAGGGCTGGTCTGTGAAACAAATGATCCGCGAGATCATGCTTAGCCGAGCTTATCAAATGAGCTCCAGTTATGTGGCCCATAACGATGCGGTGGATCCTGAAAACAAGCTGCACTGGCGCATGAGTCAGCGCCGTCTGGATGCTGAAGCGATCCGAGATAGCATGCTTGCTGTTGCAGGGTCTCTGAATTTGTATCCTGTGGATGGATCACCTGTGGCGCGTGCCGGTGAAGGGAGAGAAGGCATTCTGAATATGGCCCGGGAAATGACCAAGCCCGTAACTCACCGCAGTGTCTATCTACCGATCATTCGTGATCAGGTGCCGGAAGTTTTGACGGTCTTTGATTTCCCTGACGCCAGTCTGGTGAACGGTGAGCGTGACTCGACGAATGTTCCCAGCCAAAGCCTCTTCCTCATGAACAACCCGCAGGCTATTAGTGCAGCAGATGCCTTTGCTCAAAGGTTGGCCAAGCATGAAGGAACGCCCCTGGAGCGTCTCGTGTATGCCTATCAGCTGGCCTTTGCCCGCGCACCAAAAGAACAGGAGATGGCTGCGATTAAACGTTTTTGGTTCCAATTCCCGCAGCAAGTTGCTGGCGGAAAAAGCACTCAAGAAGCCCGAGATAAATCTCAAGCCGCCGCGTTATCGGCCTTTTGCCAATCGCTCATCGCTAGCGCTGAGTTCCGTTATTTGAACTGAGCGGCTCACCTCACCGCTACACCTGCAGCCTTCCGGATCTTCATCAGGATCGGGAAACTCGTCTGCAATCCAGCGCTATCGTGCTCGTTCCTCGCGGAGCTGATGGCACCATGGCAGAACTTGTCTTGGTCTTTGACCCAGTTGGCAGCACGGAAGAAGATGGGGCGCTCAGTTTCACCTTCGCGGATTTGCACGCCATTGAGGCCGATGTCGTCGATGATGACGCCATGCGGCAGGCCATGTACGTCGAGGTTGATGATTCCTTTGTCATTCAGGCGCACGGCTCGTAGCCAGGCTTTCACGCTTTGACCGGGGGCAAGGGTGAGTTCGAGCGGTTTCATTTCTTCCGCGAGATCGCGCATCACGGGCTTTCCACCCACGTCAGGCTCTAAAACAATGATGAACTTCGGTTTCGCACCGAGCGTGACCTTGCCGAAGGTGCCGGCGTCGTGGGTGATGGCTTTGCCTTTGGCTGTGATCTTGAGTTTGGACCAGTCGACGTCGGTTTTCGCTTCCGGTGCGGCATGCAGCGAGCCACTGATGAGGTCGTGACCGGCTTCGATGATGAGCGGCGAGGTGGCCCAGTAACCAGCTGGCAGGCCTGTGATCTCGATCTGGATGGGCTCGTCGAAGTTGTCCGTGCGCTCGGCGCGGAAGGAGAAGCCCACGGAGGCTCCAGGCATGACGGTGGGATTCATGCCTGCGAGTTTGACGCTGAAGTATGGCTTCTGCTCGCGGATGGCGAGCGAGTACACAAACCGCTCGCCGCCCCAGCCGCGGGTGTCGGTGACTTTGACGACAAATCGGCCATCGGCAGGCGCAGTGAAGGTGATGCTGGAGTCGCGGCCTGTTTTGCGGCTGCCGCTATCATCATTTTGATAGTTTACGGTAAAGACGGGCAGACCGTTTGGCACGATGTGACTGCCGACGGCATGTGGCTCCACAATGTAGCAAGGTTCATCCAGCGAGTGGGAGGTGGCGCTGGTATCAAAGTAGGCTCGGCGTTTGCCATCTTTGATGTAGAAGAAGCAGCCAGCATCCGGCCCGCGTGGCATGCGGATGATCTTCATGATGTCGCCGTTGAACCAGACATACTCGTTCAGCTCCATCTCCTCCCAGTTTTGCAGGCGGATGTCCGCGTTGTTGGCATCGACGCTGCGGAAGTTGTTGTAGCTGTCGCGCACGGCCTGCATAAGCAAACGAGCGACGGGTTTGCCATCTGGGTGCAGCACTTCGAGCTTCGTATCCGCTGGTGAACCAGCCTGGGCAGCGAGCGTTTCGATGATCCACGTTTGGCCTTTTTTGGCATCAAAGGCGAAGTGATCCGCGTCGGCCTTCCCGTAACCCAGGCTACCATTTACGTTGGCTGGCACGCTCACCACCTGCGCCTTCGTGATCTCGTCATTTTCCTCTATCTCGCTGACCTGCGGCTGCGTGCTAACGCGTAGGCTTGGACGGCTACGGTAGCGACTGTCACGCGAGCCGAGTGCTAGCGGCATCATACCTTCTTTGGTAGGCGTTACGGTGATTGTGTCTTTGCCACTCAAATGATGGCCAATAAGCTTCACGGTGGTTGGCTCGCCCAACTTGGCAGTCAGCGGTGAGAAGGCCGTAACATACGGCAGTACACCAAGCGTGAGACGATAGAAATGGTTCGCGCTGCCATCCATGGTGGTATTACTCACGAGCACGGTGAAATCGCCATCACTTGGGGCTTTCCAGGCGAGGAAAGGATCGCTGCCACTATCGAGACCGCGATTCACCACGAGAACAATACCGCTGCCGTCCATGATCTCCAGTGTGGGAGCCTTGGCCGCACTGCCGACCTCGCTGATGGCGAGATCAAACACGAGCTCCTCGCCTGCTTTGGCAGTGAAGAGATAAGCGTCATGCTGCCCAGTCTCAGTGAGCGTGCCCCAGAGGCTAGCGGGCAATTTGGCTACCTTTACAGGTCCACCTTTAAAGTCCGCTGCTGTCCTTGTTTGCGGGGAGAGGTCGTCAGCATAGACTTTCAGCTTAGAGGTCTCGCCACTCGCTGTTTTGACCCAAACGTCATGACTGCCACGTCCGAGCTTTTCGGGAGTTTGGAGCTTAAACACAACCTTTGTGGCTGTGCTAGCTGCCACATCAATCACGGGCTTAATGTCTGCGTGGGAGGTGAGGATCGTCGCCCCTGTCAAATCTTTCCCCATGATGGTAAACACCTGCTCCATACCACAATGCAGCCCACGTGGAGACAGCGTGGTAATGGTCGGCAGCGCAGGCTTTGGAGCTACAGTGGGCTTTGCAGCCATCTTGGCTACTGCTGCAGGTGGCTTTGGTGTTTTTGCATTCTGAGCATCTACAGCCGATAAGCTAAGGCCAAAAATAAGAATGGAGAGGAGATGTTTCATAAGTTTAAATGTTTATTCTTCTTCACTTGGATTGATTGACCGACTCATAAACATCCCATGTGCCATCCACCCGCCCTGCGATGAGTTGCGCCTTCTCGGTAAATGCGAGGCCTGGGGACCAATCGAGCTGTTTTTCAAGAGGTAACTTTTCGGTTAGATCAGCGGTGTTCCACAGTTTGAGCGTTTTGTCTGTCGCTGTCGAAGCCAGCAGTTTACCATCGGCAGAGAGGGCCAGATTTAAGATGCCGCCTTCATGAGCGAAGCGGCTGGTAAGGATCTTGTTCGTGCCTTCTTTGGCGCTGGCGCTGATGGCCCAGACACGGATGCGGTTATCACCACCAGCACCGAAGAGTGTTTTGCCATCGACGCTGAAAACGACGCTCGTCTGCTCCTTCGTCGGCTGCGAGAGCGTGTCGAGCCGCTGGCCTGTCGGGATGCTCCACAGCTTTACCGTGCGGTCCGCGCTGGCACTGGCGAGCACCTTGCCATCGGGGCGGAAGCTGAGGCCGTTCACCGCGCCGTTGTGGCCTTTGAGGAGAGCGATCTCCTTGCCTGTCGAGGTGTCCCAAAGGCGGATTTTTTGATCGTAGGCTCCCGTGGCGATCCATTTGCCATCGGGCGAAACCGCGAGCGCATACGCGGCATCCGTGTGACCTTCAAACGAGCGCAGCGCCGTGCCATCGCTCGTTTTCCAACTCCGCACGATGCCCACGATGCCCGCCTCGCCACCGGCGGCATAGACCGTCTCGCCACCAGGCGAGAACGCGACGGCGTTCACCTTGCCGGTGAAGCCGGTGAGTTTCCGAACGGTGACTTGATTGACCGGATTGACGAGTTCCACCTCGCCGTAGCGTGCAGTGGCGATGAGCTGCGCCTTTGGCGAAAACGCCACGGCCTGGATCGAGCGCTTCGGTGGCACCGTGGGCGCGATTTTCGGCGTGATGACCTCCTTTGGCATCGGTTTCGCCTCCGCGACGAGCGGACCTTTCGCACCCGCGTTGATCCACGCTTTGATCAGCGCGATCTCCTCGGCCTTCAGCTTCTCGCGCTTGCCCGGTGGCATGAACTCATTCTTCCCGCCACGACCCGAGCGACCTTCGAGAAACTTCACCAGCAGCGACTCCTCTGCCTTCCCCGCCACGATCGCCGTGCCTTCCTCGCCGCCCTTCATCAGCGCCGCAAACGTGTCCAACGCGAATTCGCCATCCGAGTCGTCCGCGCTGTGGCAGTCGATGCAGTAGGTGTCCCACAGCGGCGCGATCTGCTTCGTGTAGTCCACGGTTTGGGCGTGAGACGACGCAGCAAAGAGTCCAAACAGAATGAGAGTGATGAGGCGCATGGGACGAATTGAGTGAGGGCTGCGACTCATGGTTTAGTGATTAAACAAAAACTCCTTCGAGCTCATCAGGCTCCAAAACAGATCTTCCAGCGTGACGCGGCGGTCTTCGGGTTTGGCGCTCGTGAGCAGCGCGGTTGCTTTTTCGAGTTCGCGAGCGGTGGGGGTGCGGGTAAGGGTGAGTAGGTAGGCTTCTTCGATGATCTTGACGTCGGGCTGCTGGCTGGTGAGCAGGGCGTCGAGACGGTTGTCTTTTTGGGCGAGCTTGAGGTTCAGGGTGTCGCCATTCGCGATGTGGAGGGCTTGGGCCATGCTGGGCTCGTTGGTGCGCTCGCATTCGCAGGTGGCGACGCGGTCGGCGCGGCCGAAACTCTTCAAAAAGTAGCTGGCGATGTTGCTGTCGGGCAGTTGCAGGGCGCGGAAGCCCATGGGGTAGGCGTCGGCGGTGCCGCGGTTGGCGTTGCGGCGATCAATTTTGAAGGTGGTGGGCGCGGCGGTGACTTGGCTCACGGTGTCGAGCAACACCTCGGCCTTCAGTCGGCGCGGGACGTAGTGCGAGCCGTAGCGGAGGTCGGTGATGTTTTCGGGAAGGGTGATGCTGCTGCGCTGATAGGTCTCGCTTTGCAGGATGGTGCGCATGAGGGCCTTCAGGTCGAATTTTTGCTTCACGAGATGCTCGCAAGCGGCGGCGAAGAGCGGTTCGTTGCTGGCAGGATTGGTGACGCGGAGGTCATCGACGGCTTCGACGAGGCCGCTGCCGAAGAAGTTCGCCCACACGCGGTTCACGATGGCGCGTTGGAAGAGTTTGTTGTTGGCGCTGGTGAGCCAGTTCGCGAGCGTGATGCGGCGATCCTCGGTGGAGGTCATCGAGATGTGCTGCACGGCATCGAGCGGGCGCGGTGGCTGCGGTTTGCCAGTGAGTGGCGTGATGATCTCGCCCTGCGTGTCGCTGAAAAGCACGCGCTCATTGGCCTGCGTGCCGTTTTTGGACCGGATGCGGGCGAAGAGGTTCGCGAAGGCATAGTACTGATCGTGCGTCCATTTTTCCATCGGGTGGTTGTGACACTTCGCACAGGCGATGGAGGTGCCCATGAAGGCCACGCTGACGGTCTCGGCGCATTTGGTGGGCTCGTCGTTGAGGACGAAGAAATTGCCGCCGCCATGCTCCAGCGTGCTGCCGCTGGCGGTGAGCAGATCACGCACCATGGCGTCCCACGGCGTGTTCGCGGCGACGTGGCGGCGGATCCAGTTGTAGTAGGCCCACATGGCCTCAGGCATCAATTTGTCGCCATTGACGAGCAGTAGATCGCTCCAGCGGTGCGACCAGTAATCGACGAACTCGGGCCGTTTCAAAAGCGTGTCGATGAGGCGGTCACGTTTGTCGGCAGCTTTGTCGGTGAGAAATGCGCGAGCTTCATCGGTCGTGGGCAAAACGCCGATGGTGTCGAGAAAGGCACGTCGGATGAATTCGGCATCGCTCGCCCGATCTGACGGTGGGATGTTCAGCTCGCGAAGTTTCGTCAAAACATGCTCGTCGATGAAGTTTCGCGGCTTGAGCACGGCAAAGGCGGCAGGTTCGAGCTTGTTCGGCTGCGGCACGGTGACGGTGGTGACGCTCAGCAGGCTCAAATACCACGCACTGACCGTTGCCTCACCGCTGCCGGTGGTCTTGATGAGGCCCGCATCATCCACGGTGGCCACGCTGGCGTTGGTGGCGTTGTATTTGCACCAGCGCGTCACGTCCTCGCTATGCCCGTCGCTGAATTTCGCGGTCACTTTGAGCTGCAGGCTCTTGCCGGCCTGCGTGACGAGATGCGGCTCCGACACGCTGAGCGACACGATGCGCGGATCATCCGCCTTCGGCCCCGGCGCACCCGCCGCGATCCAATCCGCGATGGCTTTGTACTCCGGCGAGTTCACCTCGAAGCGCTTGTCACCCTTGTGCGGCACCGTTTTGACCGCTTTGAGGAGAAAGAGGCTACGTGCTGGATCTTCGAGTGTCAGGCGGCGGCCATTCGCACTGCGCGTGATCGAAAGCCAGTCGCCCTCATCATCGAAGCCACGCAGCGAAAGCCGGAAGCCGCCTTGTCCTGCTGCGGCACCATGGCAGGCACCCATCGCACAACCGTACCGCGTGAGGATGGGCTGAATGGTGTTGCGGAAGGAGGGGACTTCGGCGGCTGGCAAATCCGGTCCAAAGGACAAAACACCGGCAATAAGGCTGGTCAGGGCGCGTTTCATGGAATGGTACTACCTACGCACCTATTCCGATTATTCTAAATGGACGATTCCGCCGTTTTTTTGAGCCTATCCCGCCCCTTGGGTGAATAAGATTCGGCGAGGTAACGTGAGATCTTTGAGAGGAGCGATGACTTCTGGACCGGTTTGCTGAGGTGATCGCTCATGCCTGATGCATAACACTCTGCGATGAATCCAGTCTCGACATTAGCGGTGAGAGCGATGATGGGGACTCGACCGCGCTTGCTCGGCAGCCTTCGAATGCGCCGTGTGGCTTCGTAACCGTCCATGCCTGGCATCTGGCAGTCCATGAGGATGGCATCGTAATGACCTTTTTTGACTTTGCTGACGGCCTCCGCACCATCGCAGGCAAGATCCACTGTCAATCCAACAGGATCCATCATGAGCTTCGCCACGGTGCGGCTTGTCTGACTGTCATCCACCACGAGAATTCGTCCAGTGAGCCGTTCAGGAATGGTAGCAGGCAGATCGTTTTCCGACAAAAGCGTTAATGTGCCATGGCTCGCACGGGGCAGCGTTAAAACGAATCGGAATTCAGCGCCGGCACCCTTCACACTGGCCACCGTAATGTCACCCCCCATCAGCCGGACGATTGACTGAGAGATAGCCAGACCGAGGCCTGTGCCGGTATTAGTGCCGGTATTGGTGCGGCCGTTGTCATGCGCGTCACCTTGGTTGAACGGTTCAAACAAATGCTCCAAGGCTTGCGTTGAGATGCCGATGCCTGTGTCCGTGATGCGGAAGCTGAACGAATGCCGATTGATGGCTCCACGGCCCTTTTCCACTACAAGCTTCACACTGCCGCGGTCGGTGAACTTGATGGCATTGCCAATCAGATTGATCAGAACTTGGCGCAGCCGCCCTTCATCACCGAGAACGATGCACTCTCGTTGCTCCGGCATATGGCATTCGAGTAGGATGCCCTTGGCCTCGGCGCGGTGGCACATAAGCTCGATGACATTTTTCACGAGGACTTGGAGGTCGAAGGGCTTCTGTTGGATCTCCACCTTACCTGCCTCGACCTTAGAGATATCAAGAATGTCGCCGATGATGTTGAGAAGCGCCGTGGCGGATTGTTCCGCAATTGTGACGAGGGAAGACTGAGCTGGTGAAAGTGTGGTATCTTGAAGTAACTGCAGCATGCCGATGACGCCATTCATCGGTGTGCGTATCTCATGACTCATGCTAGCCACGAAGATGCTTTTTGCCTGGTTGGAGGATTCAGCTTGTTGACGTGCCTGGCGCTGAAGCTCCTCCGCTTCGCGTAGCCGTTCTTCGAGGGCCTTCTGGCGTGAGATGTCGAGATGCGTGCCGACAAAACGCCGAGCTTGACCTTTTTCATCCCGCAGAGCACGACCACGTGCCATGATCCATACGTAATAGCCGTCCTTGTGACGAAGGCGGTGCAGATTCTCGTATGTTTCCGTCTTGCCAGCCATGTGATCAGCCACGAGCTGCAAGCTGCGGTCAATATCTTCAGGATGAATTCGAGAATGCCAAGCGTCTGGATTGTCGACGATCTCCTCATCACGATAACCTAGCATCGCCTTCCATTCGTGGGAGAGAACGATGGTGCCTTCAACCACAGACCAATCCCAGAAACCGATTTCACTGCCTTTAACGGCGAGGGTAAGCCGCTCTTCCGATTCATGTAGATCGATCATCTGCGTCTGTATGATCGCGGCGCTGGCACGGTTCGCATGGAAGGCTGCTACCTGCGCCGTGAAGACACGGAATGACTGCGCTTCATTCTCGCTCAGCGCCTCGTGAAAATCTGCGGCCGCCTGCGTGATGCCGGTAATCAGCAGCGCAAGCGGTTTCCCGTCGGGATGCCTACAACAACCGGCGAGCATGTAAGAGAAATCAAGTCCTGCCTGCTGGAGCTCGATACTCTCCGCGGCAAAAAAGCAGCTCTTGTTCTGTTGTACCGTGATGCGCGAATCGAGCCAGGAGCGAATGCTCGCAAAGGACACATGGCCTATTCGAAAACCTGATGAGGCGACAGGCTCAGGCAGCAGGTGACCTTGCTCGTCAAAGAGCCAGAACAAGCCCACTTCCAGCTCGAAGACATCGAGGAGGGCGTCCGCCACCAGGACGGCGAATGCCTCATCAGAGGTTGCCTGCAGCGCCTGAGTGCTAAAGGCATGAATGCGGCCGAAGCGCCCTAGCTCGCAGTCAAGCCTGTTACGGGTGTCGATGAGATCCTGCTCGACCACGGAGAATCGCGTCACGCGCCGCTGCAACTCTTCGTAGCGTTGTTTCAGTGCCTCAAGGGCGGGCATTTCTTCGTTTTCAGCCATCATCTGAAGAGGCCCGCTTAACGGCGATAAACGGCATAAATGGCGGTGGTGTAATTGTGGTAGGTGTTGACACCACCCAATCGCGCGAACTCTCCAAAGCCGTACATACCCAGCCACGGCGGCACGACATTGTCACTGCTTAGCGGGAACTGCATGCGGCCAACGAGTTCCTCCTTCATCACACGATCGAAGAGGTAGCGGCCACGAGCGAGGCAGTCGGCATGAAAGACGACCACTGGCCGGCGCCCACCGGCCCGCATTGTCATCGCAGCCATCATTCGGTCCATGTCGGCAAAAATACGTTCCTCATCGCGCACGGTGAGCCAAAGTCGTGTTCCTTCGCGGATCGTCGTCGCATAGTGCATGGTCCCGTCTGCGTCGCGTTTGGTCACCACGCGCAGGATGTGCGGGTTACCGTACTCCTCCGCCAGCGCAGATGGAAGTTCCTCGGCCAGCGCACCCACAGGGATGGAGTCACCACAGGTGGCTTTTTCACTATCCAGGCCCAGGCGGTTGGTGTACTCCTGCCACGCTGGGCGGCCGTTCAATTCTAGAATGCGCGTGCCTTCGGACCGTGTCACCACCATTGGCTCGCCCACGGCTAAAAAGCCGTGCGTGGCCTGGGTGTCCACCTCCAGGGATGGATCGGCAAATCCTACAGCCCATGCACCATGCTCAAAAACCTGCTCATCGACGATCTGGTAGCTGACCAAGCCGCGCATATTGTCCGAGGAAGTCGCGCCAAAAATCGTCACCTCTGGTCCAAAAACCGATTCTATGCCCGCGATAGCCCTGTCGTTGGCGATGTCGATTCCTGAGGCCAGGAAGTGAATCATGGTGATTCCGGACTGCTGAGCCTTGAGCTGCAGCGCCAGTTCCACCGCCTTTTCGAAAGAATTATGGCCGTTAATGCCGTCCACATGGGCGACGGCCAGTTCTGGCCCGCGGACCGCCATCAGTGCCACGTCCTTCATCGACTCGCTCACGCCTTCGCTGCCTACGATCCCACAACAAGAGGCTCCCACTACACGTACGCCTGGGATCTGCCGCCTTACCTCATCCGCCAAGGTTTGATAATCATGTCCGATCGAGGCATGCAGCATGACAAGGTCACATTTTTTATTGGATCCGAGTGCCGCTTCTAGGCATTCCAAGATGGCATGCCTAGAATTGACCATGCGGGTGCTGGCGGAAAAGAATTCGAGCACAGGAAGATAGGTTTGAGGATTGAACAGAAAGAAGAGCGTTGCAGTGATGCAACACTCGCTAACGTGTTAACCTAGCTTAATGCAGCCTAGCTAGGTCGACATTTTTTGGGTTAACTCAATTCGGATCCGTTCTCCTCATTTGAAGTGGGGCCAGTACTTCCGTGCCGCTATCATGCAAACAGTTCCTTGATCGCTTGCGTGCCGAAATCCACCACTGGGTAGGGCCTTCCCTGCGGGCCGGGAAGTTCGGTGTGGAGATCGATGCCCATAGCCTGGTAAATCGTGGCGACGATTTCTTTTGGAGCCACCGGTCGCTCAGTGGGATAGCCGCCGATGTCGTCACTTTTACCAACGACTTCGCCGCCTTTGACGCCGCCGCCAGCGAAATTGACGGTCCAGCAGTTCGGCCAGTGGTCGCGACCACCAGCAGGATTGATTTTTGGCGTGCGGCCGAATTCGGCGAGGCAGGTGACCATGGTATCATCGAGCATGCCGCGTTGGAAAAGATCCTCGATGAGGGCGCTGTAGCCCTGGTCATACATCGGGGCGACGATGTCTCTCATGCCTTCGATGCTGGTGAAGGGTTTGGAGCCGTGAATGTCCCAGGTGATCTCGCCAAACACGGTAATGAAGGTGTTCACGGTGACAAAACGCACGCCGCGCTCAACCAGACGACGCGCGAGCAGGCAGCTTTGGCCAAAGCGGTTCAAACCGTAGCGCTCGCGCACTTTGAGCGGCTCCTTCGTCAGATCGAAAGCCTCGCGGGCCTGCGTGCTGGTCATGATGCGGTAGGCGGATTCGAAATTCGAGTCCATGAGCTTCGCCTGCTCGCTGTATTCGAAATTGCGCACGCTGCTATCCACCAGTTCGCGCATTCCGCGGCGGCGCTCCATTCGCACCTCGCTGATCTCTCTTGGCGGCAGTAGATCGGGCACTTTGAAGTCCTTCTCCGATGGATTCGCGTTTAGGACAAAAGGATCATAGGCCTTGCCAAGGAAGCCCGCGTCTTGGCCATGCGGCATGTTGCCACCAGTGGGGCCCATCGACTCAGGCAGAATGATATGAGCTGGTAGATCGCTGCGGCGGCCTTGGAGGAACTCAAGCGCACTGCCGACATGCGGGGTGTTCACGCCACCCGTGAAAAGGCGGCCCGTTTGCATCATCTGATGCCCGGTGTCATGCACGGCAGCGGCCGTGTGATAGCAGGAGCGCACAAGGCTGAATTTGTCCGCGATCTTCGCGTGCATCGGCAGGATCTCGGAGATCTCGAAAGCATTGCTTTTCGTACGGATGGGTTTGAACGGGCCGCGAATCTCGCTCGGCGCATCCGGTTTCATGTCCCAGAGATCCTGCTGACTCGGCGCACCGAGGTTGAAGATCATGATGCAGGCCTTGTTGCCCTTCTTTGGATCCACCTTGCCTTCGGCCTTCAGCTTGGCAAATCCGGGCATTGTAAGACCGATAGCGCTCAAAGCACCCGCAGAAAGAAAATCACGACGCGTCACTCCATCGCAGGTCGTGACGGCGGCTTTATCGGTGAAGGTGAACATAGGCGTGAGAGGTGAACTGATGAATGAGCTAAACGGAGTGAGATGCAGACTATGATTCAGAATTTGGATTCAAGTCTTCATCCTTTGCCGATAGCCAAAATCATACGCCGCCAAGATGAAATCTTGAATGGACAATCCAGCTTTCTTGAATGGTTCTTTCGAACAGGCAAAACCAATCCCAAATCGATATTTTAAACAATTCCGCTCACATTCTAGCAGGTCGTGATACACCGACGGTTGCCAAAGATGGTCAGAGGTCGCATTCATGAAGTCATGACTATTGAAGAAATCACTGCGCGCATTTGTGCCTTTCGCGATGCACGCGACTGGCAGCAATTTCATAACCCTAAAGACATGGCTGTCGCTATCGCTGCAGAGGCTGGGGAATTGATGCAGCATTTTGTCTGGAAGACACCAGAACAGATCCCACAGGTGATCATCGATAAGCGGGCTGAACTTACAGATGAAATAGCAGACGTTGCCATTCTGCTTTTTGAATTAGCCCATAATTTAGATGTTCCGCTGGCCGTGGCCATGCAGGCAAAGTTGGATCGTAATGAAAAGCGTTACCCAGCCGATAAGGCACGTGGCAATAATTTGAAATACAATGAGCTCGGAGCCTGAGTCTAGCCCTTCAAAAGTCCACAAACGACGTGTCCGCTACAGCGGCAAAAACCCGCGCCGGTTTGATCAGAAATATAAGGAGCTGAATGCGGAGCAGTATCCCGATGAAGTCGCCAAAGTCCGCGCCTCTGGCAAAACACCAGCAGGCCAGCATGTGCCGATCATGGTGAATGAGGTCTTGGAATGTCTGCGCACAGAAGCCGGTGATCAAGTGGTGGACTGTACACTCGGCTACGGCGGGCACAGCCGGGCTCTGTGGCAGGCATGTCAGCCCGCTGGGCATTTGCTGAGCCTGGATGTGGACCCAATCGAACTCGCACGCACAGAAGCAAGACTGCGCACGTCGGGCCTGAGTGAAGACTCATTCAGCACACGACGCTGCAACTTTGCTGGCCTATCCAAAGCCTTGGCTGAGCAAGGCTGGCATGAAGGAGTGAATGTCATTTTTGCCGACCTTGGGTTATCTTCGATGCAGATCGATAATCCAGCGCGCGGCTTTACCTTCAAGGCCGATGGCCCTTTGGACATGCGCATGAATCCCGAGCGCGGTGTTTCCGCCGCGCAATGGTTGACGGATGTGTCGGTAATGAAGCTGACCTCTTTACTCCAAGAAAACGCGGATGAACCGAACGCCACACTTTTGGCGGAAGCGCTGACAAAAAGAGTCTCTCAAGCCCCCATCAACTCCACGCGGGCATTAGCAGAAGCCATCAAACAAGCTCTGCCTCTACGAACCGGTAGCGATGATGTCGATGCAACGGTGCGGCGAGTTTTTCAAGCCATCCGCATCGCAGTGAACGAAGAGTTCAGTGCACTGGACAGTCTGATGCGCGCCATTCCAGCCGCTTTAAAAAGTGGCGGACGTGTGGCCTTACTGACCTTTCACTCTGGCGAAGATCGCCGAGTCAAAAAAGCCTTTCAGGAAGGCTTACGTTCCGGTGTCTTTTCTGCCGTCTCAGATGAAGTCATCCGAGCTAGCATGGAGGAACAACGTGCGAATCCACGCTCATCGTCTGCCAAGCTTCGGTGGGCAGTGAAAGCCTAGATTCATCCAAAGAATGGCGAAAGAACATTACGGGCCACTTTCAGCGCCTTGATGCGACCTTCCAGCGTTTTACCGAAGGTGTCATCTTCGACTTCGATGCAAAGAGGTCCCTCATAACCGATGCGCATCAGTTCAGCCATGAAGGCCGCCCAGTTGATGTCGCCATAGCCAGGAATACGCGGCTGATGCCAATTGAGAGGGAAATCAAAACGACCCACTTCGTTAAGCGCAGCATGGTTGATCTTCACATCTTTGGCGTGCAGATGAAAGAGCTTGGATTTGAATTCAGCCAACGGACTTAGTGGGTCCATGCCTTGCAGGATGAAGTGCGAAGGATCGTAATTCAGTCCGAAATTCGGTGAATCAATATCATTAAATGCCCTGCGCCAGATGGCCGGCGTAGTCATGAGGTTTTTGCCCCCTGGCCATTCATCCCGCGTGAATGACATGGGACAATTTTCGATGCCGATCTTCACGTCATGCGCTTCCGCATATTCAATGATCGGCTTCCAGATCTTCAGGAAGCGAGGCCAGTTTTCATCCACCGTTTTTGTCCAGTCACGACCGACGAATCCATTGACGTTTTTTAAGCCTAGGAGTGGTGCGGCTTTGATCACCTTTTTAAAATGAGCGACTGCTTGGCGCGAGACCTCAGGATTTGGATCCAGCATATTTGGATAATACCCGAGAGCGCTGATCTCGACGCCTTGATCCTGACAGCGTGCCAGAATGTCCTGCGCCAGGGTCTTGGTCAGTGAAGTCACATCGATATGAGTAACACCAGCGTATTTGCGTTCGGCCTTCCCAACGGGCCAACACGCCACTTCGATGCAGTGAAAGCTTTCGTGGCGTGCAAAAGAAAGAACATTTTCGAAATCAAGTTCAGGTAGGATAGCTGTGACAAATCCGAGTTTCATAGGGTTCCTGGAAGGAGGTTTGATGATAGGTGAAATGAAGCCGTTGAAGGTTAGATTTTCACCCAAGTCTTCGAACTGCTGCTTTGAAGAATGGCTTCACAAAGCTTCACCTCATGGTGACCGTCTTCCGCAGTGGCAAAAAGCGCAGGTGTTTTTTTACCGCTGGCGATGTGCTCATAAACGGCGCGGTAGTGCATTTTATGGGCGTCGCTGAAGCCTTCGGGATGTCCTCCCGGGTAGTCGGTGAAGTTAGCCACGTCTTCCAGGAAGCCGGGAGTGCCACGTTGAAGAATTTGATTGGGTTCATCACGGCGGCCCACGAGGATCTCATTGGGTTGCTGGAGATCCCACTGCACACTTCCCTTGGTTCCATAAATGCCAAGACCAAGGCTGCACTTCCAGCCTGCGGCCACTTGCGAGATGCTGGCATTGGCATGGACGCCATTCACATAGCCGTGCTTGGCCTTGCCAAACTTTAAAAGCACACTGCCAAAGTCTTCGGTATCGACCTTGTAAGGAACCAAGGTCTTGGGATCGACTTTGGCAAAGGTTTTGACTTCGCCTTTCGGACGCAGACGCTCTTTGTGAAAGGTTTCAATGTGAGCAAAGACGTTGGTCGCTTTGGCACCGAGAATGAAGCTCACCGCATCGATCCAGTGGGTGCCGATGTCACCCACGGCACGCAGTTTGCCGCCTTCACTAGCGAGGACACGCCAGTTATAATCGGTCTGATGCAGGAGCCAATCCTGAAAGAAATGTCCCTGCACATGGATGATCTCTCCGAGGTCTCCACGCTCCACCATGGCGCGCATTTGCAGCACCGCAGGGAAGAAGCGGCACATGTAATTGACGGCAAAGACGGGTCCGTTTTTGCCACCTTGTTTAACAGCAGCGACGACGAGGGCTGTCTCTGCCGTGGTCATGCCCAGAGGCTTTTCGCAAATGACATGCTTGCCCATTTCTAGGGCTTGCAGGCACTGCTCCACATGCACTTTATTGGGTGATGTGATATGAACGACATCGACATTCGGACTGGCATACATGGCTTCATGATCGTAGTCGCCATAGGCTTCTGGGATGCCCCACATTTCTGCCGTTTGAACGGCGCTCTTGGATGATCCGCAAATGGCGGTGACTTGAATACCGAGACGTTTCAAAGCCTCGATATGCACTGGGCCGATAAAACCGGTGCCGATAATGCCTGCGCGGAGATGGTGGAGTGGAGTCATGAAGGAAGCTCTCCAGCTAGGATGAGATGTCGATGCAGGACAATGACGAATGCACTTTTTTATCGACGCATGAGGAACTCGTCCAGATTCATGACGACGTTAGCGACAGTGGTCCAGGCAGCGAGTTCTGCGATGTCGGCGTCTTTTGGCGCTGGACCGATGGGGTCTGTGGCCATTTGAGTGGCTGATGCTTGATCTTGTTTGTAGAAAGCTAGACTTTCAGCGTGGAGTTTCATCAAAGCTGCGCGCTCATTGGCGCTGGGTTCGCGGGAGACGCAGAGGCGATACATCAGGCTGATTTTGTCAGCGGCATTCATCACTTTGCGGGCCATTGCTTGATGGGTCTCGATAAAGACGGGATCGTTGAGTGTCACAAAGGCTTGCAACGGAGTGTTGGTGCGACCTCGGCGAATCATGCAGACTTCACGATTGCCAGCATCAAAGGTGGCGAAGCTAGGATAAGGGCTGTTGCGACGAATCTCGGTATATAGACTGCGGCGGTGTTTGTCTTCTCCTTCACTGAGAGCCCAATCGTTGCTGCGGCCGAAGGCGGTGCTTAAACCAATGTTCGGAGCGATGGGACGAACGCCAGGACCGTACATTTTCGCGCTCAATAGACCACTCACCGCGAGCGCCTGATCACGCAGCAATTCGCCAGTGGGTCTGAAACGAGGGCCGCGCGCTAGCAGTCGATTATCAGGATCACGCTCGGCCAGATCAGCTGAGGTGATCGATGTTTGACGGTAGGCACGGGTCATCACCATGAGTTTGATCATGTGTTTGATATCCCATCCGCTATCCATCAGCTCGGCAGCTAGCCAATCCAGGAGTTCGGGATGAAAGGGAAGCTCTCCTTGGCTGCCAAACTCCTCGCTGGTTCTCACAATACCAACGCCAAAAAGGGTTTCCCACAAACGATTTACTTGGACGCGTGCTGTAAGAGGATTGTCACGGCTCACAAGCCATTTAGCCATGCTGAGCCGGTTCTTTGGCGCGTCTTTAGGCAGGGGATGAAATACAGCAGGCGTTGCCTCATTCACTGCATCTCCGAGTGCCTGCCAGTTGCCGCGAAGTTGTACTTTCGTGACTCGGCGCTGTTTGGAATCAAGATCACGCATGATCGGCACGGTGACAGGTTTGATGGCAGCAAGTTCTTGGTTCGCATCCGCAAGGCGCTTGCGCTCAGGAGCGGATTCCTTGGCGATGTTCCGCAGATAGTAGTCGGTGACGAGCTTTTGCTGGTCGGGTGTGCGTTTCGGTTGTGTTAACGCCGCGATGACGTTGGCAGGTGTTTTTGCAGCCTTCTCCACGCGGGCATCACCGCTGACGCTGAGGCGGAAGTTGCCGAGTGTGTGCTGCTTGTGCTCGCTCTTCTGGTCCATCGTGACCCGTAGCATCGCTCCTTTAGGCACGGCGATGGGTGAGCTGGTCAAAAGGGTCAGCGTGTGCGGTTTGTCGTGAGCTCCGCCGACGGCCCAGCCCTTGCTTTTTGCCGATAGGAAGTTGGACGCCTCAAAACCGCTCTGTTCATAATCCGCCAAGGCCGCAGTGAAGCTTATCGACACTGGGCCAGCAGTTGCAAAGGCTCTATCTTTTTCGGGCGCGGGCGTGGGGCCGCTCTTCCACAGAATCTGCCGCTTTTCATCAAGCAGCAGGACCTGAAAGCCGTCTAGTCGGCTGCGTGCAGCTCCGTCGGTGCGGTTCCATACCACGATGCGCTCGACGGGAGCCGTCGCATCCAATCGCACTTCCCAATAAGTCCCTGTGTCCTCACCGCCTGTATGAGCCACGCTGCCTTTGTGATAATCGCCGTCTGTGTTGTTGTCGATGGCGCGGCGGGCCACGGCACTCGTATAGGTACTGCTTTGACTCGCCTTACCGGCCGGCGCGATGTTTTTGCCGTTGCTGAAAACTTGTACCTCAGCCAGTTGCAGCATCTTTTTCGCACCTGGCAGCTCCACGCGGACAATTCTGGCCAGCGGAGCCGCTTTCAAATCCGGCGGCACAACTTCAGCCTTGAGGCCAGTGAGCACAAAATTGCCGAAACCAGCCTGCGGAGCTGTTTCTAGTCTGACAGCACTCAGTTTATCGCCCGTGAGCGGCAGTTCGACCGTGTAGCTCGCGGTGTCTTTATTCTTTGCAATCAGGATTCGACCATCGTTTTTGATCTTCGCATCGCTTTCGCTCATTTTGGCCGGCTTCGGACTCTGCCAGCCCAAATCACGCGCAAAACCGCGATCCCAGGCTTCGAGACCTACGAGCCATTTTGCGTCCGGTTGAGTGAATTTCGATTCCAATGCAGCGATCTCGGCCTTGAGCGAGTCACGCAGTTTTTTCAGGTCTGGCGTGTCGAAGGCATGGTAGGGAGCTTCGTCCTTTTTGTCCGCATCGGCGCTTTGATTGAGGAAGGCGTAGAACTGAAAGTACTCATTGATCGTGAGCGGATCGTATTTGTGCGTGTGACACTGGGCACAGGCCATGGTGGTGCCCATCCACACGGCAAAGGTGGTATTCACTCGATCAATCACCGCCGCATTGCGGAACTCTTCATCATCCGTGCCACCTTCGTTTTGAGTCATTGTGTTGCGGTGAAATGCGGTGGCAATGAGCTGATCATCAGTTGGCTTTGGCAACAGGTCACCCGCCAGCTGCTCAATGGTGAATTGATCAAAGCGCATGTTGGAATTTAGAGCCCGAATGACCCAATCGCGATAGGCCCAGATCTCACGCGGTTGATCGCTCGGATAACCAGAACTGTCCGCATATCGGGCAAGGTCTAGCCATTGAGAAGCCCAGTGCTCGCCGAAGGTTGGTTTGGCTAGGAAGTGATCGACGAGTTCAGTGTAAGTTTTGGGTGATAAGTTTTGAGTGTTTAAATCGGGGCGAAAGCGTGCAAGCTCATCCAGTGTCGGAGGCAAGCCGGTAAGATCGAGGGCGACACGCCGAACCAAGATAGCCGCATCAGCTTCAGGTGAGAAAGTGAGCTTTTCTTTGCCGAGCCGCTGCCCCAAAAAGGCATCAATGGGCGTTATATCCTCGGACTTCCCACTCGGTTTCAACACTGGTACTTCGGATCTCTTCACTACCTCATAACTCCAGTGCTTTCCCCAGGGCGCGCCTTGTTTGATCCATTGCTTCAATAAAGCGATCTGAGCCGCTGAGATCGTTTTGTGTTGCTTGGGTGGCGGCATGATCTCGTCTGGATCTGTCGTTACAATGCGCTGGATCAGCGAACTCTTCACTGGATCACCAGGAACCACGGCAACGACGCCTTTGTTATCAGCCTTGGCCGCCGCCTCATCATCCAGCCTCAGCCCAGCCTCACGCTTCTTTTCATCGGGACCATGACAGAAGAAACAGTTCTCTGACAAGATCGGCCGGATCTCACGAGAGAAATCAACGGCCTTGGCAAAACCAGATAGAGAGAGGAAAAGGACTAGAGCGTGGCGCATGAGTACGGTGAGGGGCAAAAGATACGGGCTTCAGCATCTATTCTTAACTCACAAAATGATGCCCCAAGCTTGATTCGCTCAATCTTTGGTAGGATAGCGCTTCATTTTTTCTCAGTTTCAGGTTTGCATTTGCAGAGCCATTCGGCATTGGAACATTCCTCACAATTGGCCGTGTTGTATTCCAGACGGGCAGTGATGGCTTTGGCTTCAGTCGTGTTTTTGTATTGCAGGATGAGCCATTCACCAGCCTTGACGACTGGAAGGACGAAACCCTTGGCATCCTTTTCTACGGTCAACTTTTGAGGTGCGGCACGATCTCCGGTTACAGCAGTGAGCGTCTGCTCATTTATCGTGACGGGTTTCATGTTCTTATCCAGCACGGCGATGTGAAATTTGTCGCCCTTCACGGTGAGTTCACCATGCATGGTTTCATCTTTACTGAACTCTAAAATGCGACCGCCATTAGGGCCAAGTTCGACGCCTTCATGAGCGAAGGAGAGCGTGGTGATGAAGCTGAGGAGGAGGAGTGTTTTTTTCATGGATTTTGGGGTTGGGTTTGGATGTATCTAAGCGCGGCTTTTTGGCCGAAAAGATAAAAGACAGCGGGCGTGACCATCAGATCAAGCAAGGTGCTGCTGACGAGTCCACCGACAATGACGACGGCGACAGGATGAAGAATTTCTTTGCCAGGTTCATGAGCTGCCAGCAACAAAGGAATAAGCGCAATGCCAGCACTGAGCGCCGTCATTAAAACAGGCACTAGCCGCTCAAGCGTGCCGCGCACAATCATCTGCCGTGTAAAGCCTTCTCCTTCATGCTCGATCAAATGCAGATAATGGCCGATCATCATGATGCCATTGCGGGCAGCGACACCACCCACAGCGATGAAGCCTACAATCGTGGCAATGCTGATATTATTGATCAGTATCCAGGTCAGCGCTAAACCACCCATGAGGGCTAGGGGGATGTTTAGCATGACTTGCAGGGCTAGTGATAGACTGCGGAAGTAGCTGTATAGCAGCACTGCAACAGCGATGAGAACGAGGCTGAAGTAAAAAGTGATGCGTTGTGTCGCAGCTTGCTGGGCTTGAAACTCGCCTTCAAATCGCAGGAAGTAACCTTCGGGTAAGATGACCTGTTCTTGCACCAGAGACTGCCATTGCTGGACGAGTGACTCCAAGTTTCGGTCGCTTGTGTTGGCTCCGATCACAATTCGACGCAGCGTATCTTCGCGATTGATGACGTTGGGTCCTTTGCCTTCGCGGATCTCCGCCACGAGACGCAAAGGGATCCGTTGCCCGCTATTCGTTTCGATGAGTAACTCGCCTATCTTCTCGGGTGAATTCCGCGACGATTCCGGCAAGCGCATCACGAGGTCAATGGTGCGCTGTCCTTCCCGAAGTTCAGCGAGTGTTTTTCCGCCGAGCAAGGTAGAGACTTGTTCATTCAGCGCACCTGGCTGCACGCCATAGGCGAGGGCTCGTTCGCGATTAATCTCGATCTTGATTTGGGGGATCGGCACCTGTGCTTCCAAATTCACGTCCGTTAACCCAGGGATCTTTTTTGCCAAATCGCGGACCTGAGCCCCCTTCTCACGCAGCACCGATAAATCGGGACCAAAGATCTTCACGGCGATCTTTGCCGAGACACCGCTAAGCATGTGGGAGAGGCGATGGCTGATGGGCTGCCCGACATTGAGAAAAGTGCCAGGAATCGTTTTCAGCAGAGTGCGGATCTCCGCAAAAACGATTTCACGCGATCTGCCTCCTTCGAAGAACTCGACATCAAATTCATTCACACTCACGGGCATCACATGATCGTCTTTCTCAGCACGACCAGCACGACGTCCGACACTTTTGACTTCAGGGATACTCCTTAAAAGACGGGTGCCTACTTCTCCAATTTCGTTGGATTGGGCTAAGGAGGTGCCGGGTGCGCTGGCCAGGGAGATGGTGGCACTGCCTTCATTAAAAGCTGGCAGGAACTCTTTTCCCATCATCGGATACAGCATGAATGAGCCGATCAATAAAATGCCGGCAAATGCCAACACGAACATGGGCGCGCCAAGGGCTGCGCGTAGGAAGGTGTGGCGCACAGCCCATTTCATGCAGCGAACTAAAACTCCATCCGAATGCACGCCAATCTTTGGTTTTAAAAACAGTGAACAAAGCACAGGAATGACCGTGAGACTGACAATGAACGAAGCCGCCATGCTCGTGATCGTAGCAATGGCGATGGGTGTAAACAGACGACCTTCAATCCCCTCTAAACCCAAGAGAGGAAGAAAGACCAAGATGATCAAAACCGTGGCATAAAGAATCGAGTTCCTGACTTCTGCCGAGGCGCTGGCAATCACTTCAAGCATGGAACGTGGCTGTGGATCACTTCGGCTTTCACGCAATCTGCGCCACACGTTTTCAACATCGACAATAGCATCATCGACGACCATGCCGATGGCAACAGCGAGCCCACCGAGGGTCATGGAATTGACGCTCACACCAAAGGCTTTGAAGATCAGAATCGTCACAGCAAAAGACAACGGCATGGCCATGAGAGTGATGGCCGTTGTTCGGAAGTTGAGCAAAAAGAGAAACAAAATGATCGCGACCATGATCGCGCCATCACGGATGGCTTCCTTGAGATTGCCGATGGCATGTTCAATGAAGTCGCCTTGGCGAAATAGGATCTCTGCGGTCACTCCAGCAGGCAATGTTGGACGCAGTTCAATCAAGGCTGCTTCGATACTGCGAGTGAGTAATAGG
The DNA here is from genome assembly GCA_027489965.1 of Verrucomicrobiaceae bacterium. Lineage (GTDB taxonomy): Bacteria > Verrucomicrobiota > Verrucomicrobiia > Verrucomicrobiales > Verrucomicrobiaceae > Prosthecobacter. The sequence continues at coordinate 240,533 of JAIXZA010000162.1, forward strand.
GTATCGTATCCCGGTGCTTTATCGATGCTAAGCACGACCCCCATGGTGCCATTCACGCTGGCATCTCCGCGCATGGGTTGCACGGCGTTTTTGACCTCTGCCACGTCACTGATAAGTACAGGCCGATCATCAACTATTTTGATGACGGTTTTGGCGATGTCTTCAAGACGGGTCGTCATGCCAAGATTACGAACCATGATTTCGCGGGGTCCAGCTTGCAGGTAGCCACTGGTGGCATTGCCCGCTGACTTACTAACGGCTGCCTCGACCTCTGCAAAGGTGAGGCCAAAGGCGGCCAGACGATTGGGAATGGGCTGCACCTGAATCTGCTTCACGCCGCCACCAATGGTCAGGACTTCGGCAACGCCGCGAATGCTTTGAAGACGGCGTTTGATGGTCCAGTCAGCCAGTGTCCGCAAATCCACTGGTGCAATCTTTCCATCCTGACTACGCAGCCCTACAAGCAGGATCTCGCCCATCAGCGAGGAAACGGGAGTCAAGCCTGGCTTGGCCTCTTCAGGTAAGGCACTAAGTACCGATTGTATCCGCTCCTGCACCAGTTGTCTGGCCCGATAGATGTCTGTGCCCCAGCCAAATTCTGCAAACACAAGCGACAGACCCACATCCGAATTGGAACGTAAGCGATCCAATCCACCGACCCCTTGGATAGCACTTTCCAGAGGCTGCGTGACGAGCGTTTCCACTTCTTCTGGCGCCAGCCCAGGTGCTTCTGTCAAAAGGGTGACCGTTGGCTTCGTCATGTCAGGCAGCACCTCGACAGGTAACTGCGTCAAAGTTTGCCAACCAAACACAAGCACGACCAAGGCCAGCATCAGAACCAGCGGTCGATGATGGAGAGAGAACCGGATGAGATGATTTAACATTGGGATGCCTCCTGTGTCCGAATCCTGGGTTGACTTGTATTGACTGCAGAAGCAGTTTTGAACATGTCAAAGTTACTGATTGAAAATGTGGATGATGAACTGGTGCTCAAGCTGCGCAGCCAAGCCATTGAGCATGGCGTCTCGGTCGAGGAAGAGCATCTCAGCATCCTTGCCAAAGCTTTACAATATGAGCCGCAAGCCATTGCAGCAGGCGCAAGGAGACACAGCCTTGTGGAGTTTCTGCTCAATGGAGGAGTTCCATGGCCAGAGGATTTCCTTCCAGTGCGGTCCAGTGACACGGGTGAACATCGCCAAGTGAACTTTGCATGAGTTTCCTTCTGGACACAAACGTCGTCTCTGAGCTGCGAAAGAGTGCGAAGTGCCACCCCAAGGTGCTGGCGTGGACACAGGCGAACTTGGACGTTGGGCATTTCCTCAGTGTCATGACTCTGGGAGAGATCCGAAACGGGATCGAATTGCTGAGAAGAAAGGACGTCAGCAGGGCCGAGCTCATCGAGCAATGGCTGAATCGGTTTTGTGTGGATTACGCAGACGCGATCCTGCCCGTGACGCCTGAAATTGCGGATTGCTGGGGCAGATTGAACATTCCAAAGACTTTGCCTACCACGGACAGCTTGATTGCCGCTACTGCCGTGGTGCATGAGCTGACGGTAGTCACGCGGAACGTGGATGATTTTTTGCGATGCGGAGTCCCTGTGGTGAATCCTTTTAATTGAATCAGATCTCATGCTGCTACCTCCTTGCGCTTTAGAAGTTCGACGATCAGCAGAACCAGTAGCAGGCCACTGGTGCCTGCAAAGAAGGTCGTGAGTTGTGTCCAGTTCTCGCTGTCGTGTTCATGAGCATGACCATCGTCATTGCCCTTTGCCGCGAGTTGTTCTTTGCTCATCTCCGTTCCATCTTCGTTGTGTGCGTGGCCATGAGCGGCATCCAGTGCTTCTTTGAGTGAAACACTGCCTTTACCTGCAAAGGCAAGGGCATAAGCACCACGAGTGACCACTTCATCTCCGGGGAAGAGGCCTTTCACGACTTCAACATACTGGTCATTCTGTGCGCCGAGAACGATGCTGATTTTGACAAAGGCGTTTTTCAAATCGTAGTCTTTGATATACACAAAACGCTCTGCGGCATCCCCCTGCACAGCTGAGCGTGGAATGGACATCACGCCTTCACGCTGATTCACGACGAGGCTGAACTCGGCCTTCATGCCTGGACGCAGGAGCTTGTCTGGATTCGGCACATGAAAAGCGGCTTCCAACGTTCCAGACGTTTCGTCAGCGATGGCTGCGGTGTGCACGAGTTTCGCTTCAAAGACTTGCTCGGGCAGCGCATTGACGCGGATATGAGCTTTGTTGCCAATCTTTAACTTACCCGCGAGATGCTGGGGCACATGAGCTACGGCTTCGACAGTATTCAGGTCTATGATTTCGATGAGCTCCTGATCCGGCGAAATGGGCTGACCTTGGGCGATGTTTACTTTTGAAACCATGCCGCTGATAGGAGCTGTGAGCTTGATCACAGGTGGCGGATCACCTGGTTGACGGCTCTCGACCCAGGCAACTTCAGCATCCACTTCGACCTCTTGATGAGGTATGACCAATACCGAAAAGGCTCGCCCTGGAATGCGGCTGCTTACAATGGCTCGATTACCCGGCAAGACCTCAATGTGACCGAGGGAAAAGAGGGTTTCTTCAAACGTGGTTTCTTCGGCTTCGACGAACTCCAGTTGCAGATTGACCACCGCAGCGGGCTCAAGAATGACAGTATTGTCCAAGCGTGCAGAATCAGCAGCATGGAGGATGACAGCTGGTAGCAGCATTAAAAAGAAGAGCGATTTTAAAGACATGGAGAGACGATTAAAGATTCACACCAGCGATTTTCAGCAGGCGCATGGTGAGGAAGTAGAGAACCACGGTGAGGATGATTCCCGTGCCAAAGGCAGGCCAGAAACCGCCGAGTTTTTTGATCAGCCAAGGCATCATGATAAACATGGGTAGCGTGGGCAGGACGAACCAAAAGGTGCCGAACGCATGTCGCCCGATGAGCGCGGAATCCTTGGTCTCTGCATACAGCCAGATGAAGGCAAGCAGTGATGTCAGGGGCAATGAGTGGATGATGCTGGCCGCGGCGTTGTTACGCTTCGCAATTTCGGTCACGAGGACGATGACTCCTGCACTGAGGAAGAGTTTGATCAGGTAGTAGGACATGATGGAAAAATGACGAATGAGTAAATCCGAATGACGAAAGAATGACGAAGGCTTGAAAGTGCTATTTGGAGGTTCGTATTCCCACGGCGGCTTCGTAGCGAATCTTGGCGAGGTGGAAATCTCTCACCGCATCCAGAGCGGCGGATTCTAGCTGTAAGCGCTGCTCGCGAGCGCGTAGCACGGTGAGGAGATCGGTTTGTCCCGTTTCGTAGGCTTTCTCCAATTTGCTCGTTTGTTCGATAACGAGCGGCAGGAGCTTGCCCCGTGTGTCGTTGACGAGTGCTGCATTGGCCTCCATTTCACGGCGAGCAGTATCGGCTTCACTACTGATCTGAGCGGCTAGAGCGTCAGACTCCAATTTGGCCCGTTCAGCGGTGGCGGCTTTTTCGGCGATCTCTCCCTGATTGCGATTCCAAAAGGGTATAGGAATGGATAAGCGGAAGCCGACAAAGCCCGTGCGCTCGGTATGAACAGGCGTGGTGTCCTGCTGCTCGCGCGAGGCAAAAAAGCCTGCACTGACATCTGGCATACGCTTGGCTTTGGCGAGCGCTGCCTCTGTCTCTGCTGCCGCGATCTTGGTCTGGGCTAGCTGAAAATCCGCACGTTGTTGCCAGGCCTGTGATGGCGGCAGCGCTAAGGAGGGCAGCTCGCCGCTGAGCGCTAAAGAATCTTGAGGCTTCAGACCGAGCATGGGTTTGAGTTCGCCGCGCAGACTTACGCTTTCGATCTCGATGCGGCGTGCATCCAGGAGCAAGCGCTGAGCATCCACCTGAGCCTGTGCGGCATCCAGCGGTGATAGTTCACCTGCTTTGGCTCGGTCTTTGGCAAAATCGGATAACTTTTGCGCCAACGCTGTCTGCTGCTGCCGCAAAGACTGTTGTTTATCCAGGGCGTAGAGCTTCACCGCAAGGCTACGCGCGACTGCGATGTAGCGGCGCTCGACGTCACTCACCTCCTGCTCAGCGGCGGTGACGAGTTGACTGTTGAGTTTTTTCTCCAGGCTGAGGCGCTTGGTCAGTGGGAAAGATTGATCAATGCCAAACACCGTCGTGCGTGGACTGACTCGGCTTTCGTTTTGGAAGCTGGTATCCAGTGTCGGATTACTCAGCCTACCCGCCCCGAGCTGTCGCCCACGGGCCTCCTCAATACTCAGGCGTGCGGCCTTCAGGGCTGGGTGATGATTCCGCACTCGCGCAGCGATTTCCGGTAGCGAAAGGGTGGTGGCTGAGGTGGCCAAAGGGAAAAGAAGAACAATGAAAAGAGAACGAAACATAAGGATAAGCATTGAAGAATTCAGAGCATGCAAAATCATGCCTTTAAGGTAGCCACAACATCACCTGCCATCATCGTGGATGGAGGTGTTCAGCGATCTCAAACTCTCAATGCAATGCTGCGCGTCATCACCTGCGGCCATCGTCGTCCCCACTCCACCTTCTGCCATGACCTCAAAAGATTTAGGGACAGAGGCTGAACAAGAGTGCGACTAAAAACGAAGGCTTCCAGATCCGTTACTATGGCTGAAATGGCGGTCAGTTGCGGAAAGGAAAGTTCCTGTGACTCTGGGCTATCCTTGAGCACTGCATGTTCGTGAGTGTCATCGCCCTCATGTTTCTCATGAGAATGCAGAGGCTCCTCGTCATGGTGGCAGCCAAAGCCTTCCAAGCTGTGACAGTGATCAAACTGCGTGATCTCCTGCGTGCCAGAGCAACTGCAAACATAACCGCGTGTCAGGCCAAAGACTTGAGCCCAGCAAAGTGCAAACATCGCAAAAGCGATGAAGCATGAGTGGGCTTGGCGTGACATTTGGCAACGATGCTAAGCTTCCAGAGTTTCGTCAATGGCTAAATCCTTACTTTCTAGGAGCCGGCTTGGATGCAGGCGTTAGTGGCGTTTTCACCGGCAGCTCAGGCAGCCATGCCTCTGGAGCACCCGCTTTTGTCAGCACTTCACGAATCTGAACTGCTTTACCATTTTGACGTTTGCTCTCCTGGGCAGCTTCCATGAAAGCATAGATCTCCAGTGTTTGCTTAGCCGTTAGTGGAGCCTGCTTGGTCTGGAAAAACTTCACGATCTCACGCAGCAGCGGCGTGTAGTCGCCTTGGCTCTTTTGCTCGGTGATCGTCTCCTGGCCAAAGCGTATCAGCTTGTAACTGGTAGAGCCCATTGGCAGCGTATGCAGGGCGTGAACTGTGCCGAGTCGCCCGCCTTGCCAAGTGCCGGTGCAGACGGAAGTATCAGGGGTGGAGGTGCGCTCGACACTCAGGCAACCAGAGCCCATGACGGTGAACAGCGCCTCGACTGAATGGACGCCGTAAAAGAACAGATCTGGATGAAACGGCAGCTCAGGAGATGGACCATAGACCAGCGCGGATCGTGCGGGAAGTGGATCTGCTGTGGCGACCTCGATCACCCCAGGCCACCAGCGGGTAGCGCTAGCGCTAAAGAAAGGCACTTTGGCTTTTTCAGCCAGTTGATAGATCTCCACCGCATCTTTCAGACTTGCTGCGACTGGCTTGTCTAAAAAGAAAGGCTTTCCACTAGCGATGACGCTGATGGCCTGATCGAGATGCGGGCGGCCATCGACGCTGAGGATCATCACCGCATCCACAGCTGCGCACACTTCCTGGATGGTTGGCATGATCTTCACACCATATTTATCACGGAGTGTGGTGGTGAAGCCTTCGACGCGTGTGGCGCTCTCTGGCAGATCAGGACTACCACCAGCAAAGGCCGCAATGACACGCGCTCCAGGGATATGGTTCGGATTGGCCGGATCATTCAGCCTGAGGGTGAATTGCTCGGAGTGTGAAGAATCCAAGCCCACGATGCCGATACGAAGATTGTCTGCCATGAGAGAAAGTGGGGAAAACAAACCTGCTGCCATCGTCAAGACGAGAGCAAAAGAGATATGGATGTTGAATGGCCCCAGCCGCATGACGTGATCAGTTGAGCGGCTTGAGTTCTGGGGCCAGGAACTTGCCATCTTTGCGGATGAGCTGGTCATCAAACCAGATCTCCCCACCACCGTAATCGGGGCGTTGGATATTCACGAGATCCCAGTGAACCTGACTGCGATTGCCATTGTCAGCCACGCCTTCATAAGCCTGGCCCGGCGTGAAGTGGAAGCTACCGGCGATCTTTTCATCAAAGAGAATGTCGCGCATCGGCTCTTTGATTTCGCTATTAAAGCCAATGGCAAACTCGCCGATGTAGCGTGCGCCTTCGTCACTGTCGAAGATCTTGTTGATAGCTGCCGTGTTGTTGGCTGTGGCATTGACGATTTTCCCTTTGGAAAACTCCAGCTTCACGCTGTCAAAGGCGATGCCCTGATAAATCGTCGGCGCATTGTAGCTGATCACGCCCTCCACACTATCCTTCACTGGGGCGCTGAAGACTTCGCCATCGGGAATGTTATGGCGGCCACCACAAACGATGGACTTCAAGCCTTTTAAGCTAAAGCGCAGATCTGTGCCGGGGCCTTTGATGTGCACGTCTTTGGCCTTATCCATCAGCTTTTTGAGCTGGTTCATGGCAGGAATAAGCGCCGCATAGTCGAGCAGGCAGACTTTGAAATAGAAGTCTTCGAAGGCTTGTGTGCTCATGCCTGCTTGCTGAGCCATGGCAGAGGTGGGCCAGCGCAGCACACACCAGCGTGTTTCATTCACACGCTGATTTTGCAAAGGTCTCAGCTTGGCCATGATCATCTTCATTTGCTCTGCTGGCACGTCGCTGTTTTCGGTGATGTTGTTACTGCCGCGAATAGCGATGTAGCAGTCCATCTTTTTCATCAGCTCCAGTTGATGCTGGCCGATCAAATCATACTGCGCCTCCTGCCCATGAATCATCATTTCCCGAGTGACGGTCGTGTCATGCAGATGGATAAGCGGATGCGCTTTGGCTGCGACCACAGCGCGGATCATTGCCTGAGCGACACTGGCAGGCACGTCAAAGCAGTCGATCCAGACAAAATCCCCCTTCTTTACCTGGGTGGAGTAACGGACGAGTTGACGGGCGAGTTGGTCGATGCGGGGGTCGTGCATGGTAGCTTATAAACGAGCCTGACCTCATGCAGCAAACATGTTTTTTACCTAGGACAGGTTTTCTACCACATTATCCGCGTTTTAAGCCTGCTACCAGCTTCTCGCCAGCTGCACGGAGGGTCTCCTCTTTTTTGGCAAAGTGGAAGCGGATATAGCGGTGCTCAGGCTCGCGAAAGAAGCTGCTGCCTGGCACACCTGTGATACCGACTTCGCGGGTCATCCACTCTGCGGCCTCCGTATCCTTTTTGAAACCTAGGCTGGAGATGTCTAGCAGCGTGTAATAGGCTCCCTGCGGCTCGGTGAATGGTAAGCCGGTTTGGCGCAGGTAATCGAGAAAGAGGTCCCGCTTGTCATCATATTCACGCTGAAGGTCTGTGTAGTAGCTGTCTGGGAACTCCAGAGCGGTGACGGCAGCCTCCTGCAGTGGCGCCGCAGCACCAACGGTCAGGAAATCATGGACCTTGCGTGCACGGGCAATCAGGTTTTCTGGAGCAATGACGTGCCCAAGTCGCCAGCCCGTGATTGAATAAGTCTTCGAAAGCGACCCACAGCTCAGTGTCCGCTCCCACATGCCTGGCAGCGTGGCAAAATAAGTGTGCTCATGGGGCGCATACACAATGTGCTCATACACCTCATCCATCAGCACAAACGCATCATATTCCTCAGCTAGTCCCGCAATGTAGAGCAGCTCGTCTCGCGTGAAAACCTTGCCGCTCGGGTTGGCTGGATTGCAGATGACGATGGCCTTCGCCCCACCAGCAAAAGCGCGGCGCAGCTCTTCACGATCAAAGGTGAACTCTGGTGCGTGAAGCGGCACATGTACTGGGATAGCACCCGTCAGGATCGCATCAGCCGCGTAGTTTTCATAAAAGGGCGAAAAGACGATCACCTTGTCACCCGGATCGCAGGCCGTCATCATCGAGACCATCATCGCCTCTGTGCTGCCGCAAGTGACGACGAGATGACGATCAGGATCAATCTCCAGTCCCGTGAAGCGCTGATGCTTTTTAGCCAAAGCCTGGCGAAAACGCGGCGCGCCCCAAGTCACCGCATACTGATGATACGGACCACGAATCGCTACTGCCAGCGCATCAATGAGCGCTTCTGGCGGATTAAAGTCAGGAAACCCCTGAGCCAGATTGATCGAACCATGACGGTTCGAAAGACGTGTCATCTCGCGAATGACAGATTCAGTGAAAACTTCGAGTCGGCGGGCTGGCTGAGGCATAGTGGATTCCTTTTTAAAACAGGATTTCAGGAATAACAGGATTGAAGTTTGAACTTTTCTTCAGGTGGGCCAAAAAGACTAGGTTCGGCGGAGACCTGTCAAAGCTGTTCACCGGCATCTAGCAATTCCTGCCGTAATTCGACTCGCTCATCACTGTTCATTTCCAGGAGCCAAACCGTGGTTCTGCCAATCGCCGTCTTACCAACGATCCTGGCTCCTAGATGTTCAAAGCTCTCTTGCCAATCGTCTGTGCGCGGATTGAACAAGCGCTCCAACTGATTCGAATCTGGATCAATGCCCGCCAGATTGGTTCCTTTATAGACATTACAATTGAAGCAAGCTAGGGCGAGGTTACTTAGCTCACTGAGGCCTCCATGAAACTGCGCGATGATGTGCTCGACATGAAATTTAACAAGAGGCTCATGCTGTTGCCGAAGTCCGCAATATTCACAACGATAGTTAGCGCGCTCACGCACCAGATGCTTCGTCTCTGCCTTCATTTGGCTTGACCGAGCTGGCGAAGATGACGGCGGGCCTTCGCTTGCAGCAAAGAAATCACAGCAATGGCATTTGCGTAACTTAAGTATTGCCGTTGCTCTTCAGCGGACAATAGGCCCTCTCGTGACCTATCGGCAAGATCCTCAATGTAGGCCTGAGTTTCATCATCCGCACGCAGCTCGACCAGGGCCTTGGCTGCATGCTCATCCAGAGAATCAGAAAATGGCGTTAACAAGCGGTCAAGAAGGCCGGTCGAGGTATTCATGGCACAGAATGTAACTGGTTGATTGCTCTTGGCAATCCCACCTTAAGTCTGAATTTAAGGCGGTGGGTTCCGATGCAATCCATTTAAAACAGGATTGAAGTTTGAACTTTTCTTCAGGTGGGCCAAAAAGATTAGGTCCATGCAGCGCCTTCCTATTTCAGCCATTCTCAGTGCCGTCTTTGCTTTTGGCTTCTGGGGTCTGTTGCCGATTTACTGGAAGCAACTCGGCCATCTCGGCTCCGACGTTGCCGTGGCGCAGAGGGTGATTTGGACGCTCCTGGTAGCTACTCTTTTACTCCTGTGGAAGGGCGAGACTCGGTCCTGGTGGAGTGATTTACGACAGCCTGCCGTTTTGCGAACTCATGTTCTCTCTGCCGCGCTTCTCGGTGTCAATTGGGGCCTCTTTGTCTGGGGCGCACAACATGGTCGCATCTTGGAGTGCAGTCTCGGATACTTTTTGAATCCGCTGCTGAATGTCCTCATCGGCTGCGTGCTTTTAGGCGAGAAACTCAACCGCACGCAAAGGGTCAGCATCACGCTTGCAGGCCTGGGTGTTGGCATTCAAATGATCGCTGTGGGGCGTCCGCCATGGATTGCCCTGCTCTTGGCTTTCACCTTCGGTTTTTACGGCCTCGTCCGCCGCCGCTCGACCTTGGGACCGCTAGCTGGACTCGCCACGGAGTCCATCATTGCCCTGCCAATCTCACTGTTCTTTCTCAGTCTTTGGATCTATCAAGGCCAGCCCATTTTTGGCAGCGGTTCCGTGCGGGACGTGTCTCTGATTCTCGGCCTCGGGATCATCACCGCCGCCCCGCTGCTAGGCTTTGCCAATGCCGCACGGAAACTGCCCTTCAGTCTGCTCGGCTTTCTCCAATTCCTCGCCCCCACCGGTCAATTCATCCTCGGCTTTTTCGTGTATGATGAACCCCTGTCCCCTTGGTCTCTTGTGGCCTTTGCCTTCATCTGGAGCGCCATTGCACTATTTTGCGTGAACTTGGTTCAGTCGAGAACTTGAATTTTCACACAGCCGCTGAGGAGTCGTCGTGATGAGCAGAGATGAACAGGAAGGTCACAAAGCGACATGGTTGCTTTCATCAACTGATGACCACGACGTCAGTGCCGGGATTGATTTCGAAATCAGCACTGCCCAGCTTGTACCTCTCCATCTCCTGCTCCCAGCGGGCGCGGCTCAAAAGATGGATAGGAGTGGTTTCGGTGTCATGCTTCCCTTCATCCCAGCCATGATCGATCTGGATGCCTCCACGGTCCGTGAGCAGATAGCGCGGATGCATCTTCTCCCGGCCTCGACTCCAGAGGTGGGCACGAAGACTCCAGCCTGACCGCAGCAGAGGGTAAAGTTGCTTCTTTAGCTCGGAAATAGTGAAGTTCGGTGGACTCGTGTCCTGTGGCTCCTTGTCTTCGGGGTGACGCACATGCAGTTCGATCTCGCGGATGGAAGCCCCTTCGGCGTGCAGCCTGTCGAACATGGCTGCAAGAACATTAACAAAACGGTCTATTCTTGGATGGAAGTGCGGCTCGACCAACTTCACCACTTTGGAGCCGCGTAGCAGCGGCCAGACACAGTCGATCATCGGCTGGCACCTGCGCTGGATGGTTCTTTGGGTTTCCACGCTGAATTTTGGATCGCGCAGATACTCCTGATCTTCATCAGCAGGGATTGCGTTCTTCGTTTCAATTTCCTGATGGGAGAGGATAGCATCGAAGGACTTCCAGGCATCGGCAGCATTGAGCTGCCAGGCTTTGGTTCCATCGTAGCTAGCCTTGCTGCTGACCATTCGGAGGTCTGGGGAGCCCATGGGCACTTCCAACCAGGTTCGCAGACTCTTGGCCTTCACAGGTCCGATCTCTCCAGCGGCCTCCAAGCGATTCACTTCCTCACGCACATGGCCCCGCCACTTCTTGGGAAAGGCAGAGATGACGCGTCCTTTCTCCACCCCAAAGGCATCTCGCAGGGCGAGGTGGTGCTGCCATTGAGCGAAAAGACAAGGATCGAGGGCAATCTCTTTGATCATAGAGCACATCAGAAGAGGTCAGCGCTGCGTTCGTCAAAAAATCCATTCGGCCAAGGGCGGGTGAAGTCACCATCTGGTGTCACCGGAAGTTCAATAACCTCGCTACCTTTATCTCCTGGCTGCACGTAGAGAATACAAAGATCTTCAGGGCGCAGTGGATGTCTGCCCGCTTCAAGTTGACCTTCAGTGGTTTCCCGAACGCGCCGCAGGAGACGTAAGATTAAATGTTCGCTGTGGGTTTCGAGAATGAACTGGTTTCTGTTGGGGCCAAGGGCGGATTCGATGAACAAATCTCCGAGCTTGGCTTGAAGGGCGGGATGGAGGTGCAGTTCAGGCTGTTCCACCGCAATTGTAGCCTCCTTTTCCGCCAAGGCATGAATAACGACTGGTATCAACTGACTGATTCCCACGCCAACATCTCGGCTGCTTACAGCGACATTGTTTTTCAGGTCGTGGAGGACCAAGTCCCGAAGTTTTCTGGGAAGACGCGTATTCCAAAGCAGCATAGCCTGCTCTTTGTCATCCCAGAAGTCGGGCGGGCATGGAGCATAGTGCGTCTCCTTCTCGAAGCCTGTCTTGTAAGACTCCCTTGAGAGATCATACCTTAGCTCGGTTGCTTCCGAGCTGATTCCAGGCTCGCCGACGACAGACTCAAAGATAGAGGAAAGCTCCGCATAGACTTGCGATTCGTAACGATAGCCCAAATCAAGACGGCCTTTCCCAATCCATTGGTTCACCTCGTTCATTAGTGCGGGGTCATCACGAAGCCGCAACCAAGCATCTGCTACTGCCCCCAACCTTTCATCTTTTCCTAACATCAAGAGCGATCTTGGAGGTAGATCACGCAATGGCCCCAAGTAGTTAATTTTAGCGATCGACCCCTCAAGCCGCCGACGGCAATCTCGAATCAGCTGATCCAGTGATTCAAGAGTTTCACGGCTCTCAATGCCTTGGTCGCATGGCTCCGAAAATGTGGAACTGTTAGCCAACCTGGGAATTAAACCTTGAAATTCAATTCCAATACCATCATTCAACTCTTCATCAGACCAAACTTCATCAGACCAGAAGTCTTCGAGACTCAATACCTGTGCGGGATGAGTAACCACCCAAGGTGCATCCATCCAAGGCTCTATAACGACATCTTCGTTAATGTATTGTAGGACACCCGGAAGTTCTCTACTCACTTTCGTCAAATGCAGGCATCCCTCAAAGGTCCTTCTTTCGGCCTTAAGCAGAACTTTCTCACCTATGGCGATCTCAAAGCTAAAGACGCTGGGATCATTATCCTCATTCTCAAGCCACTCTTGATAATTATTGAGTCGCTCGAAATGGCGATCCACCTTGTCCCTAATACCCAGCTTAGCGTTCTCGTTATGCCATTTCTGCCACAAAGCTGTCAAACGCAGATCCCATTCTTGGACGATGCAATCGTGGAACTCTTGCATACTGGAAAAATCATCTCCGAAAAACTCCCGCTCGATAAGGTCACCTTTCTCGTCAAGCACAGCGTGTCCTTTGTCATCTACAACCCAACGCGCATTCATAGTTCGCCTTGATGCTTCATCCTCGGCATCAATGAATTCCTTCTTGGCGGCGAGCCAGCCCTTGATCTCATTGTGAGGCTCAGGCTTTGATCTGACTCGCTGTTTCTGCTCGCGAGTCCACAGACCCACTTCGAAGCTAACGCGATAGTCAGGGGCGTGCTCCGATGGCAATTGTAGCCCAAAATGAATTTTCCGTTTTCGGTCTTTGCCGAATACGGCACCTGTAAAGCCTCCAAAATCAGGGGTATCGTCCGAGCCACCACGCGATTCAAACGCGAGTGACTTTGTTTTCACAGCATGCTTCGCCCACTTTAGACTGTGCAGGACACTGGACTTACCGCCGCTGTTGGGTCCAAAAATCAAAGTTAGCGGTCGCAAAGGCACCTGCTGGGCGCTGCCGAAAGCCTTGAAGTTGGCGAGTGTGATGTGACGAATCATGAACAGTTATCTTTAATCGGCGGCTGCACTGTTGGCAGCAACCCGAATTCTCATATTAGTGGAAGATTCCAACGAATAGAGAATTAAAGCTTTGTTGGTGAACAGCAATGTATGCTCGAAAATCCGCCTATTTGCCAGCAGGACGATTCCATGTAACATGACTGCATAGTCATGTTCAAACATCTCGCCAATCAATCCGGTTTTTCCCTCGAACGTCTTGCCTCGCTTTGTGAGGTGGCGGAGGCGGGGAGCATTGGGCAGGCTTCGAAGGGGGATGCGAATCGGCAAAGTCAGCTTAGCAGGCAGATCGCGGAGCTGGAAGCGGTGTTTGGGATCGCACTTTTGGCTCGGCAGAGTCGGCCCTTTCGACTGACGCTGCAGGGGCAGGAGTTAGCACAGGCGGCGCGGCAGTTTTTTCAGAGCGTGGATGATCTCCAAAAGCGTTCTGGCAATGAGGCGCAGAGAGTCGTGTTGGGTGGCGGTGAGGCGCTGATCCAGTGGTTGTTGTTCCCGGCGTGCGAGACGGTAAAGGATGGTATGGGTGGTGTGGTTTTTGCGTTCAAAAATCTGGACAGTGCGCGACTGGTGGAATCTCTCCAACGTGGTGAGTTGGATGTAGCACTGATCCGCGCGGGTAAGGCGGTGCCGAGTCTTTCCACAACAGGTCAATGGCGCTATGCTTATGCGCCGTTTGTTCCCAAGAAACTTTCTCGTTCTTCGGCTGAGCTGGGCATGGAGGATCTGGGACGCCTTCCATGGGCTCTGCTTGAGGGGCGTGGGCACTTCCGACAGTTCCTAGAAGAGGCAGCGCGGCAAAGCGGAACAGAGATTCAATGTGCTCTGGAGTGCTCGTCTTACACCCAGGTGGCGATGGCGATCCAAACGGGCAAGTATGCGGGATTTCTTCCCGAGTTTGCCTTGGGTTCAGCTTTTGCCTCTAATGCTGCCGTGACCCAACGCCCCTTGGTGAAAGCGCTGCGCTATGAACGCTCGCTGACTCTGGCTTGGCGTGAAGCCACTCTTCGCGCGAGGCCTGTGCTAGAGAAGGTGATCGAGGAACTGAAGCGGGAGCTTTCGAAGCGCTTTTAAATGCATGGATCGTTCTCACGGCACGCAGGTTCACGTCACTTGACCTTTGGCTGACCTGCCCTGACTCTGCGGCCATGCGCAATCCAGACCGCGACCACACGATGGCCATTTTTTGTGACTTCGAAAACCTCGCTATCGGGGTGCGCGAGGCGAAGTATGACAAGTTCGACATGGGCAAGGTGCTGGAGCGCCTGCTCGTCAAAGGCAGCATTGTCGTGAAAAAGGCCTACTGCGACTGGGAGCGCTACAAGGAACACAAGCGCGCCATGCACGAGGCCGCCTTTGAGATGATCGAGATCCCGCACGTGCGCCAGGGCGGCAAAAACAGCGCCGACATCCGCATGGTCGTCGATGCGCTCGACCTCTGCTACACGAAGTCCCACGTCGATACCTTCGTCATCGTCAGCGGTGACTCGGACTTCTCCCCGCTCGTCAGCAAGTTGCGGGAAAACAACAAGACCGTCATCGGAGTCGGCGTGAAGAACTCCACCGGCGACATCTTCATCAGCAACTGCGACGAATTCATCTTCTACGACGACCTCGTCCGCGAGCAGCAGCGTCGCCGCCCAGCACCGAAGCCCGCCGCGGCCAAACAGCCTGCGAAGCCCAAGGAAACCAACGCAGCACAGCCGCCCAAAGCAAACGGCAGCGCACTGGCTCAACCCACCGGAGACGCCTCAGCCTCCAAATCCGCCGGCGACCCCGACGATGCCATCGAGCTGTTCATGGAAACCGTGGACGCGATGATGAACGAGCGCGGCGGCAACCAACCCATCTGGGCCTCCGCCGTGAAGCAGACCATCAAACGCCGCCAACCTCAGTTCAGCGAGCGCTACCACGGCTTCCGTTCCTTCGCCGCCCTCGTCCTAGCCGCCACCGAGCGCGGCTTCATCCACACCACCAAAGACGCCAAGTCAGGAGATCACCAGATCCACCCGGATGCGGGCGGGGATTTGGGGGTGGTGGAAGAGCGGACGGAGAATCTGCTTGAAGGGGCTTAGTTTGAGTTTTTTCTTCGCGATGAAGTCGTGAAATCTGCTGACACGGTCAAGTCTTCCGAAGGTTCATTGAAAATGAGTTCACTGCCTGAAATCGATGATTTCTACACCACGTTCTTTGATCGGTGGTACACCGATGATGATCGAGATCGGAAGCGATTTAAATTCACCCGCCCCGACATCATGAAACTCTACAAACCTGGAGTGTCAGTGAGTGAAATATGCGCTCTAAACGATGAGTATCGAGATGAAGCTGAGCGCCGTGTATTGCGAATGTTTAGCAGCGCGAAGAGTGACTGGCCGACATTTTGCCCCTTTCTGAACCAGCGAATGAAACCTGGATTCAATCATTCGATGATCACTACACCAGCGAAGCTGTTGCTGACTTGATTCAAAAATCTGATCCCGAGGATTTTGCCAACGATGTTGTTGTTTCAGTCTGCCAGTTTGGAGCAGTGCTTGGTTTCGTTCTTCAGGGAATGCTGCCCCGGTTGGAATGGCTTTGGGACTGGCCTTATTGGGAGAGCAGTCTTTACGACCCCGAATCGGGCAGCGTCATTCCACCATTTCATTGGGCCATGAAGAAGTTCAGCGAATATGGAATAGACGACGGGTTTGCAGAGAAGCTCCACTGTTGCATCCACCTCCTCAACGATAAGCCCACATCTCCGTGAAGTCGTGCCGGAGGCACAAAGGATAGTAGCCCGGGGTGAAGGGAGCGTAGCGACCGAGAACCCCGGGATAGTCAGACCTCAGACTTCTGATGCCTGCGCCCCAGCGGGGCGCGAGAAGGAAACGGACACTTTTGCGGATGCCTAAATTCTCGTCCATCTTCACCGCATTACCCTTGCACGGCTTCAGGCTGCTGAGGTAGGCGACGACATTCCGCACCTCCCGCAGGGTGAGGATGCCGAGCGTGGGGGCCTCATGGAGACGCATCAGCTATTTTTTTTCGCTCTCCGACATGATCGAGACCTTGCTCGACGTAACACTGACTCACCTATTTATTGCCTTATGAATCCCTTGAATTCTTGTTCTGAGACTGGTGGCCTGTCTCGTCGCGATGCCGTGAAGGCCACGTTGGCGACACTCGGCCTATCCGCTGCCGCTTTTGAGCCCACAGCCCATGCGCAAGCAGCCACGCCGGACCCACGCCGAGGTGCCGTGAAACGATACGACATGCTGAAGTCGATCAACCTTTGGGCCTTCCCATACCCTCAACGCATGACTTTACGTGAATGCATGCAGCTTGCCAAAGACGCAGGCTTTGACGGGATTGAGCTGAATTACGATCTGGACAATGATTTGTCGCCGAAGCATGGCACTCAGGATTACAAGGCCATCCGCAAGATGGCTGACGACATCGGCATTCAAATCAGTGGCTTGTGCTCATTCCTCTTTTGGCCCTACCCACTGACCAGCAATGATCCTGCCAAGCGGGCCCAGGGGATGGAGCTGGCTGGCAAAATCGCCCAATGTGCGCATGACCTCGGTGTGGAAAATGTGCTCGTCGTGCCAGGGGCAGTCCACATCCCTTGGCGTGATGATCATGAACCGGTCGCGAACGATGTCTGCGATCAACGCGCTCGTGAAGCCGTGGGGCAGCTCGCCAAACAGGCGGAGAAACTGAAGGTCTGCCTCAACATCGAGAACATCTTTTTCAATGGCTACCTCATGACACCGATGGAGATGAACAGCTTTGTGGACAGCTTCCACAGCGAACATGTCCGCGTGCACTTCGATACGGGAAACATCTCCATGTTCCAGTTCCCGGAACATTGGGCCAAAGTGCTCGGCCAACGCACCAAGAACGTCCATCTCAAGGAGTTCACCAAGAAGGGCACCGACTTCTCTCTGGAGACCTTCCGCCCGCTGCTGGATGGCACCACGAACTGGCCGGCGGTGACGGATGCGCTGGCGGACGTGGGTTACAAGGGCTTCCTGACTTTTGAATATTTCCATCCCTACACGCATTACCCTGAGGCGCTGATCTGGCAGACTTCTGACTCGATGGATCGTATCCTCGGCCGCAAAGCCTAACCTTCCAAATCAGCCACCCTCATGAACCTCAGCCGCCGCCGATTTCTCGAAGCCTCTACCCTCGCGCTCAGTGCACCGCTGCTGGGCCAAGTGCCGGGCGAGCGACCGCACCAGGATGCTCAAGTGAAGGTGCTGAACCCACGCACCCGGGTGCCCGTGAGCATCATCATCGACGACTCCACCTGCTTGGTGAACCTGAACAAATTTGCCATCCCTCAGTTCGCGGCGGCGAATCCGGGCAAGTATGATCATTACCCCTGGAAAAGCTGGCCAGTCGAGATCCCGGACAGCTTTGTGCGCAAGTTTGGCGACTGGGCTGAAGAGAACGGGGTGAAGGGCAAGTACAGCGTCGTGCCCTATCCCGCCTGCGTGGGGCGACTCGATCGTGAGATCCCCGGCTGGACGCAGCGAGAGTTGGCGGACAGCATCAAACTCGTGCGTGAGCGCATCATGCCGAACTGGGACATCCACCCGGAGATGGTCACCCACACCCGCATCATCGACACGAAAACGGGACATCCCTTCACCGAGATCAGTCCGCGCTACATGGAGAACTGGAAATGGTGCGGCGGCCGCAGTGTGGATGAGATCGCTGATTACATGAGCTACGGGCTCACCATCCTGAAAAACATTGGTCTGCCCTGTGAGGGCCTGACGACACCTGGTGGCTTCGGAAGTGATGCACGCCCGCAGCTTGCGCAGGCCACATTTGAATCCTGCCGCAGCGTGTTTCAGACGGAGATCCCGCATTACTTCCGGGATCTCCATGCCAGTGGCGATCAAAGCGTGGCTCCCCTGGTGCAAAACGTGTCCGGCTTGGACAGCGATGATCCACGCTGCGTCGTGCATGTGCTCGGCTGCACGGGGGACTGGACTGGAGGCTGGGACTGCGTGACCCCCAAGGGAGCAGATGCCTTCATCACTGAAGATGGGAAGCGCGGGCGCATGGTGGAGGTCATCCAGCGTGGTGAGCCTGCCATCATCGTTTGCCATTGGACGGGTATTTATTGGAACGGACTGGAGATCGGCTTTGAGATCTTTCGTGAGGTGGTGAAGCGGTTGCACGCCACCTTTGATCATCTGCATTGGATGAAGCTGAGCGAAATTTCGCGTTACTGGGCCGCGAAAGAACTCACGCGGATCGAAGTGAACGCCGACAAGCCAGAGGTCTCGTTCAAAGCACCGTTCTCCTGCGAGGAGTTCACGGTCGAGTTACCCTTCAGCACAGGTCGTCCTACACTGAGCGGGCGCCCGCTGGACGAAGTCGCCACTCGTCTGCAACTGAAGCCTGACTCCTGGTGCCGAGAGCAGAACAAAACCCTCGTCTGCCTGAAGCTGAGCAAAGGAGTCAGCAAGCTCTCGGTCATCGTTTAGAAGCTGACTCAATGCTAATCCTTCTTCACCGTCTTGCTCTTCGAGGGCTTCAGGCTGCTGAGGTAGGCGACAACGTCCCGAACCTCGCGCGGGGTGAGGATGCCGAGCATGGGGGGCATCATGGAGACGGGTGGGGTCTGCATGGTGATTTGGGCGCGGGGGAGTTTCTTCTCCGTGCTGTCGGCGAGGCGGAGAGTAACGGCGGTTTTGTCTTCTTTGAAAAGGGCTCCGGCGTGGTTACTGCCGTCCTTCATCGTGATAGAGACGAGGCCGTAGCCAGGGACAATCTTCGCCACGGGATTCACGAGTGACTCCAGCAACTCGGCCTTGGTGCGTTGGCCGCCGATGGTCTTTAAAATGGGGCCGACTTGGCTGCCTTCTTTGGCTTCGACAGTGTGGCAGGCGAGGCAGTTGGCACCAAGATGATTGGTGACGATTTCCTTGCCGTTGGTGGCATCGCCGCCTTCGATCAAATCATCGCGCGGGGCGGTGGTGCGGCTTTGCTGGTAGGTGGCGAGTCGCTCGGCGAGTGCGGGGAAAGCGGCGGAGGCTTCGAGGACATCGAGCTTCAGGCTGGGCTCTACCTTGCCGATAGCAAGACGCTGAAGCCAGGTATCCATCAGGGTGGCAGAAGTCTTGGTGTCGGAGCTGGCGAGCAGCTTCATGGCGGCTTGTTTCTCCTTTAAACTGCCCTGCTCCAAGACGCGTGAGGCTTCGGTGACGGCGCGGTCTTTTTGGTGAGCAAAGGTCTGCACGAGCGACTCCATGCGCAGCTCGGCGGGCGAGGTTTTAGCCGCGGTGAGTGTGAGTGTTTGGGCAAAGGCGGCATCGCTGGCGTGCTGCGCGGCCATGAGGCGGAGGGCTCCGACTCGCTGACTGGGCTTGGCTTTGGCATCGGCGATGATGCTGCGCAAAGCCGGAGCATCGACCTGGAGCGCGAGTTTCACCATGAGTTCGATTCCGGCGGCTTTTTGATCGGGATCGGTGAGCGCGAGAAGGTCGGCAACACGCGGCTGAACGACGGCGGCGATGGCTGCGGCATCACGCGATTCGTATTTGCGGGCGACGCCGTCCACGAGGTCAAGTCGCGGTGGTTCGCTGTAGGCGAGCAGGGCGGTGAAGGCTTCACTTGAACCTGCGAGCGCGGCTTTGAGCAGGCGTTGAGTGTTTTCGATTTTACCAAGGCGGAGATTGGCATTGATGGCTCGTCGCGTGGTGACTTCGGAGGTGGCTTTGCCATCGAGCAAAGCAGCGAGCGCCGGAAGAGCTTCGGGGATGCCGATGTCGTCGTGGATGGCACGCGCGGCTTCATCGACAATGGCGCTGTCGGTATCCGCGAGCGCGGGCTGGATGAGTGGAGAATGCTGACGTGCCAGCGCGAGCACGGCGGCGAGACGGATGTTCCGCGTGCTGTCTGAAAGGCGTTTGGCGAGTGCTTCGGCTTTCAAAGAACCAGCCAAACCCGTGACGACAGCATGACGCAGCCAGGCATCGCCTGCATCCTGAGCGGCCATGGCCCAAAGAGCGTCTTCAGCACCTGCGAGCTGGAGTTTGCCAGCGGCGATGGCTGCGTAGAAGCGGACGCGTATGTTCTTCGATGCAATGAGACTGGTGATGGCTTTGCGGCTGGCCTCGCTGGCTTTTGCGGGAGCATCGCCGAGCACTTTGAGGAGTTGCGTTTGGACTTCAGGATCGGTGTCTGCGAGGTGCGACTGAAGCTGTGAGTCATCGGTTTGCCCATGACGCAGGCCGATGCCGAGGCCCCAGATGGCGTGGAGTTTGGCGAGCCGTGGGGCTTTGCCATCGTCGAGAACTTCGGTGAAGACGGTCCATGCTTTGCGGGAAGCGAGTTCGAGCTGCGCAGCGAGACGCACGCGCTGATCGGCATGGGCGAGCAGGATTTGCAGTGCATCGGGCTCAGTCTTTTTGAAGCCGACACTGAGGAGCTTTTGCGTCTCGGCACGAGCGGGGTTCTTCGTCTCTTCATCGACACGCCAGATGGCACCTTTTTCATCCAGCGGATAACCGCCCACCCAGTCTGCCATGTAGAGCGCACCATCAGGGCCGAAGCTGAGACCGATGCCCATGATGCCAGCATTGATGACGCGTGGCCGGCTCATTTCAAAGGCGCTGCCTTTCGGCGTGATGGTGAAGGCTTCCATCTTCCCGGAGGGGAATTGATCGAGAATGAAATGGCCGTGCAGACGAGGTCCGAGTGCGGTGCCAGGCTCGTGAGCGAAGCCAGCGGGGCCGTTCGAGTAGTTCGCGAGCGGTGGGGTAATGAAGAGCGGGGTAGGCGCATTCGCCAGAATGCGGTCTGGAGCCTTCGCCCGCAGAATGGCGTCTGCGCCTACGGGAGCCTGCCAGATGCCTTCGCGCATCCAGCGGCTTTGTTCCTTCATGTATTGGTGGGAGCAGCGCCAGCCGGAGTCGCTCTGCTCGGTGATGAAAACGAAGCGCTCCTTTTCGCCGGGCATGTCGGCATCATTGTCCACGCCGAACATGTTGCCGAAGTCATCAAAGGCGATCTCCTGGATGTTGCGCAGGCCGTGGGCAAAGACTTCGAAGCCGCTGCCGTCGGGCTCGATGCGCATCACGGCGCCTTCGTGCGGGTAAAACCAATGTTTGCCTTCCTTGCTCGTCACATTCACGCCTTTGTCGCCAATGCTCCAATAGATGCGGCCATCGAGCCCGAGGCGCGGGCCGTGCATGTCATGCCCGGCATAGGCGATGTGCATTCCGAAGCCATGCGCGACGACTTCGCGCACATCGGCGACGCCGTCATCGTCCGTGTCTTTGAGCCTCCAGAGATCCGGCGCGATGGTGGCATAGACCCAGCCGTCATGATACAGAATGCCCGCCGCGATGCCGGTGACTTCAGTGTTAAAACCTTCCGCGAAGACGGTCATCTTGTCTGCGGTGCCATCGCCATCCGTGTCGCGGAGCTGGTAGATGCGCTCGCTGTGCACGGTGAGGTCTTTCCAGTCGATCGAGCCGTCTTTGTTATGGTCCTTCAGTCCGCCACGAGGCAGACGCAGCTTACCCGGAGCTAACTCGCGTTTCAGAAACGCCTGCTTCTCTTCCACACTCGTCAAACCCACATCATCTGCGATCCACATGGGATGCTCGCGAATGTCTAGATCGGCTACCTTGCGCCGAGTGGTCGCCGACACGTAAACGCGACCCTTTTCATCAACGGTGCAGGCAACCGGATCAGGCACATTTAAGGCGCCAGACCAGCGATGAAGATTGACCTCAGCCGCAGAGGCCAAGGTCGATATAAGAAGACAGAGCGCAAAGGATCGCATGGGGGGATTATCAAAATGGCGGGGCAACCAAAGATTGCCAGCTTTCATCGGGTTACGTATTTGCCAAGACAGCTTACGCAGCCAAAAAAGGTCAAATACCACCATCAAAAATTTCAGACCTGACTCAACCACGCGCTGCCAATGACAGCTCGATGATGCGGACGCAGAGTTCGGGGAACTCGATGCCGAGGGCTCTGGCGGCTTTGGGGAGGAGACTGCTGCTGGTCATGCCGGGGATGGTGTTGATCTCCAAGACATAGGGTGAGCCATCCGCGCGAAGCATGACATCAACGCGACCATAGACTTCCGTGCCGCAGCTCTTGAAAGCAGCCATGGCGGCGGCTTGGACTCTCTGGGTGGTTTCAGCATCGAGTTCCGCCGGGCAATGATAGAGCGTTTTACCAGTGCCATTCATCCACGGGTATTTGTTGTTCATGTCGTAGAAGCCATCCACTGGCTCAATGTGGATGACGGGCAAAACTTGATCTCCGAGAATACCGACGGTGAGTTCTTTGCCTTCGATGAATTCTTCGACCAAGGTCTCCGTGCCGTATTTTTTGGCCAGTTCGATGGCTTTCTGCCATTCTTCTTCTGTACGGCAGATGTTGACGCCGACGCTGGATCCTTCACGAGGGGGTTTGGAGACAAGAGGAATTGAAATGGCCAAAGGCTCGCTGCCGTCGAGTTTGTAGATTTGTGAACGGGGTGTGGGAACACCTGCGGCGATGAATTTTTCTTTGCTTAGCGCTTTATCAAAAGCGATGCGGCTGGTGATGACGCCAGCGCCTGTGTAGCGGATGCCGCGTGCTTCCAGGATGGCTTGGATCTCGCCATCTTCACCAAAGGTGCCGTGAATGAGATTCATCGCGATGAAGACATCCTCAGGCAGGTCGAACTCGGGTCCGGTGACATCGACCTCGACGACATCTGCACCTACGGTGCGCAGTGCTTCAGCGACGCTTTCAGCCGTTTTGATGGAGACGTGGCGTTCGTTGCCAGGACCGCCTTTGAGCAACGCGATTTTTTTTCCAGTGATGTCGAGCATGGTGGTGAGATATGGCGCGAATGCTGGGGAAGCGCAAAGGCTAGATGGCATCAATTTAATTGAGTGTCATACGCGGAAACAGCCGGTGCCATCAACAGAGCCATCGGATCATTCGTGATACCGCCAAAGGAGGAAACCATTTACCCCTTCTCAATATTGATATGAAAAATTGACTGATGTCTCGAAATTAAGATTTAGCTTGTTGATATTATGGTAATTAGATTTTAAATTGCATTTTCTATAATTAAAATGCCCATTCATAGATCAAGTGACCTGAGAATGAACTTCCTGAGCTTTTTGGCTCTGGTGGTGGGTGTTTGTGGCATTGATGCAGCCGTGCCGATGATGCGCTTAGAGATCGAGCCCATCTGGGACGGCTTCCCGCTAAAAGTAACTGGCGCGGCAGAGGGTCGTGAGAGTATTCGATTGAGTCGGTTAGATTACCTCTTGTCAAAGTTGGCACTGAAAAAAGCCGATGGAGCCTGGGTAGAATCGAGAGACTGGTTTGCCTTTTTCAGTTTGGAAAAAGGCCAGTTGCGTACCGAAGCAGACGGACTGCCTGCGGAGTCATTTACGGCCATTCGTTTCAAAGTGGGAGTGCCACCAGAAATCAATGTGGCAGATCCAGCGATCTGGCCCGTAGGACACGCGCTGAATCCGCAAGTCTGTGGACTGCATTGGGGTTGGCAGGGGGGGTATGTCTTCATGGCTCTAGAAGGCTATGCACCGAAGCAGCAGGCTTTTTCTTTTCATGTCGCCAATGATCCCAATGTGGCCCTGGTGGAGTTGCCCGTGTCCTTTAGAGGTGGTGGTCCGCTGACGATCCATCTCACTTTAAATGCAGCCCGCTTGCTAAATGGAGTGGACTTTGAGAAAGATGGAACGAGCACGCATAGCCGTGTCGGTGATCCACTAGCCACGAAGCTGCGTGCCAACATCGAGAAGGCCTTTCAGGTGGTGAAAGTCAGTCATGATCTATTTCAACCGTCGGCGGCAACAGCACAAAAGACACCGCTGCCAGCGGCCACAAAGGCTTATCCACTAGCCATTACGGAGCGCTTTCCCAAAGTGTCTCTACCTCCAGATAACCCACTGACGCGTGAAGGTGTGGAACTGGGAGAGATCTTATTTCATGACAAGCGGCTCAGTGTCAATAACACACAATCCTGCACTAGTTGCCATGATCAAAGTCATGCCTTCAGTGATCTTCGGCGCTTCAGTCTAGGAGCTGAAGGGCAGGTGGGTAAGCGCCAGGCGATGCCGCTCTTTAATCTAGCGTGGGCTCAGGGCTTCTTCTGGGATGGCCGCGCTAAGACATTGCGGGAACAGGTGCTGATGCCAATTCAGGACGCACATGAGATGAATGAAACGCTAGAGCGTGTGGCAGAGAAGATAAAGGCAGATGCTGATATGCTTGGTTTATTCGCAAAGGCCTTTGGTTCTAAGGAGATCACTACAGAGCGGATGGCTAAAGCTTTGGAGCAGTATTTGTTAACGCTGATCTCTCAGGACTCACGCTTTGACCGCGCAGTGCGTAAGCTGGCTGATCTCAGTGAGCAGGAAAAGCGAGGCTTGCAGCTCTTTGTGACCGAGCATGATCCCAAACGCGGCCTGATGGGTGCGGACTGTTTTCATTGCCACGGCGGTACGCTTTTTACCGATCATCAGTATCGCGATAATGGATTGAAATTGACGCCTGATGAGCTTGGGCGCATGGCGGTTACAGGACAGGTGACAGATCGCGGCAAGTTTAAGACGCCATCGCTCAGGAACATTGCCGTCACAGCGCCTTACATGCATGACGGACGTTTTTCCACTCTCGAAGAAGTGGTGGCCCACTATAGCGGTTCGATGGAAAAACGTGACACGCTAGACCCCAATTTGGCCAAGCATCCCGCGGCTGGTATTCAACTCAGCGCCGAGGACCAGCAGGCTCTGATTGCCTTTCTCAAAACACTCACAGATGAAGCATTCATCCAGCCTGCCAAATCAGATCAACTTGTAAAACAACCATGAAAAAAACCGTAGCTTTACTGCTCTCTCTTAGCTTCAGCGTCCTAGCTGGGAATGATGACCATGGCATCAGTGATGTACTGTCTGCTGAAGCCCAGGCCTTTGCCCCTGCGTTTATTGTCAAGACAGGCCCTGCGCCGACAGCGGCGACCCGCAGCACGGTAGGGCAATGGGGCTCTGTGATTAACTGGACACCACATTTACCAGTTACAGCAGCCACGCTCCCAGATGGCAGACTGCTTACCTTTTCATCCAATCAACGAACCACTTTCCCTGGTGGCGTCGAGTTCACCTTTGCGGCTGTTTGGAATCCTGCAACGGGTGCCTTCACCGAGATCAATAACACACGCCATGACATGTTTTGCGGTGGAACAGCGATGCTTCCAGATGGCCGTGTCGTGATCAATGGCGGGCGTAACACAACGCGGCTGAGCAGCATCTTTGATTGGCGTACGAACCAATGGTCGGCTATGCCAAACATGAATGATCCACGCTGGTATAACACCACGGTGGCTTTGACTGATGGCAGTGTTTTTACCGTTACTGGCGATGGAGGCACGAATACCGCGGAGCGTTGGGTAGAAGCCGCAGGTTGGGGGCGACTGAGCAATATCAACTGGGCTTCTGTCGTGGCTCAACCAGGGTATCTGACACGCTGGCACCCCTTCATTTTGGTGGCGCCTGACAATCGTTTATTCCATGGCGGTCCGACAGATGAGATGAATTGGATCACCACGATAGGCAATGGCAGCCTGACCTCTGCCAATGCCAATGTGCCAGGAGCGCACTACCCAAAGGAAGGCACTTTTGCGATGTATAACGAAGGCCGTATTCTTGTGATGGGTGGTTCAGCCAATACGAATCCCAATCCGTCAGATGGTAGCACGGGAACAAGCACCAACTTGGCCTTCACCATTGATATTCGCGGATCGCAGCCAGTCGTTGCGCCGACATCGTCGATGAAATTTGTTCGGCAATTTTGCAACAGCGTCATTTTACCAAACGGTGAAGTCATGGTCATCGGCGGTAATAGCAGTGGGCTCAAGTTTAATGACACGGGATCCATTTTAGCGCCAGAAATCTGGAATCCAACCACAGGTCAATGGCGTGAAGTCACCGACATGGCTATCCCTCGCAATTATCACTCGTTGGCCCTGCTACTCCCCGATGGCCGCGTGTGGTCAGGTGGCAGTGGTTTGTCTGGAAACGCTGCTGATCATCGTGATGCGCAGCTCTATACACCACCGATGCTATTTAATGCCGATGGTAGCAATGCTACTCGCCCAACCTTGAGCAATAGCCCAAGCAGCATTGGCCCAGGTCAGGTTTTCAACATTCAAGGCAGCAGCGGAATCACCCGCTTCACCTTTATCAAGATGTCCTCACAGACACATTCAGTGAATACTGACCTGCGTTTCCTCGAACTGCCGTTTACCAGCCCGAGTACGGGTAATTATCAAATCACCGCCCATAGCAATATCAGTGTGATGACCCCTGGCTACTGGATGCTTTTTGGACTGAACGCTCAAGGGGCCTACTCGGTGGCTAGCATCATTCAAGTGGCTACAACCAATGTGCCAACACTTGGCAATCCAGGACCACAGACAACAGCGAGCACAAAGACGGCATCGCTCCAGCTCGTCGCCGCAGGCACCGGCACGCTGACCTACAGTGCCACGGGTTTGCCTCCAGGATTGAGCATCAATGCGACGACGGGACTCATCAGTGGCACAGTGACCGCGGCACCAGCTGTCTTCAATGTCGTAGCAAGGGTTCAGTCGTCCCTTGGCTTTAACACCAGTGTTCCCTTCACTTGGACAATCGTCCCATCCACGCTGGGCTCAGGCACGATCTTACGGGAATGGTGGCTGAACATTGGTAGCGGCATGACGGTTCAAGATCTGACCAACAACACAGCATATCCCAACAATCCTAGTGGGTCCGATCAACCGACGAGCTTCGAGGCTCCGTCGAATTGGGCTGATAACTATGGCACGAGAATGCGTGGATGGGTTCACGCAGCTGTCACAGGGCAGTATCGCTTTTGGATCGCCAGTGATGACAATGGACGCCTATTGTTGAGCACGAATGATAATCCAGCCAATGCCGGGCAAATTGCCTCAGTGGGTGATTGGACAGATTCTCGGCAGTGGACGAAATTTGCCACGCAGGCCTCCGCACTCATCACTCTGCAAGCAGGCCAGCGTTACTACATCGAAGCGCTGATGAAAGAAGGGGCTGGCGGTGATAATCTTGCTATTGGCTGGCAACCGCCGGGAGCTTCGGGTCCCGAAGTGATTCCTGGCATCAATTTATCTCCATGGTCCCCCAATCGTGCTCCTATTGTGACCAATCCTGGAGCTCGCAGTCATGTCGTCGGCACGGCAATCACGCTAGCGATTCAAGCCAGCGATGTGGATGGGGATACACTTTCCTATTCTGCGACCGGTCTGCCGAATGGAATGACCATTCAACCCTCGAGCGGCGTCATCAACGGCACACCGAGCGCTGTCGGAACTTTTAACGTGGTGGTCAGCGTGACAGACAACAAAGGCTCTCCAAGCACAGCGGGCTTCACGTGGACCATCGTGCAGACTTTGGTCCTGAGCAAGCCACTGACAACCGCTAGACCCATCAATACAGCGGTCTCATATACGGCCACGAGTACTGGTGGCGTGAATACGCGTTATCGCTGGAATTTTGGTGATGGAAGTGCAACGACCTCTTACAGTGCTAACCCTACGGCTTCTCGTAGTTATGTGGCTC
Organism: Verrucomicrobiaceae bacterium; assembly: GCA_027489965.1. Lineage (GTDB taxonomy): Bacteria > Verrucomicrobiota > Verrucomicrobiia > Verrucomicrobiales > Verrucomicrobiaceae > Prosthecobacter. Next base: position 268,324 of record JAIXZA010000162.1, read on the forward strand.
CAGGTCGTTATCTGGTGACTCTGGATGCTACAGACGATTCTGCCATCGTCCGCAGTGTGACGTTTTATCAAGTCATTCATGCTCCTCTTACAACTCGCAAACCTACGGTCTCTTCAAACATTGTTTTCGAAGATCTCGCCACCGGTAACGATCGCATCTGGGTGGTCAATCAAGATGCCGATACCGTCACGGTCTTTGATGCTGTGACTCGGGCTAAACTGGTCGAAACCACGGTCGGCACAGGTCCACGTAATATTGCCATCGCACCGGATGGTCGGGCGTGGGTAACCAATGTGGAATCCTCCACCATTAGCATTCTCAATGGCACCAGCTATGCCGTTGCTGCCACTGTGACTTTGCCAAGAGGATCGCGGCCCTTTGGCATCGCCTTTGATCCGGTCGGCACAGCCGCTTTCGTAGCACTTGAGGGCAGCGGACAATTGCTGAAACTCAATCCAATCACCGGAACCCAAATCAGCAGCCTCAGTGTGGGTCAACATGCACGGCATGTATCGGTCAATGCGGACGGCACGCGTGTTTACGTGAGTCGCTTTATCTCACCAGCACTGCCAGGTGAGAACACCCTAACGCCTGACACCACAGGTCGAGGTGGTGAGGTTGTTGTCGTTGCTGGTAGCACGCTGGCCTTTGAGAGGATGATCATTCTCCAACATAGCGAACTCTCTGATTCGCAGAACTCGGCGCGAGGCATCCCCAATTATCTGGGTGCAACAGCTTTGTCTCCAGACGGCCTTTCGGCCTGGGTGCCATCTAAACAAGATAACATCAAACGCGGAACAGCGCGCAATGGCGTCGGCCTCAATCATGATCAAACGCTGCGTGCGATCAGCAGTCGCATCAATCTGACCACCCAGACGGAAGATTATGCGGGTCGGGTGGACTATGACAATGCAGGCATGCCAAGCGCAGCTATCTATGATCCCTGGGGTGGCTATGTCTTTGTAGCTCTGGAGAGCAGTCGTGCCGTGGCGGTGATTGATGCTTGGAATAAAGAGATCATTGCTCGCTTCGATGTGGGACGTGCTCCTCAGGGCTTAGCCATCTCGCCAGATGGACTGACTCTGTTTGTCCACAACTTCATGGATCGCAGCGTCGGCGTCTTTAATGTTTCAAGTATTGTTTCAGGTGGTAATGCGCAGCCCATTACCGTGGCTACATTGGCCAGCGTGCAGACTGAAAAACTCACTGCAACGGTGTTAAAAGGAAAACAGTTATTCTATGATGCATTAGATGTCCGAGTGGCTCTTCAGGAATACATGTCTTGCGCTTCTTGTCACAATGATGGCGGCCAGGATGGGCGGGTGTGGGATCTAACTGGTTTTGGTGAAGGATTGAGAAATACGATCACACTGCGTGGTCACGGGAATCATGGGATGCTGCATTGGACGGGTAACTTTGATGAAGTGCATGACTTTGAAGGACAAATTCGCACACTCGCGGGTGGCACCGGTTTGATGACCGATACCCAGTTCAATACAGGCACCCGCAGGCAACCACTCGGAGATCCAAAGGCTGGTGTCAGTGTAGATCTAGATGCTCTGGCTGCCTATGTCAGATCACTGACCGTTGAATCACGCAGCCCTTTCCGAAACACCGATGGCACACTGACAGCGGCGGCGGTTTCAGGAGAGCTAGTCTTCCGTCAGCAAAACTGCGCTAGCTGCCATAGCGGCACCAACTTCACAAATAGTGCCCTTAATGTCTTCCGTAATATTGGCACCATCAAGCCGATCAGCGGTAAGCGTTTGAATGGAACACTCACAGGCTTTGATGTTCCAACTTTGCGTGGTCTGTGGGCGACAGGTCCGTATCTGCATGATGGATCAGTCGCCACGCTTTCAGCCGTAGTCTTAGCGCATCAAGGCACGGCGATTCCTACCGCCGATCTTAATAATCTTGTGGCCTATCTTCAACAGATTGATGATGTTCCCGCCACTGCACCGCTGCCAGTCACGGTGCAGATTAGCACGACTGCGGCTGCTCCGGTTTCAGCTGCCTTTAATGTCAACGCAACCTTTAGCCATCCAGTGACTGGATTTGTCCTCAGTGATATCAGTCTCAGCGGTGGTAGTGTCAGTGCGCTAAATGGTTCTGGTAGCAGTTACACTTTCACCGTCACTCCTACCGCAAACGTGGCCATCAGTCTTGATGCAAACGTGGTTCAGGATGCGGCAAGTCTGGGCAACCAAGCCTCAAATACATTAAATCTCTCCTACAGTGCACCTGTTAATCCATCGGCTCTTGTGGGGCAGGACATTGGTGCACCTTCCCTCGCAGGATCAACGACGTTTGACTCAGCTACTGGGACCTACACCTTGACCGGATCAGGCGCAGAGATTTTCTTTGATCATGACGACTTCCAATACGCTCTAACAACACTCACAGGCGATGGCGAAATCAGGGCTCGTGTGCGCAGTCTCAGCAATACCAATCCTTGGGCCAAAGCAGGCGTCATGATCCGTGAATCCAGCGCCACCGGATCACGTCATGCTCTTACCTGCATCACACCGCCCTCAGCGGGCAATGGTTTTGCGATGATTAGTCGCGCCGCGCTGAATGGTGCCTCTGACTTCGTTGGTGGATCTGCCGTGAATGCTTCTCCTAATAACTGGGTCAGACTTGTCAGAGTGGGCAACGTGCTCACCAGCTTCACATCAGCCAACGGAACCGCCTGGACTCAGCTTGGAACGGTCACTTTGAGTGGTTTGACTAATCAAGTGCTTATCGGACTGGCTCTGAGCTCAACAGACGATAGTTTGTTAGCCGAAGGCGTCTTTGACAATGTGCAGATTACTGGCAGCACTGGAGGCATTGCCCCGACGTCGAGACTGACTTCCACCTCAGCTATCGAAGCAGGTGCGTTCAATGTGAGAACTCAATTTTCTCAAACGGTAACTGGATTAACCCTGTCTGACTTTACCGTGACGAATGGAACCGCCTCCAATCTCACAGGTTCAGGTGCCATCTACAATGTCACGATTACGCCTTTAGCCGCTGGTGCCGTAACCATTCGTTTGCCTGCCGCTGCTGTTGTGAATACAGCCAATGTGGCCAGCAGTGCCTCTAACACTTTAAGTGTGACCTTCTCACCTCCTGTCAACGTGGCTCTTGCGGGCCAAGATGTCGGCAATGTTCAGCTAACTGGCAGCACCGTCTTTAACAGCACCACTGGCACTTATACTCTGCAAGGAGCCGGTGCGGAGATCTTCTTCAATGCCGATGGATTCCAATACGCTCTGACTCAACTCACCGGCGATGGCGAAATTCGTGCGCGTGTCACCAGTCAGACCAATTCCAATCCCTGGGCCAAGGCGGGGGTTATGTTCCGAGAGAACCTCAGCGCAGGCTCACGCCATGCAACGGTCTTTACCACACCAGTCACTGCCGCAAACGGGTTTGGTGTTGTCTGGCGTCCGACAGCCAATGGCGCCTCCAATTATGCTGGCGGACCAGTCGTGAATGCGGCTCCCAATAACTGGGTCCGCCTTGTTCGTGCTGGGAATGTGGTCACCGCTTTCTCGTCCACAAATGGCAATGCCTGGACCACCATCAGCACTGCCACTTTGACCAATCTGTCCTCGTCGCTGTATGTAGGTCTGGTCGTCACCTCAGCCACGGCTACACAGTTGAGCACGGCGACTTTTGACAATGTGCAGATCGTCGGTTCACTCACGGCGGTTGCGCCAGCTGTGACGCTTTCTTCTTCGAGTGCTGTCGAAAGTGGAGCCTTCACGGTGCAGACGCGGTTCACACAAGCGGTCACGGGACTCGCTCCTTCCGATTTCAATGTGACCAATGGCAATGCCTCAAATCTGACTGGTTCAGGAAACGCTTATGCCATCACGATCACACCTACACTTGCAGGAAATGTCACCGTTTCCTTGCCCGCCGCGGCGGCTGTGAATGCAGGAAATGTCGCTAGCTTGGCCTCCAACTCGCTAACGGTCGCCTTTACCCCGCCTGCCGCCGTGACATTGACAGGTCGAGACATCGGTACTGTTGGGGTTGCAGGTAATACAAGTCTGAATACCACCAACGGCACGTACACGGTTCGTGGAGCAGGTGAAGAGATCTTCTTCTCCGAAGACAGCTTCCATTTTGCAGCAGCACAACTGACTGGTGATGGAGAAATCCGCGCCCGAGTCACAGGTCTAACAAACACCGGTGATTGGGCTAAAGCAGGCGTCATGTTCCGTGAAAATCTTAACGCCGGTTCTCGGCACGCCATGTTCTGCTCCATGCCTGCTGCCTCAGGCTTTGGCACGGGGCTTGTCTGGCGTCCGACTGCAAATGCTGCTGCCGCATTTCAATTCGGCCCATCACTGAATCCAGCTCCAAATAATTGGTTACGTCTGGTTCGTGTCGGCAATGTCATTTCTTCGTTTGCCTCCTCCAACGGCACCACTTGGACGAGCATTCAGTCGATCACTTTCACAGCTTTGCCATCCACGCTGTATGTTGGTCTGGCAGTCACCGCAACAGACCCGCAGACACTGGCTGCAGGTACTTTTGATAACGTGCAGATTGTCGGCATCACTACTGCGGGCTCCATGCCGGCTATTCCTGTCAGTGGTGGAGGCACCGTGACTGGCGGTGGCGTCGGTTACAGTCAGATAGCTGATACTGATTTTGATGGGGATGATGTGAATGACCTCATCGAATACGCCCTCGGAAGCAATGTTGCCTACGATGGTGGCTGGTGGCTTACCACGATGGCTGGTGGTCGTGTCGATGCTCATTTGACTTACCTAGATTCCGTTACTGACGTGACCTTCAACTTGGAAACTTCATCCGACTTAGTGAACTGGGTGCCACTTGCGCTTGCCTCAACGGTCAGTGATTTAGGTGGTGGCATAGTCCAGCGAACTTGGTCAGGCATCACTGGCTTAAACGGTCAAAGCGTGCAACGTGGTTTGCTTCGATTACGAGTGACTCACAACAACGGGCTTACAGCCGCCAGCGCACCTCAGGGTTGGCAGCGGTTTAATCTTGACGTTGGTACACAATCGGTTGGCGTCAGCCTACTCAATGCACCGCTCTTTTCAGGCATCGTCACGGCCCGCACCGCCGCTGATCAAGTTCAAATGGCATCTGTCGAGGCACTCTCTATTGACCCTGCTGCCAGCTACTACCTGGAAGTGCGTGATGGAGCACAGGCAGGTCACCGCTACGAAATCAGCAGTATCAATGGTTCTGTCGCCACCCTGAATCTGACCTCTGCCAATTCCACTCAGGCAGCGCTTCCAGAAGATATCATTGGAGCCCGTATCTTTGTACGGCCGCATATGACTCTCGGCCAAATCTTCCCCAAAGCCACAATGACAGGCAGCACGCGCAGCAGCGGAGCCGATCAGGTGCTTTTCCACAATGGCACGGGCTGGGAAACGTACTGGTTGAATCAAACCGCTACAAGACAACAATGGGTGCTTACTGGAGATGCCACACTGGCCTCTCGTGACAACCAAATCATTTCTCCAGGAACGGGAGTGATGGCAAAGATTCTCAGCCTGCCAAAATCCATGACCTTAACGGGTTATGCGCGTCTGAATCCCTTCCGCCGCCTCCTAAAAGCGGGGCATAATTTCTTGGCTCTGCCGCGTCCTGTCGATGCCACACCGTTGCAATTGGACCTCACCACCGAAGTTGGATTCATTCCCTCCACCCGCCTAACCACTGCCGACCAGCTACAGCTATGGACGGGCGACAGCCAAGTTGGTGCAACCGCCTACACCACCTATTGGCTTCGTGGATCTGCGGCCTCAGCCAATTGGGTGCTACAAACCGACGCTAACAATACCAGCGTTAGCGATACCCTGAAACTCCCTGCCAACAAAGCCTTCTTCCTCAAAACAATGCCAACCAGCACTCCCAATGGCTGGCTTACCGATTAGAGCGCCGTTTTGAGTAGAGCTGCTAGGCCTAAGGACGCTTGTCTTCCCACGCTGACCACCTCGGCATGGTCCAGAATCTGTGGTTTCAAACCAGCGGCCCAATTGGTGAGCATTGAAATTCCGGCGACCTCCATACCCAAAGCGCGAGCTTGTATCGCCTCGGGCACAGTGGACATGCCTACCGCATCTGCGCCCAGGGTTCGTAGCATTCGGATCTCTGCTGGGGTTTCATATTGGGGGCCGAGGAGCGCTGCATAAACGCCTTCGTGCAGGGGTAGTTGTAGATCTTGTGCCGCTTGATGAAAGCGCTGGCGCCAGCCTGCTGAGTATACCTCACTCATGTCATGAAACTGGGCGCTGCCAAGCAGCGGTGTCGTTCCTTGTAAATTCAGATGATCGCTGATCAGCATGAGTTCACCCACCTCCATGGAGTCTTTGATCGCCCCAGCAGCATTGGTCAGCACCACCCGCCGGATACCGAGATCGTGCATGAAACGAATGCTTGCGGTAACTTCAAAAGCGCTGAGGCCTTCATACAAATGCCGTCTTCCCTGCGCAATGAGCACAGGCTTTTCTGAGACCTTGACAAGAACAAAGCGACCGACATGACCCGGAACGGTAGATGCGCTCAAGCCTGGAACTTTGGCAAACGCGACCTCCGCTTCGACACCGAAGGCATCCACCACTCCACTTAATCCAGAACCTAGAATGATGGCGGTTTCAGGACAGGCTTTGTTAATCAGGGTTAGACTCATGGCTTGATTGATCGTCGGAGAAGATCGTCTTTCAACAAATCATCCAAAAGACAAATTGCGCTGGAACTCTGAAAAATGTCCCCGTCAGTACTTGATGTCTTCAGCCAGTTCAGGTTTATCCACTTTTCGCACTCACTTGCCGGGTATCATCGCGGCCATAACCATCCTGTTTATCTATGCTGTTCTAGCCATTTTGCGTCATTCTGAAACGCTGATCTGGGATGAGGGTCGCTACCTGATTTATGCCAAAAATTTGACACAGGGTTTCTATGTGGATAGTGCTGATCCAGACTTCGTCAATGGTCCAGGTTACCCGATGGTGCTGATGCCTTTTTGTTGGAGTACGCAGGGTTGGCTTATGGCTCGTCTGCTTAATGCCTTGTTGATGGCTGGCGCTTCCGGCTTTGTTTGGTTGACCCTGCGTCAGTATGCCAGTGCTGCTTGGGCGGCGGCGGGAGCTTGGATCATAGGCCTGCATCCATCTCTACTGTGGATTGGCTTTTCGATCATGACAGAGCCTCTCACCATGTTCTGTCTGACAGGCTTCATGTGGTCTTTTTGTTATGCCCTGCGCATCGGCACTTGGCGCTGGATCATCACTGCAGCCCTATTTCTCGGCTGGTTAACTTTGACCCGAGTGTTCTTTGGTCATGTAATCGTCGCCTGCGCTGTCATGGGTTTAGTCTTGCTACTCATTCGTGAATGGCGCGTTCAGATCCGCCGCGCTTTATTGATCCTTGCTGGCGCCTTTTTTCTGTGCACGCCTTACTTGTTTCATACTTGGCAAAAGACGGGCCAAGTCCTTTGCTGGTCCACTAACAGTGGCGAGCTGCTTTACTGGATGTGCAGCACCAACGAAGGTGAAAATGGTCATTGGTTTCGCTACTCAGACGCCAAGGAAGACCCAATGCTGGCCGGGAAACATGCAGCTTTTTTCACTGCGGCCCTGAAGAAGCCTGCCCTTGAAAGAGAAGCACTGTTTAAACAAGCGGCTGTAGCGAATTTTAGGGCGAATCCTGGGCAAGTCGGATACAACTGGCTCTGCAATCTTTCACGTTTGGCTTTTGGTTTTCCACGTTCTCATCAAGTCGAAGAACTGCGGTATGTGGCTTTTATCATCGCTAATGGACCTCTCATTTTGTTGGCAGGAATCATGGGGTTACTCGGTCTTTGGCGCTGGCGCACTGTGCCTGTGGAGGTTTGGTTCCTCATGGGTTTTACGGCCTTTTACCTGGGTGGCACCAGCTTAGCGCCATCACTGCCGCGCTACTTTGTGCCCGTGTATCCTCTGCTGATGCTCGGTATAGCTGCGGTCTGGAAAAACAATGTGGTTTGTCAGCTCAAAAAGCTCGACTGAACCTGCTCATGGGCTGAGTCGGTCGATTTTCCAAACTCCATCGACACGCGTGTAGCGCAGGCGATCGTGCAAGCGACTGACCCGCCCCTGCCAAAACTCGATCTGAGTTGGCTTCAATGCATAGCCACCCCAAAAGGGTGGGCATGGGATCTCCTTGTCGGCAAAACGTGCCTCCATCTCCAATTGGCGGGCTTCCAGCCACTCGCGCCCTGGGATCACCTGACTTTGTTCAGACACCCAAGCTCCAATTTGATGGCCTCTCGGGCGACTCGCAAAGTAGCTCTCCGCTTCCGCGGGCGGTAGCTTCTCAATGACCCCACGAATGCTCACCTGATGATGTCTTTGCGTCCAAAGAAACACCGCACTCGCCGCTGGATGGGCAGCGATCTCCTGGCCTTTCCGGCTCTCATAGTTCGTGTAAAAATGAAAGCCTTGATCATCCAACCCTTTAAGGAGAACGGTCCGCGCCGTTGGAGCACCATCCAGACCGATCGTGCCAAGAGTCATCGCATTAGGTTCTGGTAGCTTGTGGGAAAGCGCGTCTTCCAACCAGGCCTGGAAAAGCACTTGCGGATCAGCTGGCGCTTTGTCCTCGGTCAGGTTATCGAGATCATAACTGACGCGGAGGTCACGGAGAGTGTTTGGCGGAAAATCGATCATAGTAGGAGAAGAAACGCGTGTCAGGCCATTGCGGCAATCCCTTGTTTGCGCCTTGATGCATGATTCTTGTCCCATGACCCCACTTACAGGCATTTTGAGCGACCTCGACCGCGTACTGCTCAGCGCGGAGGAAATCCATGATCGTGTGGCCACCATGGCTGCGCAAATCCAGCGAGACTATGAAGGTAAAGTCATCACCGTTGTCGTTCTCATGGACGGCGCTCTTTTCTTTGTGGCCGATCTTTTACGCCAAATCGATCTGCCCATTCGGCTCGTTACCCTCGGAGCCAGCAGTTACCACGGCGGCACCCAGTCCACAGGCCAAGTGGCGATCCAGTGGCCAGCTGGCGCAGATTTTGAAAACCAGGACATTCTGCTCTTAGACGATATCTTGGACACGGGGCTTACCCTCAGCGCCCTCAGAGAGCGTCTCATGGCAGAAAAACCTGCTACTCTGCGCACAGCCGTCTTATTGGATAAAAAGCGCCCTCGCTCCCATGAATGTCCGCTTGACTATTGTGGCTTTGAAATTGCCGATGAGTTTGTTGTCGGTTACGGCATGGACTATCAGGCCCGCTTTCGTAATCTGCCCTGCATCGGGATTCTCAAGCCATGAAACTGCAACTCCTCTTCTTCTCCGTGCTGCAAGACATCACTAGCACCGCAGAGCTACCCTGGACATGCACTCCGGGCGCTCAGGTCAAAGATCTTCTCGCCAGTCTCTACGAGCGCTGGCCAAAACTTCGCGACTGGGACAGCAGCCTGCTCGTGGCCATCGATCAAACTTACGTCAAAAGAGAAGCTCCGCTGACCGACGGCGCTGAAGTCGCCATCATGCCGCCCGTTCAAGGCGGCTAGTTTCTCCTTTGATCTTTTGACATTTAAACCTTCACTCCAGCCATGGAAGAAAGCCACGACCTACCTGATCTACTGACTCTGACTCAAATTCGACAGGTCGCGGGACCGTCACCTCAGCCTTATCGGGTGCACGTTCAAGTTGATCAACGCAGTGAAAAGCAGACTTCTGGTGGTGCTCCTTTTCTTGAGATCAAGCTGGCTGATGGCGGTGAATCCATGGTATGGCGTCTGTTTGACAATAACCCGCTTTTCGCTGACGCCCGTGCTTTGCAGCGAGGCCATTTTATTGAGCTGACAGCTCAATGGATCGATACAGGCAAGTATGGGATTGAACCTCGGCAGCCGCAGATGCGGTCTTTGAGCGAGGAAGAAAAACTCCTCGTTCTTGGTGGCGATCCTGATTTGGCCAGTCGTCAACAAGTGGACTTTGCCGACATCGCCAGCTTTGTAGAGTCGATTCATGATCCTCGGCTGCGCTGTTTGAGCAGTCTGTTTTTAGAAAAGCATGGAGAGCGATTCCGCAGAACGGCAGCCGCGCGTGAGAATCACCACGCAAGGCGTGGCGGTCTCGTCGAGCACGTGGCTCAGATGATGCGCTGTGCAGTGGCAATTTCTGGCGTGTATCCACATCTGAATCAAGATCTCCTCATTGCTGGAGTGCTCTTTCATGATTGCGGAAAACTCTGGGAAAACTCTTATCCAGAAAACAGTTTTGCCATGCCATATCAGCTTCATGGTGAGATGCTCGGCCACATCACTTTAGGGTTAGAGTTGGTCAACAAACTCTGGCGCGACATGCATGATCGCCCTGAGGCCGCCGAGTGGACGATGATGGAACCCGCTAGCGATCTGGTGCGTTTGCACCTCCTGCACCTCATCGCCTCACATCATGGCCAATACGAATATGGATCTCCGGTCCTGCCAAAGACACCAGAAGCCTTGGTTCTACATCATGTGGATAACATTGACGCAAAGATGGAAATGATGCGTCGTGGTTATGAGACCGCCAAAGAATTAGCTCCTGGAATCTTCGAGCGTTTCCGGCCTTTAAACATCAATGTGGTTGCTCCGTTGACCAAAGTGGCCCCACAGAGTGAAATCAGAGTTCATCCGCCCAGAGAAGGTGAATGACAAGCTTCTTGGTCGTAAGCGGATGCTGATTTGAAGGCAAAGAAAGTGGCCTACCCAACAGAGACGCAAGTTGAGTGATAAAACCAGCCTGCTGCGATTGGCCTAAAGCATTTCCAAAGCTTGCTTCCGCAGATTCAAAGACCTCAATGAGATCATCGCCATACACGACGATGGGAGAACTCGGATCATTGCCGAGACCGGCTATGGAAACGAGTTGTGCTGTTTCTTCCCCGAACTGTTTTTGGCCTAAAGGGAAAAGTTTTTTCACCAAATCACCTGATTCAATGCGCTCCAGAATGGTGGCTTGAATCAAGGGGGTCTCAGATTGATGCAGCTCAGGCCAACGTTTGCGGATCTCTTTTGCAGCCATATTCGCCACGAACTTCATGGTATCGTCGGTCCAGTGACTGTCGTTCTGATAAAAAGCCTGCTCTTTCAGTAAACGATCCCACAGCCCCTGAGCGGGATCAACGACAGCAATGCCAGCAGCGGTGAGTTGATCGATTTTAGTCTTCTGTCCAGGCGGCATGAGTGGCACCTGGTAATCGCCACGGAAAAAGTGCTGCGGATACAGAGCCACTTTGCTTGGAAGAGGAATCACCATCAAGCCGACACCCAATGATTTTAAAGTATGGGCCTGTTTGACGAGGTCCTCTGTTTTTCCTGGTTTTTCACGGCGCAGCGTCAAGTGATCTAGTTCATGCATGGGATAGAACCACCCATTGTAACCGAGATGTACCTGCGCGTTTCCTTCATCAAAGATCCACGTCACTGGCCATTGCGCGATTTGCCTGATGACAGCGGGCGCATTTAAACTATCACGGAAAGGATAAAGCAGGGAAAGTGGCAACAGTGCAAAACCCAGAATGCGCCATGTTTTGATTTCCATCTGCAAGAGCAGTGGAAGTCTTGGTAAGCCAATGCTGGTCAGGAGTGCGATGAATTGAATGCTTTGTAACCATCCACTCGTCATGCGCTTTTCCAGCATCGCGGCATAAATGGAGCCGGCCTCCATGGTGAACATCATTTGCCAGCCATTCACCGCTGTTAGCAAATCAGGTGTCACGAGAAGCACATTCGTCACCACAAATAACAGCATCGTGAGGATGACTCTGAAGGGCGTTGGCAATGGAGCGAAGAGACTTTTTTTGCGCCAAACTTCGATATAGAGAATCACCAGTTGAATCAGAAACCAGACGGAGACAGAGCTCAAATTTCCATGCCACAGCACCGCCACACCGCCCATTAGAACCACAGTCGGCAAGACCTGCCCTAGAGGCGGCCCTGAGGGTTTCAAAAGTCCAAGATGAAGATGCTTCCAAAGTCCTAGAAAACTGCCTTGTCGATACGGCGCATCACACAGTTCACCACGAGGCTGCCCCCTGATCATAGACGCAGCAATTAGAACATCTGCCAGGCCTGAGATCGCTAGATAAAGCTGACTTGTTTGTGCTAAAGCAGCCATCCAAAAAGCCTTTCCCGTTAATGCCGCAGGCTCTGCTTGCTGGAATAAATGGATCATCCATTCGAGGGGCAAAATGAGCAGGCTCAGTTTGGCTAAACCAAAGCCCAGTCTGGCCAGACCGCGTGAACGATCTAACTTTAGGGTCGATGGCATCCGCGTGCTGTAATGCACCAGAAAAAAGACGATGAGGACTGGGAGCAGTGATTTGGCGTAGAGCATGGGGTGTCAGTCAGTGAAGACGGTCGATGAAGAATAAACTTGGGGCTACAACTAGATCTTCATTAAAAGCCATCCGCTTTACCTGGAATACGAGGATCATGAGCAGGCACAAGCAGCTTCCGTTGATCGTCCCACATCACGCACTGACAGGCACCAAAGCCAGCTGATCTTTCCAGTTTATGTCCGAGTGCCTCGACTCGTTTTAGGGTGCTTTCATCAAAGGTCGTTTCAATCTTCAGTTCGTCAGGCTGCCATTGCTGATGAAAACGTGGCTCTTTCAACGCGGCATTCGGTTCCATGCCCTGATCAATGATATTGGAGATAAGCAACAAAGTTTGCGTAATGATCGTCGGGCCGCCAGCGGCACCGACCGTCAATATCGGTTTCCCATCTTTAAACACCAAGGTTGGGCTCATGCTAGAAAGTGGGCGCTTGCCTGGTGCGATGCTGTTGGCCTCTGCTCCGATCAGCTTAAAAGCATTGGGCACTCCCGGCTGGACGGCAAAGTCATCCATCTCATCATTGAGTAAAACACCTGTTCCAGGAACAATAACCTTACTGCCAAATGCGGTATTGATGGTCTGATTCAATGCCACCCAATAACCTTCTGCATCGGCAGTGCTCAGATGTGTCGTGTGTTTGCCAAAGATGTCGCCTTCCCAACGTGGAGGTGTGCCATGAGCAGGCACAGGTGTCATGTGATCCAAGCTGATTTTTGCCGCCAATTTTTTGGCATAGGCAGGATCGATCAAGCCTCGTGGCACTTTGACAAAGTCAGGATCTCCCAGCCAATAGGCGCGATCGGCAAAGGCCAATTTCATGGCTTCTGTGATCACATGCACCCGACTGCTGGCACGAAAATGTCGCACGGGGAACTGCTCTAGGATACTCAGGATCTGGGCCACGTGAACGCCACCACTGCTAGGTGGCGGCATGGCGACAATGTCGTAACCTCGATAACTTGCGTGCACAGGCTCACGCTCGATAGCCTTGTAATTGGCAAAGTCTGCCGCAGTTGAAATGCCGCCATTGGCTTGCATCCACGCATCGACTTTCTGGGCATATTCACCCTCATAGAACCAAGCAATGCCATTCTCTGCAATAGCTCGATAAGTCTTGGCCAAATCTTTTTGAATGAGCAAATCACCTTTTTGCAAAGGCGAGCCATCGGCTTTGAAGAAGATCTCTCGAGAAGCAGGAAATAGCTTTAGCTTTTCCGCCGTCGCAGCCAGCTTGCGGGCATAAACTTCATCAATCGGAAAGCCCTTTTCGGCAATGTCCGCAGCCGGTAGCAGGAGGTCCGCCAGCTTTAATTTGCCATGCTTTTTGATGGCCAAATCATAAGCTCGCAGCGCCCCTGGGATCCCTGATGCCAAAGCCCCCGTCTTGCTGGCTTCGTGATCCAGCTGGCCGCCAATCAGATACATATCACGGCTGGCCTTCGATGGAGCCATCTCCCGACCATCAATCGCAGTCACTGTCCCATCAGCAGTCCGAATCACCAGGAAGCAACCGCCGCCAATTCCTGAATTATGGCCATCCACCACGCCCAAAGTCAGACCTGCTGCCACGGCTGCATCCACGGCATTGCCTCCCTTTTTTGCCGCGTTCACCGCTGCATCTGTTGCTAGCGGCTGAACCGTCGCAGCCGCAAAGTGTGGGAATCCAGGCTCAGCTGCTCTGGATGGAGAGAGCAGACTACCAAGCAAAGAGACCAAAAGAAATAAGGATCGGTTCATGATAAAGTCAGTCACTATCATGATACTTTTCCCAGAGCCTGCCGTCTTTTTTATATGAATCACCTCGCCAATAGTGTGTGAGTTTTATTTCCAGCCGCCGCCCAGAGCTCGAATCATCTGGACTGTGGCGGTCAGGCGCTGGCCATCCAGCTGGGCCTGGAGGAGGCGTGTGGTGAGTACTGTTCGGTCGGCATCCACCACCTCAAAGTAGCTGGCCAGTCCTTTGTCATAACGCAGGCGAGCCAGTTTGCTGGTCTCTTGCGAAGCCGCCACCGCAGCACTCACCGCAGCACGCTGACGACTATAAGCGTTCACGTCTAGCATGGCGTTTTCCACTTCTCCCAGAGCTGTCAGGATCGATTGGCGATAGGCTGCCACGCTTTCTTGATACTTGGCCTGGGCACTGCGCATGTTTCCACGCAGGCGACCGCCTTGAAACAAAGGGATGCTGAGTTGTGGGCCGATGTTGGCGGTGCGGCTTTTCCATTCCAGGAAATCCTCCGCCCCGACGCTTTCTAAGCCACCATTGCCGACGAGGCTGAAGGCTGGATAAAAGTTGGCTTTGGCCACGCCGACGTTGGCATTGGCCTCGCGCATGGCCTGTTCAGCCGCACGGATGTCTGGCCGACGCTGAAGCAACGTGCTCGGGACCCCGGCGGCCAAGCGAGGCGGACTCGGTAAATGGCGATTTTGAGCCAAGCGAAACGAAGACGGAAGCTCGCCACAAAGCACGGCCAGAGCGTTCTCCGCATTGCCACGTTGGCGCTCGATGTTGATCTTGTCGTTCTTTGCCAATTCCAGCTCGGTGCGTGATCGGGCCACGTCCATCTCATTGGCCAGTCCGCCCTGAAAGCGTGATTGCTGGAGGGACAATGACTCTTGTCGCAAACCGATGGTTTCCTGCAAAATAGCCTCCTGAGCATCCAGCGAGGCGATTTGAAAAAAGCTGCGTGAGACCTCAGCGGCGACCACGAGGCGCTGTGCGGCGAGATTGTCCACCGAAGCTGATTCACGGGCTTTGGAGGCTTCCACACTGCGGCGCACCTTACCCCAGAGATCGACCTCATAACTCAGATTTCCGAAAGCTTGATGACGATCTCGCTCTAGCGGCGGCAGTGGCACACCGGGGGGTAAATTAGCTCCAATACTGTTGGCAGAGAGTTGCTCATACGTGGCTCGATTATCCATGCTGAGCTGAGGAAACCATGCCGCGCGATCCACGCCGAGCATGGCCCGCGCTGTGGCTACTCTTGCTTCAGCACTAGCGAGATCCTGATTGTATAAAAGCGCTCGATCCACGAGGCCGTTGAGCGTGCTGTTCCGAAACAGTGTCCACCATTGATCTGGAAGAGCTAAGTCTGAGACATCCGCCTGCTGTTTCCAGCGAGTGGTGAGCTTCATCTCAGGAAGATTAAAGTCAGGACCCACCACACAAGAGGTCAAGGCAAGAGCTGAGAGAGGATAGAAAAATTTGGTGATCATGGGGAGCTGGGGTGCTTGGTAAGCCTCATTTCGTAGAAGAGTCAGCGGCAATGAAGACATCCATCTGCTGGCCTATGAAGAGAGAGGCGGGAGCGGGATTCTGCAAACGGTAGATCACCTGAAGCACCCGAGTATCCACACGCTCCGTGGCATCTCCTGTAAGGGATTTTTTCGGAATGACCATGGGCTCAAAGCGGACAAAAGTCAGTTGGCTTTTCAGTTCTGCATTGCCACGGACATGGGCCGTAGCTTCAGCCTGACTTTTGATGCGCCAGGCTTCATGCTCATCCACATCAGCGCGGAGGTGAAGGGTCTGGGTTTGCCCAAGGGTGAGCCAGGCGTTGGAAGAGGTGGCGGAGCTGACGTATTCACCGGGGCGGACGCGCAGCTGAAGCACGGTGGAATCGAGTGGGGCGGTAATGGTGGACCGCTCTATCTCTACCTGAGTGACGCGTTGTTGTGCTTTGGCGGCTACGACGGCGGCCTTGGCGGAGGCAACGCTGCTGATGGCAGAGGCAACGGAGGCTTCTGCTGACTGGCACTTGGCTTGTTGGGTGAGAACGGCCATTTTGCGCTGGGTGCGTTCTTCGTCGGAGATGACACGGCTGTCTTTGACGCTTTCAGCGAAGTCGAGGAGGCGTTGCACGTTGGCGAGTTCAGCACTGGCGATCTTGACTTGAGCTGTCGAGATGGTGACTTGGCTCTGGGCGACTTCGACGGCGGCTTCGGCCTGGGTGATGGCGGCGTTGGCGACGGCGAGTTCCGCTTCAAGCTCACTAGTGCGGAGCTTAAGGAGAGGCTGGTTCTTTTTTACAGTATCGCCGACGGTGACGAAGACTTGATCGACAACCCCGGCACGGGCAGAGCCGATGCTAATGGGTTCTGAACTGGGCTCGATGAGGCCGACGGCTGCGACGTTGTGCGCGTAGCTAGGGCGTGGTGGAGCGTTGGGGGGATCGGTCAGCTCACGGTTGGGTTGGGTGCGGACGATGCTGGTCGTGGCGTAAACGATGCTGCCAATGGCGAGCAGGGGCAGGAGGAGATCACGGATTTTCATGCGGCTTGGAGCTTTGGGTTTTGTTCGGTGTGAGTGATGATGCCGTCCTCCATGTGGGTGATGCGGTCGGCGAAATGGAAAACGCGGTTGTCATGGGTGACGACAACGACGGCGCGGTCAGGGTGGACGGCGGAGGTGGCGAGGAGTTCCATGACGGACTCACCTGACTTGTGGTCGAGGGCGGCGGTGGGCTCGTCACAAATGATTAGGCGAGGCTCGTGGACGAGTGCTCTGGCGAGTGCGACGCGTTGCTGTTGGCCGCCGGAGAGGGTGCGGGGATAGTTGTCTGCGCGGCTTGCCATGCCGAGGCGATCGAGGATCTCTTTGGAGCGTTTGACGGCGGTGGAGCGATTGACCCCAGCGGCGAGGAGTGGAACGGCGGCGTTTTCTGCGGCGGTGAGAGCTGGGAGAAGATTGTATTGCTGGAAGACGAAACCGAGGTTCTTCCGCCGAAAGAGGATTTGGTCTCTGCTCGTCATTTTGGCGAGTTGCTGGCCGAAGATGGAGACTTTACCTTCGGATGGATCGAGGAGGCCAGCGATGACGGAGATAAGGGTGGTTTTGCCACAGCCGCTGGGGCCAACGAGGAAGGTCATCTCGCCGCGGTGGGCCTCGAACTGGATGCCGCGAAGGACATCGATTTTGGTGTCACCTGTGCCGAAGGATTTTCTGATGCCATGGCAAGAGACGGCGGTTGAATCGGGTGATGTCATGAGCGGAAAACAGTAACGGGTTGAAGTTGGGTCACGTGTCGGAAGCCGATGGCGGCCGTGACGGCGGAGATGAGTGCCATGAAGGCGGAGCAAAGCGCGACGACCTGCCAAGGGATGTAGAGCCCGCGGAGGAAGGGGATGCTGGTGATGGATTCTGTGACAAAAGCAGCGATGCCGGTGCCGAGGGAGAGCCCCAGGAGCATGACCATGAGTGCCTGTGCTGCTAACATGACGGCTAGCTGACCGTGGGTGACGCCGAGGACTTTGAGCATGGTGATACCGCGGGCGTTTTCTTTGATGAACATGATGAAGGTCTGGGCGGTGAAGGCTGCACCGACAGTGAGTCCGATGGCGATGGTGATGTAGAAGATCATGGGGACGCCCTGCCCCTCGTAGAAGGTGTAGCTTTGCGTCTGGAATCCTTCGCGACTGTATGCCCGCCAGTTCGTGGCGCGGCTAATGTACTTAGACAGGTCATCAGGGTCTTGGCTGGTGCGGCCAACGATGAAAGTGGTCGTGCGGGTCTCGCCTCGGATTAGCTCCTTGGCCGTGCGGTCTGAGACGTGTAAAACTGGTAAGCCAGTGAAGGGTGGTGAGGCATTGCTGATGCCGGTGATGGTGAGCCATTGGTCGTGGATGCGGATGCTGCGGCCAGGGGTGTAGCTGGTGCCGGGAAACAGGAGTTCCCAACCGCCAGGATCGACGATGGCATTGCCCTTCAGGTAGATGGGGCTGGCGCTACCGATGCACATGCGTGGTTCACCGATACGGTTGGTCCCATCGACGCCGAGGAGGGTTACGGTGCGGAGTTTGCCGTCATCGGTGCGGGCATTGGTATCGACTTTGATCAGAGGGACGGCCCAGTCGATGCCAGGGATGCCACGGACGGTTTGCAATGCGGTGTCGCGCAGCGGTTTGGCTTGGTCAAAGCACTCGGTATCTGGTTCCATGATCCAAAGGTTCGCTTCTCGGACGTCTTTGATTTGTGATCCACTCATGCCGAGAAAGGCGACGAGGATGGAGGCTTGATTCTGGATGAGGAATGAGGCAAGTGCGATGGCCATGACCATGGCGATGTACTTGGCGCGGTCGTACCGGAGAATCTGAAGGCCGAGGGAGATCATGCTGCGTCCTCCCTGTTATCGGTGAGCTGAGTGATGATGTTGACGAAGTCGCGGCTGAGCTTCTTGGAGCTGACGGTGGAGTCCACCACCATACGCATCATGAGCCCATCGAAGGCGCTGATGATGAAGCTGGCGAGCACAGCTGCGGAGAAGTGCGAGGTGAGTTCGCGGCGGGCCTGAGCACGCTTGATCACCTGCTCTAGCATCTTGGAGAAGCTCCGGTAGTGCTGCTCGATGAGTTTTTGCACCGTGGGGTTGCTGGCGCTCTCGGCGTGGATCTGAAGCCAGACAGAGTTGATCTCCCGGCTGGTAGTGTAGATCTGCTCAGCCATGGCTGCGAGTGCGACGAGCGAATCTCTGAAGGATAGATCGGGTGAGAGTGTGGAGAAGGCGCTGAGCCACTGAGTGTGGTCTTCCTTGACCATGGCGTGGATTATTTCCTCCTTGGAGCCGAAGTAGCGGTAGAGGCCACCAGCGCTGATGTTGAGGGCTTCGCAGAGATCTCGCATGGAGGTCTGATGAAAGCCTTTGCGGGAGAAGCAGACGATGCAGTCCTGTAGGATCTGCTGCTTGCGTTGAGCAAAATGTTCGAGTGTGACCTTGGGCATAGGGATGATAAAGCGAACGAACGTTCGCTATTGATCCATGATTGTCAAAAATAAAAAGAACGAATGTTCGCTTTTTAAAAAAAGATAGTGCTCATCTGAAGACGGAAGCGGGTTCCAGGACAATGACACGACGGATACTGATGACGCTGACGAAAAGAATGACGGCGGTCATGAGCGCAGCGACGATGGCTTCCACCTGCCATGTGAGGATGATGCCACGAGTGGCCATTTGTTTGCTCATGACCTCGAAAAAGAGGGCGGCCATGCCTGAACCGAAGGCAAAGCCGACGAAGCCAGCGGTTGCTGCCTGAAGGACCACCATGCCGACGAGACGGGAGTTGGTAACGCCGATGGCTTTGAGTGCACCGAACTGTTTGAGATTATCTAAGGTGAAAAGGAAGAAGGTTTGCCCTGCTACTGCAAGCCCGACGACGAGGGCGATGGCAATGGTGATGCCGAAGTTCACGGGGATGCCAGTATTTCGCAGGTAATAACCGATGCAGTCCCAGACGAACTCCATGGTGGTGCGGGCTTTCAGCGCGGTGGCGGCTTCGATGCTCCTGGCCAAGGTCTCAGGTGAGATGCCGGGTTTAGCGCGGACTAGAACGTAGGCGAGCTGGTTGCGTTGTTGGCCTTGGAAATGAAGGGCTTCGCTGTAGCGAGCATGGATGACAGGGAAGCTGACAAAGGGAGCACTGGCTTCGGAGATACCTACAAGCTTTGCCTTGTGATCATTGAGTTCAAGCACACGCCCAAGCTCCAAAGGTTGGCCTGGATAAAGCAACGCGTAGCCTGCTCGATCTAGAATGATGCTGTTCGCTTCCCGTAGGTTCTCCCACCTCCCAAGGGCCATCTTCCGAGGTGCTCCAATCAACGTGCTATCATCCACGCCGATAGTGAAGGTCGATGCAAATTTCCCCTCAATCGTTCGGGCGATCGGATTCCCTTTAAACAATCGCACCGCATAATCCACTCCTTCTACGCCACGCACACGAGTCAGATCAGTGTCCTTTAGCGCCTTGGTTTGCTCGAAGTACTCTGTGTAAGGGTCCATGACCCAAACATCCGCATCGGTAACATCCAAGATCTGACTGCCGGTGCGCTGCATGATCCCACAGAAAATGCTGATTTGATTCAACAGCAAGAAGGTGGAAAACGCGAAAGCGAAGATCAGGCCAAAGTATTTAGCTCGATCTGACACTAACATGCGAAAGGCGATAAAGTTCATGCGTTTAGTCGATTAATGACCGTTGGTCAATTTTAGGGTAAAAAATCAGGCTTTATACCAGTTCACAGCTTCTGGAAAAACTTCTGCAATGATTCGCTGATCGGTCTTGCTATAATCGTGGTCACGGAACAAAGGTTTCCAGTTTAAACCATCACAGACGATGTCCTGATTGATGCGGACGGCTTGCATTGGATTCGTGATTCCTGCCTGGACTCGGATCTGCGGTTCCTGAGTCATGACATGACTGCCGACGGTAACGGAGACGAGGGCAAAGGTAGCTTCCTCAGCTGTGAATGAATCTCGAGGCATCTCGTTGAGTGCCATCGCTTCGACTACAATGTGGTTCAAGATCCGCCAGCAACGAGCTCCCTGGAACGAGTGAGCTTGGCGTCTTTCCTCCGAGGCTTTCTCCCAGAAAGAAGCTGACTTTAGCATCATTTCGACATGGAAATACTCGGGGCATTTTTCAGCAAATTCGCAGCAAGCAAATCCGATGGCGCGGCTACGTTCCCGAGTGCTGCCTTGAAATCGGGCGGCTTTTTCAAACCAATCAGCTCGGTTACGCAAGGAATCTGTGGCCACGGCCAATACGAGATCTTCTTTGGAAGTAAAATGCTGGTAGAGGGTGCCTTTGGAATACTCCACTGCTTCAGCCAATTGTTCCATGTTCCAGGCCTGAAAGCCGCGCTCGATCAGCAGCCGCCGAGCATGAGTTAGAATCAACTCTTCACGCACCTGAAACTCGCGTTCCTTGCGTGTTTGCGTTGTAAGATCAGCAGGCATATAGTTATCTATTCTTTTTTTGACCAACGGTCAAATATTTTCTCTCAGAGACTTTGCCAATGACGATGGATGCAGACTTGCTCCTACAGCTAACGCTCGCTTATCTTTTGCTGAACTCTTTCCCCAAAAACCCCATGAGCATGACACTTCAGGATCTCCAAACAGCTCTCATCGTTGTGCAAGAAGAACTCAAGCGAGTCCAGGGGCGACTCAATGAACTGGAAAAGGTGGTCACTATCGAAAACGATCCCGAAGGCATCCGCCGTGTGTATTTAGAATGCACCGATTTCGTGGTCAGGCCTGCGGAAGATCAGCGCTACATCGCAGTTCACATGGGTGCGGATACAGATGGCGGCTACATCCACCTGCATTATCCCGAGTCGTCTGCCCCTGCCGTAAACATGGGCTTCGAGTCGTCGGGAGATCCTCATTTACAGCTCAAAGGCCGAGATTTTAAACCCCGGACGGACCTCTTCATTCGCGACAATTGTGGCTGCGTCGCTGTGCTTTCAGACAACGGCAAGCCGGGGGCGCTGATGCGTGCGCAGGAGGATGGTGGCTCCATCGCTGTACTGCAAGAAGACGGCCAGGCGCGTGCCGTGCTGATTCATGGCATCACGGAAATGCCGACGGCTGAAGGCAAACAGGCAGCACCCAGCACCAACCTCATCTTTGCTGACGGCAATGGCCACACCATGCTGAAACTGCGTGCGGATGAAACCGGCGGCATGTTGACTGCTGGCATCCCCGGACAATCAGACGCCATCGCGCTCGTGGCACGGGAAGACGGCCCTGCGCTGCTCATGCATAGCCCAGAAGAAGATCACAGCGTTTCCATTTTAGCCATGACTGGTGCCGCTGAAATCTGTGTGCATGAAAACAAGATCCCTGGCACTGGCACCCAGGCTAGCCTGACCGCAGGTGAATTCGGCAGTAGCCTCTGCCTACGTGGCATCGGCGGGCAAAAATCCGTGGACATCTCTGCGTTAGACGTGGCCAGCAGCCTGACCCTGCACGATGCTCAAGGAGACATGAGAGTCATGTTAGCACACCATTTTGGAAGCCATTCCGCGCTTACTTTGCAGAGTTTGACCGATGAAGAAGGGCTGCGAGCCATCGCCAGCGCGGACGTTTCCTCCATCGAGATTATTTCCCCCGTCGATCCTGATACAAAAGTTCTCACCGCTGTCACTGCCGAAAAAGCCGTCACCATCGTGCAAAAACACCATCGTCCCATCGTCATGCTGGGCGAGGGGGATCAAGGCGGCATCGTCTGTGCCTACGGTCCCTCCGCCGAGAGCGCAGGCATTGCCTCTCTCTCCGGTGGACCTGTTGCGGGCTCGGTCGTTTTAGCGACTGTCGATGGCACTGCCCAGCTAACCCTTGATGCTACGGATCATGGTGGTCGCATGCTCATTAATAATGACCTCGGCTTCCAGCGTGTGGCCATGGGTGTCTATGAAGAAGCCGGCGGTCTGCATCTCAATAATACCGGCAGTACGGGCATCCAGGCCGTTGCCACGCCTAAAGGCGGCGTCGTTACTGTCAGTGATCATGATGGCCGTCCCATCGCCAGCCTCCCCGAAAGTGATGGTGAAGACACTGGTGACTGGGGTAAGCTGCCGGATAGTTTCTGATTCGTGATTCTGCGCACCACACTTCTTTCTCTCCTGCTGCTCTCTCAGGCTGCGGGTCAAAACGTACTGACTCGCGCTATCGACATCCGCACGCTGCCGTATGAGCGGTCTTTGGAGAAACTGCCCGTCGATCTCACGGCCACCATTGGCTTTGTGGAGAGTGGCGGCACGGCTTTTGTCCAAGACAACAGTGCAGGGACTCACCTGCATTTTAAACCTGCCCGCCGTGATCTGGTTGTGGGTGATCAAGTGCGGGTCAAAGGCTTCACGATGGCTGGGCTCTATCTTCCAGGGATTGATGTGACTGAGCTGCAAATTCTAGGGCACGGGTCAGCACCAGAGCCGGTAAAAGCAGGTTACGAGGACCTCACCACCGGGCGCTTTCATTACCAAAGAGTCAGCATCGAAGGACTCGGACGCACACTCACCGCCTTGGATGAAAACCGCAGCCTACTCCGACTGGCCATTGGCAGTCGTGTGATCGAGGTCCGAGTCGATGCAGCCCTGGCATCTGCGCCCAATCTGATCGATGCCCGCCTGCGCATCACCGCCCTCGCCGCTGGTGGCATCAATGATAGGCGGCAACTCGTGTTCCCCTATTTACGTGTCACCGATTGGAGTGATGTCGTCGTGATCCATGTCCCGCCTGCTGCCGATTCGCTACCCATCACCTCCGTCGCCGCACTGTTGCCTTTTGGCTCTGCGGATGAGCCACAACACCGTGCCCGCATTCGCGGCACCGTTTTGGCCGCGTTTGAGGATGGTCGCGTCTTCCTTCGAGATGTCACCCCGCCGCCGCCGCCGCGTGAGGTCAAAAAAGACGAGCCGCCCAAGCCGCCGCTCTCCCCGGCCATCGCCATTCATCTCATCAGCAATCCACTACTCCAACACTCCACGACTCCATCACTCCCTTCCACCCAACCCCTCCGCTCCGGTGATCTGGCGGAGATCATCGGCTTTCCCATCATGGCTGGATTTAGCGCCTCATTGGCGGATGCGCTCTTGCTCAAGACCGAGCCTGCGGACGCACCTGAAGCAGTCCATGTTTCACTCAAAGATTTCCTAGATGGCTCACACGATGCCGATCTCGTCCATCTCACATCGCCCGCCGTGCTTCAGGATGTTTTACGCACTGCCGATGGCTTCGAGCTACGTTTCACCGCTGGCGGCACCCCCATCCGTGCTTTCTTGCTACAATCAAACACGCCGGACTTTGAACTCGGCTCTTCCTGCGCACTCACCGGCATCTGCCTCGTCGAATCTGCCAGCACTGACAAAGGCTTCCGTTCCGAGCCAGATCGCGCCTCTCTGCTCCTGCGTTCTATCTCGGATATTCGCATCCTCAGCAAAGCAGCGTTTTGGGATGCCCAACGCCTCGTCATTACCATCAGCATCCTCGGTGCCATCGTTTCGCTCAGCTTGTTCTGGATCACTCAGCAACGCCGCCAAATCACCCGGCTCGAACGCAGGATTGTCGAACAAGCCACGCTAGAAGAGCGCCAGCGCATCGCCCGCGAGTTTCACGATACGCTGGAGCAAGAACTCACCGGCCTATCCCTCCGTCTCGATGCAGCCCTGACTCGACCGCTGGAAGACAAAGCCCGCAACCTTCTCGGAACCTCACGCAACCTCGTCTCCCGCATCCAGAGCGAAGCCCGCAACCTCGTCTCCGACCTCCGCGACGACACCGCGCACGCCACCAACCTGCCCGAGGCCCTGCAACTGCTCGCCAAGCGCGCCCCCGAAGGCATCGCCATCACGCTCGACCTCCACCCCATCGGCCCCATCCCGCCGCACGTCACCCACCACCTCCGCATGATCGCCCAAGAGGCCATCACCAACGCCCTCAAACACGCCCACCCCACCCAAATCCAGCTCCACCTTTCCACCACTCCCTCACTCCTGTCTCTCCGCATCACCGACAATGGCCAAGGCTTCGACCCCACCGCCCAAACCCACGGCCAACCCGGCCACTTCGGCTGCATCGGCATCCGCGAACGAGCGCGGAAAGTGTGCGCAGAGGTGAGATGGGAAAGCGAGCAGGGGAAAGGGACGGCGGTGTGGGTCGAGTTGCCGATTGAGAAATGACGAAGGAAGGCCGAATGCCCAATGTCATAGCAATAGCGGTGCCGGTGAGTTTCTGCGAAATTGATCAGACAGCTTTTTCGGCGCCGCCTTCGATGACTTGGTTACCCCGTTTTGTTGATAGAATCGTCTTATTCCAGTTGGGTTTTATCCGCCACTGATTTGGCTAAAGTGAGAGATTCAGAAGTGATCTTCCAAGAAGAAGCTAGAAGTCCATCAGGGTCTGGGGCGAAGGTCGTATTTTGTCGAGATACTGCGAAAGGCTCTTTAACTTTCAGAACGCCGTCAGCCGAAAGCGTATAAGGGAAGACCACGACTACTGAATAATCGTCTCGGTGGTCGATCTCAATGGCAATGGCATCCTGCTTCTCTTCCTGTGCTGGAGGTACAGTGCGGATGTCATACACAACACAGGAGGCTCTGATTTCTCCTTTCAGGGCTCTTTGTCTATGAGACTCTCACAGGATTTCGATAAGTGGCTGTGATCGCGGTTGCTCGGTTCCATCTGATGCGCCCTCCCATACGATCCTACCATCAGCCTTCATGTGACCGCCGAATGGATAATATTCACCGTGGTCCCTCAATAGCTTCTCTGCGAAGACAATGAACTCGTCCACTAGTGCTTGGGCATCATTCTTGGCTGCTTGGGCTCTCATGCGTTTAGTTCTTCAGTAAACACTTTTGTTCAGACGACAGCGAGCAGGACGCGAAGATGACATGCGAACTGTTGCCTGTATCCTTTTGGTCGTCGTTGGTTGTGGATATGCGCTACTCATGGCTGAGTCAGAAAAGTGGCTTGTTTGGGTAGGTTGTGTGAACTGCCATCTTAGCGTTAAACGGACGGCTTTTTAATCCATCGTTTCGATGGTACTCCTGAATGCTGGTCTTGAAGGCCGACAAAGCACCGCTGCTAATTGCAGCCTGCTCAGCCTCTCCGCTATCGAACGAGAGCCGATAACCGGGATAGCCGTAACTGCCAGCCTGCGTGAAAGCGGGTGGCTGAATACCTCGTGAGACAAACGCTGAGTCAATCATGGCCTGAACTGCACGGCGAAGCCTGTAGCGCGAATACTGCTCTAGCAGGAGACCGAGCCCCAAGGTGACTCCAATCCAGATGCTTTGATTCCAGCCTGCAATGAACGTCCAAACAATCGCCGCCACGAAGGCCGCCAGCAATACGAAGCAGCCAGCTGAAACGATGCGATCGAGAACGGTCTTCATGAACTGTTCTAGTGGCGAGTTGAGTTGGTCTGAGAGTTGCCCACAGTTTTTTAAATAACAGATTTGTGATTGGAAAGCGGGAAGAAGCTCACTGACGGAGTGGCTTGAGAACTCATCCACCCAAGAAAACGGAAAAGACGCCTCAAATCAAGCCTTGACTGTAGCAGGTCGTCAAGGCTGCGGGCGTTTGAGGGCAATGCCACCACTTTTATGGCAACAGAATGAAGACAACAGAATGGCTTTTCTCAACATTCTGCTGCCCCCATTCTATTGCCAATATCTCCCATTTTGCAGGGCATGGCATTTAGGTCGGGGAAAGCGTTTGTCATCGCGTCATCACCTCAGTTGTCAGCCTCCGCCTTGTCCTGCTGAGTCACTTCAATGCTGATCGGGTGGTCTCACCAAGTCAGCTCCAGCGGGTTCCCAGAGTTCGATTCGGTTGCCTTCTGGGTCACGCAGATGAGCAAAGCGCCCATTCGGGTAGATTGTGTCATCGACATCGACGGCGGCACCTGCAGCTCGAAGCTGGGCCACCATCGCATCCAGATCCCGGACTCGGAAATTGATTCGCCAGGCGTAGTCTGGCCCGCCTGCCTGATCAGCCGCCGATTCGGAGGCAAAGACCGTCGGTCCCGCATCCTGCCACCACGATCCATCTTCGTCTCTCTCTGCAACTTGCCGGATGCCCAAATGCTTCTCATACCACTCATTGAGAGCGTCTGAGTTCTTAACACGGAAGAAGAAGCCTCCAATGCCAGTTACTTTTTCCATCTTGGATGTGGGTGGGGTTAAAACTTTGCTAAATGTCGGTTTGGGCGGAACGGATACATGCAGCGCTACTGCAACAAGAAGGAGGCGACGAGTTGCTTGCCTTCAGTCGCATAGTTGGTGCTGCTGCCGGTGACGGAGAGACCGTGAGTGCCGCCGATGAGTTTGTAGTGGACGATTTGGCCGCTACGATAGGTGTATTTGACGAAAAGTGGCGCGCTAGTGTGGAGGATGCCAGCGGCATCGGCCAGTTGCGGGCCGGTTTCACCCATCGCCTGAGCAAAGCGGTAGATGCTCTCTTGGGCGGTCATGAAGGTGCCAATGCTGTTGAGCATCCCGCCGGTATAGGGGACCGTTATATCGGAGGTTCCGCTGAGGCTGATGATGCGTCGGCGTTTGGCGGGCACGATTGTTTGGTCGTAGTCATTGCTGCCTGTGGCATTGAACCAAAAGGCACCGTCGTGATGCATGTCGGCGAGCATTTGGGAGACCTGACAGGCTGCATTCTGAAAGGCGGCGCCATCGAGCTCAATCAGCAGGCGGTTGGTCAAGGCGGAGCCGTTGGAGTTGCCGAAGATGGAGATCTTGCCCGCATCCACATTGTCGTAGGTCTTTAGCAGTGCGATGAGGTCGCGGATGAAGGCGACATCGGGTGCTTTGGAGTTTTCGTTTTTGACATTCCAACTCTGTCCTCCACCGGAAAAGTATCCATTGGGAGCGACACGGATGGCGGTGTTAGCGTAGGTATCCAGCGCATTGATAAAAGACGACGCTACATTCCCACTCCCGCCATTGCCATGAAGCATGATGATGACGGGGTGCGGCCCGGCACCTGCGGGCACCTGGACAACGGCGGTGCGGGCGTAGCCGTTCGGCTCCTGATCCCACGTTTGCGTGATGCTGAGCGTGGTGTTGGCGAGGTTCCCATTCGGTGTGAGCACGGTCTTGGCACGGTGAAATTTCCTCGGCACGCTCGGCGCATGGGTAAACTCGTCCGAATAGGTGACAGAGCCGCCGGTGCCCGAGAGCGTGGCCATCGGCGTCCACGAAAGCAGATCGGTGGAGCATTGGATCTCGTAGCTTTCCCCCGCGACGCTGTCGAAGGTGAAGAACGGATGGTTGCTGCCATCAATGCCCGAATGCGTGATCTTCGCCGCATCATTGGCGCTACCGCCAGTGCCTCCGCTGCCTCCGGTGATGGTGAGGAGTAGCTGATTGATGAGGAATCGCGAATTCAAGGCGGGGGCAGTGGTGGGTCCCGTCGCCGTGATCTTCGCACTGGTGAGATTGGGCACGGAGATCGCAAAGGATGTGGCCGTGAACGAGCCGCTGCTGACAGAGGTAGTGCCGTCGTAGATGGCGTATTGCTTGGTCGTGCTGTTGTTACCCGAACGAGCGCCGATGCCGGAAACTAGCAGCGATTGCCCAACGGCAAGGCCAGTAACATTGCTCAGACTGAAAACGAGCGACTCATCATCCGCGGCGTTGGTATTGTTGCGATTTTCCAATTCGAAATCATTGGTAAGGCTGTAAACGCCGATACCGTCGTTGTGGGGTGCCACCGTCAGCCCGGTGCTGGCATTTGAGGCCGTGATCGTGAGATCAAAGCTGATGCCCGCACTGAGACCGGAGACATTCGGATTCGCCGAACTCAACCCCGTGACGGAGCCAGTGATTTTGCCAATGCCGAAGCTGACGATCGTCTGGCCTTGAAGCATGCTGGTGAGCAGGAGGAAGGTAGGCAAGAAAGCGAAGATGTTTTTCATCAGTTGGAGGTGACATGAAACTCCGCTGTTGGTCAGAGGTCGCGGTCGAATATAAAATGACGAAATCCGAATAACGAAGGAAGCCACAACGCCGAATGTCGAACCTCCTTGCCTCCCCTGTTTTTCGTCATTCAGACTTCGACATTCCTTGGTCATTAGGTTTTACTCATTCGACATTCCCCCATGATCACCCTCCTCATCATTGACGATCATTTCGTCGTCCGCAGCGGCTTAGTTGCCTCACTCGAGCTGGAGGACGATCTGAAAGTCGTCGGTGAAACCGATCGTGGAGAAGACGCGGCGGTTCTCTTTGATCAAAAGAAACCCGACGTCGTGCTCATGGATCTCCAGCTTCCAGGCATCAGCGGTATCGAGGCCACCGCTGCTCTCTTGCGGGATCATCCCAACGCTCGAGTGCTCATATTTTCGACGTTTGCCCGAGATGATGAAATTCAGGCTGCACTCAAAGCCGGAGCCCTTGGCTATCTCCAAAAATCGTCTTCGCGTGAAGACCTGCTTCAGGCCATTCGCACTGTGGCCAAAGGTGATTGTAGTTTGCCCGCCGACATTGCTCAGCGCTTGAAGGATCGTCTTGCCGAGCCTGAAATCACACCACGCGAACTGGAGATCCTCACGCTCGTCACTCGTGGCAATGCCAACAAGGAAATCGCCGCCACCCTTGGTATTTCCGAGGACACCGTGAAGCAGCATGTTAGCCGCATTTTAATGAAGTTGAAGGTCAACGACCGCGCTCAAGCCACGGCGGAGGCAATCCGGCGTGGCTTGGTGAAGGTGTAAATGGAGTTTTACCCCACGGTCTCCATCGCATTCAACGTAAACGGGCCGGAGATTGCTCTCCGGCCCGTTTGTTTGGGGTTTGGTTTTTGTTCGGATTCTGGCAGTGCTAGCTCCCGGTAAGCAATGCCAGTTCGATCAGAACAAAATCTTTTACGAATGGCGGACGGTGAGGGATGTCACTGTCCGCCGTGGTGAGAGGCGGCTAGCGGCCTCTTGATTCAAATTACATCATGCCACCGTGGTCGTGCTGATGGCCACCGTCTGCTTTTTCTTCTTTTGGAAGATCAGCGATGAGGCACTCAGTGGTCAGAAGCAGACCGGAGATGGAAGCGGCGTTCTGGAGAGCGCTGCGGGTCACCTTGGCTGGATCGACGACACCTGCTTTGATGAGGTCTTCGTAAGTGCCGGTCGCCACGTTGTAACCGTGGTTGCCCTTGCCTTTCTTGACTTCAGCCACGATCAGAGCGCCTTCGACACCTGCATTGGCTGCAAGCTGACGGAGAGGAGCTTCGATAGCGCGGGCGATGATTTCAGCACCAGTCTTTTCGTCACCGGAAAGACCGAGGTCGCCGATAAGAGCTTGGGCACGGATCAGAGCGACGCCGCCACCAGGGACGATGCCTTCTTCGACGGCAGCACGGGTAGCGTGCAGGGCGTCTTCGACGCGGGCTTTCTTTTCCTTCATCTCAGTTTCAGTCGCAGCACCGACATTGATGACGGCGACGCCACCTGCGAGCTTAGCAAGGCGCTCTTGGAGCTTCTCACGATCGTAGTCGGAGGTGGTTTCAGAGATTTGGTTCTTGATCTGGGAAACGCGGCCGGCGATGGCTTCAGAGGAGCCTTCGCCCTCGACGATGACGGTGTTTTCCTTGCCGATGGTGATGCGCTTGGCTTGGCCAAGGTCAGAGAGCTCGATGTTTTCGAGCTTCAGACCGAGGTCTTCGGTAATGCAGCGACCACCAGTGAGGATGGCGATGTCTTCGAGCATGGCCTTGCGGCGATCGCCGAAACCAGGAGCCTTGACAGCAACGATGTTGAGAGTGCCGCGGAGCTTGTTCACCACAAGTGTGGCGAGGGCTTCACCTTCGACGTCTTCAGCGATGATGAGGAGAGGCTTGCCGGAGCGAGCGACCTTCTCAAGCAGAGGCAGCATGTCTTTGAGGCTGCTGATCTTCTTCTCGTTGATGAGGATGTAAGCGGACTCAAGGTTCGCTTCCATGGACTCAGGATCGGTCACGAAGTAAGGGGAAAGGTAGCCCTTGTCGAACTGCATGCCTTCAACGACTTCGAGGGTCGTTTCGATGCTCTTGGCTTCTTCGACGGTGATGGTGCCTTCTTTGCCCACTTTGTCCATGGCTTCAGCAATGATGTTGCCGATAGCGGTGTCCCAGTTAGCAGAAACGGTTGCGACCTGAGCCACTTCCTTGCTGTCTTTGACTGGAGTGCTGATTTCCTTGAGCTTAGCAACGATGGCCTCAGTAGCCTTCATGATGCCGCGTTGCAGGGAAGTTGGGTTAGCACCGGCGGTCACGTTACGGAGACCTTCGGAGTAGATGGCTTCAGCCAGGACCGTAGCGGTCGTGGTGCCGTCACCAGCGATGTCAGAAGTCTTGGAGGAAACTTCTTTGATGAGCTGAGCGCCCATGTTTTCGTAAGGGCATGGAAGCTCGATTTCCTTAGCAACCGTGACACCGTCTTTGGTGATGGTTGGGGAACCGAATTTCTTTTCAAGGATCACGTTACGACCAGCTGGGCCGAGCGTAGCTTTGACAGCCTTGGCAAGTTTGGTGACACCACGCAGGAGGGCGTGACGTGCTGTTTCGTCGAAGTGGAGTTGTTTAGCCATAGTAGTTTAGCGTTTGTGGGGTTTTGGGTTGAATTAAGCGAGGATGCCGAGGATGTCGGTTTCGTTGATGATGAGGAGGTCCTCGCCATCGACTTTGACTTCCGTGCCGCCGTATTTGGAGATCAGGACTTTGTCGCCCTTCTTCACAGTGAAGAGAGTGGACACGTCTTTGCCTTCGTCGTCTTTGCCGACGCCAAGTGCGAGCACTTCAGCTTCCTGTGGCTTTTCTTTAGCATTGTCAGGAAGGAAGATTCCGCCTGCGGTTTTTTCTTCACTTGCGGAACGCTTGACGAGGACGCGACGTCCGAGCGGGGTGATTGCGGTAGCCATATATCTGGTTGGTGCTTTGGGTTTGGGTTTTGTTTGGTTTTGTCTGCCCGGCCTGCTGTCACACGAGTTTGTGTGTGCCGGCTGGCCGGGCGGAAAGTTTAGGAATGTCGAATGAGAAGATCCGAATGACGAAAGAATGTCGAAGCACGAAGGCCAAACACCATGTGAGGTGCATTCCGTGTTTTGAGTTTCATCATTGGGGTTTGATTCGTCATTAGGTTTTAGGAATTCGTTATTTCGCCGCAGGCAGCGTTTCTTTGAGCGCCACGCCGTTGCTGGCTCTCGGCGCTCCGCCAAAGCTGAGCTCTGGGGCCGCTTCGCCGATCTCCTCAGTGAGAAAACGCACGATCTGCTTCGGATCTTCGGAGATAACAGCTTGAACCATGCGGGATTTGCGGGTGCGGTCGTAGCCTTTGAGGTCCAGGTCTAGACCCACCGTGCCAGGCTCACCGGAGAGGCCTTTCATCTTTGCGGCTAGTGAGACGCTTTGATTGATTTGGTTCTGGAGGTTTTTGTCTTTGGAAAGCTTGGTCAATCCAGCTTTCAGCGCTTCCTGCAGCTCAGGTACGCCAAGCAGGTCTTGGCCATTTTTACTTGGGTATTTAGAAAGGATATCCTCTGCCTGGGCTTCGAGTCCGGCTTGCAGGTCGGATTTCGAAGGAGCGGCTGGGGCTTCTGGCGTTAAAGCATCTGCAATCGCCGCATCAATCTTTGCCTCGGAGACGGCAACGGGTTTGGGGGCTTCGATGGCGGTCTTCGGAGCTTCCTTCTTACCGCAGGAGATGAGGGACCCTGCAAGCAACACTGCACTGATTTGAAAGCCTAGATAGCGTGAAATCATGACCTCTTCTCCTTTCCCTTCGGCAGAGCTTGAGCTGACTTGGGTAGCTTCTTCTTCTCGGATTCGAGCCGACGTTCGACTTTCTTCATGTCTTCGTCAGCAGGCAGATTTTCAGGGACGATATCGCGCTCAATGAGGAGCTGCCGCACGTCGCTGTTGTTTTTGACGTGTTCTTGGGTGATTGCAGGCTCAGATTTCAGATCGGCCTGCTTGGTTTGGAAGACGGTGATCTCATTCGCGAAATCCTTGGCCTTGATCGTGATCGTCGGTAGGAAGTCGGCTAATGGGCGATTGTCCGGCACCGCCAGTCTGTTTTTCATGTCCTGCGTGGTGTTTCCACCAAACAGAGCCTGATCTCCCTTGCTGCGGATGCGGCCAAAGGATTGTCCGTCTCCGAGTCGCTCAAAGATGATCGCTGAAAGCTCTTTTTCAGACGCACTCATCTTCTGTCTCGCCATCAGCCTTTCGACCTCTGCCAGTCGGCTCTCGATGATCTCCTGCTTCCGTGTCTGGACAGCAAAGTAAGTTTGAGCAAAAGCGATGGCGTCTTTGGCTGGGTCACCATTCTGCGCGATCAGGTAACAGGCGTAGCGAGTGAGCATCACGTCCTCGATCTCACGTTGGGCTCCATTACCCACGACAATGGACCTTCTAACATTGAGAAAGTGATTTTCCTCTAAGCCGTCCACCGTCTCACAGGAGATTTTAGCCTTCTCAATGACTTTGCTGAAATTCTCCCATTTTTGATATTCTAAAACCTCTTGAAGATCTCGGGCATACCAAAACTCTGTGCCTGAGTCTGGCTCGATATGAACCATTCCCTCGAAGTCACGATGGAGTTTGATAATCAGTTCCTTCTTCATGCTAGATTAAAGGATTGAAGGTTAGTATCGAACATGTTCCTGACATCAGGAACATGTTCACACAGCTGCGGCGACTCAGCCGTAGGTCGGGTGTGTTTGGCGCGGTGAAACTCGCCAAGTGGACGATCCCCTTCGCCAAACTACCCGACAGGTTCGGGAAGGTCGAGCGCGTAAACATGCCCCCAATCAGCCGAGTCATTCGGTGAAGCGGACGCAGGGAAAGTGGTCCGCACAGTCCTCTGTGCGGCGCGACGAAGTCCGAATGATCTACAGGAACACCCATGTCATCAAAGTCCGTCCAAGACGTTACTGACCCTGGTACCTGCATCCCTGCGCCCGTTCCGCACAGAGGACTGTGCGGACCACTTTGGCCGGGCCGGAGATGCAGTTGCCTGGATGGCAACGACTGGAAGCTTGGTATCATGGCGAGTTACATGCGATCCTTGTCACGGGCAGTATCCCAATGATATTGTTGGATCATCTCTGTCAGCAATGCGCCCAGCATACATAGTCCGCATGATTCAACACCTATCTTTCTACGCTCACGTCCCTCAAAAGCAGGAACGACAAGCTTGAGCCCCTCCATCACCATTTTGTATTGCTCAGGTTGAGCTGTGATGGAGCTAAAATCAGATCCCTCGATCGTCACCTCAAGAGTTTGGAAAATTGTTCCATTCTCAATACCGGAATAGATAGTCTCAAAACTAAATTTCTTGGCATACCCGCGGTCAATCGCGGCAAAAACTTCGAAGATGAGATACGAAAGGCTGCTGAGGCGAAGATCTTTGGTCATACAATGTTGGGATTAAGTTTGGAGCCGTTCTTACTTATCCTTATCCACCACCTCAAAATCAGCATCGACGACCTTGCCTTTGTCTTGGCTCTTCGTTTCTGGGGCGCCTTCAGGCGCTCCGCCCATGTCGGGCATGCCGTCTGGACCACCGGCGGTGGCTCCTGCGGCGGCTTGGTAGGCGGCTGCGAAGAGTTTTTCGAGTTCCTCGGTCTGGGACTTCATTTTGTCGCTGTCGCCGGACTCGATGGCGGACTTCAAGGAAGTGAGCTTATCTTTGATCGGGCTGAGCTGGTCGGCGGGGACTTTTTCTTCCCATTCTTTGAGCTGCTTCTCGATCTCGAAGGTGAGGGCTTCGGCTTTATTCTTCACTTCGACGGATTCTTTGCGCTTCAGATCTTCTTCGGCGTGTTCTTCAGCATCGCGCTTGGCTTTTTCGATCTCTTCATTGCTGAGACCAGAGCTGCCTTGGATGGAGATGCGCTGCTCTTTGCCACTGACTTTTTCCTTGGCCGAAACGTGCAGGATGCCGTTGGCGTCGATGTCAAAGGTGACTTCGACCTGTGGCACACCACGTGGGGCTGGTGGGATGCCGTCGAGCTTGAAGGTGCCGAGAGTCTTGTTGTCGCGGCTCATTGGGCGTTCGCCCTGAAGCACGACGATTTCCACGCCGGGTTGGTTGTCGCTGTAGGTGGAGAAGACTTGGCTGTGCTTCTTCGGGATGGTCGTGTTACGCGGGATCATCGGTGTGGCGATGCCGCCTGCTGTCTCGATGGAAAGAGTCAGCGGAGTCACGTCGAGCAGGAGCACGTCCTTGACGTCACCTTTGAGAACGCCGCCCTGGATGGCAGCGCCGATGGCGACGACTTCATCTGGGTTGACTCCCTGATGGGGATCTTTACCAGCCAGCTTGCGGGCTGTTTCGACGACCTTTGGCATACGGGTCATGCCACCGACGAGGACGAGCTCATCGATTTTAGAAGCGTCGAGTTTAGCGGCAGCCAAGCAATCCTTCACCGGCTTGATGGTGCGCTCAAAGAGGCTGTCGGTGAGCTGCTCCATCTTGGCCCGTGTGAGGGTTTTCATGATGTGCTTTGGCCCAGTGGCGTCAGCGGTGATGAAGGGCAGATTCAAATCAAAGCTTTGGCTGGAGCTCAGCGCGATCTTAGCCTTCTCCGCTTCTTCTTTGATGCGCTGGAGGGCGTCTGGCTGGCCGCTGAGGTCGATGCCGCTGTCGGTTTTGAACTCATTGACGATCCAGGTGATCAGGGTGTTGTCCCAGTCGTCACCACCGAGATGCGTGTCGCCATCCGTAGCGAGCACTTCGAAGACGCCGTCGCCGATTTCCAGGACGCTGATGTCAAAGGTGCCGCCGCCAAGGTCATAAACGGCGACTTTTTCATCGGATTTGCTGTCAAGACCGTAGGCCAAAGCAGCTGCGGTGGGTTCATTGATGATGCGGCGTACATTGAGGCCAGCAATCTCACCAGCAGCCTTGGTGGCGTTGCGCTGGCTGTCGTTGAAGTAAGCTGGGACAGTGATGACGGCTTCCGTGATGGATTCGCCGAGCTTGGCTTCCGCGTCAGCTTTCAGCTTGGCCAGAATCATGGCGCTGACTTCCTGTGGGGAGTAAGTCTTGGTTTCGCCACCGACTTCGACCTGCACATGAGCATCGCCATTGGCAGCAGCCACAATTTTGTAGGGCATGCGTTTGTCAGCCTCGGTCAGTTCAGTGAACTTGCGGCCCATGAGGCGCTTCACGGAAAACACGGTGTTGCGTGGGTTCGTGACGGCTTGGCGCTTGGCGGCCTGACCGACGACGCGCTCGCCACTCTTGGTAAAGGCAACAACGGAAGGCGTGGTGCGTGCGCCTTCTGAATTTTCGAGGACAGTTGCCTTTCCGCCTTCAAGGACGGCCATGCAAGAGTTGGTGGTGCCGAGGTCGATGCCGAGGATTTTGCTCATGTTGTTTGGATTGGGGTAAAGTCGAGTGTGGCCGTGTAAGGTTGTCTTTTTCTTGGCACGCGCTGTGCCAAGCGGTTGGTTGGTTTTTTAATCCGTTGATTATGAATATATTATTTCTTTTCGATTGCTATTCAGTGATTCGACGGGAGGGGTTAAAGTGCCATTTTTGGCACAAATGAGCGTGGCACTTGGCACTTTGATGCGGGCTTTTGGCACTTTCCGGAATGCTGTGCCGAAGATGCTCCAAAAAAGCCGATAGGGATCCCATGGTTGCTTGGCACTCTCCTTGCTTTCCACTCGTTCTATAATCCAACACCCACTGCTACGTCGGACGGCGCTCGTTGCCGTGTGATGTGGCTCCCCAACCCCATGAAGCACCCTTTTTACGACCTGGACATCCCTAATGAAGGATCTCTTCACAGCATGGATCATGAGCGCGATGCCTGCGGCGTCGGCTTTGTGGCCAATATTCATGGTAAGCGTAGCCGTGACATCCTGGACCTAGCGATCAACGGCGTCTGCAATGTGCAGCATCGCGGTGCTGTCGATGCCGACCGTGTGACTGGGGACGGCGCGGGCGTGCTGACGCAGATTCCGCACAAAATTTTCCAGCCGTTCATCGACGAGATGCGCTTCGAATTGGATCACCCGATGGACTTGGCCGTTGGCGTGTTTTTCATGCCGGAAGATCCGACAGAGCGGATGAAGATTCATCTCCTGGCAGAAGGTCTATTACGGAATCGCGATATCCAAGTCATCGGTTGGCGTGATGTGCCAGTGAATCCGAATGAGCTGGGCTACAAGGCCCGCAAAACCATGCCGATGATTCAGCATCTGCTCGTCGCTCGGCCCGAAGGCATGGATGACAATCCATTTGAGCGTCAGCTCTATCTCATTCGTCGTGAGATGAGGCTCAAGGCACGCATCCATAAACTAGCGGACTTTTACATCGCCTCGTTCTCGCATCGCACGATGGTTTATAAGGCACTGCTGCTACCCTCTTCATTGCAGAAATTCTACACCGATCTGCAAAGTGATGACTATGAGACTTCGTTGGCGGTTTTCCACCAGCGCTTCAGCACCAACACGTTTCCAACTTGGGCGCTTTCTCATCCTTTCCGTACCTTGGCGCACAATGGTGAAATCAATACCGTGCGTGGCAATCGCAATTGGCTCAACAGCCGTGCGAGCGACTTTGAGAACGTTGTCTGGGAGGGGGAAGAGCAGCTGCTGAAGGAGCTGATCACCAAAGGTCAAAGTGATAGCGCCAGCTTGGATGCAGCGCTGGATCTACTGATTCAAAGTGGGCGTGATCCTGTTCATGCCTTGGCCATGCTGGTGCCGAGCGCTTATGGCATTGATCCCGCCACCTCCGCTGATCTCAAGGCTTTCTACGAATACCACGAGTGCTTTAGCGAGCCTTGGGATGGACCTGCGGCGTTGGTTTTAACCAATGGGCTCAGTGTCGTCGCCAGCTTGGATCGTAATGGGCTGCGTCCGAGCCGCTGGAAGATGACGACGGATGGCATCTTTGCCCTTGGATCAGAAGTCGGCATTGTGCCGATCGACGATGCGAAGATTCTGCGCAAAGGCCGCTTGGCCCCTGGTGAAATGTTGGAGATTGACACGCTGCATGGCCGTGTGCGCTTCAATGACGAGATCAAAGCCGATCTTGCCAGCCGCAAGCCGTATGGTGAATGGCTGAAAAACCGCACCAGTCTCACGACCCTCGCGCCTGAAGTCCCGACCGGTGATTTGGATGTTTTGAGTCTTTCTCAAAAGCAGGCTGCTTTTGGTTATACGAAAGAAGAGATCGACATGTCTTTCACGCCTGTTTTGGCGAAGGGTGAAGAGGCGACTTACTCCATGGGTGACGACGTTGCTCTGTCCGTCTTATCCACGCGTCCACGTCTGCTGACCGCCTATTTCCGTCAGCTCTTTGCTCAAGTCACCAATCCACCTATCGACCCCATTCGTGAACGTGCAGTGATGAGCCTGGATGTCGTTCTTGGCTATCAGCGTAATTGGTTAGATCAGACGCCAGAGCACGCCAAAGTCGTACACCTGAACTCACCGTTCCTCTTTGAAAATGAGCTGGCCTCTTTGAAAGGCATGGCAGACTACCCGCACCGTGTGCTGGATACGACATGGCCCGTGAGTGATGGACCAGACGGCATGAAGTCGGCTCTGGATCGGCTTTGTCAGGAGTCTGAAAAAGCCGCTAAAGACCATGTGCGCATCCTCATTCTCAGTGACCGCGCTCTTGAGTATGATCGCGCTGCGATCCCGGCTCTGTTGGCCACCGGTGCTGTGCATCATCACCTGAATCGCCGGAAAATTCGTATGCGGCTCAGCCTTGTCGTGGATTCAGGAGAAGCCCGTGACACCCATCAAATGGCCTGCCTCTTTGGCTTTGGTGCCAGTGCAGTGTGCCCGCACATGGCTTTTGAGACCATTCGCGAACTTGTCGAGTCAGACAAGACAGCCAAGAAGCCTCAGCTGGATGGCATGGACTTTGCCAAAGCCGTGACCAATTACCGCAAAGGTCTGGAAAAAGGCGTATTGAAGATCATGAGCAAGATGGGCATCTCTGTGCTCAGCAGCTACATCGGCGCGCAAATTTTTGAAGCTGTCGGTATCGGTGAAGAAGTCATGCAGTTTGCTTTTACAGGCACTTCCAGTCAGATCAGTGGCATCGGCTTCAAAGAGATCGCTCAGGAGGCCCTGGCACGCCACGCTGCTGGCTACGGCTCGGCTTTGCCGGAAGGCCAAACCAGCATCGATCTCGGAGACCCTGGTTACTATCGCCCCCGTCAAAAAGGCGAGATGCACGCGGTCACTGGCCCCGTCATCAAGAACTTCCATACCTTTGTCAAAAGCGGCAAACAGGAAGATTACGAGACCTATGTGAAGGCCTCCTTGGAAAACACGCCGACCGCTTTGAAAGACATGTTCGAGTTTGTGCCTGGAGAAGAAGGCCCGATCTCGATTGATGAAGTCGAAAGCATCGAAGACATCCGCGTGCGATTCACCACCGCCGCCATGTCTCTGGGAGCCATTTCACCCGAGGCCCATGAGGCGCTTGCCATCGCCATGAACCGCATCGGCGGCAAGTCGGATAGCGGTGAAGGCGGCGAAGATCCAAAACGCTTCAAGCCCTATGAAAACGGGGATTGGGCCAACTCAAAAATCAAGCAAGTCGCCAGCGGACGCTTCGGTGTCACGGCCGCTTATTTGGCCAATGCTTGGGAACTGGAAATCAAAATGGCCCAAGGTGCCAAACCCGGTGAAGGTGGTCAGCTCCCGGCCATGAAGGTGAACCGCATGATCGCTCGGTTACGGAACACCACGCCCGGCGTCACTCTCATCAGCCCACCGCCCCATCATGACATCTATTCCATCGAAGATCTAGCCCAGCTCATCCACGATCTCAAAGAGAGCAATCCTCGCGCTCGCGTCTGTGTGAAACTCGTCGCTGAAACCGGTGTCGGCACCATCGCGGCTGGTGTGGCCAAGGCCAATGCGGACATCATTTTGATCTCCGGTCACGAAGGCGGCACTGGGGCCAGTCCACTCTCCTCCATCAAACACGCCGGTCTGCCCTGGGAGCTTGGTTTAGCCGAGACCCAGCAAGTACTCATGCTCAATGGGCTGCGTGAACGAGTCACGTTGCGTGCCGACGGTGGCTTGCGCAATGGACGCGACATCGCCATGGCAGCCATCCTTGGCGCGGAAGAATTTAACTTCGGTACCATCGCTCTCATCGCGTTGGGCTGCGTCTATGTGCGCCAATGCCATTTGAACAACTGCCCTGTCGGCATCGCCACCACCGACCCTAAATTCCGCGCCAAGTTCAAAGGCAACCCTGATCAGATCGTCAACTTCTTCAACGCCGTCGCTCAGGAAGTCCGTGAAATCATGGCCAGCCTCGGCGTCCGAACTATGGATGAAATGATCGGTCGCCCCGAGTTCCTCAAACAACGCATCGTACCCGGTCATCCCAAAGCCAACTTGCTGAAGCTCGACCGCATCCTCCGCGATGTTGGCAAAGACCTCGGTCAAGATGCCGCTCGCACCTGTCACATGAATCGCAATGACGGGCTCGATCAGCATCCGCTCGACGATCGGATCATCCAGGAAGCGCAGTTTGCCATCAGCGATAAGATGAAAGTCCGTCCGTTGCGCTATAAAGTGAAGAACACCTTCCGCAATATTGGCACCAAGCTCAGTGGCCAGATCGCCTTCAATCACGGCAATCATGGGCTCGCTCCCGGAACTGTTGATGTCACCCTCGAAGGCAGCGCGGGCCAAAGCTTTGCTGCCTTCACCTGTGGTGGCGTGAAGCTCACGCTTATCGGCGAAGCCAACGACTATGTCGGCAAAGGCTTGTGTGGAGCCGAGATCATTCTGAAGCCTGGTCCGCGCATCAGCAGCGACTATCGCACTTGGGAAAACAGCATCATGGGCAATACCGTGATGTATGGAGCCACCAGTGGCAGCCTGTATGCCGCAGGCCGAGCTGGCGAGCGCTTCTGCGTGCGTAATTCCGGCGCCACCGCCGTTGTCGAAGGCATCGGCGATCACGGCTGTGAATACATGACTGGCGGCACCGTCGTTGTGCTCGGCAGCTTCGGCAAAAACTTCGGTGCCGGCATGAGTGGCGGCGTGGCTTACCTGCTAGACGAAGCAGGCACCTTTGCCCAGCTGCATAACCCCGAAATGATCAAAGGTGAAAAGCTTAGCGATCCAGAAGACATCAATCAGCTCAAAAAACTCATCTTCGATCACCTGGAAAAAACGGACAGTGCCCGTGCTAAAATGATCCTCGAAAGCTGGGCCACCTACGAACCCCAATTCGTCAAAGTCCTCAGCAAAGCCGAACCCGTCCAAGTGCCTGCTGAAGAAGCGGAACCTGTGGATAAGCCAACGGAGGCAGTGGCAGCTTAGACTAGAATAGAAGGCAAAATGAAACCGCGCACGGATCCTTCATACGGTCCCGCTGCGCCATTTTTGGCTGCCTTGGTTCGTAGGATCAGAGTTTCTGAATCTTCGCCAGAAAATCCTCGAGCGCCTTCGTGGTCAAATCACCTTCGGTGCCGATGAGTGCATTGATCTTCGAGTGATTTGTCTCCTTGCCTCCAAAGACCGTCACAGGGATTTCTGCCGCCTTTAGAGCTGCCTCCAGTCGCTTGGCTTGAATGGAATTGTCTGGATGATCCGCCACATGCACGATCAGGAATGGCGGGATGCTTTTCCCGTCAGCCACATGCGTCACGGCGGAAAAATCGACGTGCTTTGCGGGATCGTTGCCAAACTTCAGGCGATGACCATACTTCGGCATCGGCATCCCATGCACTCGCAGCCGCGTCTCTGCCGTCTCGATGATGGCTGGGATGTCGTAGGTGTCGCCATCCACCGGCACGCAGCCGATGAGCGAGGTAAATGAAACGCCTTCTTCCTTCAAATAGCGGTCATCCGTGCAAATCAGCGCAGCGAGCTGAGCACCCGAGGAATGCCCGCCGATCAGCACGCGATTCGGATCACCGCCGTGCTCGGCGATGTGCTTGTGCATCCAGCCAAAAGCCTTTGCCACATCGCGGACGAGCACCTCCATCTCCACCTCTGGCAGCAGGCGATGGTTGATCGACACAAACACAAAACCCTTCTTCGTGAACCACGCGGGCTTCTCCTGCACATTCGCTTTGTCGCCCGTCTGCCAGCCACCACCATGAATCCAAAAGACCACCGGTAAATTTTTCGCGCCCGCTGGCGTGTAGATGTCCAGCACATGACGTGCATGGCCGTTTTCCACATAGGGGATGCTACGTTTCAACTCCTGAGCCATGGCGGAGACGGCAAATAGGAGGCTGGCGAGAAGGATGAATTTCATGAGCTGAGCAATACGCAGCCAGTCGAGATTACTTCAGGTATTTTGCCAAATCCCGCATGGCAATCACCGTGCAGCCTTCGTCTCTGAGATGCTGGATGTAGGCCTCAAACTTCGCCGGATCCGTATTCACCCACGGATGTTTGATGTCTGGCACGCCGTGGAAGGTCATCACCGCGATCTTGCCGTCTTTCGCCTGCGCCACGGCAGCCTTGAACTGCTCTAGCGTGCTCTCCGGCTTGCCGTCAAAGGCCTGCGGCATCAGCAAAGGCTCATCGATTGAAGGATCGAAGGCCTTCGATCCTCCAGCTCGCGCAAACTTGTAACCACGCTCCCGCAGCAGCTTCACTGCCGCCTCGCTCGTTGCGTAACCGGGGTAACAAAAGCTCACCGGCTTCGGAATGCCGTGCTCCGCACAGCGTGTCTCGATGAACTCCACATCCGCTGCTAGTTGCTCCGGCTTCTGCTTGGTCACACCCGCATGTTTGCGCGTGTGATTGCCGATCTCGAATCCCTGCTCATGCAGCGCCTTGATCTGCTCCCAGGTCATGTAGTGCGTCTTATCCACGAGGAACTCAAAGCCCTCCGTGATGAAGAACGTCGCCCCAAAGCCATGCTTCTTCAGCAGCGGTGCCACATAGTTCGCCTGACTCGCCACCGAGTCATCAAACGTCAGTACAACGAGCTTGGCGGGCACAGGTTCGGCGGAGAGAAGTGACAGAACGAGACCAACGGTCATTAGAGAGAGCAGTGTTTTCATCGATCAAAGAGAAGTATCGGAGGTTGCCGCAAACACTGCCAAGCACATCTCGAATTTTTACCTCCTTATCTGGGCAGGAATGCCCCGATTACTCGAACACGATCTCTCCCATCACGCTTGTGTCTTCCATGCGGGTGCTGGTGAGCGAGGAGGACCAAATCGCGCGATCCAGTTGCTCGCGTGGCAGAGCGTGATTGCGGCCGAAGTTGGCTTTCCAGGTGATGCCTTTCGTGGGGGCTTCGACGCCGAGAGTTTGGAAGGAAATCACAATGTGAGCATGCCAGCGCTTTGTCTTTGCATCGACGTGGGTTTCGCTG
Organism: Verrucomicrobiaceae bacterium; assembly: GCA_027489965.1. Classification (GTDB taxonomy): domain Bacteria; phylum Verrucomicrobiota; class Verrucomicrobiia; order Verrucomicrobiales; family Verrucomicrobiaceae; genus Prosthecobacter. The sequence continues at coordinate 311,289 of JAIXZA010000162.1, forward strand.
GTCCAGTCGCCGTTCCAGGTGGGGTCGTCTTTGCTGTGGCGGGGGTCCATGACGTCGGTGATGCGGCCGTTGAGGGCGTCGTATCGGCTGGCGGCGTTGGCACCTTGGGTGAAGCGGTAGAAGAGTGGTTGGGCGGGATTCGGAGCCAGATACACATCGATGGCTTCTTGATTGGTGAGGACGCGGTCGCGGTTGAAGGCGGTGAACTTGGTTTCATCGCCGAGCGTGGCTTCGGCGCGGAGGTGGAGGGCGTTTTCGTCGTAGAGGAGGCGGATGGTCGTCGGGCGAGGCAGCGTGTGCAGCGGCGGGAGGAGCGTGAGTTCGTGCGCGGCGGCGGTTTGCCACTCGGGGCTGTCGAGCGTGAGTTTGGCGGTCGTTTTGGCGATGGCGAGTTTCTTGAGGCCGGGCGGCGGAGCATGGCGCATGGCTTGCGTGTCCCAGTTGAAGCAGGTGTTCGCATACGGCTCCTGATAGCCGTCGTGGGCGAGTTGCAGGTGCTTCGCGTCGTGACCGGGAAAGGGGAAGAGGACGTGGTTCCATTCCTTTTGATGCCCTTTGGCGTAAAGCGTGGCGATGAAGGCGTTTCGCGTATCGATAGCATCGAGCAGGCGATGCAGCGACGGTTGATCGGGTGCCATCTGCCAGGCCTGATGCAGGTGTACGACCTTCGCGAAGTGCTTCAGGTAATCAAACTCGGCGCGAACGAGTGCGAGGCGTGTCTTGATCTTCGGTGTGCGGGCGAGCTGCTCGGACTGCGCGAGGTGGCCCTCCATCGCGGCAAGCACGCGCGGCGTGTAGAGGAAGGCGATGAGCTGAAACGGGTCCTGCACCGTTTTGCGTCCGCGAGCATCGGTGGGCAGCGGTTTGTAGGTCCACACGTCCGTGCGCGTGCCGATGTGATCGGAGTAGAGCGCGATGGCGTGATACAGCTCGTCGTAAAAGGCACGCATGTAGAAGGCGATGCTCTTGTCCGGGAACGCGCCCTCGCAGAACTCGGGGATGAGGTCCTTCGCGTGGTGGTTCGCCGGATCATCAAACATGCGGCCCATGGTGTAATACACCGGCCCTTCGAGGCCAAAGAGCTGGCCGGGGCCGTCGCGATACAGCGACTGGATGCGCGCGGCGGCGAGCCTTTGCACCTGCAGCTCGATGTAGCCCGGCGTGCGCATCGGCGTGTAGCGCGTGCCGAGGTTCGGGCACCAGTTATAGACGTAGCCGGTGAAGCCGCGCGGCACCTCGATGCCGCGCCACGGGGCGATGTCCTCCTCGTTCGTGCCGGTGAGCATGATGCAGGTGTTCGCGGGAAATTGGTTAAACGTCTTCGGCGGCTGCGCAGTGAGGATGTAGCTCATCATCGTGATCTGCCCGCCGGGATGCGATTTCTCCACGCGCTGCGCCACCTCGCGATTGAAGATCCAGATCTTCTCCGACCAGTCCTTGCCCGTGCCGTAGAGCGCGTCGCACTTCTCGCACTGGCACTCGCGGAAGCCATCCGGCTGGCCGAGATCCACGCTGTCAAAGCCGCGCTCCAGGTGCGAAACGAGGTCGCGGTAGATGCGCTCCTGCACCTCGGCATTCGACAGGCAATACTGCCCGTTGCCCTCCGGCTTCAAACGCGAGCCGCTGATCAGCGCGAAGTATTCCGGATGCTCCGCAAACAACTCCGCCGGCACCGCCCGCTCCCACGTGTGCCCGCCGAACTGCTCATCCACCCGCGGGAAGCGATTGTGCGCGAGATCATAAAACGAACCGCCCGCCGGATGCGCCGAGTTCACGCGCAGCAGTGGCGACTTCGTCACGTTCAGCGTGTCCGGCACCGTGATCGTCTTCATCGGCAGGAACTCGATGGCGGGCGACGCCATGAGGTCGATCTTCGCCGCGCCACTCACCGGCGTGTAGCCCGGCAGATCAGGATACAGGAAACGCACACCGAGAAACTCCCGCGCAAAGTCCACCGCCGCCTTCGCCGTGCCCACGCGATCCCAGTTCGGCCTCCGCGCATTCTCCACCTTCGCCTTCGAGGCCTGATCATTCCCCGCGAGGATCACATCCCGCCCCACCACCCGCTGCACATAGCTCCAATCCCGCAGCTTCGTGACTTCCACTCCATTCTTCCGCGCCAAAACCGTGTTCCCGAGCATCAACGCCGGTTTGGAGCCATCCCGCTCCTTTTCCCGCACAATGGCGATCTCCGCCTTGTTCGCCAAAAACGCCGTTTGGAGCAATCGCGCCGTCTGCTGAAGACTCGCATCGATGGCCGGAGTCGGTGCCGCATCCGGCAACACGATCTGGTAGTCCGATTTACCCGCGTCGAGCAGCGTGAGGTCTGCGGCGGCTGCGGCGGTTATAGAGAGGAAGAACGCGAGGAGGAGTTTCATGTGGGGACATGAAACGTGGGGAATAAGGTGGGTCTTCGCAGGCGGACGATTTGTAGAACAGGCTGATTTGGCCTTGCTTTGGAGATTCTACTCAAAGGGGCAAGGCACTCGCAGTCGTGCGTCTTTTGATGTGGGTCCTGTGTGTTCTTGCTAGCCGCCAAACGTCTTCTCCATATTCCGTTTCATCTGCGCAATGGCGGAGAGGTGAGATCGTAGCTCGTCTCGCATAATCCGACGGAGCCACTCTCCTGCCTGAGATAAATGATATGAAAGCGAGGGACCCTCTCCCTCAATGCATGATTCCGCCAAATCAAAGTTGGCGGTCCCTGCTGCAACAAAACGACTCCACTGCTGATAACCAAACCCCGTCCCATCCTGTTGTAATGCCTTGAGATCGCTGACCAGAAGCCGATCAATTAACTGGGTGAGTTCAGCGAGATCATCGAAGGTAAGGTCGCCTGTCAGGAAGTGATCAAAACAAGCAGCAATCAACTCAGCCTTGTAAGGGTCATCGATTCTGTTTAGTGCCATGAGTATATGCTCTCCAACCTTCCTGGCATAAGCGGGATCTTTCCGCATCTTCGACACAAATGCCTCCTTCTCAGGGGAGTTCAGCGAGTTCAGTTGACCCAAAAAACGAAGTATCTTATTGAGGAGTATTCTATCTGAAACAGATGTGTATGCAGAATAGCCCTTGGCCAGCCAGCCAACGAACGGAATATCCTTGATGAGGCCAGCGTCTAAAACCTGATCAATCGCAAACTCAGCCAACTCGCCTACTAGTTCAACCCCACTTGAGTTGACCACGGTTTCTGTAAGGCTGATTGAAAGGGGTTGAGTGCTCAAATCGCGCTCTTCTGGTTCGTCAATTCTCATTCGGCATTTTCTGAAGGCTCAAGCTCCACCTCAAATGTGACTCGCCCAGTGGATGGATCAAAATCTGTGTAAGGCTGTGAGTATACAAAGCCCGGTGTAACCTCAGCTACGGCCCTCGCGCTAGCTGCTGAAACAACAGTCGATAGCGCTTCCGTGAGTGGCAAGTAATCGAAAGTGATCTCTTGGGGAAGTCGTCCGTTATTCTGTTCTTTAACGACTCGCTCATACATACCCCGACCAGTGAACACAATGCATCGAACCGGAACTTCAACGCCTAGCAACATCAACACATCAGCTCTGATCTTGTTGAACTTGCCCGATCCAGCTTTGCCTCCGTGAGTGAGATACTCAGCACATGATAGACAATAGACACCGTCAATTGTTGCCCCTCGGCGAGCAACAGCATCAACTTCAAAAAGCCCTCCCCATTTCAAGCCGATTTTATCCTGTGAAATTTCAGCTTCAGGATGCTTCAAAGCAACATAGTTACTGCGAAACCATGGCTCAATCAGGTTCTTGTAGTCGGAGGTATTTGCCATTGTGCTTTTGGGGTAATGCGAATGATGTTCAGTCAAATTAAACTCTGTGAGGTTCCGATTCGTCCACAGTTTTCTGCGTGCTTGCAGCGAAAATGGCAGGATCACAAGAAAAATGGACATCCGAAGTAGCTCATTGCCTCGTGCTTGCCTGATCTAGGCCGATGCCTAAAGGGCTTCTTCCCTTGGCGTTCCAGCCACTCGACGATCCCATGCGGCCTTTCGCGGGCGGGGATGAGGAGCGCCGCCCGAGATCCCAAGGGCGCAAGCGTTCCCCTAGGAATCCTCTCGCGCTAGGCTCAGACCTCCTGACACACCTCGGAAGGGGCGAGCCAATCTGGAAACAAGCGGAGCCTCATCGACAGAAGAATGGAGCCCGAGCCTCAGGTGAATCCATTCTCCTGTCCCCATTCTTCTGTCGAATCTGGGTTCACGGCCACCCTGGCCGATCATTTCCTCAATCACGAGCTGAGGAAAAGTAGCTGCGAGCTGTTCCATCTCTACTTCCAAAGGCTGTGGTGTAGTGTCACTGTGCTGCATTGCCTTCTGGAGCAGACAGCCCGGACAGATGCCTTGTGGAGCATCATCCGAGAGTGGTTTCGTGCAAACTGGGCAGTTCAAAGTATTCATGGCTATCTATGCATGTGCACTGCTCAAGCAAGTGTTTCACAGATTTCCACAAAATTGGAGCCAGCGCTGCCGATGCTGTCTTCTTCATACACGGCCTCGATCACTTTTTGATAGGCTTTTTTCTAACCATTGCCTAGAGCGTTCTGCCGTGTAGGCTCATCGGATGAACGCATCACGCTTTCTTTCCCTTGGGGTCGCCGCATTGCTGGTGACTTTTTCGCCGTCTCTCAGTGCTGCCGATGGCGATGCCGAGTGGGAAAAGGTCTCCGTGGCGATCCAGGAGCTGAAGAGCCCAAAGCAGCCCCCGAAGTCTCGTGAAGAGGCTGTTGAGTTTCTCAAAAAAGGCCTCCATGTCTTCGACGCTGCTGTGGCCGAAGCGATGAAGGTCGCCCCGACAAATCCGGCTCGTTATGATGCCGCGTTGTTCGAGACAATGGTAGGTCGCGCTCGCGAAATGGCTGGTGTGGCCGCCCCAGCAAAGCCCGCCGTCACTTTGGAAGAGATCCTGAAAGCTGAGGATGCGAAGCCGGAGACAAAATCTGAAGCGAGTTTCATCAGTGTCATACAATCACTCGAAAAGGTCGAGGAAGCTGGTGGAGACACTGCGGCGATTTTGGCGATGGCAGAAAAGCACCTCAAGGATTTCCCCGCCGAGAAGCGCAATCGCATGGTTGAGAGTAAGCTCAAAAGCATCAAGGCTTCTGCAGAGCTGAAAACCAAGCCGCTCGATCTGAAGTTCACCGCTGTGGACGGACGCGAAGTCGATCTGGCGAAACTTCAGGGCAAGGTCGTGCTCATCGACTTCTGGGCCACCTGGTGCGGTCCCTGTGTCGCGGAGCTTCCGAATGTGCTGAAGGCCTACACTGAGCTGCATCCGAAGGGATTTGAGATCATCGGTATCTCTCTCGACTCCGATAAGGCCAAGCTGGAGGCCTTTGTGAAGGAGCGCGGCATGGAATGGCCGCAGTTCTTCGACGGCCTGGGCTGGAAGAACGAAATCTCCTCCAAATACGGCATCAACTCCATCCCTGCGATGTGGCTTGTGAACAAAAAAGGCATGGTTGTGAGCACCAGCGCCCGCAAAGAGCTTGTAGAGAATGTGACAAAGTTGCTCGCGGAGTGATCGAGACGACCTCGCGACGGCGGATAGCATCGTCAATCCAGAAGCTATTCGTGCGTACTAAACCGCGCTTTGTTCAGCAAGTTTACGTCGTAGTTTTGCCAGCACCTGTGTGTTCGCAATCATCGACAGGATGCATGCGTCCGCCATGATTCCGAAGCGCCCAGGCTCCCTGATGGAACTGTAGGCGTGAGGGAGACTAAAGATCACTATTTGCCTAGCAGCGTCAGCCATCATTCCCACTCGATACTCGCAGGTGGCTTGGTGCTGATGTCGTAGAGGACACGATTCACACCTTTGACACTGTTGAGGATCTTGTTGGAGGCGTTGCGCAGGACTTCATAGGGCAGCTCAACCCAGTCAGCCGTCATGGCGTCTTCACTGATGACGGCGCGCAGGGAGATGGCTTGCTCGTAGCTGCGTTCATCGCCTTTGACGCCGACGGTTTTTACGGGCAGCAGGGCTGCATAGGCCTGCCAGACGCGCTGATACCAGCCGCTGCGGTGCAGCTCGGCGATGAAGATGGCGTCCGCCTGCTGGGTGGAAAGAATGCGCTCTGGGGTGATCTCGCCAGGGATACGAACAGCTAGGCCTGGGCCAGGGAAGGGGTGCCTCCAGAGGGCGCGATGTGGGATGCCAAGGCTGGCTCCAAGCGCGCGAACTTCGTCTTTGAACAGCTCGGCGAGCGGCTCCAGCACTTTGCCCTGCTCCTTCAGCTCCATGATGCGGTCCACGCGATTATGATGCGTCTTGATCTTGCTGGCAATGGAGCCGCTGGTGGCGCTCTCGATCACGTCGGGATAAAGGGTGCCTTGGGCGAGCAACTCCACATTGTCAGCGACCTTCCAAAACTCTTCGACAAACAGCGTGCCGATGATGCGGCGCTTCTGTTCTGGGTCGGTCACGCCTTTCAGCGCACCGATGAAGATTGCGCTGGCGTCGATTTGCTCGATGGGCACGCCAACTTCATCAAAGAGGGTTTTGACCTCAGCGGTTTCGTTCAGCCTCATCATGCCTGTGTCGATAAAGATGCAGCGCACTTTGACGCCTGCCTTGTGCAGCAAGACAGCGAGTACGGTGCTATCGACTCCGCCGGACACGCCGCAGATCACTTCGCGGTCGCCGACGTCGGCTTTGATCTGCTTGATCATCTGATCCTTGAAGATCTGAATGTCGAACTTGGCCAAAGTAGCGCCGCTTTCCGTCAGGAAGTTTTTCAGGATCGCGGTGCCCTCATGGGAATGCGTGACCTCTGGGTGGAACTGGATACCCCAGCAGCGTGCGCTCCATTTCAGAGCCACGGGAACGGCATCTTCGTTGGTGGCGATGACTTGCGTGGTGTTGGCCAGATTAGCGCAGGTGTCGCTATGGCTCATCCAGACCTGGGACTCATGAGAGATGCCTTTGAAGAGATCGTCATGATGGCTCACGACGAGTTTTGCCGGGCCATACTCACGGGTGACACCAGGCTTAACGGTACCGCCGTGCTTGATGTTCAACAGCTGCATGCCATAGCAGACGCCGAGGACCGGCACGCCAAAAGCCATCAGCTTTTCAAAATCGACATCAGGTGCGTCAACATCGGACGTGCTGCGTGGGCCGCCAGAGAGGATGATCGCTCCGGGGTTTTGCAGGTTGGCCAGCTCTGCCGGTGGATAAAGATGGGAAACAAAACCCAGCTCGCGAACGCGGCGAACGATGAGTTGGCTATACTGGGAACCGTAATCGAGTACGGCAACTTCGTGGTCGGTCATGGGGACGATGGATGGATTAGCCGCTTAGGGCGCTGAAAATGAAAAACGGGGACTTGAGCTGACGTCTAGGAGGGTTCGTAGTTCACGGGTTCTTCCGTGATAACGACGTCGTGCGGGTGGCTTTCTTTGAGGCCACCAGCGGTGATGCGGACAAAGCGGGCCTTGGCGCGGAGTTCGTCCAGCGTGTTGGCACCGACGTAGCCCATGCCAGAGCGCAGACCGCCCATGAGCTGGAAGACGACATCTGCCAGCGGGCCTTTGAAAGGCACACGGGCTTCGACCCCTTCTGGGACGAGTTTACCAGAGCTGTTCTGGCCATAGCGATCCCCAGCGCCTTTACGCATGGCTTTGAGGCTGCCCATGCCACGGTATTCTTTAAAGGTACGGCCTTGGGCCTTCACCATGTTGCCAGGGCTTTCGGCGGTGCCAGCCAGCAGAGAACCGAGCATCACACAGTCAGCGCCAGCGGCCAGAGCTTTGACGATGTCGCCCGAATAACGGATGCCACCATCAGCAATGACGGTGACGCCACGTTCACGGCAGACGGACGCGGCCTCCTGAACGGCCGTGAACTGGGCCATACCGACGCCAGAAATGATACGCGTGGTGCAGATGGAGCCTGGGCCGACACCCACTTTGATGGCGGAGGCTCCAGCGTTGATTAAATGCAGTGCGCCATCGGCGGTAACCACGTTGCCGGCGACAATCGGGATGCTGCCACCCAGTCGAGCGCGTAGTTTGGCGATGACATCAGCGACACGAGTCGTGTGACCTGTGGCGGCGTCAATAAAGAGCGCATCTGCACCTGCGGCGACAAGGGCTTCACCACGATCTGCACAGTCATCACCCACACCGACGGCGGCACCGACTCGAAGTTGGCCATTGGTATCTTTGGCGGCATTGGTGAACATTTGGCGCTTCACCACGTCTTGTTTCGTGATCAATCCGGCCAATTTGCCATGGGTATCCACGAGCGGCAGTTTTTCGATCCGGTGCGTGTAGAGAATTTTCAGCGCCTCATCAAAAGTCGTGTCGGGTTTGCCCACGGCCAGCCTCTCAATCGGGGTCATGATGGCAGAGACAGGGGTGCTATCGTCTTCGATGTACCAGAGGTCGCGACTGGTCACCATACCGACAAGTTTGCCCTCAGGGTCCACGACTGGGAAGCCGCTGACGCCCTTTTCATGCATCAAACGCTGCAATTCAGCCAGCGTGGTCTGCTGGCGAACGCAGTGCGGGTTCTGGATGACCGTGTTTTCAGAGCGTTTCACCTTGGCGACCTGCTCAGCTTGGTAGTCGATCAGGCAGTTCCGGTGAATCACGCCCAGTCCACCCTCACGGGCTAGGGCGATGGCCAGTTCGGCCTCGGTCACCGTATCCATGGCTGAGGACAGCACGGGAATGTTGAGTTGGATTGTCTTTCCGAAGGTCGTGCCTAGGCACACTTCTCCGGGCAGCACTTCGCTGAGTCCCGGCAGGACTAGCACGTCATCAAAACTTAAAGCAAGGGAAGGAATATCGCCCATATGCCACCTAACTGCCCCTCAGCCTGCTGTCACGCAGAAATTGCATTTTGTCCTGAGGTGGCCGGTAATCTCGGCTCCGCTGCCTGAGCCGTCACAGCCTTCTCAAATTTGGTCTGCCAGCGTTCCCAAGCTTGGAGGCAGCGTTGACGGAAATCAGTGGGTTTTACCTCCATTGCCCGAAGAGCATGACGGTGATCCCAGGCGACAACCGTGGTGGTGATGGCATGGATGAGCTGAAACTGACAGCGCCAGAGCCAACGACCTAGAGGTGAAAACGTCGCTAGACGTTCGCTGAGAAATTCGCGCTGAAAGGCAAGGTGCTTCATTTCATCTCGGAGGATCTTTTGGGTCAGCTGATGCACGGCTGGATCTGGGCAGCGCAGATACAAAGTGCCGTAATAGACCTCAGCGATGAGTTCCGCCGTTAACAGCACTTGAATGGCAAACTCGAGGTTCACGAGGAAGCGCAGCCGGCGGAAAACACTGTTGGTCCATTGTTTCTCCAAAAGAGTGCCTCCGAGCCTTTGCACGACGCGGGCGAGCAGTTGAGAATGGCTTTGCTCTTCGACAATGAACAGATCAATAGCCCGCTGATAGCCACGGAAGTTTTCTAGAGGTGCCACCTCACGTGCATAGCGTCTCAGGCGGGAACCACTGCCGGACTCTCCGAGTTGAAAAATAGCTAACGAAGCGGCAATGGGCAAACGCACGTTCTCCGGCAGTGTGCAGGGATCGTCAGTGAATTGCATGGTGTCATTGAGCCGAGTGTTGACTTCGAAGTGGTTGATCCAGGTTTGGGTGTTCATAGAATTAGGGTGGGTTTAGTTGGATTCATCTGTGATCACTTTCAGGCGATCCATGACCTTGCGGACGGTCTCATCCAGTGTGGAGGTGCCTGCGGTGACGCCGACATCGGTGACCCCAGTGAACCAGTCCGGCATGAGGTCTTCGGCCGTCTCCACCTGATGCGCACGGACGCCTAGTCGCATGGCTTTTTCGGTGAGCTGGCGGGTGTTGTTGCTGTTACGGCCACCGATGACGACGACCACCTGGCAGTTGCGGCAAATGTCTTCCAGGGCAGTTTGGCGTTGTTTTGTCGGATGGCAGACCGTGTCAATAAAACGGACCTCGGCTTGGGGATGGCGCGCTTTGATCGCTGCGACCAACTGCAGCACCACATCCAGTGGCTGCGTGGTTTGAGACACGACACCGATTTTCCCCGAGTCTGGGATTTGCGCCAATTGTTCCTCTGCTAAAATGACAACGGCTTCTGGGAAATCGCCGATCAAGCCACGGACCTCCACATGATCTCGCTGACCAATCACGACGGGGTAATAACCTTCCTGAACCAGCGTGGCCAGAGCATTATGAGCTTTCCTCACCAACGGGCAGGTTGTGTCGGTGATCGCATGGCCCGCTTTCTGCCAGACTTCCCGATGCCTATCTGAGGCTCCATGAGCCGTAATCACCACGCGCTGAGTTTGCGCTGAATCTAGATGATCTAAATGGCCGGATTGCACGCCCAAGGTCTGCAAATGCTCTGCGACGACGGGATTGTGCACGAGCTGACCGAGCATGGTGACGGGTTCCTGCATGGCAGCTGAGTGAGTGGCACGTAGAGCGTCTCTGACGCCGAAACACATGCCATGATGTTGAGCTAGATGGAGGTTCATACTTTTTGTTCTGAGTTCTTGGTTCCTTGTGTTTGGTTGGGCGGTGTATTTAACTTTGTGATACAAAGTTAAAGGGTAAAAAAGGACCTAGCCTTGCGGTTTCATGGCTTTCACGATGCTTTCCAGCACCTCGACATAGCTCTTGAAGGCCTTCTTTCCTGCGGCGGTGATTTTATAGGTCGTGCGTGGTCGGGTGCCTGACTCGTCGCGGTCTTCTTTGACAAAATCGGCGGCCGTGAGAATGCGCAGATGCGTGATCAGATTGCCATCACTCATGCCAAGCTCAGCTTTGAGATCCTGGAATGCCCACTCGCCCCGACTGGCCAGCAGAGTCATGATGGAGAGACGCGCCTTCTCGTGGATCGTCTTGTCGATCTGGTCAAAGTCGATCATTCGGCTGGGATGACCTCCGGCTTTTTGCTAATGAAAACGGCGACTGCATAGATGATGTGCAGGAGACCAAAGGTCAGACCCATGGCCATGAAGGCCGGACCTGTAGGGGTGCTTGTGAGGTGAAGTTCACCCTTGGCAGCCCAGAACCAAAACAGCATCAATCCAGCAGCAACAAACGTCCAGCCTAAGCGAACCAGCGAGCGTGGTGAAAAGCTGGCAGTGGCCAATAGAGCAAGGCCATAACAGACGATCCAGATCAGCGCTGCCAGGGTCAAACTTTGCAAATGCACAATGAGGCCGATTCCAAGAATGCCTCCCACCGCCAAGGGCGGCACAATAGCACGCAGAGCCATGCGCATGCCGTCAGAGACAAAGTCTTGGCCGCGCTTTTTAGCATCGCGTGAGAGCAAAAAGACATTCAAAGCTGCGGTGACTGCCAGGATGCCCAGCCAAATGAACAAAAACTCGTCTCGAGTGATGTCAGAATCCTTGGCTGAACTCAAGCTGAACCCAACCAATGAAACAGCCGTCGCCAGCACTCCACCCACCAATGCCGCTGGAGCAGAGATCGATCGATAGATGTGTGCCTTCTCCATCAGAGATCGGATCACGCGTAGATTATCGAGGGCGTCTTGCTGGCTGCTCATGGAATCACTTTGTGGCATAAAGTGATTCAAGCAAGAAGAAACTTTGCAGGACAAAGCATTTTCTTTTCAGCAGTGATCAAGACCGTGGTTTGAGCTTTAGACTTTCGGGTGGCGCTACCCCTAACGAGGGCTTCGCCGGTAATTTCAGCGTGGCCAGATAAGCAATGATATCCCAGCGCTGATCAGGACTGAGCGAGGCCTCGAAACTGATCATGGGCGTGCCGTTTAAGCCAGTCGCCAGAACCTGATACACGTCGGCTGGATCATCGCCACAACGTAAATGCGGTTGGCGTAAGTCGGAAGGTTTGGATGGCTGATTCCAAATGTCTTTGAGTGTTGAAGCAGCAGGTCCGTTCCCATCTCCATTCTGGCCGTGACAGACCGCGCAGTGGACTCTAAATAACTCTTTGCCTTGAATTGCATGATTCTGTCGCTCGGCCAGCTGCTGCAACCATGCTGGTGGAGAAGGCAATTTCATCTCCTTGGCATAGTTCTCAGGCTTCCGCCAGCGACGAGAAAAGGATTTCACGTACTCAATGACTGCACGGACTTCAGAGTCCGATAAATGCGTGAACATGCCCATGCCAGTGCCGGTTAAGCCTCCGCGAATGGTTCGAACGAGATCCGCTTCGGTCGGAAGCATGCCATAGGGCGTGGAGCGGAATTTAAAGAGACCTTCGCGAAAGGAGCGCGGTTTGGGCAACATGTTGGCACTCATCTCGCCAGCCCCATCCCCTCTTGTCCCATGGCAAACCAAGCAATGCCGCTCAAACACATATTTGCCTTCCATGTATTGATTCAAATCCATGGGCTGGGGTTCGATGGCGAGTGCCAGTTGAATGAAGCCCATGCCAAGGCCTACGATGATGAAAAATGAGCGAAACAAGAGAGCAATAAACGCCCTCGGGGAATCACTTCAGTTCCTGTATCTAGTCTAAAGTGGTGCGGGAATTGTGATCAGCCAGAAATAGGATGCGCAGCCCTTATTTACCCAAGAGAAAAGCGATCAAGTCGCTCATCTGCTCCTTGCTGATGGCCGCTTCGAGACCGTCGGGCATGAGGGTGCGGTCGAGGGACTTCATGTATTTGATGGAGCTTCGAGAGAGGGTCTCTTTGGCTCCGCCCATCATGGCGAGGACGATGGCGTCGCTGGTTTCGTTTTGGATGAGGCCGCTGAGGGTGCGTCCATCTTTTGTCTCGATGGAGTAGGCGCTCCAGCGGGCTTCGAACATGCGATTGGGGTCGAGAATGTCGCTGAGGAGGCCTTCAGGGGGCTTCACTTTCACGTCGGAGAGCGGCGGGCCGACATCGACGCCGAGCTGGCCGTGGCGGTGGCAGGTGATGCAGATGGTGGCGAAGAGTTGTTGGCCTTTTTTGGCGTCGCCGGGCTTTTTGGCGGCGTCGAGGTAGGCGGTGACGACGGCGGCGCGGTTGCTGTTGGCCTCGCCGAAGAGCTTCTTGGCGAGGTCAGCCATTTCGCCTTTGCCGCGCTGATAAGCCCAGCGTTTTTCGACATCGACCCACGCGGTGGGGAACTCGCCTTTGTCCATGCGCTTGAAGAGTTCGAGCGCGGTGGTGGCGCTGGCGGTGAGGATGGTCACGAGGTCGCGTTTTAATGCGGGACCGGCTTTCGGAAGCAGGTCGTAAATGAGCGGCGAGGTGCTGGTGGCACTGAACTTCTTCAGCAAAGCGACAGCGGCGGTGGTGAGTTCGGTGGGCTGGCTGCTGGTGAGCAGGTTTTTCATCACCGGCTCGACGGCGGCCCATTTCCGCGAAGCGAGCAAGGGCAGCACGGCGAGGCGTTGATCGAGCGGGGCCGTTGGGTCGGCGACGATATCGTCGATCTTGGATTGCAGTGCGGCGATCTCCTTGGCGGCGTCTTCGTGGCCTTTGGGGAGCTTGGTGAGACCTTGGAGCAGGGCGGGCTTCCACCAGAGGAGTTCGCTGGGGGCGATCTTTAAGACGCTGAGCAGCTTCTCGATGTCTGGAGCGTGCTTCGAAGCAATGGAGGCGTTAGCGAAGGAACGAATCGTGTCGTTTCGGATCGCTGAGTAGGTTTTGGAGAAGCGCTCATCGGCAAGCAACAGTGCTAAAACATGACCTGCGCTATAGGTGCTGGACGAAAGGGCAGCTTTGGCCATCCAAGGGTCTTCGGGATATTGGCAAATAGCATCGGTGCGAATAGCGAGATGCTGACTATCGGGTTGATCATCGGCGTCAACCTTGAAGAGCAGCTTGTTGAAGATGATGCGTCCAGCGTGCTCTTTGAGGGCTGGGAAGTGTGGTGCAGCCGTCCCGGCTGCGACAGAACCAGCCGGGACGGCTGGACCACTCTTTTTCGGCACCA
>JAIXZA010000175.1 GCA_027489965.1 Verrucomicrobiaceae bacterium
AGGGCAGCATCAATCGCGGTCCAGTCCGCGTCTGAGATGTCCAGTGCGATGAGGTCTTGTGTCATGGTTGTGTGGCTTGTGTTGGCCGTGCCATTCCATAGCGCCCCTGGCGTGGAAGAATTCCACACCACTCCTGAGTTCCATGTCAACGGTTCCGGCATGGGTCCAGATTGTGCCGGAAATGTCACCATTTTGGCAATGGTTTTTTTCCGAGGGTGTCATCCCATCTCATGCCGCATGACTCAAAACCGCAGCGTCCCGGCGATCTGCACGAAGTCGCTTTGAGGTGACGCGCCGGTAGCATTCACGAAGCTGCCGGGGAAGAAGTGCGCATGGGCGAGGTCGGTGTCGAAGTTTTTGCAGACCTGCCAGACGAGGCGGATGTCGGTCTCCTGACCCACGAAGTCGCCGCTGGTGCGAAGCGCTGGCGCAAGGCTATGGCATGGAGCCAAGGTTTAGTGAGAGAGAGGTGCATTCGACGGGGAGGTGGAGTCTAGAATGGGCTTGGGGTTGAAGCTGTGTTACATCTTGAGAAGTCTCGACGAGGGCGAGCCACGCTGATAGCACGTTGCTCTCCATCGCCCCGGCGCGTTCCCAGAAAGCCTCTGTGGTGCTGAGGAGCTGGATGGTGAGCCGGACTGGCAAACGGTGCTGGCTGGCTAGCGCGGCTGGGGTGAGACCTTCCCACTGGTGCCTGCGGGTGTCGTGGCAGGTGGTGATGGGATTTGGTAGCAGGCGCATCATGAGCACATGCTCGGCGATGACGTGGCATTGCTCTTCTTTGAGGATGCCTTCGCGAAACCAGCGGTAGAGTTCATCGCGGTTTGTGATGGATGTGAGCAGGGGCTTTAGGGCTGCATCGAGATGATGCAGGGCGTTGAGCGTGGTTGGTTGCTGCCATTGAATCAGGCAAAAGCGGCGACGTGGAGGCAGGTGGGCGCGGAGATAGGCAGGACGTGTGAGTTCGTCGCTGGTGAGGCGCACAAAGAAGCCGCCGCACTCGAGCTGGCCTTCAGCATTTCGTCTTTGGTAAAACATGGCATCACCGATGGCGTCGTCGACCTTGGGCAGCAGTTCTCTCACAGGGCCGCAGATGAAGTGGCCATCGCTGGTGGTGGTGAGGGTGATGCCGTCGGCGGCATAGCTGGCACGTTCTTCCAAAACGATGTCGCGTGTGACTTGTGTGAGGATTTGGCTGGCATCGATGATCAGCACGCTGGCGGCGGCCTGACGCGTGACATGGCTGACGGCACGCTGAGTCATGCCGAGGCTTTGCACGACGACGAGCATGATCCCTGCTAGCACGGCGGTGGAGACGAGCATTTCCACGATTGTGTGACCATGGACTCTGGGTTTCATGGGGCTAAACTGAGGGTGAAGGACTCAGCCCACGAGCCATGCGTGGCCTGCACGCGGAGAGTGGCAGTGGGGATGCTGCCGGTCGTTTCGCCAGGCAGTGGCAAGGTGATGATGGGGCTGATGGTGACGTGGTAAGCCGTTTCTGGATCGTGCTCCCGACATGGCGATCCACGCATGTCGTAGCGCATGGCGCTCATCGTCTGGCGTGCGGTGAGGCGGGTCTGCACATCCTGAAGGATGAAGGAGACTGCGGTGCGCTGGTTGGCCTGTCGGGATGAGTCGAGAGCCTGCGGCAGCAGGCCAATGACGCTCACCAGCACGGTGGCAAGGATGGCGACTGCGAGAACGGTCTCGATGAGGGTGAAGGCTTGCCTGTTCATGAGCCGAAGCGTTCCCGCGAGATGGTGATGAACTCCTGCTGCGTGTGCAATGAGGGCGCGGCGGCGTCCGTCACTGGCTCGGCAGCAGGTGCGGTTGGTTTAAAGCGACGTTCGATGACATCGCTGCCGCGCCGCTCGCTGACGATGCTGTCGCGTGTGTCGTCAAAGACGTCGGGCAGTGTGCCGCGAGCCTTTTTCAATACCTGCACTCGGTAGTGGACGCGGAAGATGTTCGACTGCGTGCAGAGGCGGGGATAAAGCTGGGCGTAGGGTGACTCGCGAAGATTGTCACCAGTGGCCTCGAAGGCATCGGCATCATCGTCGGCGCTGCCATTCCACCAAGTCGTCATGCCTGCTGCGTCCAGGTCTTTCGGATCGGGCGCTGTCCCATAGTCGTGGCCGGGGATGCGCTTCGGCACGAGGAACATGTCGCAGACCTCAGAGGCAGTGCGAAAGACTTCACCTGCATCGAAGCGGCTCTCGAAGGCTGCGAGAGTCTTCTCCGCATCGACGGTGTAGCGGAACTGCTTGTTCTGCGGCGTGCTGGCCTTCTTCATATCCACTGCGGTGGATGGAATGGCCGCCATGCGGACTCCTTGCAAAGCGCCGTGCATGGCGGTGGCACGCCGCAGCCAGGTCCAGGGCAAGATTTGAAAATTGAGGTTCACTTTGCCCTCGGTGGCGAAGTTCGCGCTGAGCGCCGATGGCTCGGTGATGGGCCGCCAGAAGAACTCGAGCCACAAGTGGTCGTGTGGATTGGCGAAGCCAAAGTGATCCCTCGTGGTGCTGTCGAAACGTCCAGGTGCCGTAGCGCTGCTGGTGCGGCCTGCCGGGTTGGGGCAAAACAAGAGAGTCTGCCATGGGCGAGGTGTGGCGTTCTTCGCATCGCCAAAAATGCCGGAAGGCAATGCGCCAAAGCTGATCGCGCTGGTCATCGGCATGGCGGCATTTGGCGCGGTAATGCCTGAGGAGCTGAGCGTTGTCTCGGGACTATGGGCGCAACGATTCACCGAGGCCCCATCGTCCTGCACGCCAGCACCGCTTTCCCAATCACCGAGTCGGCCACCGGGGTCATCACCGGCTTTGCGTTGCAGCGCGGATTTGAGTGTGAGCGGTGCGTTGCTGCTGAATTGGAGTTTGGCGAGTAGTGAGCCAGATGCCTTCACGGCGGGTTGCAGCTCCGGCGCACCGTATTGGCCGCTCACGAGGTAGGCACCATCACGCAAGGACTGCACCTGCGGTGGAGCCAGCGCCCCAGCGAGGCTCGGCGGGGCATCGGGGTGCGGTGTGAAGTAGCCGTTGTCCTTGCCATCATCGAAGACAGCGCTGCGCTGCACCGCGAGCAGGCGTGCATCGCCGCCCGTGGGTCCGTTGGCATTCAGCACCATCGACCGCACGATGTCACCACGCTGGATGATGGGCAGGCGCATGACGCCATCCACGACGACGGGTTTCAAGCGATCATCCAGCGTGCGCGGACCCTTCGCAAAGTCACTGACGAGCAGTTTCGGCATCGGGATGTCCTGCGCGGGAAAGAGGACTTCAACGGAATGAATCGTATCGTCGGGTTTCTTCTGACCGGGCGGAGCATTGGGCTCCAGCAAGTCGATTACGATGCCGGATTCGATCATGCGAATGGAGGTCGCTGGTGCGCCATACTTCTTTGGCAGCACCACATCGCTGCTGCTGATGAAGGGGAAGTCGCGTGCAGGATCTTCGCGCTTGCCGATGAGCTTGGGGTTGCCGTCTGGCTGCAGGAATTGCGAGGCAAAGCAGGCATAAGCACTGTCACCGCCGCCCCAAGGCAGACCGGTGGCAGGCAGTGGCTGGGTGTTTGAGAGGGTGCAGCGGTTGCGCACGTTGCCGCCTGGCAGCTTAAGCAGGACATTGTCTGCCAAATTGAAGAACACACCGCGCTGGATGCGCACGGACCATGCGGCGCTGACCGGTGCAGGGCCATTGGCGGCAAAGTAGGGATTGAGCACGAGGAAGGCTCGCAGCTTCGCGGCGCGATCACAGATGCCGTCATTGTTCGCATCCAGTGGTGCGCCATTGAGACGGTCGACATCGGTGAAGGCAAACACCACGGCTACCTCCGTGATGGTGGGGAAGCGCCCATAGCCGCGAGACTTCACGCTGCCATTTTCATCCGTCAGCGTGAGCGGAACGGCGCTGTGATGATTCACCGCACTAGCAGGCGGCAGGGCTTTGTCCGTGTTCACGCTCCAGCGCATGTTATCGAGCATTGACGTCAGAATCTGATCACGGCTGCGCTCACCATACTTGGAAACAAAAGATGAGCCAACACCTGGGATGGGCGCATTGGTCATGCGTTGCAGCCAGGCGTAAAGCTCACGATTGCGCGGCACCTCCGTCCAGTCTGCGCTCATACTTTGCGCGGAGCCCTGACCGTCCGCACTCTGCCACAGAGCTGCTCTTTGAAACATGAACTCATGCGCTGGATCGAGTGCGGAGAGGGCGTGCAGGCGCTTGTCTGCCAGCGTGCGTTGCGTCCTATCTTTGGGCATCATCCACAGCGCGATCTTCGGCAGGCCAAAGGGATTTAACTCAGGCGCATTCGACCGCGTGGTCAGGAGGAAGTCCGCTTGGCGCAGATCCTGCGTGCTCAACACAAAGCCCTTCGCCAAGCCGTTGTTGTTGCGATTCACGTCGAGGTAAAACTCACCCACGCTGCTGTAATGGCGCTCTTGTTTGCTCACCCACTCACCCGCACGCTGCACGGTGCCTTCGGGGACGAGTGATTGATAGCAATTGAGATGCCTGCTCCACCAGCTCGTCGTTTCATGGTTCAGCGGGTCTAGCGGATCATTCACAGGCCACTGAACGGTGCCGCTCTTCCCGCCGCCGAAGTGCTTCAAAACCGACGACAACGAAGTGAACGCCGGATGCCCGCTGTCCGCGTGGTGTTGCGCGGCTGCGGGCACTTGCTTGGCGTAACCTTGCTCCGTCAGGGTATTCGCCGCAGGCATGTCCCAGGGCTGTGCTTCGCTGGCGGTGTTGAGGTTGAGCTTGCAGGACTCGTCATCCGTCCAGAAGGCGATGCGGGCGACCACAGGGTTCTGCGCAGTGACTTTGGTTGGATCAAAATGCACGCCTGCTGAGTCCCGCGAGGTCGGCATCACGAGCTGCCCGTCTTTAAGCAAATACATCCAAGCCACGGGCAGCGGCAGCGATTGGCCGTTCACTGCGCCAGCAGCAGCGTCACGCAGAGCATAGCCATCCGTCAGCCCCAGCCGTGCAGGATCGGCGATGGGATACTGGCGCTCACCATTCGCGTTCGTCATCGGCTCATTCAGATCAACGAAAAGGCCGAGCTGATCCTGCCACTGTGCCATCGCACTCGTCTCCGAGCTCGCATCAAAGCTCACGGAGTTCATCACCGGCGCGGAGTAGAGCCGATGATGCATCAGGGCCGTCGGCTTGTCTTTGCCCGGTGCCACATCAGTGCCGAAGGTGCGAATCATGCCTGGCTGCGAGGTCCACAATACGGCAGGCTGTGTGGTGGCTCGCTTCAGTTGTGCCTTCACCATATTCGCTGGCAAGGCACGCAACCACTCGGCAGCGCTGCGATCACTCTGCAAGGAGGCACTCCGCAGATGCGTGGTGCCTGTGCTCAAAGCAGCCAGCACCAGAATCATCAACAGTGCCAGCATCGTCAGCACCATGACCAGCGCCGCGCCATGTGCCCGGCTCGCCCGATGGCCCTTCGCCTTCACGGTTTACTCGTTTCTGGCTTCGCTGGGTAGAACA
Source organism: Verrucomicrobiaceae bacterium (assembly GCA_027489965.1). Classification (GTDB taxonomy): domain Bacteria; phylum Verrucomicrobiota; class Verrucomicrobiia; order Verrucomicrobiales; family Verrucomicrobiaceae; genus Prosthecobacter. The sequence goes on from JAIXZA010000175.1 coordinate 5,511, forward strand.
AGTGCGGATCGTCCGGCTTGCGGTCATCATAGGCACGCAGAAAAGCCTGCCCTTTTTCCCCGGTCATCCACGCGTGCAGCGCCTTGGCCCCAGCTTGATTGCTCATCGGAAACTTCTTCTCATCCGCGATCATGACCACATACGGCCGCCGCATCATTGGATCACCCTGCACCATCATCTTCATGCCAGCGGCGGGGATTTTGCCCTTCAAGATCGGGATGCGGCCCACGATGACGTAGGCGTGCTTCGACGCAGCATACTCCACGATCGCCTGGGGCACGCTGCTCTCGTCTTTGAGCACCCAGTCACCCTTTGGCTGCACGCCAGCCGCGCTCCAAAGACGATGCGACACCTCACGACTCCCTGGTCCCATGAAATCAATGAAGGGCGACTTTGTTTCTGCGATCTTTTTCAGCGCATTGGCACCGCTTTTCATGCCTTTGATGCCCGCTGGATCACTCGCGGGGCCCATGATGCAGTGTTCATTGCGTGCCCAGGGCTCGCTGTCCTTTGCCAGACCACTCGCCACCATCTCCGTGGCCTCATCACTAGCATGCAGCGTTACGAGATCGACTTGCCCACTTTTCAGAGCTTCCGCCAGCACGGCCTTCGGCCCCGTGGTGACTAGCTCCACAGGCCAGCCTGTTTCCTTCGCGAAGGCCTCCGCCAGCTCAGGCCACATGCCGCCGAGCGTCATGCCGCCGATCACCGCGACACGCACAGGAGGCTTCACCTCGGCGGCTGGTGCATGGAGCACCCACATCGAGAATAAGGCATAAAGCAGTCTCATGGCGTTAACGGCGTGAACGACGAAGAACGAGCGAAACGGCCCCCAGCAGGAGGAACAACACACGGCTGGGCTCTGGTATTGCCGCCGCTGTGATCGTCAATTCAGGACGACGGGATGCCGTGCCGAAGCTACGCGAATTAAAGAGAATGGCCATGTTCGGATCACCTGCCGTCAGCGCAAAACTCACCGAGCCACCGTTCGCGATGTCACTCGTCAAGCCGCTGGTGAACGCCAAATTATAAGTGCCGAGTGCGCCGTCGCTGACATCCGCGATCATGAAAGTGCCCTGAGATTGCGTCCCGGTCATGAGCCCGGCGAGGGCGTTCCAGTTCACACCTGTAAGCGATGGAGTATTTGGGTTGCCCGTCCCCTCTATCCAGGAATCGCTGCTGATCCAATTGATGCCCAAAGAGCCAGCGACGCTGGGACTGTTAAAAAGCACATTATTTGGAGCCGAAGTGGTCAACTTCAGGTTCACTCCTGTCACCACCCACTGACCGGCACCATAGGTCGTGTCGAAACCCGCCTTGTCAGTTGAGACATCAAAGCGCAACAGCGAAGCGAAGGCACCATTGGCCGTTCCAGAGCCAGCCACCGCCAGAGCACCGCCGGCACCATAGTTGTTGGCGGTGAGATTGTTCGTGGGCCCTGTTGTGACAAACGCATCCGCTAGCGTGGTCGCAGCACGCAAAGAGGAAGCCGTGAAAAGGATGGAAAGTAGTAGGGGACGAAGGTTTGACATAGACAGGATAATATCGTTGTTTGACAGCATTATGGCAACGAGTTCAACACAAATTTCTTTCGTGGCGGCAAGACGCAAGTCGCGCGGCTGGTCACAGGACGATCTGGCGGCGCAATCCGGCGTCCCGCGCAGCTCCATCAGTGCCATTGAGGCCGGAAGGCTCACGCCCTCCGTCACAGCGGCGTTGGCGGTAGCGAAGGCGTTGGAGTGCAGCGTGGAGGAATTGTTTGGCTCAGGCGGTGCGAGCGGTGAGCAAGAGATGCAATGGGCCTGGGAACCGCGACTGGAAGCCAGCCGCTACTGGGAGGCCGAGGTCGGGGGAACGAAGTGGCTTTATCCCGTGGAAGCGCTGCCGGGCAGCGCCTGGGCGCATGACGGTATCTGCCGTGAGAAAGTGCTGCATGAGCGTGGAGACTGGGATGCTTCACAGACACTTGTGCTGGCTGGGTGTGATCCAGCCGCAGGGCTGCTCGCGGCTGAGTATGCGGCGGCATCGGGCTTTCGTTTGCTGGCTTTCTCGCGTGGTGGTGGCGCGGCGTTGGAGCTTTTGAAACAAGGCGTGGTGCATGTGGCGGCGCTGCACCGCTCCACGGTGGAAAAACCGGAGCGCAACGCCGAGACGGCACGCGAGAAGCTTGGCGGTGGCTATCGCCTGCTGCGCAGCGCGGACTGGCAGGCGGGTATCGTGCTCCCTGCGGATGATCACACGCGCAGCGTGACAGCTTGTGCGAAACAGGTGCGCCAATGGGCCATGCGTGAACCTGGATCAGCAGCGCGTGAATGTCTGGACGGCCTGCTGGACAAACCGCGTGTCTCCAAGCGCGTGATGCTGAGCCACCATGCCGTCGTCGAGGCCGTGCGCGGTGGCTGGGCGGAGGCGGGCGTGTGTGTGCGTCTCTGCGCCGAGGATGCCGGACTGCGCTTCCTGCCGGTGCGCAATGAATCGCTCGATCTGTGTTTCTCATCCGCCATGGAGCGTGATCCGCGCGTGCAGGCGCTCATCCGTCTGCTGCGTAGTCGCGCACATCGCCGCCTGATCGACGAACTACCGGGCTACGACGCCAGCCACACCGGCGAGATGCTTTCCATTTAACCCGCACTCATCATGACACGATACACCTCCATCATCCTTCTCGGTGCGGCGCTGCTTGTCGGCTGCAAGCCAGCTTCAAAAACTGCGGGCACAACGCTGACACTCGCCGTGGCCTCCAGCGTGCAGTTCGCGATGGAAGACCTCATCAAGACCTACAACACCGCGCATCCCGAGGTGACGGTGAAGGCGACGTATGGCTCGTCGGGCAACTTCTTTGCGCAAATCCAGAACCAAGCGCCCTTCGATGTCTTTTTCGCCGCCGATATGGATTACCCCGCCAAGCTCGCGAAGGCCGGACTCGCGTTGGACGATCAAGTGTCGCCGTATGCCATCGGCGGGCTCGTGCTGTGGGTGCCGAAAGCGTCGCCGCTCGACGTGGAGAAGCTGGGCATTCAAGCGCTCGCCGATCCAGCGGTAAAGAAGATCGCCATCGCCAATCCGAAGCTGGCTCCCTATGGCTCAGCGGCGGTGGCGGCGATGAAGGAGCTCAAGGTGTATGAGCAGGCGGAATCGAAGCTCGTGCTCGGCGAGAACATCACGCAGACGGCGCAGTTTGTGGAAAGCGGCGCGGCGGACATCGGCTTCCTCGCGCTATCACATGCCGTGTCGGACAAGATGAAGGACAAAGGCCGCTACTGGGAGGTGCCTGCGGCTGCCTTCCCCGCCATCGAGCAAGGGCTGGTCATCATCAAGAGCACGCCGAATGCCGATGCTGCGCGTGCCTTCCGTGAGTTCATCCTGAGCGATGCCGCCGCCAAGGTGCTGCAACGTCACGGCTTCAAGCTGCCTCAGAAATAAGATGGACTGGCAAGCCATCAGCCTCAGCCTGCGACTCTCCGCCTGCACCACGGTCATTCTCATCGTGCTTGGCCTGCCTCTCGCGTGGTGGTTGGCGAACACGCGCTGGCGCTGGCGCTTTCTCGCCGAGGCCGTCGTGGCGCTGCCGCTCGTGCTGCCGCCGACGGTGCTTGGTTTTTATGTGCTCATGGCTATCGGCCCGCACAGTCCGGTGGGACAGTTTTATGAATCCCTGTTCGGTCAACGGCTGCCGTTTTCGTTTCAAGGACTGCTGATTGCCTCCGTGCTCTATAGCCTGCCCTTTGCGGTGCAGCCTTTCATGAGCGCCTTTGCCACCGTGGACCGCCGCATGATCGAAGCCTCGTGGTGTCTCGGCGTGAGCAGCTTCGGAACGTTTCGCCGCGTGGTTCTGCCGCTGGCATGGCCGGGCGTGCTCGCAGGCATCGTGCTTTGCTTTGCGCATACGATGGGCGAGTTCGGTGTGGTCCTGATGGTCGGTGGCAACCTGCCCGGTGTCACACGCACCATCTCCGTCTCGATCTATGATGAAGTGCAGGCGCTCAACTACGCCGCTGCGAATCAAACCGCGCTGGCGATGCTGTTCTTCTCCTTCTTCGTGCTCTCGCTCACTTACGCCCTGCAACGCCGCCTTCTCCAGCCATGGCCGACACGCTGACCGCTGATTTCCATATCACTCATCCACGAGGCCCTACCATCCACGGTGCGCTGGAGATGCCCGCCAAGCGGCATAGCATCACCGTGCTCTTTGGTCCGTCCGGTTGTGGTAAAACCACCGTGCTGCGCTGCCTCGCTGGACTTGAGCGCCCAGAGCGTGGCCGCATCATCTTTGGCGATGACGTGTGGTTCGATTCAGACACCAAAACGCATCTCAGCCCGCAAAAGCGAGGCATCGGACTTGTGTTTCAAGACTACGCGCTCTTTCCGCATCTCAGCGTGGCGGAGAATATCGCGTATGGACTCCATGCCTTACCCAAGCCCGAACGCGAAACCCGCGTGGATGAAATCATTCAGCGCTTCGGCCTCGATGAGCAGCGCCAGCGCCGCCCACGCCAAATCTCCGGCGGTCAGCAACAGCGCGTCGCCCTCGCGCGGGCGCTGGTGACGCAACCGCGTCTGCTGCTGCTTGATGAACCACTCTCCGCACTCGACACCGGCCTGCGCAACGAACTACGCGAAGACCTGCGCATCCAACTCAAGACGCTCGATATTCCCGTCGTGCTCGTGACGCATGATCAGGCGGAAGCGGAGCTGCTGGGTGAGCAAATCATTATGATGCCGATATGATGGAGTAGCCTGCAGCCACGCTTCTCCTCCTGGTGTGTTAGGCTGGCAGTCTGGTGGTTTGATCATGGCCGGACCGATGAATCAGCCTTTGATCCTGCCGATGGATTCCCGCTGATGCCATACTCACGAACCAGGGTGGACGTTGCTCAAACCCATCGCTTCCCGCCGATCTTCGCCTTCAGCCGTTCCTGCGAGTCCTGGTGCTTCTGCTTGAATGCCTGGGATTCGCGAGACTCGTCGGGTGAGATGCGGACGTCTGGGTCCTCGTCGATGGCGTCGAAGACCCATTCGTAGCCGGGCTGGGATTGATTTCATTCATCTCTTCCACAGCGCCGTCAGCTCCGGTTCGGAGACAAATCCATCCTTGTCCGTATCGAGTCGGTCGAAGAGCGCGGCGGGAAGTTCGTCGCGGGTGAGTTTGCCGTCTTGGTTGGTGTCGCGTTGCTGGAAGGGACCGCCTGCACTGCCAGCGCCCGGTTTGCCGGGCGTGCCGGTCATGGGCATCGCGGGTGCGGGGAGGCCGCAGGCTTCGTTCGCGAGGGCGAGGAAGGCGGGGTAGGTCGGGGCTTTGTAGTGCTGCGTCTGCACCATGAAGAGCGTGAAGGTGCGCTTGCTGCGGTCCACGACGAACTGCGTGCCGTCCGCGCCGCCCCAGCCGTAGCTGCCTGCGCCGTTCACGATGCCGCCGAGGCCGTATTTCATCGTGGGATGCTTCAAATGGTTCTCGAAGATCAAATCGACCGTCTCCGGCTTCAGAACACGCACGCCGTCGAGTTCGCCGCGATTCAGGATCATGAGGCAAAGCCGCTCGTAGTCGCCGATGGTGCCGAAGAGGCCGTGTCCGCCGAGGCAGAGCGTGGGCTTGGTGCTGACGTTGGCGAGGTCGGTGCCGGGCACGAGCACGCCGGGGCTGGGCTGGCCGTAGATTTGGGAAAGGCGGCCCACTTTCGCCGTCGGGACGTGGAAGTCGGTGTCGGGCATTTTCAACGGGCCGAACAGGCGCTCCTTGAGTATGACATCGAGCGGCTGGCCGGTGAGGGCTTCGAGGTAGCGCCCGAGGATGTCGAGGCCCATGCCGTAGTTGTAGCTGGTGCCGGGCTGGAACATGAGCGGCTCCTTCGCCACCGCCTCGGAGAAGTCCTTCAAGGTCGCGCCGGGCTTTATCATCGCCTGATACGCCATCGCCGCCGCAGCTTGCCCGCCGCCGTAACCGAGGCCGCTGCTGTGGCTCATCAACATGCGCGGCGTGATGGCCGCTTTCGCCGCCACGACCGCGCCGCCTTCCTTCACCTTCGGCTCCGCCCACTCGGGGCAATGTTTCGCGATGGGCTCATCGAGACCGAACTTGCCTTCGTCGTAAAGCGTGAGCGCCGCGAGGGCGATGACCGGCTTCGTCATGCTCATGAGGCGAAAAATGGCGTCTTTGTCCATCGCACGGCCCTTTTCGATGTCGGCCATGCCAAAGGTCTCGAACCACCCGCGCACGCCGTCCTTGTGAATGAGCGCCGAAATGCCCGCCACGTTCTTCGCCGCGACATGCCGCTGCATTTCGACATCCAGCTTGGCGATGACCTCGGCCTTCAAACCCGCCTTTGTGAGTTCAGGACCATGCGGACGCGGCTTGAAGTTCTCCGCAGGTGGCAAAGGCGCACCAGTGGAGACGCCCATGCCTTTCCATTTGGAGGCCTGGCCGTGGACTTGAACCACAGAGACGGAGAGAGCGCAGAGGAGGAAAAGGGAGTGGTGGAGTTTTAAAATCATGGCTTTGCCTTTGAAGTCGGTTGAGTTGCTTTGGTTTCTGAAATCTCACCACGATAAATCCATGCGGTGTTGTGTCCCGGGCCGGCACCGCCGTCGTAGCCGCAGAAGTAGAAGACGCGGCCCTGCTCTCCAGGGAAAGGGGAGGATTCGATGTCGCGACAGCCGGTGAGTTTTTGTCCGGTGGGCACGGGATGGGCGGCATCGCAGATGTAGCCCCAGTCGTAGCGTCCGTCGCGGTGTCGGATGAGATAGCAGGAGCCGTTGTGTGGTGGGTTGGGCGAGCCGGGGCGCTCGACCCAGGCACCGGCGAGCCAGAGCGGTGCGCCGCTTGGCGGATCGGTCACGGGCAGGAAGCGGTTGTAGGCGGCGATGGCTCCGCGACGGCGCATCGTGGGCGTGTTCCAGGCGGTGTTGAAGTAGTCCTTGAGGTCGATCTCCAGCTCGGGGGCGATGAGGCCGTCGGCCCCGGTCTTCTTCGGATCGAAACGGACGAGCGTGCCGGGATACTCGAAGTTCGCGATGAGGACTTCGTGTTTACCTCCCTTGGGATCGGGGACGGAGGTGAGGCCGCGCAGGTAGCGCGATTGCAGGATCGCGGGATCGACGGTCCAGCGGCTGACGAGCTTCCACTCCGGTTTCGGACCGTCCACGCGTCGATAAAGGCCTCCATCCACGGACAGCTTCGCGCTGTCGAGGGTAATGCGCGAGGCCATGTAGAGGTCGCCGTCGCACTCGGCGAAGCAAAGCACGCGGCTGAAATCATAGACTTTGCCGTCGCTGCGGTAGCCGGCCGTGTTCCGCTCGGACTGCGCTTCCCAACGGATGCCCTCCGGTGCGGCAGGATCATAGGAGCCACGCACGATGCCGCCGCGATTCAATCCGGCAAAGAGATGATGCACACCAGTCGCGCGGTCCACATGCGAGCCGAAGGAACGCACGCCGAGATTGCCGCTGGCGATGTCGCTGCGCCGCCAGGTTCCGGTTTGATCGTCGCGAATGAACACCGCGCTGTTCTGGCTGGAACGTTGCAGCTCGGACGGGCTCGCGACAAGTTTCCGCACCGGCTTGGCGAGCTTCTGGCCGCGATGATCGGTAGTGAAGGTGAAAGCGACGAGGCTCTCGACGCGCATGGCATCGGTCGGGAACTGATGATCCACCATCCAGGATGCATCCGGAGAATCCTTGCGAAGAATCTGCGCGCCGGGTCGCGGGTTGTTGCCCGGTTGATCCGAGGCGTAGCCGATGGCGGCGAAGAGTTTGCCCTCGTGTCCCGCGAGCCACATCGCCTCCGTGCCGCCCATGAAGTGGCCGTTCGCGTCCTTCGTGCCTGGAAAGTAGTCCTGCGTGAAGGTGAGTCGCGCCAGCGGCGTGGCGGCGGTGTCGTTGCGCGGCACTTCGGAAAGCGGAATGGGAGTGGCGGACTCAGATTCCGTCTTTGGAGTGTTGGTCGGTGCCGATGCGGGCGGTTTGGGTCGTGTCGGGATCGCCTCGGCCTCTTTCGGTGAGAGTGCGCCGTCGCCGTCGACGTCGAGTTGTTTGAAAACGACCGGATAAGGAAACTCCTCCGCGCTTAGCCTACCATCGCCGTTCTTGTCGAAGTGTTTGAAGCGGGAGTCCGGCTCGGCAGAAATTGCGAACGTGGCGGCGACGAGACAAAAAGTAAGGCAATGACGTTTCATGGCGTGGCAGTCCCCGCGCCCGTTTGTTCCTCGACCGTGACGAAGCCGTCCTTGTCCTTGTCGAGCAATGGGAACCAGTTCAGCCAGTGACCGCCGCCGCGTGCCTCCGCTTCGGCGCGGGAGACTTTGCCGTCGCCGTCCTTGTCCAGAGCCTTGAGCAGCGTCTTCGCTGATTTGATGTCGTTCTCGCGCTGGATGTCCGCGGGAGTGACGCCGGCCAGTTGCAGTTCCTTGACCGGGCCGCCGAGAGGCGGGCTGGCGGGTTCACCGTTGAGGATGGACTGGATGAACTTCGTGACCTCGACCGTCACCGGTTCCTGAGGCGGACCGAACTCAGTCATGATGGTGATGTGCTGACGGAAGTAGGCCACCGCCACTTCGCAGCGCACGCCGGCGTCGCGGTATTTCTGCGCATAGCCTGAGAGGTTTTTCACCTTGGCCTCCATCGGCATCGAAGGCGGCTTGGCACCAAGGAAGATGTGCGGTGGGATCTGGCGACCGGGTGCGACGTGCAGGACGGGCGAGGCGTCCTTGAGCACCGCCGGGTCGGTGCCAAAGGCCTTCTCGTAAATCGAACCCGCGTCAATGCGCCCGGTGGTCATGTCGTGCGCGGCGGTGTCGAAGATGATCGCGCCCTTGATGTTCGCCAGACTCAGGCCCTCGTCGGCCAGACGCCTGCCATCGGTGCTGAGCAGGTTGGCGAGTTGCGCCCCGGAGGAATGACCTGCCACGAAAATGCGCGCCGGATCGCCGCCGAAGTTGCGGATGTTGTCGTAAGTCCACTTGAAGGCGGCGGCGCAGTCCTGGATGTGCGCCGGATGCTTCACGGCAGGCGACAGCCGGTAGTTGATGGTCACGAGCACCATGCCCATGCGGGCGCAATACGCGGGGAAGTTTTTTCCCGGGTCCTTCGAGCCGCCCGTGAGACCGCCGCCGTGGATGAAGAACATGACCGGGGCGTTCTTTACTCCCTTCGGCGCATAGACATCGAGGGTGTGGAACTGCGCGTCCACGCCTGGCATCTCCCGGTAGCGAATGTCGGGATGCCGCTCCATCGCGGTCGCCGCCGGCGGCATGGGAGATTCGCCCGGCTTCGCGGGTGGCGTGGTGGGCGACGTGGTGGGCTGCGGTTTCATACCTGCGGCCGCCGCGGCATATTCCTCCGCGGTGATCACGCCATCCTTGTTCGCGTCAAAGCGGGCGAAAGCCTGCGGGTTGGGCAGTTCCTCCGCGGTGACTTTGCCGTCGCCGTTCTTGTCGAACTTTTTGAAGACACCGCCACCCGAAGACTGCGCGAAGACCGGGCCGCCGAGCAGCGCGACAAAGGCCAGGACGAGCGGAATGATGGAGCGGTGGAGTTTGGGAGTCATGGTCATTTGGCTTTCAGGCTTCCCTTGTAAATCCACGCGGTGTTGTGTCCGGGACCGGCACCGCCGTCGTAGCCGCAGAAGTAGAGCACGCGGCCTGCGACCTCGGGGAAGGGCGAGGGTTCGATGTCGCGGCAGCCGATGAGTTTCATGAACCGGAAATGACGGAATAGGTGCCTTCACGCGGTGGGACGATGCAGCGAAGCACGGTCGCGTCGGCAGTCGTGGGAAGGCGTTGGCCGTTGGAATCTTTGACTACGACCTTGGAGGCATCCCAGGCTGCGGGAACCGTGATTTCGAGGGTTAGCGGCTGGTCGTAAAGAGTGGTGTCGGTCGTGCTGTTGAGCAGAAGGGTGAGGCTTTTCGGATCGGACTTCACGAGGGTGATCTTTGCGGTGTTGCGCTCGGTTTGATATTTGTAGATGTCAGCCATGCCGGCGATCCAGAGCTTGTCCTGATGCTGCTTGGCGATGTCGAGCGCGGCGCGGAAGTGGGCCTCGCTGCTGCTGAGACCTTCGCCGATGTAATGATAATGGATGCGGCACCACAGGCCGCGCGTGAGGTGGGTTTCGAGTGCCTTGCGGAAGGCTTCCACGCGTCCGCCATAGCTGTCATCCATGCCGAGTGATCCGCTGGAGGCATCGAACTGGTGATACTTATCGAGGTAGGAACGTAGCGTGCGGCTGGTCTCCCAGCGCGTGCCGCCGCCGAGGTTGAGGGCCATGAGCTTGCTCTTGCCGGGTGTGAGTTTCCAAATGGCCTCGGCTGCCGTGCCGATCTCGGCATCCATGTCGGCATCTCCCTTCGCACCGCGATGATGAGCGGAGTGATTGGCCAGCTCCATGTCGTCCTGTTTCATCACGGCCTCCCATTCGGCGTGCTGGGTCTGGAACGAGTAGTCCTGGCGGCTGCCGGGTTCCTTGGGGCCGGGATTGACCATGAAGGTGCCTTTGAAGCCGTATTCGCGCAGGATGGGAATGGCTTTGCTCAGATGCGTCGGATGCGAGTCGTCAAAACGGATGCTTAGCGCCGCAGTTCGCCCCTCGGGCCAGTTGGCGATGCGCACTTGGGCACCACTCGTGGCATCTGTGATGACACGCTCCTTTTCCGAAGTCGTCCTCGGCCAGCCGCCGGGCGGCACCACGGCTTGGACCACGCACGAGTTGACGCCCTCCGGCAGTGCGATGAGTAGCTTCTCCCACTCAATGCCGGAGCGCTGCACGAGCAAAGCTCGGCCCTCTGAATCAAGCGCTTCCACATCGGCTGCCGGCCATGTGCCCGGACCCGTTGCCGGGAGTTCGACCCGCACATTCAGCGGTTGCGTCTCCCCTTTCCGCTCCACTTGGAGCTGGAGTTTGAATTTCTCCACGCTGCTGGCGGAAACCGTCGCGGAACCCTGATAGCGATCGAGTGCGACAGTCACGCCGCCGACGCTGATGTTCACCGGTGCCGCAGCGGAGAGTGAAGCGCTCACGATGGCGAGGAGCAGCGCGGCGATGAAGGGGTGGAGTTTTGGAGTCATGGTTTAAAAAGTCTTGTTCCGTGGGTTGCGCAAGGGGGGCGCTCACCACCTGCCAAACTTCTCCAGCAGCCGCGTGTGAATCTGCCGCAGGCTCTCGCCCCAGTCTTTTCGCAGCTCGCCGCTCACGGTGCGGATGCCTTGTTTGAGCTGGCCGGTAGGCAGGATGGCGTCGCGGTATTGGCATTTGTAGTAGCCGAGGATGTAGGGCTTGGCGAAGGCGCTGGTGAGATAGGCTTCGTAGGCGGTGGCGGCTTCGGTGGGCGTGGGAAACTGCGGCCACATGGTGTTGGTGTGGCCTTCGACGGGAAAACTGAGGCTCCAATCGGAGAGGATGATCGGCTTGCCAGTCATCGCGTGGACTTGATCGAGGATGTCGCCCTTGAGTGTCTTCTCGTAGGGCTGGAAGGAGATGACATCCACCACCTTGCCCGCCTCGGCGATGATTTCGAGCGGCGCGCCGGGGATGGTGTTGTAGCGTTCGCTGAAGAGGAGTTTGCCCGGAGCAAACTCGCGATACGCAGCGCCGGTGACGCGGTAGAGTTCACGGGCGATGAGGACGTGAAAGGCATCGTCCTTCGCAGCAGCGTTTTCCTTTTTCCACGACTCGTAGCGCACGCGCCCCGGTGCGCCGTCGGGCAGTGCACGGATGAAATCGACATAACTCATGCCGAACTTCTGCTTCTGCTGGCCGGGATTCCACACAGGGATGTCCGTCCACCAATAGCCGATGCAGTGGGCATCCTGCGCGGTCTTGGCGGCGATGCCTCGAATGTGCTTTCGCAGCCGCGTGTGAAAGGCTGGATCAAACACATCCTCGTAGAGATGCTTGCGCTGTCCCTGGCCCGTGACGGTGCCGGGAGAGCCGGGCAGGCGGTCGGCGTTGTGGATGTAGTTGAACTCACCGATGAGTTCCGGGACGTTGCCGACGGCATTGAACTTCATCTCGCGCAGGTCAGTGCGGACGTTTTCCAATGCCTGTTCCTTTTTGGGGCCGAGCAATCCCTGCCAGGCCCCGCTGGCGTGCGAGAGGCCGAGGATGAGGAAGGGCTTGCCGTCCGGGGTGACGAGGCGCTGACGGCCATTTTGGGTGGAGATCGTCCAGGGTTTCACGTTCTGGGCAATCACTGGATGGAAAGCCAAGGAGAGCCCAATGAGACAAAGGAGGAAGAAGCAGCGATTCATGGATGGGTGACTTCCAAGTTCATGCCAGCACTCCCTTCACGACAGAGCACTCATTCACGCCGGTGAGTTTGAAATCGAGGCCGGCGTGGCGGTGGGTGAGGCGTTGGTGGTCGAAGCCGAGGAGGTGCAGGATGGTAGCGTGGAAGTCATGCACGTGGACGCGGTTCTCGACGACGTTGATGCCGTGGTCGTCGGCGAGGCCATAGGTGAGGCCGCGTTTGACTCCGGCTCCGGCGAGGAAGGAGGAGAAGCATTTCGCGTGATGCTCGCGGCCTTTGGCCTCGGGCTTGGACACCAGCGGCGTGCGGCCAAACTCGGTGGTGACGACGACGAGCGTGTCGTCGAAGAGGCCGCGTTCTTTGAGGTCTTTGATGAGTGCGGCGAGGGGCTGGTCCACGTCCTTGGCATTGACCTCGTGGCGCTTCATGTCGCCGTGATGGTCCCAGTTTTTGCCTAGACCGCTGCCTTTGTCGATGACCTCGACGAAGCGCACGCCGCGCTCGATGAGGCGGCGTGCCGCGAGTGCCTGCCACGCGAAACCTTTCTCCGCGCCGCGCTGGATGCCATACATCGCAAGCGTGGCGTCGCTTTCCATTTCCACATCGAGCGCCTCGGGGGCCTGCATTTGCATGCCCGCTGCGGTTTCAAAGGAACGGATGCGCGCGGCGAGTTGCGGGTCGGCCTCGCGTCCGCGCAGGTGACGCTGATTGAGGCTGGCAATCATCTCCAGCTCCAGTTCCTGAAGTTTGCCGGAGGCGAGTCGGCGTTTCAGATTCGGAATCGGCTCGTCGCCGGGAATGATGCGCGTGCCCTGGTGCATCGCGGGCAAAAACTCCGCGCCCCAGTTTTCCGCGCCGTGATACGGAATCTCCGGCGCGATGACGACGAAGGACGGCAGGTTCGCGTTCTCGGTGCCGAGTCCGTAGCTCACCCATGAGCCGATGCTGGGCCGCGCGACATTCGCCGAGCCGGTGTGCATCATGAACGTCATCGCAGTGTGGTCCGGTGCATCGGCGACCATGGAGTTGATGAGGCAAACGTCGTCCGCGACGCCGCCTAGATGCGGGAAGATGGACGACATCTCCATGCCGCACTGACCGCGCGGCGTGAACTCCCAGCCGGGACGTTTCACATACGAGTCGCCGATTTTCTTGCCCGCATCGGCGAAGAGTTTCGGGCGATGATTGAAGGTATCCACATGCGACATGCCGCCGCTGAGGAAGACAAAGATGACGCGCTTGGCCTTCGCCGGAAAATGCGGCGCACGCGGCGCGAGCGGGTCGAGCGGGTCGAGCGGGTCGAGCGGCGAGGACTCGGCGGCCACCAACTGCTGGAGGATGCCCGGCATGAGCAACGAGCCTCCGACCATGGAACAAAGCGCGGAACGGCGGGTGAGGAGTGGATTCATGGAGGGATTCGTTTTCATTCGATGAACATGAACTCGTTGCTCGCGAAGAGTGCTCGCGCGAGGCTGGCGAGGGGTTGGGCGAAAGTGGCCTTCTCGGTGACGGCGAGGGACTCGAAGCGTTTCAAGTAGGCGGTGCCGCTGGCGATTTCCTCGGCGCTGGCATCGCGGGCGAGGATGAGGCGGTAGAGCTGTGTCACCTGCGCTTCGGCATTGCCTGCGCTTTTCACCTTTGCTGCGGCGGTGCGTGACCATTCGGCGACTTCGGGCGAGTTCACCTGATAGAGTGCCTGCACGGAGGTGATGCTGCTGCCGCGTTCGCCGGTGCAGGCGTTCACGTTCGCGCCGTCGAAGACCTCGAAGTAAGGATTTCGCCGGTTGCGCTGCTGCATCATATAGACACCGCGATGCTTCGTCTCGAAGTCGCCGCGAAACGGCGCGTGCTCGGTGAGGCGGCCAATCTTCGGAAACGGATGCGCCATGGCCTGCGTGGTATCGAGCGCACCGGAGACAAACATCATCGCATCGCGCGTCTCCTCGGCATTGAGGCGGTGGCGGTCGTAGCGCCAGACGAGCCGTTGGTCCGGGTCTTTGAGCAGGTTGTCCGGGGATGCGGCGGCACTGAGCTGGTAGGTGCACGAGAGCATGATGAGCCGGTGCATTTGCTTGAGCGACCACTTCTCCGCGACGAGCCGGTCCGCGAGCCAGTCGAGCAACTCGGGATGCGAAGGGATGGTGCCACGACTGCCAAAATCGCTCGTCGTCGGCACGATGCCCTGGCCGAAATGATAATGCCAAAGGCGGTTCACGATGACGCGCGTGGTGAGCGGGTTGTCCTTGCTGGCAATCCAGTTTGCGAGTTCGAGACGACCGCTGCCTTTCGTGTTGGGCGGAAGCTTTTGGCCGCCAAGCACGGTCAGGAAGCCGCGCGGCACTATCTCGCCCTTTTTGAACTGCTCGCCGCGAATCTGGATGGCGGTGTCTTTGCCAAACTTCTCGTCCTGCACCGCATAAGCCTCGGGAATTTCCGGCCAGTCCTTTTTCAACTCGGCGAGTTCCGCCTGCAAGGCGTCGAGTTCCTTTTCCACCATCATGGTGGGCTGGTTCTTCATCACGAGCATATCGAACCGCTGCGAGAGCTTGCCGATCTTCTGCGTCAGCGTGGCGATGGCATCGCCATTCTTGCTGGTGAGAGCGTTGAGTTTCGCCGGGTCGATGAGCTTCACCACCGTGTCCATCGCTGTGCGCGTGGACGGATACTGCGTGCTATCGAAGAAACCGTAGAGCGCGTAGTAGTCGCGCGTCGGGATAGGATCGAACTTGTGGTCGTGACACCTCGCACAAGACAGCGAGAGCCCCATCGTGGCCTGACCGAGCGTATTGAGCGTGTCCTCGATGGTCTGGTTGCCAATCTTCTCCTTCTGCCCGCCGCCGAAGCGTCGCGACAACGCGATGAAACCCGTAGCGATGGTCTTCTGATGATGCTCCGTGTCGCTCGCCGCTAGCAGCAAATCTCCCGCGATTTGCTGACGCAGAAACTCGTCATACGGGATGTCCGCATTCAGCGCGTCGATGACCCAGTTCCGATAACGCCACGCCTGAGGAATCGGGTAGTCGGGATTGTCGCCTGCCGTGTCCGCGTAACGCGCAAGGTCGAGCCAATGCCGGCCCCAGCGTTCGCCGTAGGCTTTCGAGTCGAGCAAACGATTCACCACTTTTGCGAACGCATCGGCTGATTTGTCCGCCACGAACGCCTCCACCTCTCTCGCCGTCGGTGGCAAGCCGGTGAGGTCAAACGTGGCTCGGCGAATCAGCGAGCGCCGGTCCGCATCCGCCACCGGTTTGATGCCCTCCTTCTCGTGACCCGCCGCGATGAAACGGTCAATGTCATTCACGGCCCAACCCTTACCCGCATCCGGCACCGTCGGCTTCTTCACCGGCTCGAACGCCCAGTGTCCGCCCCACTTCGCGCCTTCATCCACCCAGCGCTTGAGCGTGTCGATTTGCTTCGCCGTCAGTTTGGTTTTCTCCTTCGGCGGCGGCATCACTTCATTCGGGTCCGTGCTCGTGAGCCGCAGGATGAACTCACTCGCGTCACTCTTCCCGCGCACAATCACCGGCTCCGCGCCACCCGTCGCGCCGACTTCCGTATCCAGCCGCAGCTTCGCCTTCCGCGCCTTGTGATCCGGCCCGTGGCAATGCATGCAATGCTCCGACAAGATCGGCAACACCTCGCGGCTGAAGTTCACGGGCTCCGCGTGAGCAGTGAGCGAGGATAGGGAGACAATACTCAAGAGGATTTTCTTCATGGTCTTGGCTTGGATAACGCCTTGAGTTCTTGCTCACTCACAAAGCTATCTTTGTCGGCATCGAGCCGGTCGAAGAGCGTGGCGGGGAGTTCGTCGCGGCTGAGTTTGCCGTCGCTGTTTTTGTCGCGTTGCTTGAACTGGCTGTTCATGGCGGATGCTCCGCCGCCACCCATGCCGCCTTCGTTGGCGATCCCTGCGGATTCGTTCACGAGGGTTTTGAAGGCGTTGTAAGTCGGGGCGCGGTAGTTTTGGGTTTGGACCATGAAGATGCCGAAAAGCTGGTTGGTGCGGTCGAGCCAGAACTGCGTGCCGTTCGCGCCGCCCCAGGCGTAGCCGCCTTCGCCATCGACCGCGCCCCCGAGGCCGTATTTCTGACCGAGTTCGGGTTTGAGGTGGTTTTGGAACATGAGATCGACGCTCTCGGCTTTCAGCAGGCGCACGCCGTCGAGTTCGCCGCGATTCATCATCATGCGGCAGAAGCGCTCATAGTCCTCGGTGCTGGCGCATAGGCCCTGGCCGCCGAGGAAGAGCGTGGGCTTTTCGGTGAGCTGTCTGGCCTCGCGTCCACGACGCAACACACCCGGTTGTGGCTGCGTGTAGATCTGGCAGATGCGGGCTGCGTTTTCAGGATGCACCCAGAAGTCGGTGCTGGTCATCTTCAGCGGGCCGAGGATGCGCTCCTGGAGCACTTCATCGAGCGGTTTGCCCGCGACGGCTTCGATGTAGCGGCCCAGCACGTCGATGCTGTGGCCGTATTGCCAGCTGGTGCCGGGATGAAACTTCAGCGGTGCTTTGGCGAGTCCTTCCGAGAACTCTTTGAGCGTCGTTTTCGCGCCTCGGTTGGTGGTGGCGACGGGTGTGAAGGTCGCACTTTCGTTGCCGGCCTTGCTGCGAGCGCCCTTTTCAATGTCGCCGTAATACAGACCGCTGCTGTGGCTCATCAACATGCGCGGCGTGATGGCGAACTTCGCGGGCACGAGCTGGCCGTTTTCCAACACCTTCGGCTCGGCCCATTCGGGGCAGTGTTTGGAAATGGGCTCGTCGAGCGTGAACAGGCCCTCGTCGAAGAGCGACATGGCACAGGCGGCGATGACGGGCTTCGTCATGCTTTGCAAACGGAAGAGCGCATCCTTCGCCAGCGGCTTTTGCGCCTCGGTGTCCTGCCAGCCAAAGGCTTCGAAGTAGCCACGCTCGCCTTTGTGATGGATGAGGCCGATGACGCCGGAGATTTCCTTGTTCGCCACGGCTTGTTGCAGGGCGATGTCGAGCTTCGCGAGCACCTCGGGCTTCAATCCGGCCTTCGTTGCTTCGTCGCCATGTGGGCGGGGTTTGAAATCGGATGCGGCAACGGGAGCGTCTGTCGGTGGCGTGGTTGTTGTCTTCCCGCCAGCGGCCTTGATTTCCGCTGCTTCTTCACGCGAGAGCATCCCGTCGCCGTCCTTGTCGTGTTTCTTGAAGAAGAAGGGATAGGGAAACTCCTCCTGGGTGAGCTTGCCGTCGCTGTTCTTATCGAGCTGCTGGAAGCGGTCAGGCGCGGCGGTTTGGGCGCTGGTTTGAACCGCAGAGACGCAGAGAGAGCAGAGGAGAAGTATGGAGCGGTGGAGCTTTCGAGTCATGAAGTTGAAATGGAGGTTCACGCGATGATTCCCTTCACGACATTCCCCTTCACCTCGGTGAGCCGCATGTCGCGTCCGGCGTGGCGGAAAGTGAGCTTGGTGTGCTCCAGGCCGAGGAGGTGGAGGATGGTGGCGTGCCAGTCGTGGATGTGGACGGGATCAATGACGCTTTCGTAGCCGAATTCGTCGGTTTCGCCGTGGCTGTGGCCGGGCTTCACACCGGCACCGGCGAACCAAGTGGTGTAGCCAGTGTGGTTGTGATCGCGGCCGTCGTCGATCTGGGCATACGGCGTGCGGCCAAACTCGCCTGCGAAGATGACGAGGGTGTCTTTGAGCAGGCCGCGACCTTCGAGATCGGTCAAAAGACCCGCGATGGGCCCATCGACGGCGGCGGCGTGTTTGCCGTGGTCTTCGGTGAGGTTGCGATGCTGGTCCCAGCCGCCGTGATTGACCTCTACGAAGCGCACGCCTGCCTCCAACATGCGCCGCGCCATAAGGCACTGGCGGCCAAAGTCGTCGGTGGTGCTTTCGCCGATGCCGTAGAGCTTTTTCACGGTGTCGGACTCGCTTTCGATGTCGAGCACGCTGGGCAGGGCGTCCTGCATGCGGAAGGCGAGTTCGTGTGATTCGATGAGGCCCTCGATGGCGGCATTCTCAGGCTGGCGTTGCTGTGCGGCTTTGTTGAGCTGCTGCACGAAGTCGAGCTGGGCACGTTGCTCGGGCCGCGCGAGCTGCGGATGCGCGAGATTGCTGATCTTGGCCTGGGCGATGGGGGCGCGTCCATTGCCGATGCGGGTGCCTTGATAGATGGCGGGCAAGAACGAGCTGCCGTAGTTCGCAGGGCCGCCATTGCCGGGATTCGGGCTGAGGGTGACAAAGCCGGGAAGGTTTTCGTTCGCGGTGCCGAGGCCGTAAGTGATCCAGGCTCCCATGCTGGGACGCGGTGCGGTGGGGATGCCGCAGTGCATTTGCAAGAAGGCGGGCGGATGGTTCGGCACGTCGGTCTTCATGCTGCGGATGAGGCAGAGCTTGTCCGCGTGTGTGGCGATCTTTGGGAACAACTCACTGATCCACAGGCCGCTCTGACCGCGCTGCTTGAACTCCCACACCGGGGCCATGAGCTTGCCGGTGGGCACCTTGCCCTTGCCGATGGCTTTGCCCGCGTATTTCGCCAGCTCGGGCTTGTAATCAAAACTGTCCACATGCGACGGTCCGCCGTCCATGCAGAGAAAGAGCACGCGCTTGGCCTTCGCGGGGAAATGTGGCTGCTTCGGTGCAAGTGGTGCTGCGCTATCCGCGAGCGCCCGCTGAGTGGCAAGAGCGCTCAAGGCGAGATAACCAAAGCCTGCGCTGGTGTTTTGCAGCCATTCACGGCGGGAGAAGTGGGGATGTGGATTCATAAAATCTGCGGTTTAGTTGGAACTCTTGGCTGGGATCGCATTTGCGGCGGGCTTCATGGGATGCTTCTGAAAAAACTCCCACATCAGGTCATTGGCGGAAATGTCCTTCGTTGATTTGCCGAGCATGGCGACGGTGGGTTCGTTGCCAGGCCAGGTGTGGCCGCCGTTTTCGATTTCGATGAGCACGACTTCGCTGCCGTCCTTGCCACCGCTCCACGTCTTGCGGGTGCATTTCATGCCATCTTCAGACTTGTCGGGAAATGCGACGACTTCGGGATCTGGCTTGCAGCCATTCGCTTTTACCCAGCTTTGAATGGTGTGCTCGACGGATTTGAAATCGGTCACGCCCTTGCCTGCGGCTGCGCCTTTGCCGAAACCGCCCTTGAACGGTGCAAACTCATCGCCCGTGCCGTGGAAGTGCATGACGGGAACGGGGCGTTTCGCGTTCGGCGCGTCCATCATCAGCGGCCCGCCAACAGGCGCGATGGCGGCGATGCGGTCGGACAATTCCGACGCGACGTAGTGCGACATGATGCCGCCATTGGAGAGGCCCGTGGCGAAGACGCGGTTCGTGTCCACGTTAGCGACCTTGGCGAGGTCGTCGAGCATGGCGCGCGTGAAGCCGACGTCGTCGATTTTATTGTGCATCGCATAACCGCAGCAGCCACCGCCATTGAAGGTGAGCAAGTAATCCTCCAGCTTTCCGGTGCCATAGGGATACACGACGATGAACCCGGCCTCGTCCGATTTCGCATTCATACCCGAGAGCCGCACCATGCTCTCGGGATTGCCCCCGCCACCGTGGAAGACAATGACCACCGGAGTGGGATTGGCCCTGTCATACTTCTTCGGCACATACACGCGGTAGCGACGTTGCAAATCGTCCACGGCAATCGTCCGCGTGTGCTCGCCCGCCACCAGCTTTGCCGCAGGTGATGACGGGGTGGTCGGCGGACGCACCCCGGCCACCAACTGCGTGCGGAATTCCCCGAAGGTGATGAAGCTGTCGCTATCCTTGTCTGCGCCCTGGAGCCGCGTCTTGAGCTGCGGAAACTGATTCACCTCATCGGCAGACAGCTTTCCATCGCCATTGCTATCGGCACGCTTGAACCCCTCGGCAGCCGGGGAAACGCTTTGTCCAAGAACGGGCGGAGTCGCGGCAATCAGTACCACGCTAGTGAGAAGTAAGATGGTGTGGCTGTTCATTTGGAAGGAGTGATGATTGAAGTTAACTCCGCGCCAAGAAATCATGGCTCGCCCAGAGGCTCTGGCAGAGGGCGGCCCAGCCTGCTTGCGGTGTCGGTTTCGTTTTCACAAAGGTGAGTGCGGTCTCGATTTCGTCGTCGGTGGGGGCGCGGTTGAAGATGCGCTCGTAGGCGAGCTTCACGCGGGCGGGTTCGTTCTTGGGGCGTTCGGTGAGGAGGGCTTGCGCGGCGAACTCGGCCATTTTGATGACGTAGGCGCTGTTGAGCAGATAGAGCGACTGCGAGGGCACGGTGGTCTGCGGACGCTGGCCGGTGACGGTGCTGCCTGCGGCCATGTCAAAGAGCGTGAGCGACTCCAGCGGCTGGTTGCGCATCACGGGCAGATAGACGGAGCGATAGAGGAAGATTTGATCGAGTGCGCCGCGATTCTGCGTCAGCACACCGGTCACATAACCTTCGCCATACATGGCGATGGCGCTGCCGGTGGGCGGTGTGAGGTCGAGCTTGCCAGCGGTGAGCAGCATGGCATCGCGGATGGACTCGGCATCGAGTCGGCGCGGCGACATGCGCCAGAGCAGCGTGTTGTCAGGATCGACCTCGAAGTTCTTCGCGTCGTGCGCGGTGCTCAGGGCATAGACGCGGCTCGTCATCAGCTCGCGGATGAGTTTTTTCACTGACCAGCCTTCTTTCATGAAGCGCGTGGCAAGGTGATCAAGCAGCGCGGGATGGGTTGGTGCTTGGCCTGACAAACCGAAGTTGTCCGGCGTGGCGACGATGCCCTGGCCGAAGAGATGCAGCCACAGGCGGTTCACGATGACTCGCGCCGTGAGCGGATTGTCCGGCGATGAAATCCAGGAGGCGAGTTCTTTGCGCCCGCTGCCTTTGGCGATCTCCGCGCTCGATTTCGCGAGCATGGGCAAACCACGCGGCACCATGTCGCCGGGCTTTTGCACCTCGCCACGCAGCAGCAGCGCAGAGTCACGCGGCTTCTCGCGCTCCAGCACGCAGGTGGCGAACTGCTTCGGTGTGCCGTCAGCCTCGTAGGCGGCGAGATGGGCGCGATCCGTCTCCAGACGCAGCCGCGTCCGCACAAACTCGCTCGATGCAAACTCGCGCTTCTTCGTCATCTCGGCAATGCGGGCGGCGTTTTGCGCGATGGCGTTTTCCAGTCGGGTGCGTTCACGCGGCGCGAGTGGCTTCAGCGCATCTGGTTGTCCTGCGGTCGCGGGCAGCGGCATCAGTGCTCCGGGGTTGTTGTTCTGGATGAGCTTGATCGTGCCAAACTTCGTGTCCGTGCTGCGGAAGATGCCCGCGAGCGCGTAATAGTCGCGCTGCGTGATCGGATCGTATTTGTGATCGTGGCAGCGGGCGCAGGCCATCGTCGTGGCGAGGAAAGCCTGGCTCACGGTGTCGATCTGCTCGTCCACCACATCCATTTCAAACTGGAGCGGGTTCTTCTCAATGTGCGACTTCGGCCCGATGGCGAGGAAACCCGTGGCGATGAGCAACTCCGCCCGCTCCTTGTCATCGCGAGCCTCAAACAAATCGCCCGCGAGCTGCTCGCGGATGAACTGGTCGAAGGGCATGTCTTGATTGAAGGCCTTGATCACATAATCGCGATACCGCCACGCCTGCGGATAGGCGAAGTCCGTCTCCTTCCCGCTACTCTCCGCATAGCGTGCCACGTCGAGCCAGTGACGCCCCCAACGCTCGCCGAACTGCGGCGACTTCATGAGTTCATCAATCACGCCTTCGATGCGAGACTCGCTCGGAGCAGTGAGAAAAGCGGTGACCTGCTCCGCTGTCGGAGGCAGTCCGGTCAAATCGAGATGCACGCGACGAAGCAACGCCGCAGGCTCCGCATCACCGACAGGCGCGAGTCCTTTCGTCTCCAGCTCCGCCAACACAAACCGATCCACCTCCGTGCGCGGCCAGGTGGTGTTCTTCACCGTCGGCGCAGGCGTGTCCTTCAGCGGCTGAAACGACCAATGCGCCAGCCGCGCTTCCATCTTCTCATTCGTCGTCACTGCATTCGCGGCAGGCATCGGCACGCCACGCTTCACCCATTCCGTGAAGTCCGCGATCACCGAGTCCGACAACTTCCCGCCTTGCTTCTCCGGCGGCATCTTCAAATCCTCATCCGCGTGACTCAGCGACGTGATGAGCAGGCTCACCTCCGGCTTCCCCAGCACCACCGCCACACCGCTGTCGCCGCCTTTGAGCAAGGCATCCCGCGAATCGAGCGCAAAGCCCGCCTTCAACTTGTCCGCTTCCGCGCTGTGGCACTCGTAGCAGCTCTTGATGAGCACCGGGCGGATGTTCTTCTCGAAGAAGGCCAGATCGGCATCTGGGAAGCGAGTGCTCTGGTCGGCTGAGGCCTTGGCCGATGGCTTTGGAGCTTCCGTTTCCGCCGGTGGCCGCTTTGCCTTGCCCTGACCGCCTTTGCTTTGGCGAGGCTTGGCGATGTTTCGATACTCCTCCAGCGTCAAAGCGCCGTCTGCATCCGCATCGAGCTTTTTGAACGCAGGCTCCAAGTGATCGGGATGCTCGCGAAAGTAGGGCGTGTTGTCTTTGAGCACGGCAAACTCCTCACGGCTCAATTTGCCACTTTTGTCCGCATCCATCGTCTTGAAGCCTTCTTCGAGACTCGGAACTGCTTTGGCCGATGGCGCGGTTTTCGGCGCTGGTGTTGTCTCAGGAGCACTGCTGGCAGGTTTCGCCACTGCGCCCTTCAAATGCTCGTCAAACCAGGCGATCTCCAGTGCGGTCGCTTCCTGGAAACCTTCGCGGTAGATGCCGTAGTGCGTGATGCCTTTGACGACGTGATACTTCGACGGCACGCCACGAGCCGCGATCTGCTTCTGGGCTTCGGCGACGACCTCGTTGTTGCTCAGCTCCTCGTTCTCCGCGACGACGAAGAGCGCAGGCACGGCAATCTTCGCGGCGGCTTCGAGGGCGCTGAAGCCGATGCTCTTGGCCGCGTTCGTCCGCATGTTCGAGTATTTTTCCATCTTGCCGGTCATCTTGCCGGTTTCGAGCGGCACCGGCTCGGTCTCGCCGCGTGCCTGTTGCGTGTGCAGTTTGTAGGCGGCAGCTAGCGCACGGTCGCGATTGGCACCACCAACTCCTGGCACCTGTGCCACGACGCATTTCACGCGGGGATCGGTGCCTGCCATGTAAGTCACGAGGCCGCCGCCGTAGCTGCTGCCCATGATGCCGATGCGCTGCGGGTCCACCGAAGGCTCGCCCGTGAGGAAGCTGATCGCCGCGCGGATGTCCTCCGTCTGGTCGGTGTAGTTCATCTGCCAGCGCAGGGCCTTCACTTTGATCGACAGCTCGCCCTTTTCATCCGGCTTCGGCTGCGGCTCCACAGCCATGAGCTGGCTCTCGCTCTCGCCCCAGCCGCGATAGTCAAAGGCCAGAGCGACATAGCCTTTCTCCGCAAAGATCGGCCCCAAGCGCCCACCCGTGCCGCCTTTCGTGCCGCCTGTGCCCGCGCAGAAAACGATGGCAGGCAGCTTCTCACCTTCTTTGCGATTCTTCGGCAGGTAAAGATCGCCCGCCATGCGCGTGCCATCGCTCCAAATCGTCACGGCGCGTTTCTCGACGCTATCCGGCAAAGCACCACGAGCCGCCGGTTCGTTCGGATTCGCCGAACCCGGCGCAGGAGCAGATGCGGGTGTGCTGCCACCGCCCTTCGGCCTAGCCTTCGCAAAATACGCCGTCAGCTCCGTAGCCGACGCGATGCCATCTTTGTCACCGTCGATCTGATCAAAGAGCTTCGGCATCTCGTCCCGCGTGACCTTGCCATCGCCATTGCGGTCGATCTTTTTGAAGCCATCTGACTGCGCCGCGTTTTGAGCGAACAAAGGCGATGCGATGAGGAGCGTGAGAGTAAGGAGGGAGCGTTTCATGGCTGGGTGGCTTTGCGGTTGAGGCGTTCTTGATTGGTCTGGCGGATGATTTCGCGCTGCTCGGGCGTGAGCTGCTTCCACATGTCGAGGCCGTGACGTTTGAAGGCATCCGTGACCTTTTGCGCGGACTCTTGCTGGATGGCGTTGAAGTCGGAGAGCAGGCGGTCGTAGCTCGGCTTGAGTTTCGCCTGCTGCTCAGGCGTGGCGTCGATGCGGGCGAAATCCTGCGCCATGCGCTGCTCCAACCAGCGGCGCGTCCATTCCTCGCTGCGAGTCCAGGCGGGACGACTGGAATGCACGCGGGCAGACATGGCGTAGCCGCACAGGCCGCCGAGTCCGAAGAGCACGACGAGGCTAAAGATGATTTGCGTGAGGAGTTTCGATTTCATGGCGAGTCAGGGAGATGGGTTTCAATCATGATCTGGGCGAGGAAGGCAGGCTCGGAGTCGGCATCGACATCAGCGGCGAACTCCTCCCGCTGCGGCCACACGAGCCAAGAGGCGGTGATCAAACCCAGGGCCAGTGCTGCAAAGGAAGCCCGCGCCCACAGGCGAAGTGCAAAAATCGACGACTCCTCTTCGCGTGC
The DNA here is from genome assembly GCA_027489965.1 of Verrucomicrobiaceae bacterium. Lineage (GTDB taxonomy): Bacteria > Verrucomicrobiota > Verrucomicrobiia > Verrucomicrobiales > Verrucomicrobiaceae > Prosthecobacter. The sequence goes on from JAIXZA010000175.1 coordinate 30,185, forward strand.
ATCACCAGGAGCAAAAAGGGTGAACCAACTCGCGATCCAGCCGCGCAACCGAGCCGTGAGCGAAGGCTGCGGCGTGCGCACGATGACCGCAGAGGCCGCGAGAGCTTCGGGTAGCGCAGCTTCAAGGAACCAATCGCGCCGCAAAGCCGCCCTTCCTTCCGGTTTCGCGAGGTGAGCCGTCAGAAAGCGCATTTCGTCGGTGGTTAGCGAGCCTTCGCGCCAGCGGTGCAGCAGGTTTTGGAGTTCGGGGTTCATAGAGTCAGATCGTTTGGGAAAGTTTGCGCTCCACGCAGTCTGTGAGGGCCTGCCGCAGGCGGTAGAGCGACTTCGTCACCGCATCGAAGGACTGGCCCGTGGCCCTCGCGACCTCCTCGACGGACTGCCGCCCTTCGTAACGCAGCGAGAGCATCCGGCGCGACTTCTCCGGCAGAACAGCCACGCAATCATCCAGCGCCTGTTGCCGCCGCTGCCATTCGTCATCTGCATCATCCTCCGATTCAGCAAATGCAGTCTCCACCTGCGTCAAAAAAACCTCAATCACTTCGCTATCAGCCACCACATTCGCCATTCGCTGTGTCCGCCAATGCTTCAGAATAAGATTCCGCGCTACACCCCGGCACCAAGCGGCTTGATTTTCGATAAGCGTGCCTTTTTCCACCTCTGCCGCCAGCCGCACCCACACCTCCTGAATCACATCCTCCGCCGCGTGCGCATCCCGCAGCAGCCCGCCAACAAACGCGCCCAACCGGTGCCGGTCATGGATAAACTCGGCAGCAGCACGCTGGATGATTTCGGATTCACGGGACATACAAAGGGATGTTCCTTAAACCCGCGAAAGGTGGACAAAGTTTTTTTGAAGAATCTCAAAGGAGGCTAGCTATTGTCAGTCCGTTGCGCAGGCCGTGGTGCAATTCTTTTGGACCGGTTCTCAAAATGCCATGACCGATTATTCTCAATGATATTTGATCATTTGAGCTACAACTGGTGAGGATTCGTCCAGTGAGTCTATCCAATGAGGAGTGATAGCAAAAAACGCCCCATGGGTTTGTGGGCCCATGGGGCGGGGGATAGATGCAAGCAGGTAAGATTTACTTCATCGGATGTTGCTTCAGCAGTTCGTCGGTCATGAAGAACATCATGCGGCCTTGGTTGGCATCGCGGATGGTTTTGACCTGGGCAGCTTGGATCGGGTCGGCTTGGTTGCCGAAGCTGTTGCGCACGAAGGTGAGGACGGCTGCCATTTCGTCATCCTTAAGCATGCCGCCAAAAGGAGTCATGGGGACCTGGCCGTCGTATTTTTTACCGTTGATCTCCAGCGGTCCCATGAGGCCATACATCGCGAGCTTGATGAGGCGGTCGCTGTCGCCAGTGACCCAGGGGCTTTTTTCAAGGGAAGGGAAGGCTGGGTCCAAGCCTTTGCCGTTTGGCTGATGGCAGGTGACGCAGTGACCTTCGCGGAAGTAGATCTTTTGTCCGGCGAGGTATTGAGCTTTGGCTTCGGCGCTGAGATGGGCTGGGGCTTTCAGCTCGACGTGATCTGCCTTCTCGACTTCAGCGACGCCGTTAAGACGATCTGTCGCTGTCTTGATGGCGTTCTGACTCCACACGTCCATCGGTTTGCTGCCTGCGACAGCGACGATCTTTTTCGCAGCGGCAATGTCAGGCAACCAGGATGCGGCGACGGCTGCCTCTAAACGCACGCGGCCATGTTCGTCAGCAGCTGCTTTTTCAAGCAGGGCTGCGTGATCGGCAATCCGGTGATGATTGTAGCGCAGCACGCGAACGGCGGCGGCGCGGGCATGGAAGTCATCGCTGGCGAGCAGTTCGCGTAGTAGGCCTTCATCGGCTTGATTCATGCCCCAGGTGGTCCAGAGGGCTTCGAGTTTGGCGTGTGTGTCTTTTTGTTCGGCTGCCCAGGTTTTGACTGCTGGCAGGACTTCGCTCGCCGGATGGGCACGCAGTTCACGGCGTGTGCGGTAGCGTGTGCGTGACTCGGGTTCCTTCAAGTTATTGAGTAGCGTAGCGATGGGTGCTCCGGCGACGGGGGCGACCTTGACCAGCGGGCGGCTTGGATAGGTGATGCGGTAGATACGGCCGTGAACGTGGTCGCGCAGTGGATCACGTGCATTGTGCTGCATGTGGCCGATGAGGACGTTATGCCAGTCGATCACATACAGGCTGCCATCTGGCGCGAACTCAAGATCGACTGGGCGGAAGTTACCGTCTTTGCTGACGAGCAGGTCTTGACGGAAGCTTGTTTTCCAACCGGTGCTGTCATCGACGATTTTGTGCTGCTTGATGCCGAGGAAACCGATGGCATTGCAGAGCATGATGTCGCCCTGAACTTCATCGGGGAAATGGCGTGATGAAACGATCTCTAATCCAGATGTCGGACGCACTTTTTGATCCGAAGGAATGAGGTCCGGTGTGGAAGGCGTCTTGCTGCCGAAGGTCGGCTTTACCGAGACCGGCAGGCCCCAGTTCATGCTGGTGCCAGAGGTGTGAAGGAAGAAGTCCTGGCCCCATTGGTCAAAGATGAAGCCCCAGGGATTGGGGATGCTCATCTGGATGGTGCGCTCTAACATGCCGCGCTGTGGGCTGTAGCGGAAGAATCCACCATCGACGCAGCGCACTGGGCCGTAGGAAGTTTCGACATTGGAGTGGAGGAAGACACCTTCGCACATCATAAAGGCACCGCTGGGATCAGCCGCGTAGGCACTGATGGCGTGGTGAGTGTCATGCGTGTCAAAGCCACCGAGGATGATCTCAGTCTTATCTGCTTTGTCGTCGCCATTGGTATCGCTGAGCAGCACCAGGTTTGGCTCTTGAGAAAGGTACACGCCTTCCGGAGCAAACTCGAATCCGATGGGCAAATGCAGCTTGTCAGCAAAGACAGTTTCTTTGTCAGCTTTACCGTCGCCATTGGTGTCCTCATAGATGAGGAGCATGTCATTGGGTAGTTTGTCACCGGGACGATAGTGAGGATAAGCTGGCATGGTGGCCACCCACAGACGGCCTTTGTTGTCAAAGGACATCTGCATCGGATTCGCCAGATTTGGGAACTCCTTTTCGCTCGCAAACATCTCAACTTTGTAGCCTTCGGGCACGGTCAGGGATTGCACCGCTTCGTCGCCATAGAGATACTTGGTGCTGCCGTTTTTGACACTTGGCACATAGTTGGTTGGCACCTCGGCTAGCTTGTGTGTCTTGCTATCATCGACGGTGAGATCGGTCTTTTTGGAGGTGGCGACTTCGTGGACAAGGGTGTCACGCAGAGCGGCCATTTCGCGGGTCTTTTTGACCTCATCGGGATAGTTCTGTGGTCCATACGGATTGTAGCGTTGGCCGTGCGAGTGAACGCCATTGACGAGGTTGTAGTCGCTGTTCCAGAAATAGTCTTTGGCTTTGACTGCTGCATTAACAAGTTCCGGGTCGGCTTTGGAGACGCGTGATTGATGGCCGTAAATGCCAGTGCTGAGAATTTCGGCGACTTGCTTGTAGCCTTCTTCATTCGGCACAAATCCGCCCGTTGTGAGCGGTTGTTGGGCTTTGGCGTAAAGTGCTTTGGTGGGCGAGAAAAGGTCGATGAATGTCAGGCCACGCTTTTTGGCCACGGTTTCTACGGCAGCGGAATAGAGGATGAGATTGGCATTCTCTTTGTCGCCATTGGGGAGGTCACGCTTAGCGGATTGATTTTCAAAGGCCACTGGTGAAACTAACACCACGCGTGGAGCGGTTTTGCCATTGTAGGCCTTGCTGAGCGTATGCTGCACCCAGGCGTCTAGCTCGGCTTCGAAGTTGCTGACTTTGCTCGGGCCATCAAAGGATTCATTGTAACCAAAGAAGGCCACGATGGTGTCTGCCTGAAGATGCGTGAGCCACTGATCAGGCGTGGAGAAGAAACCTTTGCCGTGATGCACCTGCTTGTCGGGATGGAACTTCTCAGCGCCTGGGAACGCCCATTGGGAAACACGAGCCGGATGCGGGCGGAAGCCGGGAGTGTCTCCGACATGCCCCATGTTACGGAAGAACAGATTCTGATCGGGGTAACGCAGATGCAGTTCCGTCTCGATACGGCTGTAATACACATCACGCTCGGCCAGACCATTGCCGATCAAAACGATGCGCTCGCCTTTGGTTGGAGGTGACACTGTTTGAGAGCGGGCGCTCGTAGCAGCGGCTGGCTCAGCATTTGGCGCATGTGGCGGCTGTTCGGCAGCAGCTTTAGCTTCGGGTTTCTTTTCACCAGGCAGGCCAGTCGAAGGGCTTTTACCCGTGGCGAAGTCGCCGGGCTTCAATTTGATTTGCTTGTAATAGTCACTCTTCAGCGCGGAATACATCGTTGGTTTAAAGGGATCAATGACGTCCACGTTTGCCTTGGCTGGCACTTCGCTACCCAGCAGGTGCAGCGTGGCATTGACGATGAGTCGGCGGAGATCTTCATCGGCAAAATCGACGGAGGCTCCCATGGTGGTGCAGAAGGATTTGCCAGTGCTCTTGCCATCTGGTGTCTTGTATTCAAAGAGCCAAGCCAGCGCCTGCATCGGTTCGTTTTTAGGACCCTTCACCGGATAGGATCGATCGTTCAGCGTCTCCGTCACAGCACCGCGCAAAAGGACAGTCGCTTTGGTCAGATCCAGGTTCTTGACCGTATAAACATCGCTGGTGCCAAAGATCTCCTCCACGCCCTTTAAGATAGGGTGCTTCAAGTTTGCCTGCTCAAAGACACTGCGTGTGCCTTCTTTCTTATGAGCCCCGTGGTGAGCCACCCATCTTTCACCCAAAATCTTGAGGCCGAACTCCGCCCATTTGAAGTCGCCGGTCTGAGCCTTGCCAGAGAAGGCATGAGTGGCCGTGCGGAAGCCAATGACCGGCTTGCCCGCATTCAAGAAGCGCATGAACGGTGCTAACTGCGCCTCTGGCAGCTGGCGGAAACGCGTGCCGATAATCATGAGATCCGCATTGTCCAGCGTCTCGGTGCCACGAATATTCTTTTGATTGTTGGGATCGATGAAGCCTTCCTTTTCGTCGGTGGAAAAGAGCACCACGCAATTGAAGCCATGCGTTTTTGCCAGGATCTTGGCCAGCATCGGCATCGTCTCCTCCGTGCGATATTCCTCATCACCTGCCACGAGCACAATGGTTTTACCCTTTCCTACACCGACGGGATTGGCGGCGATTTCGAGGTAATCCTGAGCCTGGGCAATCGCGAATGAGCCGAGGAGGGCAAGGGTGAGGAGGGTGTGCTTCATGGTTAAAAATGAACTGGCGGGGGGAGATATACCGCACAGAGGGCGGAAACCGGACAATAAAAGTGTGAGGAAACGCAAAATTTATTCAGCTTCTTGTGACTCAACTCCATTAGGGTTCATGGATTATCATTTGGTAATGTGATCTTCAGTCATTGCGTTTGTTTGTTTTACAGTTTGCTTAAAAAACTTAGTTTATGAGTCCCCTCAATCGTTTCACCGCGCTGCTCCTCTTGCTGGCTTACGCCATCACAGGGACCTCGGTGATGACGGCCTCAGCCGCGATGTTGGCTGACTTGGATGGGAGTCACGAGATGATCGTTCTAGAATCGGATCAAATCACTCAGATCGTTTTGCATCATCGCGTAGGTGCTGAAACGCCGGAGGTTGCCGATCACGTCAATGCTAGTCTTCGTGTATTGGTCTGTTTTTGTCGTGAAGACCAGAATGGCGATCACCACTTTTCCTCAGTCCACTTAACCAGTGTCGCTTCCTCTGAGCGTCATCTTGTGGCCGAGGAGGTAATTCAGCCTGTCAGCATTAACTTTGAGGCAACTCAGATGTTAAGGCATTCTTTTGAGCAGCAGGTGCGCGACATGTTTCGCCATCAGATGACAAGAGATCAAGAGCAGAAGGAAAGCGATTGGCGGCCAACCATGACGGGTGTTCAGCTTTTGATTTGAGGCATTAGAGAACGTCGTAATTGGGTCTGAAGACCTGTTTTATGACATCATTAATGCAGACGGGCCGTGATCAATCACGCCAAAGCTCTCTGCTCCGTTGCCCATCCCGCACCTCTGTGCACTGCCTTACAGGCAGATTTTCCCTCACTTGTTTGAAATCTATTTCCGTTCCCGGCCCTGTGCGAATGAGCCAGTACAGGTGACTGGTTTCTCACCCTATTCCTTTTGCCTCTGCTTAACAGCTGGACCATTATGAATTGCGCTACGATTCAAGAAATTAAGGCTGCAAACGTGGCCTCTTAGATCTTGAGCAAAAACATTGATCCTAGTATTTTAAATTGTCTCTCATGAAAAACAAAATCGCCTTTGCGCCACTCCTGATGCCTGTTGTGCCCTTGGCAGGTGCGGAGGCGTTTAAGTTTGATACAAGTTATCAGACTTATGATGAGTCCGGGGGTCGCATGTTCGTCGAGTCCTACTATTATCGTGGCGAGATCTTTTTATCCGAAGATACGAGCTTCCGTTTTCAGTTTCTGCGGGACGCAATCAGTGGGTCTACGCCCAACGGAGTTCTACCCGAGAATCAGCAGAAAGCCCTGCCTGGCGCTAAACAGCCATTCCTGACGCCCATTGACGACGTGCGCCAAGGCGTGTTGGCAGCACTTTCCCAGCAGATCGGTGATCATCGTGTGGAACTGGAGCTGTCAAACAGCCGTGAAAGCGACTACCTTTCTCAGGGTATCTCTCTGAGTGATAAGTGGGAACTGAATCAGAAGAATACGACGCTGTCATTCGGCCTCAACTACCTCAATGACACCATCGTCGTGAGAGGAATCGATGATCAGAACAAAAGAAGCTACGATCTCTTCTTCGGTTTATCCCAGCTTTTGGACAAAAACACCGTTCTGTCTGCGAATCTGACTTTGGGGTATGCGGAAGGCTACCTGAATGATCAATACAAGAGCATTCAACGCGATGAACTTGTTGGTGTTTTTCCAGTTACTAGTTCCTATCGAGAAAACCGCCCATCTAGTCGGCTACGAGGCGTGTTGCAGTTCCAGGGGACACACTATTTCGAAAAAACGAACTCGGCATTAGATGCCGTCGTTCGTCTTGCGCAGGACGATTACGGCGTCTTCTCTCAGAGCCTACAACTTGAGTGGCGGCAGAGTTTGTTTGGAAAATGGGAGATTACTCCCTTCTTCCGCTACTACCAGCAGAGTGCGGCGGACTTCTTCCACAACTCTCTCAACGAGGTGAATGTCGCCACGCCGCAGATTTATCCCGACGGCAGCGGGCCGAACTACTCTGCGGATTATCGTCTATCTTCAATGGCGACGATGAGCCTCGGTTTAAAGGCTCGCTACCGGTTCACTGAAAATATAGCGGCTTCCGTCACTTACGAGCATTACGACATGTCCGGTATTGGCAATGATCAGGCACCTGCAGCTTCCTATGCCACTGCCAGCATGTGTACCTTTGGCCTTAACTTTCAATTCTGATTCATCTTCATGTCTAAGGCAGTCCCTTCAATCCCCATCGAGCCTGATGCACGCGGCGTGCGGCGTGTGGCCTTTCGTGCGTTGGGAACGGACTGTGCCATCCAGTTTCGTTGTGAAGACAAAAAGACGGCTCTGCTTTTCGTGGCTGATGCACTTGGCTGGTTGAGTGCTTTTGAGGCAAAGTTTTCCCGATTTAAGCCGGACTCGATGTTATCAAAAATCAATCAGGCTGCGGGTAAGGAATGGGTGCCGGTAGATCATGAAATGGAGAAGATGCTCGACCTAGCGGACGCCATGCATCGCCTGACGGATGGTGTCCTCGATGCGGCTACACTGCCACTGACTAAAGTATGGGATTGGAAGATCGTGCATGAACGGTTGCCCAGTCATGATGAGATCGCCACGGCACTAGCTCTCTCAAATTGGAAGGACTTGCACCGCAAGCCAGGAAAAGTCTTTCTTGCTCGTGAGGGCATGGGGCTAGACTTCGGAGGCTTTGGCAAAGAATTCGCCGTGGATCAACTCATCGCTATTGCCAAGAGGTATGGTATCCAAGACGCACTTGTCGATCTCGGTCGCGATATCTTCGCCTTCGGGGGCAATGGACTGCATCCCTTTTGGCATGTGGGGATTCAGGATGGTATCAAAACCGAACAATGCATAGGTGGTCTAGCAGTGTCCGGTTATGCCGTCTGTGCATCGGGTGATTATGCTCGGCGATTTGAACACAAAGGAGTCCGCTATGGTCATATTCTGGATCGCCGCACTGGGTGGCCAGTGCGACACGGTTTGCGCGCCGTTACTGTCATCGCGCCGAGTTGTTTATTGGCGGGTATCTATTCTACTTGTGTCTTCATTCTAGGCTTGCGGGAGGGGCTGTTATTTGCCGACCGCGCTCCCGGTGTTGAAGCTTGCGTGCAGGATGAACATGGCCCGCATGTTACCCGAGAATTCCGCAAATTCCAAGTTCAAGCAGCCTGATTTGATTCTTCCAAAAATTCAAACACCATGAAAACAAACCTAATCCTCGCCTGCATCTGTCTCAGCTTATCTGTTGCAACAGCAGCAGAACCCAAAGTCGGAACGGCCCTCCCTGCTCTAAGTAATCTGCTACCCGGTTCTTCACTGCCAAAGACCACGGGAAAAGTCGTCCTTGTTGATTTCTGGGCTGCATGGTGCGCGCCATGCAAAGCCTCCTTTGTCACCATGGCACGGATGCATCAGAAGTATGCCGCGAGGGGATTGGTGATCATTGGCATCGGGGTCGATGATGAGGCGTCGGCACATCAAGGCTTCCTGGCGAAGAACAAAGTCGCTTTCACTCTGGTTCATGATTCACAGCATAAGGCAGCAGACTTCTTTACTCCGCCGACGATGCCTAGTAGCTACCTCGTGGATCGCAAAGGTGTGATCCGCCATATCCACAAAGGCTTTAAAGGTGCCAAGACCGAAGCCGAATACACCGCCGAGATCGAAGCGCTGCTGACTGAATAAAATCACCCCACTTATTTAACGATGAAAACAATGATTCTCACTACTGCCGCCGTGGCTGTGATGCTGCTCAGTAGTTGCTCCCAGCATCTCGTGCGCGTGAAGCCCTATCAGCGCGGCAATTTGGCGAACCCGCTCATGGACGCAGGCCGCGACTCTCTGCTCTTGGCGATGACTCAGCACGCCTATTTTTCGCGCGAAGCCAGCTTTGGTGGCGGAGGTGTGGGCGGCGGCGGCTGCGGCTGTAATTAACAATCACATTCATTTTCAAGACAACCTGCTTAACTAATACGATGAAAGCCTACCCAATCCTCCAGAAGCTCAGAAGGCTTTGCAAACGCAGCAGCACGTTCCTCTTGCTCTTTCAGCGCACGCCAGCTGCACAGATCCTCATGCCCGAGGTGAATCTACTGAGTTCATTCGCTGTGATGGATGCGACAAAAATCGCGATCGCCACGGTCGTGGGGTTGGGTGCTTACGACAGTGTGGCTGGCGCGACGACACTCTCCCAGGTGGCACCTTCAGCAGGTTCAGCGACCGTTCCAGTGACATCAGGGGTGGCTTTAAATGGTCTTTTCCAAGTCTTAGGAAGTCCAAGCCAGCCACAATCGTGGCAGGTCTTCAGTGGCACACTGCCTACTGGCCTGACGCTGACGAAAGCCACGGGTGCAACTGCAACCTTGACGGGCACAACCACGCAAGTCGGCGACAGAAACGTCACAATCAGGGCATACCGGTACGCTGGTTTCTCGGGAGAATGGGTATCAAAGGCCATCACCATTAGTGTCGCCCCGAACCCAGTTATCACGACGCATCCGTCCTCGACGTCCATCAATAGTGGTTCTAGCACCACGCTGACGGTCATTGCCACTGGAGTGCCTCCCCCAACTTATCAATGGTATCAAGGAGTCAGCGGCACGACGACGACTCCTGTCGGAACTGACTCCGCTTCTTTGGTTACGCCGCCACTGGCGGATACAACGAGTTATTGGGTGAAAGTTACTAATTCCGTGAATACTACGGGAGCTAATTCCAATGCGGCGACGGTAACCGTTCGTCAGCCAGCGGCCATCACTACGCATCCATCATCGACGACGATTAATCGTGGACAAACGACAACTCTCTCTGTTGTGGCGACTGGCGATGCACCGCTGACTTATCAGTGGTTCCGAGGAGCTAGCGGTATCACGACTAATCCAGTTGGAACCAATAGCGCTTCGTTTACGACTCCAGTTCTCTTGGGCAATGCCGATTATTGGGTCAGGGTCACTAACCTTGCCAATCTTGTAGGCGCGGATTCGGCGGCTGCGAGAGTCACCGTGTTGCAGCCTGCGGCTATCATAACGTCACCCGTTTCGACGACGGTCAACTATGGTGAGACCGCGACGCTCTCTGTAACTGCCAGTGGAGATGGTACACTTTCATATCAATGGTATGAAGGCGCTAGTGGCGTGACGACGACTCCAGTGGGGACAGGTGTCTCTTTCACGACGCCAACGCTAACAGCAACGACGAGTTATTGGGTGAAAGTTACCAACGAGGCCAATCAAACAGGCGCAAACTCTGCTGCTGCCACGGTCACTGTTTTACTGGTCACTCCAGCGTATGCTCACGCGATGAGTCAAAGTGCAGGGCTGTTTGCCATCACTGAGCGGGGGAGTGCCACAAGCACTTATTTTGGATGGGAAACATTTAATGATGCCTTAGATCGCGCGGTGCCGATCAATGACAGCACGCCAGACATTGGGACCACTAGCGTCGGAGCAAACTTCCAGACGACCAATGCGGAAGATCATGTCATCGAAAATGGTGATCTCTCTTTTGCTAGCGGCACCTTGGCTGAGCAAGTCACTGTGCCGACAAGTGGCACGGTCGGCACAGAGGGATTCACGACCATCGTGATGCAAATCGCTGCTATTCCTGGGACAGGTTCCTTTCCTGCAACGATAACGCTCAATAGCCTCAATGGAGTGGCCCCGACGGTAGTTCAGGCAGTGAACAGCGCGGGTGACGGGCAGCTCTGGGCCAAATGGGATCTGCCCGGCAATCAGGCAAGTTATGTGATCACGATCATGGGGCCTGATAATCAGGCGAACTTCGGCTTCGATAAAGTAACGGTGGATACTCACTTCAGCACCACTGCTTTTCTACCTGACTCAGTGGCTGCGACACCGCCGACAATCACTACTTCTTTACTGGCTTCGCGACTGATCGGCAGCAGCTTTCTTCAGCAACTGGCTGCGCAGGGTGGCACAGCACCTTATCGGTTTGTGGTCAGCGCTGGTGCTTTGCCTTCAGGACTGGCACTTAGCAGCGCAGGAGCACTTAGTGGCACTCCGACATCTGCGGGCACGAGCCAATTTACCATCCAGCTGAGTGATGCGAATATTTTAACAGCGACAAAGGTCTTTACCCTCGCTACTGGCAGCGCTCCGGTTATCTCGACAGATTCTCTCTTGGCAGCAGGCAATGTGGGTAGCAGCTATAGCACCGCTCTAGCGGCCAGTGCTGGCACGGCTCCTTACACTTGGGCTTTGAATTCAGGCACACTCCCGGTAGGTATCACTCTGAGTGAGGCTGGCGTTCTCTCTGGTATTCCAACAAACGTAACTACAAGTAATTTTACATTGAGACTTCAGGATGCCCTTGGATTCACTGATACCAAGGCATTCAGCGTCCGCATGAGTGATCTCAGCATCGTCACATCGAGTCTGCTGACCTCCGTAAGGAATGTGGCTTTTAATCAAACGCTGGTCGGGCAAGGTGGAACGGCACCTTATACCTGGGCCTTGGGTGCTGGTGCGTTACCTCCGGGTTTAAGTCTCAGCAGCTTAGGAGTTCTTTCTGGCAAACCAACACTCACAGCTAATGCTTCCACCTTCACCGTCCGACTCACGGACGATACAGGTTTTGTCGTGACGAAGCAGTTCACGTTGCCTGTATCGCCCACTTTCGTAGCGCCTGTTCTTCAGCCAATTTCGTTTCCGACTCTCACCATTGGAGCTAGTTTCAGCTACACGGTGACAGCCTTGAATTATCCAAAGACTTTCGTAATTACAGGGCTGCCGCTTGGATTGACGGTTGCTCCTGCGACAGGAGTCATCAGTGGTCGCCCGCTGGTGTCTGGACTCTACAATGTACAAGTGCGTGCGCTCAATACAGGCGGTGCCAGTGCGGCTATCACAGCGCGTTTGGTTGTGCGTGCTTTGGATAAAAATCTAGTGGGCACTTTTAGCGGAACCGTCGCACGTGATGCTACGCTCAATGGAGGTTTAGGCGGTTCATTGGTGGTGACAACAACATCACTCGGTAGCTACACGGTCAAGCTTGTCGGAGCGTTTGCCAATAGCGCTGCTAAGGGTGCCTCGACAGCTTATACGATGACTGGAAATTTAGCGGCAGTGGCTCCCCAGATTTCAGGAACTATTGGAGGTCAGTCATTGAGTTTGACCCTGGATCCCGTCACTGGCGAAATGACATCTAAAATTGCTCCGTTCTTAGATAAAGTTAAGGGATGGCGCACAGGCTGGAATGCTCAGAACAAACCAGCCGATGCACTGGTAGGATACTATAGCATGGCTTTGGATCTGGTTGATCAGGCTGATAAAGGCCTAGTCTCCATTCCTCAAGGCAGCGGTTTTGCCACTTTCAATGTCAGCCTTGCAGGTGTGATTACCACAGTCGGCAAAACGGCTGATGGCGAGACTTTCACCAGCACGAGCTTTCTGAGCAATGCCGGCGATTTTTGGGCGTACAGTCCACTCTATAAAAATGGGGGCAGCATTCTGAGCTATCAGAGCAGTCAGAGCATTCAAGAGGGGCTGAAGCTTGCTGAAGATACTGAGGGACTCTTTATCAATAACTTTGCCAATGGCGAGCTGACTTGGTTTAAACCAGCGATCAGTGGTCGAGCCTATCCGGATTCCTTTGGGCCTATCAAGCTGAAGGCAGAGGGTGGTTATCTAGCTCCGGCTAGTAAGGGTAGCCTTGTGCTGGGATTGCCTGATCCTGGGAACGTTAACTTGAGTTTCACGGATGGTGGACTTGCCAGTTCAGCCATAGATCCTGACATGAGCTTCCCTTTCACTGACAGCAATACGATTGACCTCAAGAATGCAATCAATCCAGGCAAGGTCGCTATCACTCTAAACACAGCAACCGGTGCGGTGGCAGGTAGCTTCAATCTGACGGAACTCACCACGCCGCCCTTGGTTCGGTCCAAAGTGGCTTTCCAAGGTCAAGTCGTGCGATTCAGCAATGGGAGTCATAAAGCCGTGGGTTACTTTATGTTACCGCAAATTCCGACTCAGGGACAGGCTGCTGCGGCGACCGCGATTCTTTCTGGCGGCTTCAATCTTCAGTAGTCACACGTCACCTCCTCGCCTTATTTGCATGATGAAACTCCCCCTCTTGGTTCTCTTGGGTCTAGCCTGTTCCGCTTTTGCTGAAACCACGCAAAGCTGGTCAGGAAAGGCTGACATTACCTTTGACGGTACTTCGACGCTTCATGCATGGGGCGGGAAAGTCTCCGCCAAACCCTATGCGACAGAAGTCACTCTTGATGAATCAGGCAAGCCTGCACGAATTAAGGCTGAGGTGACGGTTGAAGCTGTTAAGATGGATACTGATGAGGCCAAACGTGATGAAAACATGCGTAAGGCCATGAAGGTCACGGATTATCCTTTGATCCGTGCCAGTATCGACGTCGCTGCGGATAAAATAGCGGCGGATGGCAAAACGCCTACCAAATTGCCAATGACGCTAACGTTGCTTGGTAAACCTCAGCAGGTTTTAGCAACCATCACGAACTGGAAGCTGACTGGTGGTAAAGCCACCTTTGATCTCGACTTCCCCATCTCGATGAAGGCCAGCGGCATTAGCGTCCCCACGGTGCTATTATTCATCAAAGTAGGGGATAGCATCAAAGTTCATGCCTCGGTTACATTGACCCAGAATTGATCTTCATGCCGGCTTACATCCACCACATTTCCACAGACACACCACCGTTCATTTACAGCAATGAGTTTTCATGCGAACGCATGAAGGGTTGGGTTACGGAGCCTCGCGCTAAACGCATGGTCGAGATGATTTATGAGCGGACGGGGATTGAGACCCGGTACAGCGTGATTGATGATTTCACCAAAGAGGACGGAGATCTGTTTCGCACCCTGCCAGATGGCACAATCAATTCGCCCACCACAGGCCAGCGAAACGCTCTTTATGCCAAAGCCTCACGCGAACTGGCGGTGAAGCTTGCGCAGAAGACGCTCGCCGAGTGTCCGCAATTTGCTAAAGAGGAGATCACTCATGTTGTCTTTGCTTCCTGCACGGGCTTTGCGAATCCGGGACCGGATTACCACATCATCCGTGATCTGGGTTTGAATGAAAATGTCGAGCGTTACACCATCGGCTTTATGGGCTGTTATGCGGCTTTTCCAGCCATGCGCATGGCTGCGCAGTTTTGTGAGGCCAATCCAAAGGCGGTGGTGCTGGTGATGTGTCTAGAACTTTGCACCCTGCATCTTCAAGTCAGTGACAAGCCAGAGAGTATCGTGGCCAATGCCCTGTTTGCAGATGGGGCAGCCGCAGCAATCATGAGTGCGCGTGAACCTGTGGGAGATCGGCCTTTTTACCGAGTGCAGGGCTTTCATTCAGCGCTGGTTCCATCCAGTGAAGCCCACATGGCTTGGGACATCGGAGATCATGGATTCAATATGGTTCTGTCTGCCTATGTGCCCGATCTCATCGGTAGCAATATTCGTGAGATGCTCGGTGGTATCCTCGCCAAGCGTGAGATGCAGATCAGCGATATCGACGAATGGGCGATTCATCCAGGTGGGCGCGCCATTCTCGATCAGGTGGAGCAGCACCTGTCTTTGCCGCCAGAGGCTTTGGAGATTTCTCGAGGTGTTTTGCGTGATTATGGGAACATGAGCAGTCCGACAGTGATGTTTGTTCTTAAAGGCATGCTTGAGGAGGCGGAAACAGATCACGCCATGACTTGCGCCATTGCCTTTGGTCCTGGGCTCACGGTAGAGACTGCCGTCTTCGAGCGCTGTGGAGTTACGACTTCTGTTCCAAAGAAATTGAAAGCTCAGCTGACTGCATGAAGCCAGATTTTGACGTGCTCATTGTTGGCGGTGGCCCCGTGGGGCTGTTGCTGGCTTGCTTGCTCAAGAACAAGGGCATGACCTTTCGTGTCTTGGAAAAGCGCACACAGCCCATTCCCCACTCTGCGGCGATTGGGATCACGCCTCCATCGCTGAAGATCTTAAATAAGCTTGGTTTAACGGAGGAGTTTATCGCCGCCGGATTAAAGGTGCGCGACTGTTTTGTACACGGCCAGAGTGGCAAACTCGGTTGCATGACGTTCCGTGAGATTCCTGATCCCCATCGTTTTGTCCTGGCTCTGCCTCAAGTGATGACCATTGCTCTTTTGCAGAAGCATCTCGGCACTGAGTCGATTGAATCAGGCTGCGAGGTGACGGAAGTCAACCAAGCTACGGATCACTGCAAGCTGCGTGCTCAAGGACGTGAATGGACGGCTCGATATGTCGTGGCTTGTGATGGCTGGCGTAGCCCTGTGCGCGATTGGATTGGGATGAAGGCACCGGGTCACAGTTATGACTTACATTTTGTCATGGGTGATTTTATCGATCGGACGCCATTCGGCGATGAAGCTCATCTCTTTTTCACAGCGACAGGTTCGGTGGAATCCTTCCCGCTACCTGGCGGGAAAAGACGTTGGGTCGTGCAAACAGACAGCCGGCTTGATAATCCTCCAGTGGGTTTGGTCAGTGAACTGACACGTCAGCGAACAGGCATAGAGCTGCCCGTTGAGGATCAGGCAAATGAGAGTGTGTTTTCCCCACGTCGGTTCAATTGCGACCGCTATTACGATGGCCGTATCATTTTATGCGGGGATGCAGCTCATGGCATGAGCCCGATCGGCGGTCAGGGCATGAATACAGGTTTCGCGGATGCTGAATTTCTGGCCGAAATCTTAGTACAGCCTGATCCCTCGGTTCTCCTGCCGGCCTACAATCGGTTTCGACGTAAAGCAGCCGCCACAGCCATCTTCCGTGCAGAATGGGGCATGTGGTTGGGTACATGGCGCGGGAAGTCGTTGTCGATATTGAGAGATCTCATGCTTCGATTCTTACTCAGCCAAGGTTTCATTAGCAGACACATGGGTTCATTTTATGCGATGCTGACGATTCCCTTCAACACCCTGGATCGCGTCCCCCAGGCTAGCTTGAAACCACAAACTCTTTGATTCATGACTTCCACGAAAGACTACATACCTACCATTGATGGCGCCGCCTCCCATTACGACGACCTGGATCAGTTTTACCGCGAAATCTGGGGAGAACACGTGCACCACGGTGTCTGGTTCACAGGCAAAGAATCCGATACTGAAGCGGCAGAGAATCTGGTGAAGATGGTTGCCGAGCTTGGCCAGACGGGTGTGGGCACCGAGGTCTGCGACATTGGCTGTGGCTATGGTGCCACGGCAAAGATTCTAGCCCAGAGATATGGTGCCAATGTCACAGGCATGACCATTTCTGCCGTTCAACTGGCCTATGCTCAGAAGCATAACAGTGTTTCAGGAAAGACCCATTTCATGCTGCGTGACTGGTATGAGAACCAACTGCCTGAGAATCGTTTTGATGTCGTTCAGACCGTTGAAAGTTTGGAACATATGCCTGATCTGCCGACTTTTTTTCGCGAGTGTTACCGTGTCATGAAACCTGGTGGCCGATTGGTGGCAGCGGCTTGGATGTCATGTGAAAACCCTGATCCGTTTGCTAAACGATACTTCATTGACACCATCACTTGTGAAACAGAAATCGCAGGCGTCAGACCTGAGAGCGAATTCCGCGCCGCTGCTGAAGCAGCTGGTTTCACGAATTATCAATTCAAGGATTATGCTCCGCAAGTGAAGCGAACCTGGCCTCTCTGTGCCATGCGTGCCGTGAAAGGCATTCTTACCAAGTCACATTATCGGCGCTTTCTATTCAGCTCCAAAAATCCAAACCGTATCTTTGCCCTTACGCTCTTCCGCATCTGGTTGGCTTATGAACTAGGCATTCAGCGCTACGGAGTTTTCAGTGCCGAGAAGGTTTGAATTAACTGCAAAGTTGATTACACACAGTCATGCCAATCACCGAAGAACGAAAACTAGAGATCGCCAAATCCCTGAAACGATGCAGCGACGAGACTTTAGAGGCGGCCCTGCGCTTTGAGGAGTCCCGAGATCTTGCTGAACTGCCAGCGATTATATTGGGTGTTTTGGCACGAGATGCCGCCAATCCAAAGCCGGAAGGTGTGGCGGCTGCCACAGACGAATGCCGACTCATGGAGGACATCGGTATGGACTCTTTTGGCATGATTGAAGTGGTCATGACGGCCGAGGAAGTGCTGGGCATCACGGTAGCCAATCAAGAGATGAATGACATTCGGACACTCGGTCAGCTAAAAGCTTTTTTACGCACCAAGTTGGCCGCATGAACCGTGTCGTTGTCACCGGCCTTGGCTTTATCTCAAGTATTGGGAATAACCGTGCAGCCGTCTTAGACAGTTTAAGGGAGGGGCGTAGCGGTATTGAATTCATGCCTGAGTTGGCAGCGATGAATGATCGCGTGAAGCTAGCTGGAACAGTGAAGGGATTTCACTTTCCTACCTCTGATCCACTGGACTGGTCATTTCCGGAGAATGTACAGTTTAGCCGCACTCAGCTGCGGACAATGATCCCGAATGCAGTCTATTCCGTCGCAGCGATGGAGGAGGCCATCAGTGATGCTCAGCTAGATCCGACGCTTGTTTCATCACCAGAAACCGGACTCTACTGTGCTTCAGCAGGTTCAGCTTGGCTGACGCATTTGGCGATTGAATCAGTGCTGACTCGTGGGCCTGCGCGCACTTCTGCGCCTACCGTTGTGACTGGAATGCCGAATTCGCTGCATCTGAATCTCACGGCACGATTCGCCATCAAAGGAGCATCGGTGGCTTTTAATAGTGCCTGTGCTTCTTCATCGCATGCTTTAGGCAGCGCTTGTGATTTAATCCGACTGGGTCGGCAAAAGATCATGTTTGTGGTGGGGGCTGAGGATTGTCATCCGTATAACATTTTACCTTTTGCCTCACTCAGGGCCCTTAGCTCACAGAGCGATCCTGCCTTGGCTCCGCGACCCTTTGATGTGAGTCGAGATGGTTTTGTTATCACTGGTGGAAGTGCTGTGCTGGTGCTCGAAGATGCTGATCATGCTGCAGCGCGTGGAGCCAATATTTACGCCGAAGTCAAAGGCTGGGGGCAAGCTTCGGATGGTTATGATGTGGTGGCACCAGATCCAACAGGCAACGGACTGGTGCGTGCGATGAACCATGCATTTAAAGATAGTCATCTCAGTGCCTCGGACATCGATTACATCAATGCTCATGCAACGGCTACTACTGCAGGGGACCTTGCGGAATTGAATGCGCTAAAGGCGGTTTTTAATGGTAATGCCCAACCCAAAGTGAGTAGCACGAAGGCTCTTACCGGACATGGTTTGAGTTTGGCGGGTGCTTTAGAGGCCGGTATCTGTTGTCTGGCTTTGAAGGAAGGTTTCATGCCTGCCAATGGGAAGGTCGATCAACTTGATCCTGCCTGTGAAGGCGTATCGATCCTCACGGTCCGATCCGATGAGGCGCCAAGGATCGCCATGAGTCATTCCAGCGGATTCGGCGGGGCAAACGTGGCTTTGATTTTTGAGGCTATTTGATCCATTTCCACTGAGCAAACAAACGATAAAGCACAGGCAGCACCAGGAGTGTGAGCACGGTGCCAAAAAGTAAACCAAAGATATGAACGGCAGTGAGGGGTTGCCATAAATCTCCACCGCTGATGGCCAGAGGAAGCAATCCGCAGACGGTTGCTAGCACAGTGGCAAGAATCGCTCGCAGGCGAACCAGAGCAGCACGCATCAAGGCTTCCTCGAGATCGACAGCAGCAGCGCGTTCTTCTTCGATGAAATCGGAGAGGACGATGATATGGCTGACGATAACGCCTGCGAGACTGACAATGCCAATCAAGGCCATAAAACCAAAGGATGCATGAGTGGCCGCCAGGCCGATGAATGCACCGATTAAGCCTAGGGGCACAGTGAGCATCACGATCAGCGATTTCATCAGTGATCTGAATTGGAAAACCATTGCGAGTGCGATCAGCACTAGCGAAATAGACAGAACACGGCCCATTTCACGCTGACTGTTATGGAGTTCACGTTCCTCTCCACCGAATTGTATGCCCGAAGTTGGGAGTGAGCTCCGAGCCTTTTCTAAAATGCGTGAGGCAAGTTCACTGAAGGGGGCAAGGGCTTTTACGGTAACGGTCCTCTGCTGATTGATTCGAGTAATGACGTTAAAATCATCATGAACTTTGTAGGCACCAGCATCACGCAGTGCGGTTGTGACTTGCAGAAGTTTGGTTTTCAAGTCGTCTCCGCTGATTTCGATCTGAATCGGCGTTTCAAGCGCAGGGCCTTGTTCGATTTGTTTAACAAGGCAGAGAGCCTCTTTAATCTCGCGATCAAACGTTTCACGCAATCGCATGATCAACTTGGGGACTTCTTCAGCATGACGAGTGTTGATCAGTACTTGGGCTGTGTTTGCTGCGGGCTGTCGAGGTAGGACGTTGTAGTAAAACATGGGCGTTCCACCTCCACACACGATGATGGCGCTTTGTATGGACGCCTCTTTTCGGAGGAGTTCACTCACACGCTGGGTGGTGGCTGTCGTTTTTTCAATCGCAGTGCCTTCGGGTAATTGGATATCCACCAGGAGTTGATTGCGTTCAGCTGCGGGAAAGAATTGCTTGCCGAAGTAAGGTATGAGCGCGGTGCTCGCGACAAGAAGAATGAAAGCGGCCACGACCGTTTTTAGAGGGTTTCTGAGAGCTAACAGTAGAGCTGACTTGTAAAATGGAACGAGCCGATAAATCGGATGTCTTCCAGTCTCGGAATCGAAACCTTTTTGACCTTTTAAAAGATAAAATCCAAGCAGTGGAATGAAGGTCATCGAGACGATGCGAGACGAGACTAGAGCCAGTGTGATAACAATGGGTAAAGAGATGATAAATGCACCCATGTCCCCCGGAAGTAAGGCTAGCGGAAGAAAGGCGACGATGTTGATGAGTGTGCCGAAGAAAATGGCCCGGCGTAATTTGAATGGGCCTAGCCATGCGGCGATGCCCCGCGGTTGGCCGTCTGCGAGTTCACGATTGATGCCGTCTGAGGCCACGACGGGGTCATCGACTAACATGCCAAGAGAGATGATCAGCGCAGCGATAGAGATCTGCTGCAAGGGGATGCCGAGCGCCGCCATGCCAGCAAGAGTCATGGCTATGGTCAGTGGAATGGCTACTGCGACGACTAGTGCTGTGCGCCAGTCCATGAGCAGTAAAGCCACTAGAACGACAACAAAGACGGCTTCGATAAAGCAGCGTAAAAACTCACCAATACGATGGGCTGTAGCGGCAGGTTGATCGGATACGGTGATGATGCTTGCCCCGGCTGGGAGTTTCATCGAATCGATCTTGGCAAGGACTGCTAATTTGAAGTCACGAATGATATTTCCAGCCTTCATCTCGACGGCAATCAGCACGCTGCTGGCTGAAACCAGTGGGCCGTCTTTCTGACGATGAAGAGTGCTTACCTTGTAGTCGGCTGCCGCCATGTCTTGAAATGACACAATTTCCTCAGGAGCGTGACCAAACTGTCTGATGCGGCCAGTGCTGGGTACGCTCTTCAAAGCTTCCTCAACTTGATCGGCAGTTGCCTCCGCATCCTCGCCAAGCACTGAGAAAAGTAAGGTGGCTGGAAGCTGGTAATCAGTTTCAAGGAGTGGTTCTTCACAGTCCTCAGGCAATTTGATGCCCTGCAATATCGCGCGCGTCTTCTCCCAATGCTGGTCGATTATTTCTTTGCGATCAGTTTTGAGTGTAATGACTATCGTAGAGATGTTTTCACGCGATTGCGACTGCAATTTCTCGAGCGTGGGTAGTCGGCTGAGCGCTTCTTCCAGCTTGATTGTAAGAGCTTCAACCTCTTCGGCGCTAGCGCCTGGATAGACTGTAATAAGGACCGCATCATGAGTCGGAAAGGTCGGGTCTTCCTGTTGTGGCAATTGGAGAAAGGCAAGACATCCACTGACGAGAACTGCTGCCATAGCTAGCCAGCCAATACAGCGGTGCTCGACAAAGAATTGTGCGATGCCGCCTTTGGATATGGAAGGTGAGCGCTTAATGACCATGAGCATTCATAAGAGACATCCATTTTACCCGCAAGTAATAGCACTTGATAGGGTTTGTGGTTCATCACACAGCGGTTACAGGGATGCGAAACAATGAAACGACGAGATATCCAGCCTGAGTTACTCGATTTACTGCCTCAGAATGATCCTCGCGCTATTCGAGCAAGGGAAGAGATGTGCATCGTTAATGGGGCGATGGGGAACCATCGTTGGATCGAAAGGATGGTGCGTCGCCATGGCCAAAAGGGCTGGAACATTACAGAACTAGGTGCAGGTGATGGAGCGCTCTCTTTGCGGTTACTGAATTCAGGATTGTGCCGAGAAGAGGAGATGCAGGCCGTGGATCTTGTCACACGACCTTTGCATTGGCCTGCGGCTTCTGGGTGGCATTGTGGCGATGTGATCGCGGCAGCCTTGCCGCATTCTGAAGTCGTTATCGCTAACTTATTTCTTCATCACTTCACGAATCATGAGCTTCACAGCATCGGCTCGAAGATTTCTCCTGCTACGCGACTCATCGTGGCGGCTGAACCGGCCCGCTTATGGATTCATCGTTTTTTGGGTCGGCTGCTATGTGAAGTCGCGGAACTCAATGATGTGCAGCATCACGATATGCAGTTGAGCATTCGAGCTGGATTTCGCGGAGAGGAATTGGGCCTGGCTCTTGGCCTTGGGGATGAGTGGCAGATTCATGTTCAAATGCATCCGCTGGGAGCTTATCGCTTCATGGCCGAGCGTGTACAGCAAGTCTGAGGATTGATTTTATGGGATCAAGCGCCATGTCATCTGCATGACTGGCCTTTTCCCTGACGAACTCTCTGCGCAACTTTATCATAGCGGTGTGATTGCTGTGTTGATGATCGATGACGCCGCTGATGCAGTGCCTGTAGCCCGTGCTTTATTGGCTGGCGGTGTGGACGGCATTGAGCTGACTTTACGCACGAGTGTGGCCATGGAAGCACTGCGACGCATTCGTGCCGAGCTGCCGGAAATGATGGTGGGAGTCGGAACCATCCTTTCGCCACAACAGGTTCACGAAGTTAAGGAGGCGGGCGCTTCATTCGGTGTCTCACCAGGAATGAATCCACGAGTTGTAGCTGAGGCTGCGCGGATCGGACTGCCGTTTGCTCCCGGTGTCTGTACGCCTACCGACATTGAGTTAGCCGTAGAGCAGGGGTGCCGATTGATGAAGTTCTTCCCATCGGAGCCTTGTGGAGGGTTGCCCTATCTGCGGACGATAGCTGCGCCATTTGCCCATCTCGGTGTGAAATACATCCCACTCGGAGGTGTGGGTGCTGGCAATGCTGAGCACTATTTGAGAGAACCCTGTGTGCAAGCACTCGGTGGTTCCTGGCTGGCTCCTCGTGAGTTGATTGCCAAGAAAGATTGGGCAGCCATCACCGCTAATGCACGAGAGGCTTCAGAGATCGTGAAGCGCGTCCGTGGTGCTTGTCTTGTATGCTGACATGAATTTAGGGATCACCGCCAAACCGCTTGCGCTTGGCAGTTCGGTGCGTGCCATGAATGAAGTTCTTCAAGGAGCCTAGAAGGAAGCGGCGGAAGCGTCGGTGGTTTCAAAGTTGGCAACCATGTCCGCCTACCGGCAGTACCCCATAAATTGTGCTGATCACAGGGCAAGTGACATGACGACAATAGAAGAAAAGGCACCTCTTATTTGCTGCCGACACGCCAGAGATTTTGCTCGGTGCGGATAAGCAGGTCATTTCCAATGACGCCATAAGAGGCGAGCGAGCGCTCGGCGAGATCATTTTTACCGAGCACAGTAAACGTCTTGCCCGGCTTGACGATAACGCCGAGACCTTTTTCATCTTGGAGATACAATTTGCCATCGGCATACAGAATGGAGGCGCTGATCGGGCCTGTGCAGCGCTCTTGATAATGGGCGGTTCCTGTTTTTGCGTCTAGGCAGGAAAGCAGACCGTTATCGGCTACCAGATAGAGCTCATCTCCCACGACCACCATGCTAGGATTGTGAGGGGCATATTTTTCGAGTTTCCAGGCGACATGGCTGTCAGTCACATCGCCGCTGCCATCCACACGAATGGCGAGCACGGTCGGTTTATCATAGCCTGTGGCGATGAAAACCATGCCGTGGGCAAAGACGGGACGTGGCACCACAGAGTAGCCCTGATCGTAGCGCACCTTCCAGATTTCGCTGCCAGTGACTGGGTCAAGGGCGTTGACGACGCCGCTACCCGCGGTGATGAGCTGGCGCTTGCCATTGACGTCGATCATGAGTGGCGTGCTGAAGGAAAACTTGCGTTTGGCATCGCTGACGCGCGCAAACTTCCAGCGCTGTTTTCCAGTCGTTTTATCCAGGGCAATTACGGAGGGGTCGGCCTCGGCATCGGCATTATAGATAAGCAGGTCACCTTCAATGACTGGGCTGCCGCCATTGCCGTGTACTGGCTTGTACGCAAACTCTCGTGTGCTCCAGACAATGGAACCATCAAGAGCATTCAAGCAGGCTGTGCCTTGGTGTCCGAAGTGAACGTAGAGGCGATCATTCTCAAAGATGGCTGTCGGGCTGGCGTGACTGTTTTTCTTATGGATGTTTGGTGCCGTGGCAGCGGTTTGTGGGAACACTTCTTTGTCCCAGAGCACTTTGCCGTCGGTGGCAGAAACACACAGCGCACGCAGACTTCGATCCACGACGGGCTTTTCTTCCCCGCCAACTGCCACTGCTGTGGTGAGGTAAATTTTATCACCTACAGCGACAGGGGATGACCAGCCGATGCCAGGTAGAGCGGCTTTCCAGATGACGTTTTTGTTAAAGCTGGCATTCCACTCTGTGGGCAGGCCGATGGCGCTGGATTGACCTTGACGAGAAGGTCCGCGGAACTCAGGCCAATCTTCGGCGGTTGCAAGGACAGGGATGAAAAGGAGAGCTAGGATGCGCATGAGAAGAAGCCTAAACGGTGATGTTAGCCGGATTGATTCGAAAAATCTCAGGCAATGTGCAACACAGACTCTTCGAGAGCTTGCAGCCAGAGATCATGCAGCCACTTTGAGCGGCATCATGGAATCGGCACTTCCTTCAACTGACCTCTCCACCCTTCCTGTGGTGGAGGGAGATGCTGCGGTGCCTTCAGCCTTGCGCGCGGATCTACGCATCAGTCATCAGCTCTTTGAGGGGCGCTCTTTTGCTATCATTAAAGACCCGCTTTCGCTGAAATACTTCCGCCTACCCGCGGATGACTTTGCTTTGGCGGCTCTCTTGGATGGTAAACGAAGCGTGGCGATAATTCGATCCGCTTTCATGTCCGCCCAGCCTCAGGTGGCGCTGAGTCAGTCGTCGCAGCAAGTTACAGAGCGCATTCAGAGCTTTGCTCAAGAGCTGCTTTTTGCGGGTTTTTTGGAAACCACCGCAGCTGCGACTCGGCACTTATTAGAGCGGGACAAACAGAGGAGATCGGCGCAGACGACCTCGCCTTGGGCTTGGTTCATGCAGCTACTGACTTTAAAAATTCCGCTTTGGGATCCTGACGCGCTATTGATTCGCTTGGAAAGACGTGTTCGTTGGATTTGGTCATGGACAGGTTTTTTTATCAGTCTCGGGATCTTCTTCGCTGGGCTAATGGTCTTTGTCTTTAACTGGCCGAGGATTCAGCCGTCACTGAATGATTTTTTATCGCTGCCGAATCTGGCCTTGATCTGGGTGCTGACCATTGTGGTGAAGATCATTCATGAGTTTGGTCATGGGCTGACTTGCAAGCACTATGGCGGTGAGGTGCATGAGATGGGGCTCATGATGATGATTTTTTCTCCCTTTTTGTATGCGGATGTGACGGACAGTTATGTCTTCCCAAACAAACGACATCGTATCCTCGTGGCCGCCGCAGGCATCTACATCGAACTGGTGATCGCGGCGGTCGCCACTCTTCTTTGGGCCATTTCCCAACCGGGGCCGACTCAGCAGTTAATCTTTAATCTGATGCTGATCACCAGTGTCTGGACGGTTCTCTTTAATGCCAATCCGCTAATGAAGTTTGATGGCTATTACATGCTGACAGATTTGCTGGATGTGCCGAATTTACGGAGCAAAGCGCAAATGTGCGTGAGTGATATGGCGCGCCGTTTGATCTGTGGTGTAGCAGGTGGCGCAGTCGGGCGTGTGGACTTGCTGCCGCAGCGCCATCGTGGTTGGTTTGTGATCTACAGCGTGGCTGCGCAGCTTTACATGCTTCAAATTACCTTGGGGATTGCGATGCTGTTCCATCACTTGCTCAAGCCTTATGGCCTTGCATGGTTGGGGGATTGGCTAGGCGTCGGTGCCTTTGTCTCCATGTTGATTTTTCCTGTGATCAGCTTTTTCAAAAAACAACTCTCAGCGCCAGCGACTGTTCGCAGTCATTGGCGACCTTGGATCATGCTCAGTGTGGTGGTTTTGATGTTTTTCTTGGTCATGCTTTCGCCTTGGCGAATCAAAGTGGAACGACCCACAGTTCTTCAATCTCTGCAGTCCGAGTTTGTCCGTGCGGAGCTGGCTGGGAGCATCACTGAAATGCGTGTTCGGAGCGGTCAGGAAGTGCATCCTGGTGAGGTTCTGGCGCTGCTTACTCAGCCTCGAATCACGGCCGATGCGCAGGCGGCAACCTTGATGGTGGAGCGAGCGCGTCGTGCTCTGGATATGACTGTCGGAGCCAGTGACCCTGCGGCTTTTTGTCAGGCTCAAAATCAGCTGGAGCAGGCTAAAGGTAAGGCGCTGGAGGCTGAGCGAATGGCTTCTCGATTGATTCTAAAGGCAGCAAAATCAGGCGTCGTCATCACACCGGATCTGGAGCGTCTGATGAATGGTAGCCTGCGTGCTGGAGATGCTTTGTGCGAGATTGCCCAGCTTGATCCCATTCAGATTTTCATTCCGCTCAATGAACGTCAAGCTCGCCATATCCGTGCGGGTCAGAAGGTCGAACTGCGCGTGCCGGCGCACCCGGATCGGACGTTTGAAGGGCAGGTGATGGAAGATTCTAAAACATCGCCTACTCGTGATCTTCCGCCGAATCTCGTCGCCACACTGGGCGGAGATTTGGCCGCTCAAGCAGATGCCCAGGGCCGATTCCTACCGCTGGAGACGACTTATGGAGTCCTGGTTTCCATCGCGAATGCGGACCATGTCTTGCGCCCGGGAATGACTGGCAGCGCACGATTGCATGGCGATGTATTGCCTGTTTGGCGTATTTTGTTGATGAAGTTGCGGGATTTTATCAGTCTGGATTATCGACTCTGAGTTCTGGAGATATGCTTCCTGAGATTGCAAGATGGGGATTCCCTCGCTAGGATAAGTGCCCCGAAAGAATGAATTACCCTGACCAAGCCCGCCGAGTGATCCGCCTCGAAATCGATGAGTTGGAGCGGCTGCATACCCGTGTGGGAGAGGGCTTTTCTGAAGCTATCGAACTCTTGTTGGCTTGTTTTCGAGGGCGCGGGAAGCTCATTGTTTGTGGTGTGGGCAAGAGCGGGAATATTGGCCGTAAGCTGGCGGCTACGCTGAACAGCACGGGAGCTACCACAGTTTGCCTTAACGTTGGAGATGCTTTGCATGGCGACCTTGGCGTGATCGATCCAGGTGATCTGGCTATCCTACTCAGTTATAGTGGTGAGACTTCCGAGTTGGTGGATCTGCTGCCGCATTTAAAACGCCTTAGCCTGCCCATAGTCGCCATCACGGGTGGACTGGAGTCCACGTTAGCTAAGCAGGCTAATTGTGTTCTGGATGTGCAGGTTTCTCAAGAAGCCTGCCCGCTGAATTTAGCGCCGACCTCCAGCACCACATCCATGCTCGTTCTATGTGATGCATTGGCCATGGTCCTGCTGGAAGCTCGCGGGTTTCAGGCCGAAGACTTTGCCAAATTACACCCAGGTGGTTCGCTTGGTAGAGCTCTGCTCACCCGCGTTTCTGATGTTATGCGTACTGGGGATCAACTCGCGCTCATCTCTCCTGAAAGCACCGTCAGTGCGGCTTTGCAGGCGATGACAAAGGCGCGAAGTGGCGCCGCTGTCGTTGTTCACGCGGATGGCACCTTGGCAGGTGTGTTTACGCATGGAGATTTTGTGCGGGCTTTCCAAAACGATCACGCCATCTCAGAGTTACCCGTGGCAGACTTCATGACCCGTGAGCCCATCAGCATTCAAGCCGATAAACTGGCTGCAGAGGTTCTAGCCACGCTGGAAAAAGCTCGAATCGACGACCTCGTGGTACTTGATGAAAAGGGGCATCCCGTGGGCATGGTGGATACGCAGGATCTCACACGGATGAGACTGCTGTAGCAGCTCACGCAGCCAAAGGCACGCCATACGGCAGATCATCTGGCAGCTTCACGAACTCCGAAATGCGGCTCCATAGGTTACTGTAGTCTTTGTTGATGTCGCCTGACAGACAGTCGGTGATCTCAGGGCCGGTTTCTGGATACTGCATCACCACATCTTTGAAGGAGAAGTTGGGATCATAAAAGGCATAGATCAGCTTCCGCATGTTCTCGACGCCCTGACGGATATTTTGGCCATAGGCAGCGAAGCGTTCTGGTGACGTGTCCTTGGCCATAAAAGCCTCGTGGATGGCGTCAGCTGCCAGCACACCACTTTTGATGGCTAGCATGACTCCACTGCTGAAGACGGGATCAAGGAAAGCAAAGGCATCTCCCACGAGCAGCAGGCCTGGAGAGGCCCCATACTTGGAGTGGCGTGAATACTCACTGGTGATCCAAAACTCACCTGTGCAGGCGCCGCTGGACAGATGTTCTTTGATCCATTGGTTCTCGCCGATCTCGCGATAAAACATCTCCTTCATGTCCTTTACTCCGCCGCGAGTCAGGTATTTGCCTTCGGCTACTACGCCAACGCTGACCATGTCATCATGCATGGGGATATGCCAGAACCAGCCTTTTTCAGGCACAAAGGCAATCGTCGTGCCACCCTCATCCACTCCTTCAGCGCGCTTACTGCCTTTGTAATAGGTCCAAATGGCCACCTTGTTTAGGTAGGGATCACCGATCCTCCAGCCCTGGCGATTTGAGGCGAAAGCCTCTTTTCCCGAAGCATCGACGACGAGTGCTGCATGGAGATGTTTCACTTGGCCATCTTTGGTTTTAACCTCGACACCGATGACGCGACCACTGTCGTTTTTGAGTAGTTGGATGACAGTCGTCTCCTCCATCACTTCAGCACCTTTTTCGCGTGCATTGTCCAGCAGCATCTGATCAAATTCGGAGCGCATGACCTGCCATGTCTGGGCGATGGTTTCTTTGTCATAGCGAGTGTGAAAATAGAAGGGCTGAGAGCGTCGTCCGTCTGGTTGCACGAAGCTGACACTGTATTTTTTCACAAAGTGAGAAACTCTCATTTTGGGGATCATCCCCAGACGCTCCAAGGGGCCAAAAGTAAATGGAATCAGTGATTCACCCACGTGATAACGCGGAAACTTGGCTTTTTCAATGATCAGTACTTTATGGCCGTGTTCAGCCAAAATAGTCGCCGTGCTAGCCCCAGCTGGGCCACCGCCAATGATAAGGACATCGTGTGAAGTGAACATATTTTCAACATACATAACGTCTGTAACGGAGATGAAACGCATTCAATTTGGCTATCGCCCTTATGCGTTTTCGGCATCAATGCCAAAAGAAGGCAATGCATTTGTCAGGCATAAAATGAGCCAGCGCCATGAAGGATTCTAGGGTTGCCATCCCATTCTCAGAATTCAGAGATACTTCTGTTTCGAAGTCTGCGGATTGACAATTGGCCTGCTTGTTCCTTCTTTCAAGTATTGCAGTGCCTGCTGCTGTTGGTGAAAACAATTCATTCCTGGTCCCATGGCAAAAAACAGCCAGTATTCACAGGAAACCTCCGCGAGTCATCGCAGCGGTGGGATTCAGACCGTCGTTGAATTATGTGAGGTCAGTCCTGCAGGACTCACCTTCTGGTCGCGACACCGTTTTGACATCGGTTCAGAGCTGCAGATCCGCCTGCACCGGGATGCGATTACGGCTCAGCTTAAAACTGAGGAGGAATGGGTGAATGTCTGTGGTTTCGTCATTGATTTTAAACCCGTTCGTCACAGTGATGGCTCACAAGGTTTCTGCATCACGCTGCTCTTTGATTCAGTACTTTTGCAGCCAGCAAAGGCACCGCCGAAAGGCCTGCCTCTTCGATATCAGAAGATACGTATCCCTGGGCTGAAGCGATTAGGGTTGAATTGAGTCTGCTACTTCAGGCTCTTGATATACAGCACAAGGCTTTCGATCTGGCTCTCATTCAGGATGCCGGCGTAAATGGGCATGCCGGTATCAAACTTCTCAAAGCCTTTGACCACCTTGGCGCTAGGATTGGTGATCGATTCGCGGATGTAAGCTTCATCCGCCAAGGCTGATTTGCCGCCTTTACCAAGCTCGCGCTTGGTGCCGAAGAGGCCTTTCCAGCTTGGGCCTACTTTGCCGATGGTGCTGCCGTCTGTGCTATGGCAGGCCATGCAGCCGATCATTTGGTAAAGCCGCAGGCCTTCTTCTAGGGTCGGCTTGGCAAGCGTTACGACCGAAGCTGCACGCGGGGTGAGATTGATCTGGATGTCAGCAAAGCCTTCTTTCATGGCATCAAAAGTCAGCAGTTCCCAGGGACTGAAGTAGGCTGTATTTTCGGCTTTTAATCCATCGGCATTGCGCAGTCCCCAGCCAATGCGCATCTGATGTACGCCAGCTTTCATGTCGGGGATGCCAACCAGGACACTCATGCCATCTTTACTGAGATAAGCACTGCTGGCGGTCATCCATTCTTGGCCGGTGCTGCCGTCTAACTTTAAATGTGGC
Source organism: Verrucomicrobiaceae bacterium (assembly GCA_027489965.1). GTDB lineage: Bacteria > Verrucomicrobiota > Verrucomicrobiia > Verrucomicrobiales > Verrucomicrobiaceae > Prosthecobacter. The sequence goes on from JAIXZA010000175.1 coordinate 60,217, forward strand.
GAGCCATATTCAAAGGTTCGTTTGTAGTTCCACCGCTCCGCGCTGTAGCTCGCAGGATCAGTCGCCAGCTTTTCCTCCAGCTTGGCATTGAAGCGTAACAACAGGCCTTTATCTGTGGGTGTCACTTCCTTTAACAAAACGCGTGGTTTATCCGTGTAGCGGATGCGGGCCAGCCCACTCAGTTTTTTGGCGGTCGTGCCCCAGACTTGGAAACCGACGATGTAGAGTTGTCCATCCGCTGGATTGACATGGCCATTGAGTGGAGGGAAATCCAGATCACGCTCAAAGCTCATGATGGCAGCCTGCGGGCGCTTGAACCTCGTATTCATCATCACTCGAAAAAGCTCAGGGCGATTGTATCCGATGTGGATCATTTCATCATTGAGGGGTCCCATTTTGGCGTCTGTCAGCCAGACCTGTGTCACACCACTGGAGTTCACCGGATGCGGCACCCAAGTCAGTGGCTCGGCAATGGGTTCGGCATAGACTTCCTTGGGTGCAATGGTGGGAAGATGACCATAAAATTGGTTTTTTTCGATGATGTGGATCGGTGTCGATGGCACGTAATGCCCCTGCTGATCACTGGCGGTGACGAGTCCCGTCTTTGGGTGGACTCCGATAAACGGCTGGCGCAATCCGTGACCAATGACCTCGAACGATTTTCCGTCGGGGGCGACTTTGATGACCGTGCCGCTGTGCTTGCCATAGGTTGTGCCCTGCTGTCCGCCTTTGGAAATGTAGAGCGCGCCATCAGGACCCAGTTTCATGGAGTTCGGAAACTCTCGTGTCTCTGCTGTTTGGGCAAAGAGATTGCAGAACATCTCATAGCGGTCGCAGGTGCCATCCTTGTCGGTATCGAGGAGTTTCCAAATGCCGCTGCGGTCGAAAACGAATAACTCGTCCTTTCTCGCGACGATGCTCATCGGCTCATGCAGACCGCTGGCGAAGCGCTTCCAATTGACGCTTTGCAGATCTCCTCTGAGTCCTGAGATGAGCCATACATCTCCATCGAAAGTCACACCTGCCGCATCACCTTGATCATTCAGAAAAGCGATGTCCGCCAGCCGCACATTCCGCTTCCAGGGATTCGGCACGGGTAAAGGGATGTCGTCGATGACATAAGCGTCCGATTTGCTTGAGAGGACGGCGTGGGTCGTTATGATTTCAGCGGAAAGGGTGGGTTGAAGCCATCCTGAAGAGTTCATTGGACGATCTGATAAAAAACTCCAAGATGCTAGAGGCGAAGACTGAATCGAGAAATGACGCCCCATGTCTCTAGGCTCGATCACCATGATCTCAAAGCCTGCTGATTGTTCAATTCTAACACCCAAGTTATTGTGGGTAAGAGATGTCTTTTTGGAGGCGACTCCCAAAATCATTGAAATAGTACGCCTCACCGCACCAATCTCAAAATGGCGAGTGATGGAGTTTGGAGCTGAATCAAAGGTTTCGTCAATTTTGACGCCATCCATTTCATAGCGAAGTGCTGGGCGACCTTGGTGAGCACCGGCAGAAAGAAAGTGGAGCCCCTCTTGGAGAATAGGGCCTCTTCCCACCTCCTCCACGCTCGGCCCGGGCTCTCTAGGATCGGTGAAACTCGGCTTGTCTCCCATTTGCCAACCGGGGTAGATGCCATTGGCTAGCCACACTTTCCCAATCGGCTTTGGCAGGAAATCTTGCCCATCTTTCGTTTTCTGACCGGCGATGTGATAGGAGCCCGGGGCAAGGGCAGCTGCCGTGACGGGTGGTTTTCCAGGCTCGCTTTCCCAGATGCAGGCGATGCGGAGGAGATCGGTGTCAAAGCAGGCCCAAAGATTGTGGCCCAGGTTCAGGATCAGGCCGCGTGGAGTTAGATTGTCTTTCGGGAAACCAGCGCCCACGTCATGGCAGTCGAGCACGCTGCTAAAAAAGGGGAAATCTTTTTCGACAAAATCCCCCCAATTTCCAGATGAGACGGCGGGTGGTTGCGCAGGTTTCAGGGGCTTCTTTTTTCCCTCTTGGGCGGAGACAGAGAGAGAAAAGAAGAGTAAAAAAGCCAATAAAACAAAACGCATTGTCCTAAAACACATCCTAAGTGAGAACTCTGTCAATGAAGGGGTGGCATCTCCGAGTTTGCCAAAAGTCGGAAGTGGACTAGGATGAATGGCCTTGGCGGACTCACCGCCGATTTTTTTTGGACCCGTGAAGATGAGATTTGCCTACCTTAGCACCTCCCGAGCTGCCTGCCTGCTGACGCTGGCTTTGGCTGCCCTCGCGTTTTCAGAAATTCAGGCGGATGTTGTGAGTCCTGAGAACAAACCTGGGTTCATGAAGCGCCTCTTTGGTGCTGGAGAAAAGCAGACGCCAACTCCAATAGAAGTGAAGGAGGCCCCGAAAGCTAAGCCCGCCACACCTGGCCCCAAGCCTAAACTGACGACGATCAAACCCAAGTCTGGTGGTTCCACTAAATCCAGCTCATCAGGGACTAAAAAGTCAGCGCCTGCGGTGGTGAAGACGGAAAAAAAGACCGAAGCGCCGGCGGCTAAAAAAGCAGAGCCTGAAAAGACTGCACCAGAGAAAACAACCACCGATGTCACAGATACAAAACGCGGTGACGGTGAGTTCGGCGCAGATGACGATGATAAACAAACGGCGGAAGTAAAGCCCCAGCAAGTCACGCCAAGTGCGCCGCTGCCATCTTCGCAATCCGGTGGTTGGAAAGTGGTTAAGGTGAATGGGCGTGATTATGTGACTGGCGACAGCATTCATCAATTTTATCGCTTCAGCACCTACAAGGTCGAAGGCAGCCATGTCTGGTTTAAATCCAACAATTTGATCCTCAAAGCACAGATGGGGGCTCAGGAGATCCTGATCAATAACATCAAATTCATCCTCAGTTTTCCTGTTTTAGAATCCGGCGGTAAGGCCTTATTTTCACGATTAGACCTTTGCAAGCTCATCGATCCTGTTCTGAGGCCGACCTACATTTCAGATGGTGAGTACTTTGACACGGTCGTGCTTGATCCGGGGCACGGAGGTCATGATGCCGGTGCACGCGGCATTTATGGGTACGAAAAAGACTTTGCTCTCAAGATGGCCGGCTCGGTGAAAGAGGCACTGCAAAGGAAAGGCTTCAAAGTCATCCTCACTCGCAGCACAGACACCTTCATCACGCTTGGCGGACGTGTCGCCGTTGCCAATGCGACGCCAAAAAGCATCTTTGTGAGTTTACATTTCAATTCAGGTGGTAGCGCTGCCTCAGGCATTGAAACTTTTGCGCTGACTCCCCAAGGAAGCTCCGCAAGCCTGGAACGTGGCGGTGGTTTTAACTACAACGGCACCACTGGGAACTCGCATGATTCGGCCAATATCGCCCTTGCTACAGCTGTTCACGCGATGGTCATCAGTCGCTTCAAGTTTGTGGATCGCGGTATCAAACGTGCCCAATGGAGTGTGCTGACAGGGTGTAAACGTCCGGGTGTTTTATTTGAAGGTGGCTTTGTCACCAATGGCAATGAGTGCCGCTTGATCGCCTCAGATACCTATCGCCAGTCGGTTTCCATGGCCATTGCGGATGCCATTTCGAACTATCGCTTAGCCATCAAAGGCGCGAACACGAATGCGAATCGTCGTTAGCAGGAAGTCTCACTCCAGTGAGCTTTCCATTTGCCGAATCGTCTGAACTCCCTTCACTGCTGATTCGCATGAAGACCACACCCGTTACTACCGCCGACCTATCCAGTTCCGTCATCGCCGTTCCGCCACTCTGCCGGAATGCCGATTTGAGTTTGAGCCGTGAGGAGAATGGAAAGCTCATTCAGCACATGTATGCTGGCGGTATCCGCACCTTGCTCTACGGGGGAAATGCGAATCTCTACAACATCGCTGTTTCCGAATACGCAGAGTTACTCACCATGCTGCGTGAATTGGCCCCAGCGGACATGTGGATGGTTCCAAGCGTGGGACCTATGTATGGCACGGCGATGGATCAGGCGGCCATTTTGAAGGATCATGAATTCCCGACAGCCATGCTGTTGCCGACGCTCTTTCCCTCCAAGCCTGCGGGTGTGGCTACAGCGATTCGCCATTTCGTCGAGCGCTCAGGTTTGAAAGCTGTGCTCTACATCAAAGATGAAGGTTACATCACTCCTGAGTTGGCTGCCGAGCTGGTCAATGATGGTCTTATTTCCTGGATCAAGTACGCTGTGGTAAAAGAAGACCCCTCTCAGGACGCCTACCTGAGCAAGCTGATCACTCTGGTGAACACTGACATGATCGTCAGCGGCATTGGCGAGCAGCCTGCTATCATTCATCTGCGCGACTTTGGCATTACCGGTTTCACAGCTGGCTGCGTTTGTATCAAGCCGCAGCTCAGCACGGACATGCTCCACGCCATCCAGGCCAAAGATTACACCAAAGCCGAGGAGATCCGCCAGATCTTCCTGCCTTTGGAAGATCAGCGGAACGCCCATAGCCCCATTTTGGTTCTGCATCATGCCGTTACTCTAGCTGGCATTGCCAATACGGGTCCGGTGCTCCCGCTTCTTAGCGAGTTGCCGGCCCAGCTCATGCCTGGCATCGAAAAAGCGGCGAAGGAGCTACTAGCTCGCTGAATTTTCGGCGTTGGTTGAAAGTGGCCGCTAAAGATTTTTTGGCTTAGGAATTAAATTAATTTTCTCAACAGGTGTAAAATTTATAAATTATTTTTACGCCTGTAACACAAAATTTCTGAACCAGCATATGAATGGTTTGGCTTGGTATTTCGTGCCTAGCAGATGTAAAAAGCTAACTCATAAGTGACAATGTCTTCACAAAAGATTGACACTGTGCGGCTTGATAAGGTTGAATTGTAATTAATAGATGGCATCAGAGCAGCGCTTTGCCATTTTATTACCTTTTACAAAGTCAATTCCGCGTTTCGTTTATCAGAACGAAGCCTTACTTCTGAGTTAATCCTATTGAATACAAATATACACGCATTTGTGGATCAGACTATATTGATCCCGTTGAATCTAGAGTTACAGGGATTTGGTGAATCACTACGTGAAACGACTGATGACTTGCTAGATTTTTTGGGTCAGGCGGCAGACAATTTAAACATCTGTCTCAACGCTGGTTCACTGCAGGCTGGTCTGGTCCAAGGCTCAGCTTTTTGCGGAGCGGTGCTTTACGACAACGAACACAAACCTCAACGTGCTTTGATCTCTCCTGAAGAGTTGACTGTGACGATGACTATTAAATTGCTGGAGGAAGCGCCTGATGAGTAAACGCCGCCAGCATAACCGTGATTCTGTGAATGTGAGCGACTCTTTTGGGATTTTAGGAGCCTGCCTCCTAGTTAATGGTGAGGTGGAAGCTGATAGCCTGCCGCTATCTCCGAGTAATCGAAGTCAATTGATGCAGACGCTGCTGCTGATGGCTGCGCATTATGAGACGAGCACGCGATTGCCACCGAAAGTGTTCTTTTTGCGGTTCGAAAAAGCTCAGCTTCTGGTGCTTTTTTCACGTCAGAGCCGATTGGTTCTTCTCAGTAAACCGAATGCTCGATTAGGGGAGTTGGAGATTGCTGCGAAAAAAGTGATCTCTACAGCCCATATCCGTGGCTCATTAAAGCAGGATAACCCAGTCGTGATGGCATTGAGCATGGCTGCTAAGCTGCCCGAAAACACTGTCCCTGATAGGCTCCCAACTGCCAATCTGACAAACCACCAACCACCAGCCCAATCAAATTCAAACATGACCTGGAATGAAGCCAGTCAAGGCTTAGAAAACATCATGACAAAGGTGCTTTCGCAAGCGCAGGCCGCACGTCTTATAGGCGCAGCGATCCAGCGCAAGGGGATCGATACAACCCGACCCTGTGATGCGCCAAGCTTTGCCGAAATCGGTGCGGAAATCACCGCCAAAATCCCAAGTAGGCCCATCCGTGCCACCTTGGAAAAGGAAGTAGCCGAGTTTTGCGCCAAAATCGGTTAATCCAATCACAATCAAAACAATCTGGCTTCACTCAACCGACATCTCCCATGAATCAACTCCGCTCAACTTTCACTCATAAAGGGTACTTCTCCCGCAGACTTCTTGCCATGGCTTGCGTGGTTGGAGCAATCTTCCTAACCACCAGTGGTATCCCAGCTCAAAACGCTCTTGAAGCAGAGCTCCGAGCTCTTCAGGCGAAGCAGCAAGAAGAGCTGTTGCAGATGCAGAAGAAAATCGCCACGCAGCAAGCAGCAAAGCCTGGCAATCCACAATTTTTGCAGAACAAAGTTTACGAATTGGAAACAAAGCTCCGCAACTATGAGAAGCCGATTAACGAAGTGAAGCATGAGCGCCCTGCAATGCAGAAGAACATTGACCATGTTTGGACGCTTGTGGCTGGGATCATGGTTTTCTTCATGCAGGCTGGATTTGCCCTTTTGGAAATGGGCGCGGTGCGTGCTAAAAACTCCATCAATTGTGCGATGAAAGGGCTCCTGGATTTCTGTTCCGCAGCCATCTGTTATCTGCTTTTCGGATTCACTCTCATGTATGGCCCTTCCTCAGGAGGCTTTATCGGTGGGCATAGTTTTTGGTTATCCAACTTCACTGCCGACAGTCCTTTGTGGACCTTTTGGTTCTTCCAGGTTGTTTTTGCAGGAGCAGCCTGCACCATCGCTTCGGGTGCTATGGCTGAACGCACCAAGTTTATTGGTTACATGGCCTACACGGCTCTATTTTCAGGGATCGTTTACCCGATCTTTGGTCACTGGGCTTGGGGGAGTCTGAGCACGGGTTTTGAGCCAAACTTTGGCGGTGGTCGTGGTTGGTTGGAGGCGCTTGGCTTTCACGACTTCGCGGGCTCTGCGGTGGTGCACGGTATCGGTGGTGCTTCTGCATTAGCTGGTATTATGGTGGTAGGCCCACGACTCGGTAAATATGCAGAGGACGGTACGCCGCGCAGTATGCCTGGTCATAACGTTCCGCTAATGTTCCTTGGCACGTTCATTCTCTTCATGGCTTGGTTTGCTTTCAACGCTGGTTCCACGCTAACGGGTAAGGCTGAAATCGGACGTATCGCTGTCAATACATGTATCGCCGGTTCAGCCGGTGGACTCTTTGGTCTTTTGCTAATCTGGAAGCTGCGTGGAGTGCCTGATGCGGCTTCAACGATGAACGGTCTTTTGGCAGGCTGTGTCGCGGTTACGGCGGGTTCGGATATTTTCACACCTTTTAGCGCCATGTTTGTAGGGGCTATTGGCGGAGTCCTTTGCTCCGTCGTAACAGTCATGATGGACAAGTGGCGTCTTGACGATCCAGTCGGAGCTGTTCCCGTTCATCTTGCGAATGGTCTTTTCGGTTGCCTTGCAGTGGCAATATTCCATGAAGAGGGATTTAAGGCAGCCCGATTGGGTGTTCAGACCTTTGGTGCCATCATCATCATTGCTGGTTCATTTGTGGTTGCCTATTTTGTCTTCCGCGTCATCGACGTCACAATCGGCTTACGTGCTAGCGATGAGGAGCAGGAAATGGGGCTCGATTTTTCTGAGCATGCGACCAATGCTTATCCCGATTTCAAAACTGCAGACCGCTAATTTCGCGACTCTTTCACTCCAAAATTAATCCAGTTATGAAACGAGCAATCTTTCCTCTTATCATCCTGTGCGTCCTCTCCGCGCTAGCCTACTATTTGCCTAAAGTAGTCCAGCAGACAGAAGGGTTTACGCCTTTGGCGGATGCTATGTCCAAGGATGTAGTCACTGAGCGCCCACCCACTCAAGAGCAGATTCTTGAGCCAGTGCCAGTCCCCTTAGTCATGGAGACGCCACCTGTCGTTGAGACCTCCGCTGCGGACCTCACGCCTTTCATTGAGGCTATGGCTAATGGTGATCATGCCAAAGCTGCGGCTTACCTAGACATCATCAAGGCCAGTCTTCCTGAAGATAAGGTACAAAGTCTGTCTGCTAGCATTAACGCAGCACGTAAGCGTGAGGATGAAGCTGCCAAGGTGGCTATGGAATCAAAGGTCGCCGCACTCGCAGCGGCCAAGCTTGCTGAAGCCAAAATGACTACAGCACCCGCAGCTTCTTCTGCCACCGACGCAGCCGTGATCGAAAGTCTTCGGCAGCTTCAGCAGGCGCAGCAGGAAACCGCTAAAATGTTGTCAGCACTCAATGCCAAGCAACAAAAAGCGTCTGCTATGCCAGTGCAGGTTGCGGCTCCGCCGACCACTAACTCTAGCAACATTGTATCGACTCAAGCACCACTGCCGGGCACCACGGTTTTGCTATTTGGCAGAGATTCATCGGTTCTCGGAGAAACTGAAGCTTCAAAGATTGTCTCTGTTATCGAAGCTGTCAAAAATGACAGTTCTGCTCGAATCGAAATCCGTGGGTTTGCTGACAAATCGGGTGATTCCAATTATAATTTGAGTCTCTCAAAATCCCGAGCCACAGCTGTTCAGGATGTCTTTCGCCGAGCAGGTATCGCAAATGGTCGGATCAGCTTACTGTCCATGGGGTCGTTTCAAGCTGCGGCTGATTTAGCTCCTGAAAAAGCAGCTGAGATGCGTAAGGTGGAGGTGCTCATCGTTAAGTGATTGAGAAGCTGACTTCCGCAAACAGTTCAGATTGATTCATTGAAGAGCGCCGATTGAACCTTCAATCGGCGCTCTTTTGCTAACTTTCTGGACTGCTGTTTTGATCCCCGCCTTGAAGGCTTTAAAAGATCTCAGGCTCGGGTACGCTTGGGCCGTGCTGCAAGAAGTCAAAGTCAGCCCCTTCATTGGCTTGGGTGACATGATCGACGAAGAGCTTGGCGTAACCCCGGTGGTAGCGGGGTGGGGCTGGTTTCCAGGCGGCGTGGCGCTTGGCTAACTCCTCTTCGCTGACATGCAGGTGCAGTTTACGGTTAGGCACATCCAGTTCAATGAGGTCGCCGTTTTGTACTAGAGCCAGCGGGCCGCCGATGGCTGATTCTGGGGCAATGTGCAGCGCGCAAGCGCCGTAGCTGGTGCCGCTCATACGGCAGTCACTCAGACGCACCATGTCGCGGATGCCCTGTAAGATGAGCTTTTTCGGAATGGGCAGCTGGCCCCACTCAGGCATACCGGGTGCGCCGACCGGACCTGCGTTGCGGAGAATAAGGACGGTGTCCTTGGTGACATCCAGCTCTAGGTCGTCGATCTTAGACTTCATCTCGGGGTAGCTATCAAAGACGAGCGCTGGGCCGGTATGCTGACAGAGCTCTGGTGTGGCTGCGGCGTGCTTGATCACGGCTCCATCGGGACAAAGATTACCGCGAAGAATGGCGGTGCCGCCGTCCGGTTGGATGGCGTTTTCTGGGGAGCGGATGACATCTTGATTGTAGGTCTCACAGCCGGCTACATTTCCTGCCAAGGTCTTGCCAGTGATGGTAAGTGCTTGCATGTCTAGCAGGGAACTCATGCCATGGAGCAGGGCTTTGATACCGCCAGCCAGATAGAACTCTTCCATGAGATACTTGCCAGCAGGTCGCAGATTAGCCAGTAGAGGAACGCGGCGGCTGATTTCATCAAATTTCTCCAAGGGCAGTTTGATGCCTAGTCGGCCTGCCATGGCCACTAGATGAACGATCGCATTGGTGCTGCCGCCGAGAGCCATATCGACAGCGATGGCGTTATCAAAGGAGGTTTCGGTGACGATCTTTGAGGGCTTTAAATCCAGCCAGACATTTTCAATGATTTGTCGGCCTGCAGCTGATGCTGCACGCAGATGGGCGCTGTCCACAGCGGGGATGGAGGAGGCACCAGGCATGCAAAGGCCAAGAGTCTCTGCAAGTGCTGTCAAGGTGGAGGCCGTGCCCATGGTCATGCAATGGCCAGGGCCACGGGCGATGCCGTCTTCGATTTCGCACCATTGGTCCCAGGTCAGGTTGCCTGCGCGTTTTTCATCCCAATATTTCCAGACGTCGCTGCCACTGCCCAGGGTCTCACCGCGCCAGTTGCCTTTCATCATCGGCCCGCAAGGCATGTAAATAACAGGGATGTCCATGCTGAAGGCACCCATCAGCAGGCCAGGGGTAGATTTGTCACAACCACCGAGAAGAACCGCGCCATCGAGAGGATTGGCCCGCAGCACTTCTTCAGTCTCCATGGCCAGCAGGTTGCGGTGAAACATCGCTGTGGGTTTGGTCAGCATCTCACCAGCTGAGAGCACCGGAATTTCCATCGGATGACCGCCTGCCTGCAAAATGCCACGGCGCACGGCGTCAGCGGTTAGCTTCAGATGCATGTGGCAGGAGTTTTGTTCTGACCAAGTGTTCAGAATGCCGATGACTGGTTTCCCCACATAGTCTTCAGCGCCCCAGCCAGCCTGTTTCGCCCGGGAGCGATGGCCAAAGGATCGGAGTTCATCGCGGCCATACCAGCGCCAAGAGCGGAGTTCTTCAGGGGTTTTACGTGTCATGAGGGTCGCTATTGTCAGCAGATGTGGCGAAGTTGCCAGAGGAGAATCAGCGGAAAGTGATGACTGTTTAGTGATTGTCAGGAAGCCTCGGATTGGGTTTAATGGCCGCTATGATTTTGCGAATATTGAGTCTTTGGCTGGCGTGCAGCTTTTCGATCATGGCGCAAATATCTGAATCTCGCGCAGGGGATGGGCCAAATGCTCACGCGTGGGAGATGTTCCAGCTCTTCAGGCAGATGACACAAGGAAACTTTTGTTTTTCGCCTTTTAGTGGTCATCGGCTTGTTTCCATGTTGGCCGAGGGTGCAAGCGGAGAGACTCAACGACAGCTTTTGAATATGGCGCATCTTTCGGCAAATAAAGACAAGCGCGCCAAGGACGCTGAAACCATTCGCCAAGCACTTGCTTCAAGCGCTGCTAGTCATGGCATACTCCTAGAGGTGGCCAATTCGATTTGGGTTCCGCCACAGGCCATGCTTGAGCCGGATTATGGTTCATGGATTGGAAAACACTATGGAGCCATGATTCAAACGCTGCCTGGATCGGATGCTGTGGGCTCGGCCAAGAAGGTGAATCAATGGATTCGTGAAAAGACGCGTGGTCGGATCACTGACCTCGTCGGGCCTAATCAATTTCAGCAGCCAGGAATGGCACTTCTTCTGGTGAACTCAGTTTATCTCAAATCTGCTTGGGCCAAGCGATTTGATCCCAAGGCGACTAAAGCGCGTGTATTTACGAAAGCCGATGGAGCCCAGTCGATGTTGCCGTTGATGGCTCAGACAAATGCTTTTCTCTTTGCTGACGCTCCTACTTGGCAAAGCGTTGAGATGCCCTTCGGCGGTGGCGACTTTGTCATGACATTTCTTTTGCCTAGAACGGAAGCAGATCGTGAGTCGGTGGAGCTTTGCTTGAACCCTGCCGGCTGGACCAAGATGATCGGTGGACTGAGGGATGCTGATGTGAGCGTTATACTGCCGCGCTTTGCCTTCAGTGCCCAGCTTAATTTGCAAGGCATGTGGCAGGCGCTTGGTGCCAAAGATGTGTTTGAAGAAAAAGCGGCCGATTTAGGGGGAATGATCCGACAGAAACCGTGCTGGGTGAATCAAGTGCAGCATGAGGCCAGCATCGAAGTGAATGAATTAGGCGCAGAGGCCACGGCCACGACAACTGCCGCAGAGCCGTTTGGTAACCCAGAAGATAAGCCTAAGCGCCGCAGTGCCATCTTCGTCGCCAATCATCCTTTCCTGTGGTTTATCAGACATCGACCGACAGGATTAATCCTCTTCATGGGTCGCTTTGCAGGTTCGTGATATGGGCAGGCCAAGTTGTGACCTTCCGATTTACAAGAGCCTGCCTTTCTGTCAGTCTGGCAGGGTTATGAAAAATACATTCTTCCTGAGCGCCTTGGTTAGCCTTTTTCTCTCTGGTCTCAGTCTCGCTCAGACAACAGGGCCGACACCTACCAAGCCGCCACCAGAGGAAATGCTCCAAGATGGTGTTTGGACGGGCTCTCTCAAAGGTGGGCGCTACATGGTGAAGGCGGGGCAAATCATCGCGCTCTCCAAGCATGAATATGTGGTCGACGGCGTGGCTCGGGTGGTGGAGGTGAATTTGACGCTAAACACCAATTCGCATGTTCGCTTCTATTTTCTGGAACCTGTGCGGCTGGAGGGCACTGGGGCGGTCGCTGTTGGCCAACAGGCGATCGACAAAGCACGCGCCATGGTTCAAGACGCTGCGGCTCGGGTTTCACCGACACTTACTGAACCCAAAGTGGTGAAGAATTACCCAGTGACCACTCACACGCATACCATTGAGTATGTTCTCAAAGAAGAGGCACGCTTGAATTCACTCTTTGAGAGTCTGGAGAACGCATTCCGTGACCCAGGCAAAAAGCATTTTTGGCGTGAATAAGCCTGCTGGTATTTAAGGTTGAACAAGTTCATTCGGAAAACCATAATGACAGCCTCTTTATTCGTCTTCACCCCCTTTCTATTTCCATGCATCTGATCTCTTTCGCCCGTCTTCTAACTTTGGTTTGTCTCTCTCTGGGATTGGCCTCCTGTGAGAATGGCCAGAACCCCTTTACTAAATCCAGCTCTGGAGGTGCCGATCCTTACGTGGCCAATTACGCCAATGACGGAGGCTATAATCCCTATCCAGGTCAGCCAGGGACGATTGCCGGCGGTGGCCCTGCTGCCCCGACTTATGAGGCCCCAGTAGCCCCTGTCGAAGCTGATCCCTACGCCTTCAATGCACCAAGTGCTAAGCCGAAGACAAGCACCAGTACCTCGAGCTCTACGCCGAAAAAAGTCGTCGCCAGCTCCAGCAAGCCGCGCACCAGTTCATCCAAATCAAAAAGCACAGCCAAGAAATATGGCGGTAGCCATAAGGTTGTTTCAGGTGATTCACTTTACGCCATCGCCCTCAAGCGCAAAACAACCGTCGCCAAGCTTAAGGCTGCCAATGGTCTGAAGTCAGATCTGATCCGCCCAGGCCAGACACTCAAAATCCCGTAATGAGGGAATGCAGGCCTACCAAGGCGGCATCATTTCAACTAATGCCGCTTGTGCACTTTCCCGCACAGCGGCAGGCTGGTACCAGTGCATGAAGGATACCCTCGAAGATCTGGAGCAATACATGATGGATGTCATCATCCACAATCGACGTGGATTGAGGGCATCGCTGTTGCGCGCTGTTTTTTGGTTCTTGTCGGGCATTTATAAGGGAGCCATTAAACTGCGACTCTTTCTCTATCGCGAGCGCTACATCCACGACCATCATCTGGGGGTGCCAGTCATCAGTGTAGGCAACATTACCGTTGGCGGGACTGGAAAGACACCCGTCGTGGAGCTTTTGGCCAAGGCTTTGAGAGATAAAGGGCGTCGCGTTGCCATCCTCAGCCGTGGTTATAAAAGCAAGCGTCAGCGTAAGCCACCACTTAGCTGGCGAATCGCTGCCAAGTTAGGCATGGCCAGAAAACCCAAAGAATTGCCAGCTCGCGTCGTCTCCGATGGCGTCAATGTGCTGCTGGATTCTCATATCGCCGGAGATGAGCCCTTCATGCTCGCCCATAATTGTCCGGGCGTTCCCGTCGTCGTGGATCGGAATCGTGTGAAGGCTGGGGCCCATGCCATTCGTAAATTTGGAGCCGATGTACTGATCTTGGATGATGGCCTGCAATATCTCAAATTGAAGCATCGCCATGATATCGTGCTTGTAGATAAAACGGCACCCTTTGGCACTGGTTACATGCTGCCGCGCGGCACTTTACGTGAACCTCCCAAAAGTCTCCGCCGGGCCAGCTACATCTTCCTCACCAAATCAGATGGAGATAGCGAGGAAGTCATTGCTCAAATTCGCCGCTACAATCCAGTCGCCGAGATCATCGAGTGTCGGCATCGGCCTGTGCATTTTCAAAACATTCACACGGGAGAGCGCTTGCCTTTAGATGCCTTTAAAGGCAAATATGTCGGTGCATTGTCAGGCATCGCCGTTCCCGAAAGCTTTGAAAAAGGTGCCCGCAAGCTAGGAGCCAAAGTCCAGTGGACAGCCAGATTCAGTGATCACCACCGCTTCCAGGAAAAAGATGTCACCAAATTCATCGAGCGCTGTGTCAAAGCGGATGCTCATGCCATCCTCACCACAGAGAAAGACTACGTCCGCTTTCCAAGGTTAGAGCCTGGCGAGATCCCCATCTACTTCCTTCGGGTCGAGATCGAAATCATCCGCGGCAAAGACATCTTTGATAGGCTGGTTAGCATCATTGCCGAGCCACGTCACGTCACACAGGGGATGGTCAGTTCCGAGTTAGTCGAGACCACTGAGTGAAATCTGATCTTGTCATGCAGCCGATTCAACGACTTACAGGCTTCGTAGCTGTTCTTGGGTTCTGTCTCAGTCTAGCCAATTGTGCCGGCATTTATGATCGAGCGGAAATTTACACCACAACGCAAACGTCGACTATTGGCGGTGCCAGCATAGGTTTGGAATTTGTGCCATCTGAGAGTGAGTCCAGCATTGCCATCTCTGCCATGGTCGTCGCTGCTGCAGAATCTAGAAGCTGCGGTCCTTATCGAATCGCTATCTACGCGGTAGGAGGCCGCAGCCAGTTCACTCACTTAATGGTTACCCGCCTCCAAATGGTCACGCCAAATGGTCGCTCATGGGATGTACCTAGCAACTATCTTCAGCGTGAAGAATACTTTATGTCCACGCGTCAGCGTCAGTTTAGTCAGGCTACTTTTATTCTGCCGCCCTTGCTAGACTTAAACTTCAAAACGCATGGTCAGATCACTGTCACTGCGGATGTGGTCATAAAAGCAGCAGACGGGAAAGTTTCAAAAGATACAGTTACCTTCATCTGCGATCGGAAAAAGCGGCAAACCTTTAAATCCTACTTCATGCCCATTGAGCTCGTCGATTCTATCCGCATGAATGATGTGCCTGAAGAGCACCTGGAGATCGGTGCTAATCGAAAGGGATGGAAGCTAGGTCCATGAGCGAGCCACTGACCAGACTTGTCATCAGCCAGGAGACCTATCAGGCCGTCGTCCATGAGATTGTGCCATCAGCCAAGCAGATTCTCTGGCTTGTCACAGCCGACTTGAAGGACTTACACGTCTCGCAGGGAAAACGTTTCGTTCCTTTTCTCGACGTGCTGGCAGGGAAAATACGTGAAGGAGTCGAAGTGCGGCTCGTTCATGCCAAAGAACCAGGTCCGCGATTTCGCAAAGACTTCGACCGCTTTCCAGAGCTGATCGGCAGTGATCTCTTTAGTCGCATCCTCTGCCCGCGAATGCACATGAAGTGCGTCATTGCTGATGGTCGCTATGCCTACATCGGCTCCGCCAATCTCACAGGTGCTGGCTTGGGTGCCAAGAGTGACCATCGACGTAATTTTGAAGCGGGAATCGTCACACGTGATCGCCAGATCATAGCTCCCCTCATGGAGTATTTAGACGCCTATTTTCTCGGTGATCACTGCCTGAAATGTCAGCGGCGAGATGTCTGTCCTGACCCGATTCTTTAATCTAAAATCTCTCGCAGCTTCTGCGCCGTTTCGTGCCAAACTTCTTCTGTGAGCGCAGGAGTTGCGTTCGCCAACAGACTAAGTCCATCTTCAGGTAAGTTGACCCAGGATCGACAACCTCCGTAGCTCTTGGTGTAGGGAAAGGCCCAGCATTCAGGCAGCTTGTAGGCACGCACGAGAGCGATGTGCAGGCAGCTCTCTTCATCATAGGCGAAGCGTTCACGCACGACGTCCTCATTCCATAGGTGCAGGTGTGCTATTGCTTCCATCTTTGCCCAGTCAGTGACTTTCCAGACGCGCTCTAAAGTGGCGTAACCTTTGATATCGACACGGGTGCGCTCTTCTTCTGGAGGAAACGAGGTCTCTGCATTCTCTGGCACCCAGCGGAGTTTTTCACCCTGAGTATGAAACCAGGTGGGGAAAAGAAAGAAGCTCTGGTGCTTCCATTCAAAACCACCGCGCCCCTCATGAATGCCACCTTTGCGAAGGATCAGCGTCTGTACTCCTTGAGCTAGAGAATCACAGACAATGGACCACTCTTTAAATCCGACAGAACTAGAAGGTAAGGGTAGGGACATGCGTTACAAAAAACATCAACTCAATAGCGAGTCATCTCAGGCTCCACAATATCGGCCCAGGCATCAATGCCGCCGCGCATCGACTGCACGTGAGTGAACCCATGTTGACGCAGCCAAAGGGCGGCACGCTGACTTCTCATGCCGTGATGACAATAAACAATGATATGCTGAGTCGTGTCTGAAAATCGCTGAGGCGCTAGCACGCCAAATTGTGATAAAGGTACAAGCTCTGCCCCTTCAATTTTACAGATCTGCCACTCATCTTCTTCCCGGCAATCCACGAGACGCGGTTTATCTCCGGGTCTGCCCTGAAGATAGCAGACGTCATCTACGCTGACTTCTAACGGAATTTCGTTCATCATTTTATGGGCGGACAGTAACGGGTGTGTTTACAGACACATTGTTAAAGAAAATCGCAGCCATATGGGGTGGCATACGCACACAGCCATGGCTGGCGGGATAACCTGGAAGGAAGCCTTCATGCATACCGATACCACCTGTGAAACGCATGAAATGATGCATTTTAGATCCCTCAAACCGGGTGCCGGCGGGTGGCTTGTCCTTGGTGATGTCGATATTGGTCACAACCACATTACCAGAAGCATCCACAAAGTCGCCGTAGAGGTTAGATTTATGCCACTGGTCTTTTTGGATCACTTTGAAATTCCCAGTTTTGGTCGGGTGCTTTTGATCCCCTGTCGAAAGTGCTGAAACGCCCACCAAGGTGCCGCCTTTATAGAAATAGGCTTTCTGATCACTGAGATCTATCAACACACTGGGAGAGCCTGTGGCGCCATCGCCATCCCAATAAGAATCCATGTCCTGATTATAAAGAGCGGAATGTGGCACAGCGTCGGGCGAGAAGGCCTCCAGATACTGAGTTGTCCCACGATTTGACGAGGTCGTATTGCAGGACACCAGAAGAGCAATCAGTGCGAGGACAGAAAAACGGAGGAGGAGTGCAGGCATGAGGCGCTAAAAAAACGGGGGGAATGTTTCCAGGAAAACCGCCCAAAGAATGCCGCAATCAGCCCGCGCTGTCCAATGGTTCCTCGACGTTGCACGACTACTGCATGTCGCGTTCGGCCTCTAAGATGCGCTGAAGCGCATCCAGAAATTCTTCAGCTGCCTCCAGGGGCACCATGATCGTATCTCTGCGACCACGCACGTCTTCTGTGATCTTGATCACGCGTCCGCGATCATTCTCCTTCAAATCCAAAAAGAAGATCTTCCGATCCGTCATGATCTTTTCCGAATGCAACGGCGGGTTGCCGCGCTTTGGCTCTTCCATTTCATCATTCCTCATTGGCATAGTGCTCCTTGTTCCCGTGGCTGTTGATTGTGAAAACCTACCGCGACAGTAGAAACGGCCACTTAAATGTCAATGCTAGTATCTATGGACTTGTGGTAACCTATCCCTCTCCTCCATAATCCAAAATTAAGCAATCGTCTTTCATTGGCACCTCCGGTCATGCGTTCGCACTTTTTCAGACTCATGCTTTTTTGGCCTCTGGCTCTGCTGGCGATTTTGTCATCGTGCAGTTTTGGTAATCGCATGCTCAAAGCGCGTCCCACTGCACCGTCACCTTTTTTTGAGCAGCCCAGACTGGCCCAGGATGCCAGTCGACATTTACCTTTTCAAAAAGTCTGGACCACGCCAGACCCCAATATTTTGGCTATGGGAAAGGCCAAAAAGAAGCTTTTTATCGCTCCGGTAACACTGCATTTTTTACGTCCAGTTGATAAAAAATTAGCCAGTCTAGAAATATCTAAAGGAGGGGTGCATCGACAAGAGTCTGACGTGGCAAGGCGCCTTCAGGAAGAGTTTATCAGGGCCTTTAGGCAGTCTCCCTGTCCCATTTACAAGTTGGCGAGTAAACCTGCCTCTGACACGTTGATTCTTCAGTTGGCTTTGATCGAACTTAATCCCACCAGTCCAAAAGGTAATGCGGTTATGACGATGATGAAGCTCGCGGTCAGTCCTGTGGCAAGTTTGGGTGGCTTCTTCACCAAAGGCACCATGGCCATTGAGGGCAAAGTGATCGAGCCACATTCAGGTCGCGCTTTTTTTCAGTTCGCTGACAAAGAAGCGGACCGTCTTACCTTTCTCAGCACTCGGGATTTTCAGCCCTACGGCCACGCGGTTTACACCATGCGCGAATGGGCGGTCCAGTTCGAACAAATGACCCGCAATCCACCTGGCCAAATCATGAAAGACTCCAGTTTCATGACTTTAATGCCTTACTAAAACTTTATTTACAACCAAGCCGTCATGCTTGGGTTTCTCCGATCTCATGAGAACGCTCACTTTCCTCTTTGCCTGCATCACGATTGCCGTTAACGTACATGCTGATTGGCCTAGACTCCGCGGAGCTAAGGGTGACGCGAAGGCCGAAGGCAGCCTGCCCACAACGTGGAGCGACACCGAAAATCTGCAATGGAAGGCCTCTCTTCCCGGTCCAGGCTCCTCAAGCCCCATCATTGTTGGAGACAAAGTTTTTATCACCTGTTGGTCAGGCTATGCAGACGGCACCAGCGACGACATGAGTAAAATGGTCCGCCATCTCATCTGCATCAGCAAGATCGACGGCAAGATCCTCTGGGATAGAATCGTGCCAGCCGTTCAGCCGGAAGACTTCGCCAATGGCATGCTCATGGAGCATGGGTATGCCAGTAGCACTCCAGTAAGTGATGGCACTAGCGTCTTCGTTTTCTTTGGCAAAACCGGCGCACTCGCCTTTAACATGCAGGGGAAGCAGCTCTGGCAAACATCGGTCGGCACTCATTCCAACCGCAAAGGTTGGGGCAGTGCCTCCAGTCCCATCCTGTATAAAGATACCCTCATCGTCACTGCCTATGACGAGGGCGGTGCCATGGTAGCTTTGGATAAAAAGACTGGTGCTCAGGTCTGGCGTGCTCCCTCAGAGGGATTGAACACGGTTTACAGCACCCCTCTCATCTCAGGAGAAGATCTCATTCTTCCCGTGGCCAGCGAAGTCTGGGGACTCAACCCTGACAGTGGCAAACTCCGCTGGTATGCCACTTACAGCATGGGTGGTAACGTATCCCCAGGCGTGACCGTGGCGGATGGCATCCTCTTTGTCACGGGCGGCTATCCTACGGCTGGCACTGCCGCCATTAAGTTGGGGGGCAAAGGTGATCTCACTGTCACTGGTACGCTTTGGAGCATCAACAGCGCTTCTTACATTCCCACACCGATCTATCACGAAGGCCACCTCTATGTGATTAACGACGCCGGCTTTGCCATGTGCATCGAGGCAAAAACGGGCAAAGAAATTTATCGTGAACGCGTCATGGAAAATAGCGGCTCTGGCGGCGGCGGTCGTCGTGGTGGTGGCAAGCCCTTCTACGCCTCACCCGTGCTTGTCGGTGGTAATCTGTATGCGCCTAGTCGTAAAAACGGTGTCTTTGTCATTGCCGCTAAACCGATTTACCAACAGATCGCCAAAAACACTTTTGCCAGTGATAGCTCTCAGATGAATGGCACACCAGCTGTAGATGCCAACCGGCTCTACCTCCGCAGCGACAAAGCGCTGTATTGCATCGGCCAGTGATGTTTCAAATCTTTCCGTATCATTGCCGCTAAAGGATGTTATGGCATTCAATGCCGACACCCAATTACAGTTTCGAAAAACGGAAACGCGAACTCGCCAAGAAGGCAGCGAAGGAAGCCAAGCGCCTGCGCAAGGATACCAAGCCCTTAACGACCGATGTCGCAGAAAACGCGGAAGTTACGGCATCTGAGACTGCCGAAGAAACGCCTGTTTGAGAGTGATCGCACATCACAATCGCGTAAAGGATCGGTTCTAAAGCATCCTGGCGTGCTAGTTGCAGAAGAGTGAGGTATTGTTGCTAAGGCCATTGTTGAAGCAGTCGATGTGCTTCCCTGAACCGTGGAGCCATGGCTAAGGAATCCAGTAGATGCTGCTTGGCAGTCACGGCATCGGAGGACATTAAGAGCTGCGCCAGCCTGAAATGAGTCGTGGCTGCGCCGACGGGATCTAGGATCAAAACCCGCTGATAGGCCGCAATGGCTTCTTCCCGCTGCCCCAGAGCCTCGGCCGACTCGGCATGGGCTTTCTGAGGGGATAGTAAAAATGGATTTAAAGCCATCGCCCTCTGGGCATTGATTTGCACCCTTGGCCAATCCTTCGCTGCCAGATCAAGCTCGATCAACCGAAGGTAGGTGGACATCGCGCTAGAATCACGGTCAGCTAGGTAACGCAAAATCACAGTTTCATCTTCAATTCGTTTGAGCCTGCGAAGGACCGTGGTTTTGATATGATATCCACCTTTCTCACTTAGATCCTCTGGCACCAACTGAATGAGTTTCTCTGCCAGTGACAGCACGGCGGGCCAGTCTTCCTGCTGTCTCAAAGACTCGATCAACTGATGAATGACCCAGAGATTATGCGGATGCTTTTGATGGTAGGCGGTCAAAGCATCAGGTTCCAGCGGGTTCAGATCCTCCGGTTTGGGCTCATCCCAATCCGCTTTTTGGCCATAGACTTCTGCCTTGGCTTTCAGGTAGCGGTTAAAGTCTTTCTCCAGTGTTCCCAAAGCCACTGTATTGACCTGCAACGCCTCATTGATGCGTCTGCCTGCGGCTAAATCACGCAAAATGCCCTGAACTCGAGCTAGGCCAAAAGTCTCCATAAGGTAACTGACGACCTGGCTGGACTGATAATAAGCGAACATGGTGTGCTCGTGGTCCTTGGCATTTAAAAAGGCACTGCTGAGCTGACCCACGGGTGTGGTGGCATTTTCTTCCAAAATCATGCGGCGGAAATCCGATTTCATTCCCATGCCCCAGACTGGATTGCGCTGACTCTCCTCATAAACGCTGATTCCCTCACTGAGCCAGCGCGGCATTTGGTTCTTCGTCAGCGTGAGTGTGACGACGTGACAAAACTCATGCCAGAGTGTGGCCTCCCAATTACTGCCGCTATGCGCCAATCCGCCTGGACTATTCATGGTGATAACCGTGCCGAAACAAACGCCTAGCAATCCCTGCCCACCCAGACTGCCAAAGGTGCGGATCGCAAAGTCCTGCTGTGCACCAAAGAACTCAACCATCACGGGCCGCGTGAGATTAAGCCCATACTTGGCTGTCAGCATCGTCTTTGCCTCGCGCAACAAGGCCAAGGCGCGCTCACCATAAATGGGCCAATCACGATTGGGCATCTTCAGAATAAAATCGTCAAAGCTCTGGGTCGTGTAACCATTCATTTCCTGCTCCAGAAGTCCGATGTTATGAGCCTGCACATTGTAGCCATCTTTCTCCCGAATACTGGCCGCGAGCTTCCAGGCCTCTGCCTCCTCACCCAGACGCAAAAGATCATGACAAAGTTGCACCTTGGCTGGCAAATAATTCTTATCCAGCGCCAAAGCCTGTCGCTGGTAGGCGGCACCTTCGGCGAAGCGATAAGCACGCGACAAAACTCGCCCCAGTGTGTGATCTACCACAGGGTTCTGCTCCCACATTTTCAGGCCATTGGCCCGAGCGGACTTTACCTTCTCTGCGTCCACCGAGCTAAGTTGCGCCACTGCGGCACGCAACGCCCAGGCTTCTGGATGCTTCTCACAGGTCTCGATCACTTTTTGAATCGCTGCCTCTGCCTCCAAAAGCTTCTCCGCACCAATGAGCGCCTCGGCCTGATTCAGCAAGGCTTCAGCATGAATGGGATTCAGCTCCAGTGCGCGGGTCCAATTTTCCTGCTGTTTTGCACGATCCCCATTCGCATACGCTAAAGCAAGTCCAGCCCGTAAATCCGCCGTCTCTCCGTGCGCTTTTAATCCAGCTCGGAAGACATCCGCCGCACGAGCCGCATCATTCTTGGCCAAAGCCAAACGTCCCTCAGCCAGATATGCAGCCTCAAGCTGAGGATCTTTTTTTTGGGCCACTTGGAAATACTGCTGAATCACCTTTTTGGCATCCGCGCCCAGCGCCAAAGCTGCTTCTCCTAGCCAAACCCAATCTGCTGCTGAACGATCCTTCGCCAGCTTCACCTTTGCCGCCGCATTAACAGCCTTCAAAGCCGCCTTGGCGAGGTCATCACGGCCAAGACGACACGCATTGTTATGCTGAAGCATGAGCAGCCCCAAATGATCTGGAAAAATCTTCACCGCCAACTGCACCTCATCACGAACCTCCATCTCCTGTCCCATAAGATGCAGCGCCCGCAAGCGCAGCAAACGCCATTCAGGCGCCTTCATCCCTCGCTGAATGGCCGCTTCACAAATTCGGGCCACCAGATCATAGTCACCTTTTTCGAGCAACTCACTGACAGGCCCAAGATTACGATCCTCGAACAAGCGATCCAAGTCCAGATCCTGCCCTTTGAGCGGAGACAGTCCCCAAAGAATAAAAAACAGAAGAACGCGGTTCATGTGATTCAAAGAACGCACATCCTAGGCCCATTTCTCAAGAACACCGAACTTTCAGTCCATAAACACACCAGTTTCCCTGAGGATCAGCGTGATGTGAGCTCGTTCACTCGCACTGAGATACTCAAACTGTCCGCTTCCATCCTTGCCTGCTAAGACCTGCTGCATTCGAGAAAGCACCGTTTTTTTCAAAGGTGGAGTCAGGTTTTTAAAGGTGAGGGAATACACCATGTAGCTGCAGCGGTGTTTGAAGAGTCGAGTCAGTAATTGGAGGTCTTTCAAAGAGCGCCCATCTGCTGAACGAGGAGCTCGGGCTGCAAAGGCTAGTGGGAAGGCCTCATCTCCCTCGACTCCACCCTCGGGCAAAGCGGCCTCATCTTTGAATAAGAGTGCTTCCAAGACATTCTCAGCGGAGTGATCAATCATCCGCCGCGCAGTTCCAACAGGTTCTTCAATGACGGGTTCACCCAACTCTTTTTGAAGACTGGTCTGCATGTGCATGGCGCGCAAGGAGGTGTGATTGGCTTTCGTCAGCACATTTTGCATCGAGGTCTGGTGCTCCAGCACCATGAGCGCGACGATGTCGCTCTTCTTTCTGGGGTAAGGCGTCGTATCAAAAAGAGCGCTTAGATCTGTCACATTGGCCCCTTTTTGAATTGGCATGTTTATGCTGCTGTCCGGTTTTTCTGTGGCCGTGACATTGCCGCGATGCAGTAGCGCCCCATGTTTTCCTGTCACATACCAGCCACCCCAGCGATCACTGAAAGGTGTGGTCGTATCCACCACTGTGCTGCCCTGACTCATGATCGGATGCCCCTCTGCACTGGGAAAAACAGAACGTACGATGAGCCCGGGAACCTCAGGAGAAAAAGGGCCACCGTGACAGCTCAAACAACTTTGATCACGCACGAAGTGCAGCGGCTTGGATTTGACCTCTGCAGGATCGAGCACATAAAAGATAGGGCCTAACAAAGGATCAATGGTTGATACCTCAATCGATCCACCAAGAGCATAACCCACATAGGCATCATCTCCAAAATAGATCACGCGTGGCGTCTGCGGATTGATGCGATCATTTTGCTTACTGGTTTTTGAGAAGACCATGACCTGTGACTCTTCCGGCATATGGAACTGCTTCATGAGTCCCTTCAAGATTGTCCAGGCACTGCTACGATCTATCTGGCCCTGACCACGCTTCCACTGTTTTTGTAGATCATAAGCGGCATCCTTTGGATGTGTTTCCGAATAGTAAATGGGCGCACGTTCATACTCGTCTTCAGCCTTCAAGAAAAAGGGCATCCAAATGAGCAAAAGAAACA
This sequence comes from Verrucomicrobiaceae bacterium, assembly GCA_027489965.1. Classification (GTDB taxonomy): domain Bacteria; phylum Verrucomicrobiota; class Verrucomicrobiia; order Verrucomicrobiales; family Verrucomicrobiaceae; genus Prosthecobacter. The sequence goes on from JAIXZA010000175.1 coordinate 83,951, forward strand.
ATCGGTAATGGGGCATGTGGAGAGAAGAATCAACGCAGTGATGCAGTCAATCCTTTGCGCCTCGATTGCGGCAGAGATCTCGGGCCTTGCGCAAAAAAAGTTTCAATAGCTTTGAATAGCCTTCACAGGGCCCCGTCGAAAGATCCTGAACAGCAAGTTCAACACAATGAAAAAAATCCTCATCCTCGCCGCGGCAGCTTTCACATTCGGCATCGCCGCACCGTCCGTCAGCCAAGCTTGGGACCAATGCAATCATGGCTTCCAGCCCCGAGTCGTCAGCTATCTCCCCTGCGGACGTCCAGTCCTAGCAGTCTATCAGATTTACGGATATGATCGCTGTGGGAATCCACTCGGTCGCTGGGTCACTCAGCGTGAATCTTGCGGCTGCAGCACCTGCAATCCGCGCCCCTACTGCCCGCAGCCTTCCTACGGTCACAGTTCTCACCATTACAGCAGCAGCGGTCATCGAGGCGTAAGTTGGTCCTTCTCTTTCGGACGCTAAAAAAGGCTGAAATTCGAGTGATCTCACCCTTGCATCGGCGCGGCAGTCCCCCAGACTGCCGCGTTATGTCTTCAGACTCTCTCGATCTCCTCCGCAACGCCATCCGTGACGTTCCCGACTTCCCGAAGCCGGGCATTCTTTTCAAAGACATCACGCCAGTATTGGCAGATGCCAAGCTACTAAACCTCGCCATCGAAGGCATGAGCGAGGCCTTTGCCAACCAAAAGGTGAACAAGGTCGTCGGCATTGATGCCCGAGGCTTTATCTTCGGTGCTATGATCGCTCAGCGTCTCGGTGCAGGCTTTATCCCAGTGCGGAAAAAAGGCAAGCTACCCTGGAAGACACGCGGCGTGGATTACAGCCTGGAATACGGCACAAACAGCGTCGAGATGCACATGGATGCCATCTCACCAGGTGAGCGAGTTGTCCTAGCGGATGACTTACTGGCCACTGGTGGAACTGCGGCTGCCGCTATTCAGCTCATTCAGGAATCAGGTGCCGTCATCTTAGGCTCCGCCTTTTTCATTGAGCTGAGCTTTTTGGAAGGACGTGAAAAACTGGCCGATGCGGGACCGATCCACTCGCTGCTCACCTTTTGATCTAGAGCGCGCATGACTGAAAGTGAGTACCAAAAACATCTCCAATCCATTTCTCTAAAGGTATTTGGTGACGACAGTGAACTGCCGAGAGGTCGCACTGAGACTCTGAAGCTCTGCAAACGCTTCCTAAAGCTCAAAGAACAACGCATCAAACAGCGTCACCGCGCGGGCATGGGCGGTGTCGAAATCTGCCGCATGAGATCTGATGTGATTGATTGCATCGTGCGCATCCTTTGGGCGGAAAGCCTAGCAGCGCTGAAGCCTGAAATTCGCGCCAAGATCAATGTCAGCGTGATAGCCCATGGTGGCTATGGCCGCCGAGTCATGAGCCCTGGTAGTGATGTTGATTTGACCTTCATGCTGCCGGTGAAGAGTTCCGAGGTTTCACCCGAGTTGGCACGTTTCATCGGTGATTTTCTTCTCTACTTTTATGATTTGAAATTCAAAGTCGGCCAAGGAACACGCTCTGTGACGGAATGCATCTCTCTTGCCAATGAAGACATGCAGACGAAAACAGCGCTCATGGAAGCCCGCTTTCTTTGTGGCGAACAACAGGCCTTCAAGGAGTTTCGAGCACGCTTTGATAAAGAATGCATGATTGGTAAGGAAGATGCATTTCTAAAATTACGCGAAGCGGATCTTACCTCGCGTCATGCTAAACATGGAGGCACCCATTGTGTTCAGGAGCCACATGTAAAAACCGGCTGCGGGGGACTGCGCGATTATCAAAATCTTATCTGGATGTCCTATGCCAAACACGGTACGCTTAATCCTGAACACCTTGTCGACAAAGGCTTCATCACTGCTGCGGGATGGCGTGAGGTTTCTGAAGCCTACGACCTCATCCTGCGCACTCGCAATGAGATGCATTACACCGAACGCCGTGCCAGTGACATACTCACGCTTCGTCTCCAAGGTTTTGTTGCCACCAATCTGGGTTATCGGCATAAGCGTATCCTTCGACGAATCGAAGCCTTCATGCGCGACTACTACACCGCGACAAGAGACATTCTTCAGCGTAGCAGCGAGGTCATGGACCGCTTTCATCTTCAATCCTTAGACGATGAAAGCACCCGAAAAGGCCTTCTTAGTTTCATGGTGCGGAGAAAGACGGCGCAAAAACGCGTGGATAAATTCGACCGATTCATCTCAAAAAACGAACGCCTCTACGCCGAAGATGATGAACTATTTAAAGAAGATCCAGCGCGGCTCATGCGCACTTTTTTGCATACTCAACAGCGTCACTTGCGGTTGAGCCCCGAGTTATTTATCCTGATCCAATCAAGCTTCCGCCTCGTCAACGTCAGTTACCGCTACAACACCAGCGTCCGTGAGACTTTCATGGGCCTGCTTTCTCAAAAGGGTGATGTGGCCCGTGTTATGCGGCAAATGCATCGTGTCGGTTTTTTGGGCCGTTACATGCCTGAATTTGGCGCGTTAACTTGCCTAGTGCAGCACGAGTTTTTCCATCGCTACACAGCCGATGAGCACACGCTGCGTACTCTGGATAAGCTGGACGAACTTAGCGGTCCACCTAGTTCTTCCGTGGCACTGTATCAGAAGCTTTTTCATGAATTGCATCAGCCGGCGATTCTTTATCTTGCTTTGCTTCTCCATGATGCGGGCCGCGCTGCCAATGCCAAGGCGCATGATGCAGAAAGCACGGTCATGGCAGATGCGGTTTGTCGCAGGTTACAAATCAAAGGTGAGCGAAGGAAAATGCTGTTGTTCCTCGTGGATAACCATTTGCTCATGTATCGCACAGCCACGACGACCAATCTTGAAGACCCCAAGGTCATTGGAGAGTTTGCGGCAGTCATTAAATCCAAGGAATATCTGGATACTCTACTTGTCATGACGTATGCCGATTCGAAAGGTACAAGTGAGGCAAGCTGGTCAGGTTATAAAGAAGCCTCTATCAGACAGTTGTATTACAATACCCTGGAATACCTTGATACGCCGGCTGACTTTATGCGTCGTGCTGCGGTTCCCTTGGATGATGTGCGCACAGCCGTCACCAAGGTTCTCGGCAATGGTTATGAACTTGAAATCAGCGCCCACTTCCAGCACATGCCGCGGAGTTATTTTAACTTTCGTGAGCCTGCACAAATCGCCGCTCATATTCGCCAGTTCCGGCAGTTTTTCATTCAGCTCACCCAGCCTGATGCTGAATCAGGCCTACTGCCCGTCATGACTTGGGAAGACCATGTCGAGCAAGGTTATAGCGAACTCACCGTCACAGGTTGGGATCGGCATTTATTGTTAGCACGCCTCTCCGGATCGCTTGCCGCGCAGGGTATTAATATTCTCAGTGCAGATCTCTATCAGCGTGGGGATCATCTCGTGCTGGATATGTTCCGCGTCTGTAATACCAACTTTGCAGCAGTTACCAATAAAAGCGCACGCCTTCGAGTGGAGCAGGCAGTGAAAATCGCCTTTTTGAAGCAGATCTTCGACTTCACTCCTGACATCGCTTCCACTCGCAAAGCCATTCCTGGCTATGATGAAGTTATGACCGAGATTCCTCAGCGTGTCTTTTTAAACAACGATCTCTCGCTTGATCAAACCATTGCTGAGCTGCAAGTGGTGGATCGACTGGGTTTGCTCTATGACATTTTTATGGCGATTGGGAAGCTCAATCTTAATGTCACTCATGCCCGCATTAACACGGAAAAAGGTGTCGCTATCGATTCGATCTATATTCAGACTCAAAGCGACCAAAAGATCCGAGACAAGGAGGCTCTTGGTGCCCTTCAAGAAGCACTCACTCAAGCCGTCTTTGGCGGTGCGTCGGCGTGATACGTATTTATCTCTTTAGTGCCTTATGTCTGCTCATTCATCCAACTTCCAACTGGTCGTTATCACGCCAAGCGGAAAAGATAAGCAGCAAGCTTTTCCAAATGGAGCAGGCACCCTTCGATCTCCTGGTCATTTGCCCGTGAATTTTCACGCTTATGCGGCCTGCACCCGAGGGCTTTTCAGCAGTCATCCGGAAAGTACTTCTGCGGGATCGAATGTTTTATTGCTCATCGGCGGTAAGATGGAACGTTCGCGACAGTGCTTGCGTGAGTTGAAGAAAGCTGGCTGCAAAGTTGTTGTCACGCTTAAAGAAACGGGCCTTTCGCAAGTCAGTGGTCATTTTCAAAATTTTGACAACTGGATGGCATTCAAAGAGCTCTGTATGGAGGCCGATGGTGCATTGGCTACGACCTTTGATACGCAGCCTCTGTATTCTTCAGTCAACCCCAAGCTGCCAACAGCTTTTATTCCGCCACCCTATCCGGTGGAGGAAGCTGATTGGGACATTTCAGGTCAGGTCGTACAGGAAAAGAAAGGCGTCTTTGTTGGCACGCGGCAGCTCTTTGTCGCCTCTCGGAATCATGCCGTGGCTCTGAGTTTATTGTCACCAGTAACGGCAGAATTGCATGAGACAGTGACGGTTATCAGTGGTCGTGCCAGTGATCTCCCACCAATGAAACGGTTGCTCAATAAAGCACGCGATTTTAGCCATGCCTGGCATCAGCGGTTTAGCCAAGTCAATCCGCACGTCCGAGTCATTGCTAAGCAAATGCCAGCGTCCGACTATCTTCGCCTGATGGCAGAGCATAAGCTCGTTTTTCAACTTGATAGCAGTGCCGTGCCGGGTCAGGTGGCAGGCGATGCATTGCTTTGCCGACTCCCTTGTGTCGGCGGCAACGGCACGGCGGAGCGTCTCGTTTTCCCTGATTTATGTGGCCATGGCCGCAGCACTGGAGAGATCATGGATCTGACTCGGCGACTTCTTTCAGATCAGTCTTTCAGGCAGGCTCAGGTGGATCAATCTTTAGCATTGGCTGCAAAGAAAATGTGCTTCTCCGTCGCTCGTGCTCAGCTTCAAGAATTCTATCAGTCCTTAACGGGCTGAGATGGCCGCTGCTTCCACCTCATAAATCAGTCCCATCAGTGGCTCGTCACGCGCCCAGTCTAGCGTTGTCGTGGTGATGATCTTTTGGCTGCCAGCAGGTAGCAGGCGCAAGAGGGCGCGGCGACGCATGGAATCTAGTTCGCCGAATACGTCATCCAGCAGAAGCAGTGGCGGTTTGCCAAAGGCCGATTCAAGCGCACAGGCTTGGGCGATTTTGAGCGATAAGGCGGCACTGCGCTGCTGACCTTCTGAGGCAAAGGTCATGGCATCCAGGCCGTTGAGTGTGAGTCGGAGATCATCGCGGTGAGGCCCAGCGGCGGTGACTCGGGTGCGAGCTTCCTCCTCACGCAGACTGAACAACTCATCCGACAAATGGCCCTGATGAAAACCTGGTTCATAGGCTAAAACAAGAGTCTCAGCAGCCGAGCTAAGATCGGCATGAACGCGTGCTACCTCAGGCTGCAAGGCTGTGATTAACTCAAAGCGGTGAGCTTTCAAAACTTCAGCAAAATCGTCCATCACTTTGGCAAAAGCATCTGCTTGTCGCCACTGGATCACGGCATCCCGCTTCAGCACATGATTGCGTCCGCGCACAGCTCGTTCATAGCCGCGCAGGGCTTTTAGATAATCAGGGAACATCTGACTGGCTGCGAAGTCCAGGTAGCGCCGACGATGCTCGCCGCCGCCACGGAGAAGATTCATGTCCCGATGATCCATCCACACGACGAGGCCGCTAGACTCTAGATAGTCGGCCGAGCGCGTGCAAACACGGCCATCCAATGCTAGGCGGCGTGCGGTGGCCGATTGGGCGCAGCGGAGGCGTTTTTCTCCTAGACTGCCTTCGATCATGAAAGTGCTGCCACCTAGCCGGATCATCTCTGTGCGGTTCGATGTGCGCGGCGATTGCAGGCGTAGAAGGACGCAGGCTGCCTCCATCAGAGAGGTCTTTCCCTGGGCATTTCGGCCAATGAGAATCGTCGTTTCAGGATGCAGCGTGATGCGGCATTCCTGAAAGCAGCGGAAGTCTCTAAGCAGCAAATCGGTGAGCATTGGGGCGACATGCCGCCAGAGCATGTCTGTTTTCAGTTGAATTCAGATGCTTGGGCGGCATGAGTCGTCCTACTAATGGCCTCCCTCCGTACCGTCAAAGGCTTTCGCGACTTCTTCCCCGAGGAGTGCGCGATGCGCAATTATATCTTCGACACTTGGCGCTCTATCGCGCGCCGTTATGGCTTCGTGGAATACGAAGCTCCCGTCGTAGAAACCACCGATCTCTACCGCAAAAAAAGTGGTGATGAAATCACCAGTCAGCTCTTTTGCTTTAAAGACAAAGCGGATCGTGAAATCTCCCTCCGACCTGAGGTGACGCCTTCACTGGCCCGCATGGCCACGACGCGGCATCGCGACTTCAAAAAGCCCATGAAGTGGTTCCAAATCGGTTCCTGCTTCCGCTATGAGGAACCGCAGGAAGGCCGCACGCGTGAGTTCATCCAGTTCAATGCTGACATCCTAGGAGACGCTAGCTCTGGCACCGATGCGGAGCTCATCGCCCTGTCCATCGACGTCATGCTGGCCTTTGGCATTCAAGGCGAAGACTTTGCCATCCGACTCAGCAATCGCCAACTCTGGACGCAGTATTTAGAGGATCAAAAAGTCCCTGCTGAGCACACGGCAACATTCTTGCAGATCGTCGATAAGATCGAGCGGGCCAAGCCTGAAGAAACAGCCACCAAGCTCAGTGCCATTGGGCTGACGCTTGAAAACGTGCGCGCTTTCATGGCGGCGGCTGATGAGAATCATCCTGCCTTTGCCGCTTTGCGCGCCGACCTTACCGCACGTGGTTTGTGGAAATACGTACGCATTGATGCCAGCATCGTGCGTGGACTGGCCTACTACACAGGCACGGTATTTGAGGTCTTTGACTTGAAACACGGGCTGCGTGCTGTGGCTGGTGGCGGACGCTATGACAAGCTCTGCGCCCTCATGAGTGACGGTAATGTAGATATGGCTGCGGCGGGCTTTGCCATGGGAGATGTCGTGCTCGGCATTCTGCTTTCAAAGACGCCCAGCGCGCAATTTGCCATCACTGAATACCTGAACTCTCAGCAGGGCGTGGAGGTCTACGTCGTCGTCGCCGATGAAGCCCAACGCGCCCATGCCCTGGCTGGCGTTCAGGCACTTCGGGCTGCTGGCGTGCGTTTGGATTTCAGCATGGTACCGCAAAAAGTCGGTAAGCAATTCCAAGCAGCCGAAAACCAAAAAGCGCGTTTTGCCATTGTCTTCGGAGCCGAGTATCCTGAAGTGCAGATTAAGAATCTGGTGAGTCGTGAGCAAAGCCTCGTCGCCGCGGATGCCCTGGTCTCCACTGTGGTCGAGGTTCTCAAACAGCCGATCGTCGGACCTCTTCTGGCTTAATGAATACCGTCGGCAAGATCGCCATCGTCGGCGCTGGTGCCGTCGGTTGCTATTATGGCGGCAGACTGGCCCAGCATGGGCAAGATGTGCATTTTTTGATGCGCTCAGATTATGAGACTGTCATGCGTGACGGTCTGCATATCACCAGTCCCCTGGGTGATGCTGATTTGCGAGTAAAGGCTTATCAGAACGCTGCCGATATCGGCCCCTGTGATCTGGTGATCATCGCCCTGAAGGCCACCTCCAATGCCGCTTTGCTGGATCTGCTGCCACCCCTTCTGCATGAGGGAACCCACCTGCTGACGCTGCAAAATGGTCTGGGGAATGAAGAGTTTCTTGCCCATCATTTTGGCTCTCAGCGTGTGCTGGGTGGACTTTGCTTTGTTTGTATCAATCGCATAGCAGCAGGCGTCATCCATCACATTGCCCAGGGCCGCATCAATCTCGGCGAGCATCTTGGAGCGCCTGGACAGCGAACGCACGACATCGCCAATGCACTGATACAGGCTGGCGTCGATTGTGTCATCGAGCCCAGCCTGGCTGCAGCACGCTGGAAAAAGCTCGTCTGGAACATTCCTTTCAACGGCCTTTCCATCGCAGAAGGCGGCATTGATACGGCCGCTATCCTGGCCAATCCCAGAATCGAGCAGCGAGTCCGTGATCTCATGCACGAGATCATTTCTACAGCGCAAGCCTTAGGTCACAGTGTGCCTTTTGAACTGATCACTGACATGATCGAACGCACCCGAACGATGGCGCAGTATCGGCCATCATCTCTGATTGATTTCCAGGAAGGCCGCGAAGTCGAGCTAGAGCCCATTTGGGGAGAAACCATCCGCCAGGCCGCAGAGGCTCAGCTGGTCATGTCACAGGTAGCAGCACTTTACGAGCAACTGAAAACGTTAACTCAAAACCGCGCCGCTTTAGGCACACGATCTGGGCCGTAGCCATAAGGCATCGACGATCTCACGGCCTGGGCCTTGATCATGTACCAAAAGAGAAAAGCCAGCACCAAGGCTAGAAGTTTCTCTTTCCAGTTGCTGAAGATGAGATTTTTAAGTTGTCCCCAGTTCACGAGTCGTGTCCTCCTGTTTGGATTCTTTTTTAGGCGTGCCAAAAGTCAGCAACTCGTTCAGACGGTTGCGCAACTCTTCAGGTTCAAGATCATGCTCTAATTTCCCTCGGAAGGCGATGGATAAGGCCCCACTTTCTTCACTCACAATGAGAGCGATGGCGTCCGTCTCCTCTGTGACGCCCATGCCGGCGCGGTGGCGTAGCCCGATGGCGCGATCCCGTACTTCTTTTTGACTCACGGGGAAGACACAGCCAGCCGCCATGATGCGCCCTTGATCCATGATCACGCCACCGTCATGCAGGGTGGTTTTTGGATGAAAAATCGTCGTGATTAACTCGGTACTGATGGCCGCGTCCACCTCGACACCCGTTTCCACATACTGCCGGAGATCGATGCCACGTTTCAGAGCAAACAGGGCACCACAGCGGCGGGCCGAGAGCTGCTGCATCGCTTCCATCAGCACATCCAGAGACTCTGGGTCGGGGCGATTGAATGAAAACACACGATGACTGCCTAGCTCAGCCAGCACACGGCGGAGTTCTGGCTGGAACAGAACCACCAGCGCCACCGCCAGGAAAACGGAGATGCGCTGAAGCAGCCAGTTAATTACCTCAAGCTCTAAAAGCTGGGATATCAGGGCCAAGCTAAGTAGCAGCACCAGCAAGCCGGTTAAAATACGCGCTCCACGAGTCGCACGGAAGAACAGATACCCATGATAGGCTAGCGCAGCGAGGATAATGATTTCCACGCCATCGCACCAATGATCTGTCAGAAACTCCCACATGCAAGCTTTGTCCAAAGCGTAACGAAGGCTCAAGTGCAAGAGTTTCGTGTATTTCTATAAGAAGAGATCTGGAAAAAAGGAGGCTTTGCGGCGAAATAAGCTGCTTCTTTGAGTCTGCTGCCGTTAAGAACCAATAAACTTGTTGCGCTTCTGAGGGCTGCGGCTAGTCTCCGCCCCCCATTTTTAGCAATTCAGTCCTTACTCAGTTATGTCACAACATCGCAGCCTCAAATCTTCCGGCGGTTCAGTCGGCACCAAGCGTAGCGTCCTCAAGCGTGGCGAACGCGTGAAGCTTCTCAAGTCCCGTGGACTCTGGAAAGAGGGTCGCCTGCCGACCAATCTGCCAAAGACTAAGCCCGAGTAACCTGAAAAAATGAGCAGGCTCTATCCTGCTCAACCCCGACCGTGCGACTCAACCGATTTCTTAGCCAGTGTGGCCTGGGTTCACGCCGTAGCAGTGAGCTCCTCGTTCTTGAGGGCCGCGTTGCCATCAATGGCAAGCTCATCAAGGATCTAGCCACCAATGTCGGTGACGCAGATCAGGTTACTGTCGATGGTAAGCCTGCCAGGCCTGAAACAGGCATCGTGATTGCTTTAAACAAGCCACGTGGTTACATTTGCAGTCGCAGTGACGAAAAAGATCGCATGACGATCTACGCACTGCTGCCCAAGCCACTGCAAACCCTGCATCACGTGGGCCGTCTGGATAAGGATAGCGAAGGTCTGCTGCTCCTGACCAATCGCGGAGATCTCTCCCACCATCTGATTCATCCCAGCAAAGGCGCTGAAAAAGAATACGAAGTCATCGTGGATAAGCCGCTGGATCAGGCTGTCATGGCCAGACTCGTCAAAGGCATGCTGACAGAAGAAGGTTACGCCAAATCGGAGCGCGCCTGGATGGATAGTGAATACCGCTGCCATGTCGTCCTCAAGCAGGGCCTCAAGCGTCAGATCCGTCTCATGTTTTATCAGCTCGGCTTTGAAGTCGTGCGTCTGGTCCGTGTCCGCATTGGCTGGTTAGAGCTCAAAGGGCTGCAACGCGGCGGCTGGAAGCAGCTCTCCTCCACGGAAGTCGAACGCTTTTTCTCTAAAGAAGGCACGACTGGTCGTCCCCCACGTTTGGACAAACCGAAAGTGGGCATTACTGACTCCGGCGAGGATGACGAGGTGGTCCGCCCGGCGAAGCCCGTTGAACGCCCAGAGCGCAGTTTTGGTAAAAAACGTCCGACAGGCAAGTTCCGCACATCTCGTGAAGACGTGCCTGAACCTGAAGTGCGTCCTGAAGTTCGCGGACGCTCTACAGGTCGTAAAGAACGCACCAGCAAAGGCAGAGCCCCGCGTGATGGTCGCCCTTTTGGCAAAGGCAAGGACCGCCCCACAACGACGGATCGTCCAGCTCGTGCTGGCATCACTTTTACACGAGATCGCTCTGGAGATTCTAAAGGACCAGCAGGGCGTGGCCGCCCAGAAGGCCGCACGCGCCCAGTCCGCGATGACCGTGGTGAGGAGGGCGGACGCCCACCTAGCCGTGGTCGTAGCTTTGATAAAGCTCGCTCTCCATCCCGTGATTCATCACCTTCGCGCCCAGCTTCGCGTGGTGGACCTCCACGTGGTGAAGGCAAACGTCCTGCCAGCAAGCGCAGTTCAGGTCCGCGTCGCCGCGCTTGATTAAGCCTGCTGACTCCGAATAAAGTCAGTCAGGAGTAACCGAACTCGGCTGCGTTGACTGTGAAAGGAAGAATAACCTCCTCGGAGCCAGTCGATGGATAAAGCGGTCTTTGTTTCGGCACCCAAGGCTTATGGCAGTAGAATGGGACCTCAAACATTCTGCTGCCCCCATTCTACTGCCATTAAATTCTCCATGGCCGGAGGAAGTCAGTCAGGCGGTCAGACAGCAATCTGAATTTTAAAGTCAGCGGCGCGAAAGTGCACGGGCGTCACTCCTGTGGCTAGTTCACCATCCACTTCAAAGGGTGCGTCTGGGGCAGCAATAACGGTGAATTCACGAACCTGCAGGTAATCGATGTCTAGAGCTGAGTCATAGCCACGCTCCAAAATGGCGCGGACCATTTGAACAAATTCCCAGCCGCCGAGTCCCTTGAAAATGATCACATCCAGCAAGCCGTCCTGATTGTTCGACTTTGGAAACACGGGCACGGGACCACCGTAATGTTTGCCTGCACCGATCAGCACAACTGAGCCATGCATGTCTGGACGGCCGGCAATCTGCAAACGAACTGCAGGCGGCGTTCTCATCAGTACTTGAACGGCAGACATCACGTAGCTGAGAGGGCCAAATTTCTTTTTTCGCTCCCAAGGTGTCTCCTGAATGACTTCGGCATCAAAACCCACACCCGCCAGCTGCACAAAATACTGCTCATTGGCCAGCCAAAGATCGATCTCCTTTAATCTTCCGCTAGAGATCTTCTGCCAGCAGTTGGCGATGTCTGAGGATGGCAGCCCCATTTCGAGAGAAAAAACATTCATCGTGCCCACTGGCAGTACGCCCAGTGCTGTATGTTTTTCTCCTGCTGAGCGATTGGCATTCACCTGACAAATGCCCTGCAAAACCTCATTCATAGTGCCGTCTCCTCCAGCTGCGACAACCAACGGATGACCGTCTTTTGCCAGCTTTGCAGCGATCTCGGTAGCCTCACCGGGAGCCGATGTGAGAATGAGTTCGGGGGCTGGAGAAAGAGCGCGAATGACCTTTTCGCGAGCAGCCGCCTGTGTGCTCTTTGCAGCGGGATTAAGAATGACGGGAATGGGTGCTGACATGCCGGATACGCTTATGAGGCAGAACCAGTTGCTGCACAAGTGACAGTCTTTTGACCTGCAAAGAATCAACAAGAATCACCTGCATTCTGCGCTTGCTATCAAGTTGAACATAGGGCTGGATGTCTGCACATGACTTGTGTCCTTGAACCAACCAAAACCAACCTCACTAGTGACCGCGTCAGAACTGGCCCTGAGCTGATTTTGGCTACCAAACCATTTACCACTGACAGCACGGCAAAAAGTTGGTGGTGTTTTTTATCGACGACCTTCCTCCTCCTCGCTGCGGTGGCAGGCACGATCTGGAATTTCCATCTCATAGGCCGCATCGCTTGTAGCATACTTTCCGGACTCTTGGCTCTGCGTTTATTTGTGATCTATCATGATCAGCAGCACCACGCGATCCTGCCGCGCTCAAAGCTGGCTGAATACATGATGCGTGTCTTTGGTATCTATGCCCTGAGTCCAAGCAGCGTCTGGCGCAGCTCACACAATCATCACCACAATCATAATTCAAAGATCAAAGGCTCCCACATCGGCTCCTTTCCGATCATGACCAAGGAGCACTACCAGAAAGCTAGTAAGTCAGCACGTTTCCTTTATCTCTTCACCCGTCACCCCGCCACCATTGCTCTTGGTTATGTCTTCGTCTTTCTTCAGGGCATGTGCTTGCTGCCATTCATTCGGAAACCCAAAGAGCATTTTGATTGCCTCGTGTCTTTGATTGTGCACTTCGCTATCTCCGTGGCTCTGGTTTATTACATTGGTTGGGTTGGCTTGCTGCTGACTCAGACCATTCCTCACCTCATCACTTTCGGCTTGGGCTCTTACCTTTTTTATGCCCAGCATAATTTTCCGGGAGTTTCCTTTTATGATAAAGCAGGATGGACCTATGAGCGCGCGGCTCTGGAATCTTCTAGTTACATGAAGACCAGCAAAATCATGGCCTGGTTCACCGCCAACATCGGCTACCACCACATTCATCATTTAAACTCACGCATTCCCTTTTATCGCCTTCCTGAGGTTCTTGAAGCTCTTCCTGAGCTAAAGAACCCTAAAGTTACGACGCTGAAGCCTCTGGATGTCATCCGTTGCCTGCGTCTAAAAGTTTGGGATGTGGAAAAGCAAAGCATGGTTGGCCTGAATTAAGCTCTTGCCATCGAGTTTTCGGAAGCTTGTCTGAGACATTATGTTTACGGTATTCAGTTTAGCAGAGAAACTCGGCGGTGAAGTCATCGGAGACGGAAACGCCATCCTCACAGGCGTAGCACCCGCTGATCAAGCGCAGGCTGGGCATCTTACCTTTGCTGAAAAAACTACTTTTCTTGACGCCGCAGAAAAAAGCGCCGCAACGGCCATTCTTGTTCCCATGGGATTTGAGTCTGCAATGAAGACTTTGATTCGGGTCAAAGATCCCCGCGTCGCCATGGCCAAGGTGCTACCCTTGTTCTTTCCTGAGGAAGCATATCCAGCCGGTATTCATCCCAGCGCCGTGGTGGATCCGACTGCAGTTGTCCATCCCAGCGCATCTATTGGTCCGCATTGTGTCATCGGCGCAGACGTCACCATTGGAGAGCGAAGTGCTCTTATCGGTGGAAATCACATAGGTCGTAGCTGCAAGATCGGCCAGGATGTACGCCTTAACCCGAATGTGGTGCTCTACTCACGCACACAGATCGGCAACCGCGTCATCATTCACTCTGGCACCACGATCGGAGCAGATGGTTACGGCTACGTCTTTGATCAAGGGCAGCATCGCAAAATGCCGCAAGTGGGCAACGTGATCATTCATGACGATGTTGAAATCGGCTCCAATACCAGCATCGACCGTGGCGCATTGGGCGCCACCATCATCGGTCAGGGCACCAAGATTGATAACCTCGTGCACGTAGCCCACAACGTCGTCATGGGCCGCCACTGCCTGATCATGGGCCAAGTCGGCTTTGCTGGCAGCACCCATCTTTCCGATTATGTCGTGATCGCTTCACAGTCCGGTGTTGCCGGTCACTTGAAGATCGGTCCACAGGCCAAGATTGGCGCTAAATCAGGCGTCATGCGTGACATTCCAGCCGGTGAAACCGTTCTAGGTTATCCAGCTGCGCCCGACAAGCAGGCCAAGCGTCAATGGATTGCCACGGCTCAACTTCCAGATGCCTTGAAACGCATCAAGGAACTGGAAAAGCAAGTAGCCCAGCTCTCCAAGTTGGAGAGCTAAGAGCAGATCTTTTTACAGCGCAGGTTTCAAGTAGCCAAGGTAACCCATGAATCCGGCGACGGCGACTGCCAGAAGCATCACCACGGTTGGGGAAAGCACCTTACGACGAGCCAGCACGGGTAGACCGCCGAGGACGAGCCAAAGAGCAATCTTGATCCAAACCCAAGTCGGCATGGTAGCAAAAATCTGCAATTTAGCTAGGAGGCCGAAGCCCGAAATCAAGCTGATCACTAAGCCAATGCCATGCCATTTCATGGCGCTGCGAGAGGTCTCAGAGGAAAGTAGGGCACCGAAACCGACGAAAACGAAGATCAGTCCGATGATGTGGGCGATGTGATAAAAGGCGATAGGCATGAACAGATAATGGCATCATTCGCGCCAGCTCACAAGTGCCGATGAATCGGAAATACGGAATGAAAAGCCAAAAGAGCGTGAGAGTCCAAGCTTTCGCTCTACGTTCTAGCTCTTCATGATTTCGCGCACCTTTCTTGCATCCATAGCACTCACGCTGACAACACAAGCAGCCGACCATGACATCGTCATTTATGGTGGCACCTGTGCAGCGATCACCTCTGCCGTTCAGGCGAAGCAGATGGGGAAAAGTGTGATCGTCGTTTCACCCGATAAACATCTGGGTGGTCTGAGCAGCGGCGGGCTGGGATTCACGGACACGGGTAACAAGGCTGTGATCGGCGGACTGGCACGGGATTTTTACCATCGCATTTACCTGCATTACCAGAAGCCAACGTCCTGGGTGCAGCAAAAGCAGTCTGAGTATGGAAATAAAGGCCAGGGCACACCGGCCATGGACGGTGAAAATCGAACCATGTGGATCTTTGAGCCTCATGCAGCCGAACAGGTGTTTGAAGATTATGTGAAGGAATTTGGTATCGAAGTCGTGCGTGATGAGTGGCTGGACCGCGCCAAGGGCGTGACCAAAGAAGGCGATAAAATCACCTCGATCACCACTCTCAGTGGTAAGACCTATGCTGGGAAAATGTTCATCGATGCCACCTATGAGGGGGACCTCATGGCCGCTGCCGGAGTGGATTACCATGTCGGGCGTGAGGCCAACAGCGTTTATGGTGAAGAGCACAATGGCATCCAAGTGGGTGTCCTGCATCACGGTCACCACTTTGGCGCGGTGAAACAACCCATCAGCGCCTACAAGATCCCAGGTGATCCGAAAAGTGGCTTATTACCGCGCATCAGCACTGAGCCGGCCGGTGAATTTGGCGCAGGCGACAAGCGTGTGCAGGCTTACTGCTTCCGCTCATGCTACACGACTGATCCGAGCAACCGTATCCCTTTCCCAAAGCCTGAAGGTTATGACGCCAGCCAATACGAACTTTTACTCCGCGTTCTAAACGCCGACTGGCCTGAGTTTTTTGAGAAGTTCGATCCCATTCCGAACTTCAAAACGGACACGAACAATCACGGCCCCTTCAGCTTTGATAACATCGGCTACAATTACGATTACCCAGAAGCCAGCTATGAACGCAGACGCGAGATCATTGCCGAGCATCGTCTTTATCAGCAGGGCCTTCTTTGGTTCGTCGCCAATGATCCCCGTGTGCCGAAAAAAGTGCAGGAAGAGCTGCAAACCTGGGGTCTGCCAAAAGATGAATTCACGGACAATGGCAACTGGAGCCATCAACTCTACATCCGTGAAGCACGGCGCATGATCGGAGCCTATGTCATGACAGAAAACGAGCTGCGGAAAAAGAAACCAACCCCGGATTCTGTGGGCATGGGCAGCTACACGATCGACAGCCACAATGTGCAGCGTTACATCACGCCAGAGGGAAACGTGCAGAATGAAGGCGATATCGGAGTGAGCACGAATGGCCCTTATGAAATCGCCTATGGATCGCTGGTCCCCAAGGCAGGCCAAGGCTCCAACCTCTTGGTTCCAGTCGCCATGTCAGCGACCCACATCGCCTACGGGAGTATCCGCATGGAGCCTGTCTTCATGATCCTCGGTCAAAGTGCCGCTACCGCTGCCGCCATGGCCATTGATGGCAATCTGCCTGTGCAAAAAGTGCCCTATCAGCAATTGCGTGAGCGTCTTCAAAAGGATGGCCAAATTTTGCAATACGTCGGCCCAAAAGACACGCGCAGTGTTGATCCCAAAAAACTCCAGGGCATCATTCTCGATGATGCCGCAGCTAAGCTCACCGGACATTGGGTTCACAGCAGCGCTGCCAAGTCCTTTCTGAGCGACGACTACATCCACGATGGCAATGCTAAGGATGGTCAGTGCAGTGCACGATTTGAAACAAAGCTACCCAAAGCAGGCAAATACCGCGTCATGCTGGTAGCCGCCCCCAGCGGGAATCGCGCCACGAATGCGCCGTTTGAGATTCATCACAAAGAAGGCGTGACGAACCTGAAGGTGAACCTCAAGGAACCGAAGGCGGCAGAGGGCCTCTTTTGGATCGATTTGGGAGCTTATGAATTCGGCACTGAAGCTGCCGTCTCCGTCACGAATGCAGGCACTGATGGCTATGTCGTTGTGGATGGCATGCGCTGGATAGCGGAGTGAGATTTAGCCATCCACGGGGGCTACTGGGCCATTCAGGAGCTTCTGGTAAATCACCAGATTTAGCCAGCGGCCAAATTTGAAGCCGACCTCACGCATTTCACCACAGCGCTGAAAGCCCAGATTTTCATGCAGTGCAATACTGGCCTGATTCTCAGCATCGATCACGCCGATCATGGCATGGTAGCCTTGTGATTCTGCGCTTAAAATGGCGCGCTCCAGAAGTTGCCGACCTAGTCTGCGACCACGGTAATGTCTATCCACGTAAACAGAATGTTCGACAGTGTATTTATAGGCAGGAAAGGCGCGGAACGGTCCATAGCTGGCGAAGCCCATGAGATCACCAGTGTCACCTAGAACACCGATTACCGGATAGCCTCCAGCTTTTTTTGCCGCCCACCAGGCCTGCATGGTCTCCTGACTGCGCGGCTGATAATCATAAAGCGCCGTTGATGTTTCGATTGCCTCATTGAAGATGGCACGGATCGCCTCTAGCTGGTCAATATCACATTCGATCCAAGTCACGGCTTTAACGGATGAAGTAGCTGAGATTTTCCAGTTCGACGGCAAGATCCACACTGTTTACGACCACCTGATCTGGAACGTCGAGCACACAGGGTGAGAAATTCAGAATGGCCTGAATGCCAGCATTGACGATTTGATTGGTGACGCCTTGCGCGCTATTGGCAGGCACGGTGAGGATGGCCATCTTCACCTGCTTGTTCAGGATGAAATCTGCCATGGTATTCATCGCTAAAATAGGAATGGCTAATCCTGCTTGCGGTTTTGGGGCGATGTCAAAGGCTGCGACCACGTCGAAACCTTCTTTGCGGAAACCTCCGTAGCGCAAAAGAGCGGAGCCCAAATTTCCGACCCCAATCAGAATGACTGGCTGAAGATGGTTCTGGCCCAACACTTCTGAGATCGTTTTCGCTAGGGCATCCACATTGTAGCCAAGACCGCGAGTGCCGAATTGCCCAAAGTATGTCAGGTCTTTTCGTAGCTGCGTAGATTTGACACCAGCAGCCTTGGCTAAGGCCTCCGAAGAAACGGTATCGACGTCATTCTCACGCAGTCGGCTCAGGCAGCGCTGATAAATTGAAAGTCGATAGATTGACTTCCTGGGGATGTCTATGCGGTTCACTTGTGAAAATTCACCTGTGAATTTCCTTTGTCAATCCTCGCTTCCGTAGTTACTCGGCTGATTTTCAGACAGGTAATCCAGCGCCTTTGAAAAACTGGCCTGCTGCAGAAAATGGTTCAGGCGTGGCGGTAGTGAGGACTTTAAGCGTAAGTGTTCACCTTGAATCAACTCGGACACCTGCTGAAGTGCCGCTAGATGACCGCTGCGATCCAGATCGCGAAACCTGTGATCAGCAATGAGTTCAAGGCGCCGACTCAGCAAAACCTTCAGAGTCAGTAAGTCTTCATTCGTCATAAAGTCTTGTCGATTAAAAGAGAAGCGGCACGACGTGGCGCCGGGTGATAACCATTGACGCCAGCACGCAGTTGCTTAGCCCGCTCGACGCAGGCCTCAGCTTTTTGAAAGTCTCCCGTTGCTTTATAAACGGCACCGAGATTGATGTAGGTCTGTGATAAATCCGAAGGGTCCATCTGATCATCAGACAGGTTTTGACGAATGCCCAAGGCGCGTTCATGCGTCTGCTGAGCACGCTCCACATCCATATTCGTGTAATGAAGGACCCCAAGGTTATTGAGAACACTAGCCACCCGTGCACTTTGCTCTCCATCACTGAGTTGGAAGCTAGCCAGTGCTTCTTCATAATATTGCTCGGCCTTTTTAAAGTCCCTTAGCTGTTTGAAGATCATGGCCAGATTATTTTTGATCGTGGCCACTTTATCACTGTTTTGAAAGTTGCCTTGGTCTGCGATTTTCAAAGCTTTCTGATAATACTCTGCCGCCTGATCCATCCGACCCCAGCGATCATATAAATGAGCAATCAATGATAGGATTCCACAAATCAGATCAGGATCCGGCTTTTTTAGCTCTTCCGCACGATACAGGGATTCACGATACAGGGACTCAGCTTTGCGGAAATCTCCATCCTTTTGGCGTAGGTCAGCTAAAACGCTGATCTGTTCGACTAACGCCCCAAGCCGGGATGCATCATGGTACGCAAGTCTCCTAGCCTCCTCGACACTGCGCGAGGCGGATGAAATTTGGCGTTCTAGGTTGGCATCCACAACTGGGTTGGGTCAGGCGAGGAGATCGCCTTTAACTGGCGTCTCGATACGATTGGGCAAGATTGGCAATGCTGTTGCGTGCTTGAGCCATCATGTCACGGGAGACTCCAGCGGCCTCATACCAATGGGTATAAGCATGGTTGTCAAACATGATGTCAAACTGCGCAATCAAGCGCTCAAAAACTGCGGCGATACCCGTGTGATTCACCAAGGCTAAACCACTGGAAGCAAAGCCCTCTGGAGCTGTTTCGGCAGCACCAATCTTTAGGCCACCGTTTTTTGGCATGTAGCTGGCATAGTTTAGCGACTGGCGAATAGTCGCCATATTTTCATCGATTTCCTTCTGCTTTACATCGCCACGGAATAAGGCACTTGCAGCCAGATAGACACCCTGCTGCCAATCGATAGCAGCCGTGAAATTATCCTGTGCAAAGGTCTCACGAGCCAAGTCTGGGAAAGTAGTACGGACCTGACCTTCCTGCCCCAGAGCACGCATCGGCGCAAAGCTTGCGGTAAAAAAATGATTGCCTGGGAATGGCACCAGATTGGTGACAAACTCATTCAAATCTGTGTTCAGCTTGCCAGGGAAACGCAGGGAAGCCGTCACCGAACTCATGATGAGTGCGATGATGTGATTGAGATCCATGTAGTTAGGGCTGCGATTCAGCTTGGCCTTAGCAATACGGAAGAGCGCCTCGTTATCCAGAAGCACCGCAGCATCCGCATTTTCAAGGATGCGCTGAAGCGTCAGAATCGCATTATAAGGCTCTACAGCAGAATCAGAAACTAGCGGGGATGGTGCCACTGAGAAGGTAAAGATCTTCTTCTTTGGGTAAGCCTGACGGAGACGCTCAAGAATCAATGAACCCAGACCTGAACCTGAACCACCACCGATGGAGTGAGTGAGCAGGAAACCCTGCAAGCCCTTGGTCTTTTCCACAGCGCTGTCGATGACGTTCATGATCTGATCGATCACGCGCTCACCTTCCACATTGTAGCCACGCGCCCAGTTGTTAGCGGCACCTGGGATTTTACGGACAATGCAGCTTTCATCGAAAAGCTGAGACATGTCGCCACCTTCGATACGGGCGATAACGCCTGGCTCAAGATCGACAAGGACAGCGCGTGGGACAAACTTGCCATCACGGATCTTATTGAAGAAGACCTCCATGTTGGTGTTCGTGGAGGCGTTACTGCCTTCTTTGGGCATGCCTTGTTCATTGAGGCCGTGCTCGCTCAAAATCAGACGCCAAAAGCGGTCTGCGATTTGGTTGCCACATTGGCCGACGTGAATGCTCAGAATCTCTCTCACAGTGTATCCTCCGGTGTTCTTGGTCTGTATTTAGTGCTTGAAATGGGCTCTAGACTTAGCGGCGATCAACAAGATCGCGCAAGCTGACAGAGGCTGATGCGGACCGCTCTTCTTCCGCGCTGACAGGTGCTGCTGCAGCCTTTGCCACAGCGCCGGCCAAACCGGCATCTTGAGTGCGGGCCTTGGCGCCGCTTTCCTCGGCCACTTGATAACTCTGAATCAGTTCTTGAGCAGAGGCACGTAGATTGATGATCTGTTCCTCCGACATCCCTTCATTCAGATACCAGTTGGCGAAAGCCTTGCGCTGCCAGAGTTTGTCAAAGTTATGGCAGATCCTATCCAGCACACGAGCGATCTCGGTATTGTTGGCGAGCAGTACCATGCTCTTTCGGTGGGACATACCGGACTGTTCGACATAACCAATTTTGAAGGCTGTCGGGATCCAATACGTTAATGGCAGTTTCTCACGCATGGAAGCCAGAGCTGCATCAGCCAGCGGTTTATCGTCCATGATACCGCGATAAAGAACTGCAGTGCTAAGGAAGCGGCCTTCCATCGGCGAACAGGCCGCAAAGACGGATCCATTGTCGAAGAGTGATTTAATCATCTCCTCAATGCCCATTTCTTCAAACTTACTGCGATCTGGTGGCGTCAAGGGAGCGAAGGCGCACATCAAGAAGTGAAGGGAAGGCTGCGGCACCAGATTGGTAAGGAGTTCACGCAGGCTGATTTCCACTGTTAGGAAACCACTGAAACGCATGGAGGCAGTGATTCCAGCCAAAGCTTCCGTGATGAGCAGATTCAAGTCATCGACCGTCGGATTATCGATGTTCCATTTGCGATGGGCTAATTCAAAGAGCGCCTCATTGTCAAAGATCAGGCAAGCATCTGCAGAGCGGCGCAGTGTGTTGAGAACAAAGACCGTGTTGTAGGGCTCTGTGACCACTGAGGAAACTTGAGGAGAGGGCAGCACAGCACAGCTAAGCACTGGATATTCAGGATACTTTTCCTTCAACGTCTCGATCAAAAGTGCACCCAAACCAGAGCCGGAACCACCACCTGTGGCATGGATGATAATGATGCCACCAACGTTGTCACACTTGTCGATCTCGCCATCAATGCGGCCCATGACTTCTGGCAGAACCTCACGACCCGCTCCCATGTAACCGACTGCAAAGTTACCACCAGCACCTTCATTGCGGGAGATGAGATTGGCAGGATTAAAGAGCGAGCCTGAATTGGCCTTCACGTTTTCAATGACGCTTGGCTCTAGATCGACCATGACAGCACGCGGCACATAACTTCCAGAACCTGATTCTCCCAGTTTCGTAAAAAAGGAACTCCAGTTACCACGCGGAACGGCACCGGATACTGTAGAGCCAGAGAGCGGGTCGATACCATGCTCCTGACAGACTGTTTTCCAGAACGAGGCGGCGATCTGGTTACCTGCTTGACCGACCGAAATGACAATTGTGTTATTAACCTTCATCAGAAGAATATGAGTTATTGTGTGTGTTCTATTACAAATGAGAAAATCCGCAAGAATTGTTCCCGTTTCGGATAAATTAATTCGTTTGTCAGTCTAGCTTTAAAAAAAGGGCTCCAAATGTTCAGCGCAGGGCAGATTAAGCTGTGATTATTATAGAGAATCTAAATATATCTCGCTTCGCTGTCCTATTTCAACCAAAATGTGTTAACCCACCATTCGTCTGCTCTGAGCTTAAAGCTACACTCTTCTGTAAAAAATGTAAGTGGCAGGTGGGAAACCAGTATCATTGTCTAGTTCGGAGAGTTCAGCGCAGTCTCTTCGTGATTCAGAGAGACTTCCATTCATGATCATGAAAAAAACCCTCATTATATTCATTTCCAGCATTTTAATCGCTTCTGTGACGCCGATTTTAGCGGAGGATGTCACTAACCCCTTGGCCGAAAAACTGCGTCAAGACCTGCTTTTGCCTGGCACTAGTGTTGCGGAAGGAATCTCGGAAATCACTGGCGTCGCAGTCAGTCCGCTTTTGGGCGTCAGCACCATCGGCGCATGGAAATATTTTCATACCGAAGAAAATATGCGCTCTAAACTGCCCTGGTATTGCCACCCTTATGCCTGGGGCGCAGGTCTATCTTTATTGAGCCTTTGCTTTCTCAAAGACTTCCTGGGAGCTGCTGCCCCTGCTTTAGTCAAGAAGCCGCTCGATTTCTTGGAGCTCTTCGAGGACAAACTTAGCGCTCTGGTAGCTAGTGCTGCGTTTGTGCCGCTTGTAGCTCTGGCTGTTTCTCAGTTTCAGCAGATTCAGCCTGATCAGACTTCCATTGGTTTTGCTGGATCTGGACTGGCTCTAATGCCTCTGAGTGACCTTGCTCAATACAGCATGCATAATCCCTGGATCACTATCCCAGTTGGGATCGCAGCTTTCTGTGTCGTCTGGCTGAGTTCACATGCACTTAATGTGCTCATTGCACTCTCGCCCTTTGGTATCGTGGACGCTGGCCTGAAGTTATCAAAACTGGCGCTGATCACCATCATCACACTGAGTGCAGCCTTGAATCCTTATCTGGGCGCTGCTGTGTCGCTGGTCTTCATATTGATCGGTACTTTGG
This sequence comes from Verrucomicrobiaceae bacterium, assembly GCA_027489965.1. Classification (GTDB taxonomy): domain Bacteria; phylum Verrucomicrobiota; class Verrucomicrobiia; order Verrucomicrobiales; family Verrucomicrobiaceae; genus Prosthecobacter. The sequence goes on from JAIXZA010000175.1 coordinate 106,877, forward strand.
CCGCAGGCTGGTCCTTCCGTCTGACCGTCTTTGGCACACTGATGGGTCGAGATTTCCTGCTCAATAAACGTGCCACGGCTGAAGATGTGCGTGAGACTGGTGTGAAGGGTTTCCTAGCTCGTCGTTTTCGTGGCGTGCCCGTTCGCACGTTTGGCAAACTCAAAAGCTCTCCTGAAGGAGGCGTATCTTTTGTCTATCGTCCATGGCTGCTGCTTCCACAAAGGAGCGTTCCCGTCGCGGAAGGTGGCATGATTGTTTGTAAAGGCCTCCTGCATCCCAGCGTCTCGCATCGCGAGACCGCCGAGTCAGCTCCGCGCAGCACCCTGATTCTACTTCCACGCTATCGCCGAGTCGAAGAAAGCATCGCCACTCGTTACGGCTGTCAGGAGGTCATCGATAGTGCTCTGATGCGCGGTTTTAAAGCCATGCGCCAATGGCTGATCGACATCTTATCCATCGGCAAAAATGTTATCGAAGGTCGCGTGAACTGAGAATTATAACCGACGCAGTCCGTCTTCCGTCATCGGAGTCGGAATCGCTTCGTCGATCTCGTCAATCCGCGCCAAGGTCTCTGCACTCAACACAAGGTCAGCCGCTTGCAGGCTTTCTTCAAACTGCGCCACCGTCGTCGCGCCAACAATTGTCGAGGCCACAAAGTCGTGTTGCTTGCTCCAAGCCAGCGCTAGGGCTGTAACACTCACACCCAGATCTGCCGCGATGACTTGCAGCCGCGCTGCTGTTTCGAGACTCCGCTCATTCACAAAGCGTGCTGCCATGCGCTTTTGGCGCGGGCCACCATTTTGAATATAGTCGGTGAAACGAGCACCTTTCGGCAAAGCACCCTGATTGTATTTCCCGCAAAGCACACCACCGCCTAGCGGCGAGTAAGGCAACAAACTCACGCCTTCCTTTCGACACACTTGGGCCAGCTCACTCTCACAGCGGCGATTGATCAGTGAGAAATTATTCTGCACCGAGGCCATCCGCGCCAGCCCATGCTTTTCCGCTTCCCAGAGATTCTTCATCACGCCCCAGCAGGTCTCATTGCTACTGCCCCAGGCTCGGATTTTCCCTTGATCGATGAGGTCCGTTAGTGCGCCTAGTGTCTCTTCCTGCTCCATCCCATGATCCGGCCAATGCGTCTGATAAAGGTCAATGTAATCCGTTTGAAGACGGCGAAGACTGTCCTCACAAGCCTGAAAAATCTGGCGTCGATCCAGCGCCGTGAAACCACCACGAATCGGCGGGCGGAACCAGCCGTGTCCTGGACCCGTCACCTTGCTAGCCAGGATGATTTCACCCCGTGTCCGGCCTTTCAACCATTTGCCAACGATCTCTTCGGTCACCCCAAACAACTCCGCACTCGGTGGCACTGGATACATCTCCGCTGTATCGAAAAAATCGATCCCCGCCTCAATCGCACGGTCCATGATTGCAAAGGAGGTTTTCTCATCGGCCTGAAGACCAAAGGTCATGGTTCCCATGCAGATGTCTGTGACGACGATGCCCGTGCGGCCAATACGATTACGTTTCATCCAGATAGATTAGACAGCACCACGCAATCCGCCAAGACCTTTCATTTCACATCTTCCCATTTCAGCTGAAACCGCGCCAGATACTTCTTCAGGCGATCCGCATCATTCATCTTGGAGCGCTTTGATCTTGAAACCGCAAAGAGCTTCCTGCCAGCATCCGAGAGCGTCTTACTCTCGCGACATGCTTTCAAAACAAAGTCTAACTGGGCCAGATCAAACGGATCAATCTCTGCCCGTCGCTCAGGGCTTAACGCTAAGCACTGATCACTAAGCACTTCCTGTCCGACAACGCGCCAGACCTCCTTCAGTCGAAGCATCTCCGTCTCCACACACTCCACCGTGATCCGCCCTTTCGGAGCGAGTGTGGCCATGCGGGTCACCGCTGCATTGAGATCACGGAAATTCGCGCTCCATTTTGCATCGGTGCTTTTTGCGAACTTCAGGAAGGCCTCCCGCGCCTCCTTGTTCATCCTCACCTGCCGCCGGTGGGACTTGGCATAGCGTTCCAATTCAAAATCCAAGTTCGCAGCAATGTCCTCGCGCCGCTCAGCCAGACTCGGCAGGGTGAAAGTCCATAAATTGATGCGAGCGAGCAAATCATCGCGGAATTTACCAGCGACGACGTGCGCCCGCAGATCGCGATTCGTGCCAGCGATGAGCTGAAAGTCGCTCTGCACGGCCTTGTCGCTGCCCAGGGGCAGGAAGGTTTTGTCTTCGAGTGCTCGCAACAGCATCGCCTGTTCGTCGAGACCGAGTTCGCCGATCTCATCCAGGAAAATGAGGCCTTTGTCGGCTTCCTTGAGCAGGCCAGGCCTGTCCGACTGAGCTCCAGTAAATGAGCCACGTTTGTGGCCAAACAGAGCCGACATCGCCTGATCACCGCGCAGCGTGGCGCAGTTCACTTCGACAAATCGCCCGCTCAATCCGGCCCGCGAGCGTCGCAGGTCGTAGATGCGGCCTGCGAGCATCGATTTGCCCGCGCCGGTCGGTCCCGTGATGAGGATCGGCGCTTTGGAGTTCACAGCGACGAGTTCGATCTGCTCGATGAGCTTGTTGAAGCCCTTGCTCTTCGTGGCGATGCCGCTTTTCAGGAAATCCAGCGTGCGCTCCTGCTCCTGCGCAAAGCGGGTGGAGAGCCGGTCATATTTCGACAAATCGATGTCGATGATCTCGTAGCGCCCCGAGGCCTTCGCATCGCGTCCGCCCTCGCGTGACGGCGAGGTTTGCAGCAACCGCGCCGGGATGAAGTTCGCCTCATTGAGCAAGAACCAGCAAATCTGCGCCACATGCGTGCCGGTGGTCAGGTGGATGAGGTAATCCTCCTTCTCCGGCTGGAAGTCGTAGCCGCGCACGAAGTCGTAAAGCCGCTCATACACCTCCTGAAAGTCCCACGGGTCCCTCAGCGCGAATTCATGCACCACCACCTCCGTCTCCGGTGAAACCTTCGCAATATCCGCGACCACGCTTTTCGCCAGATCCGCAAACTTCGGCTCCACGAGCAACTCGAGCCGCGAAATGAGCAAATCCTCCTGCTGACACATCGCCACCGTCGGCCGCCATTTCGACCACCTTTCCGCGCCCTGAGCGCGGTCCAAAGTGGAGCCAAGGAAGCCGAAAGTAATGATGGGTTTAGCTGAAGCCATGATTTGGATAATTCGCTAGCTTTTTGGATAAACAATCTGGATTTTTATGGCGACATGGCACGGCCAAGAAAACGCCCCTAAAAATTTCTTCCCCTGTATTTACAAGGCCTCCAGCGTCATCCAATCCCATCGTGCCAAGTTTTGGCACGGCACTAGCAATAGTGGTTGGCACAGGAAACACCCCAGCCAATCCAAAACAATGCTCCCAATCGAAGAACTCAGCCGCGCCATCGAAATCCAAGGCCGTTCATTCAAATTGCTCCAATGGCTTGCGAAGGCCATTCGGGAAGGATTTGTTCCGCTGACGAAGGCGCACGATGTGGCGGATGCTGCTCATGCTGCGAAAGCGTGGATTGAGGGGCATTATCACAATCTTCCATTCGATTGCCGTCCAGAGCAGAGCGATTTGGGGGAGTTTGCCAACTTTTTCGCCTCATACCTCGAGACCTCATTCGATATCGTTGAAGCACCATCTGAACGATACGTGAGTGAGTGTGGGTGTTACTGCCCGATGTGTCGCCGCTTGGCAAATCCCCAACACCTCAAAGCAAAGTCGCTCACGAAAGTGGACAAGAATCGTGCGGCCAAGCTTCGAGTGCGTCGCATCGAAATGCTCGCACTCGAAGAAGGTCTGCCTTTCAATGAGCTTTTGGGCCACGAGGCATTGCAAGACACCGAAGTGCGTCGTTGTGCATCTTTATCGGCCTATGGATCAGCTCTTCTGGAGCGGCTGAGTGGCCATTCAGACGGTCCGGCAGTTCTTGCTCTGTGGCGTGATTTTGCGTGGACCGCCGCAGGTGCTCCGAACCGCCAATTCAATCTCAAAGCCGAACTCATTCACCAAGCCGAGCAAAAACTCACTCATCTCATCCTCGAACGCAGTCTCGCATAATCACCAATCCAACACTCCATTTCTCCAACCATCCATGTCCTCCACCCCCTTCCACATCACCGGCGAAGCCGAAGCCATCCTCCCAGCCCGCAACAACGCCGGTAAACCCATCACCGTCATCGGGACGGAGGCGATTCGCGCGGGCTTTGACACGTCCTGCATCGAGCAGGCGCTGAACTCGCGCTCCGCGCCGGGCGTGACCGATCTCGTGCTCAATCCCGATGCGCACAGCGGTTACGGAGCGCCGGTGGGCTGCGTGATGGTCTCGCCGACGCACATTTATCCAGGACCCGTCGGCGTGGACATCAAGTGCTCCATGTCGCTGCTCCAGATGGACATCCCCGCCGATGAGATCATCGACAAAACCATCCGCCGTCGCCTCATCGACGCCATCATTGAGCGCACGCCGACCGGTGCAGGCCGTGGGCAGCGCGAGGCGAAAAAATCCCGCCGCGTGTCCGCCGATCTCGGCGTGCAGGTTTGCACCGAAGGCGCGAGCCGCAGCGTGTGCGAGGCCCTCGGCATCCCGCCCGAGTGGGCGCAGCGTTGCGAAGACAGCGCCCACCTCGGCCACGATGGAAACGTCTCCACACTCAACGAGCGTCTGGATAAAATGCGTGCCTTCAACGGCTTCCCCGGCTTTGAAAATAAAATGACCCAGCTCGGCTCCTACGGTGGCGGAAACCACTTCGGTGAGTGCGAGGTCGTCCAGCTCGCCGACGACGCCGACATGCGCCGCACCGCCGAAGTCTTCGGCCTGCGGGACAATCATGTCGCCTTCCTCAGCCACTGCGGATCTCGCGGATTCGGGAACATCCTCGCCCAGCGCCAATTCAAGGCCCTGGAAGGCTTCTTCCGCACCTGGGGCCTCGCTTTTCCTGCCGAAGACAAACAGCTCGTCTATGCCCCGCTCGGAACCCCCGAGGCCGACGCCTATCTCGATGACATGGCCCTCGGCGCGAACTTCGCCACCGTGAACCACATGCTCATCAATGCGCTAGTGCTGGAAGCCTTCCAAGAGGTCCTCCCCGGCACGAAAGGGCAGCTCGTGTACTTCATCAGCCACAACATCGCGCGTCAGGAAGTCGTGAACGACCAGCTCGCCTGGGTCCACCGCAAAGGCGCCACGCGTGCCTTCCCCGGCGGCCACCATGCGCTCAAAGAGACGCCCTTCGCCGCCACCGGCCACCCGATCCTGCTGCCTGGAAATCCACGCGATGGCTCCGTCGTCATGGTGGCGAAGCCCGATGCCGTGAAAAGCTGCTACAGCGTCAACCACGGTGCCGGTCGCTGCATGGGCCGCAAAGCCGCCGCCCGCAATCTCAATCAAGCGGAGGTCAACGCCGACTTCGAAACCCACGACATCCTCTACAACGCCCGCCAATACCCCATCGACGAAGCCCCCAACGCCTACAAAGACTTCAAAGAAGTCCTCCACAGCGTCGAGTCCGCCGGCCTCGCCCA
>JAIXZA010000051.1 GCA_027489965.1 Verrucomicrobiaceae bacterium
GTGAAGACAGCTTTCCCCCGTATCAACTGGGACAAAGCCCACAACGAATTCATAGCTGCTGGAGAAACTTCCAAATCATGAGCGCATTATCTCCAGTTGCAGCATACAACGAGATCAATAGCCGCCTGCAGGCTGTCTTAACGGCAGCGGTCATAGGTGAAAGGAATATCGTTGAGCGAGAATACTTCAAACTACTGGATATTTGTTATCAAGATCTGCTGAAGATTTCGGAACAAGGTGATCCTGAAGTTTGGAACGCTATTGGAGAATTAATACAACTCGGTCATCACGGCCAAAAAAATGATACGGAAGACGCCATACGTTGGTTTCGACGCGCTGCCGAAGTGGGTCATGTTAAAGCAAAGGCTTCCTTGGAAGAAGCTCTGGAACAACCCTTTGTCCAAGCGTTCAATCGCCCCCTTTACTGGCTGCATAAGGCTGCGGATCAAGGGGATCTTAATGCGATGATATACCTTGGCTTCACCTACCGTGCAAATGGCACGGAATACGCTAACTACCCAGAGGCCGAAAAATGGTTCATGCAGGCTGCTGAAGCGGGCCACTCTAATGGAATGATTTTACTGGCTCGACTTTACTGCCAGAACATGGACATGCTCGGGAAAGCCTTGCCATGGTTCCATCGCGCAGCAGAAGCAGGAAGGACTGACAGTCATCTATGGATGGCTGAGATTTATGACATGCCAGATTTTGAAGGTTACGACCCAGCGGAAGCCATGAAATGGTATCAGTTGGTGGCGGCAGGCTCGAGCTCTAGCAACTACCGAGCAATGATAGAACTGGCGCGGCATTATCGTGACGGTTCGGGCACCGAAAAGGATCTAATAGAAGCAAGAGTTTGGATCCAAAAAGTGATCGATTCCTGTTCTCCAAAAAGCGAGTTTTACCGTGATGCTGTGAAATTTCTAAAGCGTCTAAACAAACAGACTCCACCACTTTCATCTAGCCAATCTTCCGCTCCGTCCATGAAAACACCAGCTCTTCAGCCGTCTCAATCGCCATCACAGAATGACCACGATAATATATCTGTCGCACTCCAACTCCTCGGTGAATCCCTTCAAGGCGAAGTTCAGCGCATCAATTCTGAAGGTGCCCAAGCCATAAACAAAGAAGACTATGACACGGCTCAATCCGTGATCGATTTTGCCAAACGCCTGACCGCCTTTCGAGCCAAAGTCGATGGCCTCGGTAAGGAGTGGGGTGAACTCGAGGACCTGCGTGATAAGGCCACACCCGCCGTGCAGCAGATCGTCAGCAAACGTTTCTTTGGTCGAAAAAGCAGCGGTGAGATCACGCCCCAAGAAGACTACTGCGAACCGCTCCTCGCCGTGCTCGTCGAGATGGGTGGTAATGGCAAGACCAAGGACGTGCTAGATCAACTCGGCGTGAAGATGAAAGGCATCCTCAAACCCAAGGACTACGAGCCGCATGAGTCCAACGACAAGAACATCCGCTGGCGCAACACCGCCCAATGGGCCCGCAACACCATGGCCAACGAAGATGGCCGCATGAAGAACGATAGCCCCAACGGCATCTGGGAAATCTCCGATAAGGGCCGTGCGTGGCTGAAGAAACAATAATCAAATCAACCTTTATGGCTCTCTTTGAAATAACTGCTGATAGTTTGATCGAGGTCTCGCAAGCCTCCTTTGCCGATCTGAAGATCAAGGAGCGCGGTGACCTGCAAAGGCTTCTGCGCACCCAGATCGACGTGCTAGGGGATGACCTCTATGTGCTGGCCGAGGAGTTTGGTGATTGGGAGGAGAGCAGCCGACGCATTGATCTGCTGGCCCTGGACAAGGAGGCGAATCTGGTGGTGATCGAACTCAAGCGCACCAAGGACGGCGGGCACATGGACCTGCAAGCCATCCGCTATGCGAGCATGATTTCGACAATGACGTTTGATCGCGCTGTGGAAATCCACGCCGCCTTTCTGGAGCAGATGAATCAGCCAGGCGCAGAAGCGGAGTCCCGTATCCTGGAGTTCCTCGACTGGGAGACGAAGGACGAAGGCAGTTTCGCCGAGGATGTGCGGATTCTGTTGGTGTCGGAAGACTTTGGCAAGGAACTGACCACGGCGGTTCTATGGCTGAGAGACCGTGAGATCGACATTCGCTGCCTGCGTTTGCGACCCTACAAACATGGCGAAAAGATCTTCATGGACGTGCAGCAGATCATCCCCCTGCCGGAGGCGGTGGAGTATCAGGTGCAGGTGCGGGAGAAGGAGCAGCAGGAGCGGCGCAGCAAGACGGACAAGCACACCACGTATCTGCGCTTCTGGACGCAGCTAGTGGCCTTAGCACGCGCCGAGGGAATGAATCACGGGAAGCGCAAGCCGACAGCCTATCACTATTTGGCTTCGAGCACGGGCACTTCAGGCATTACTCTCAACCATGTAATCGTCAAAGATAGTGCTGCGGTTGATGTCTACATTGACTTTAGAGACCAGGCGAAAAACAAACATGTTTTCGATCAGATGAATGCGCAGAAGGCCGAGATTGAGGGTCGCTTTGGCGGAGAACTCATTTGGGAACGCCTTGAAAACAAACGAGCCTGCCGCATCAAGCATCTTATTACGGGTCTCGGCGGTGTGAGTAGTCCCGACACAGCCTGGCCTGCTGTTCAAAATGCGATGATCGAAGCCATGAGTCGTCTGGAAAAGGCCATCAAACCCGCTCTGGAAGGACTGAAGGTATGAGTGACTTCACTGAACCCCATTCTCCACGTGACTCTGCCATTTCAGTGGCGGAAAAAGAAGAACTGCTTCACGAAATCGTGGCGGTGATCCAGCGAATTCCCGCCAAGATGCCCCTCGGAAGCAGTGATGGAGAGTGGACGCGAGAAATCATCAAGGACCTCAAGCAACTGGGCTACCAATGGGGATACTGAGTATGTCCTGATGCGGATCAAAGAACAGGAGCCTGGCTGTATGATCTCTGTTGGTTTCGGGAAGAGAACGAAAAGCTGATCGAGGTGCCGATGGTTCTGGAATCCGAGTGGAGCCGCCACTGGAAAGACATTCGTTTTGATTTTGAGAAGCTCTTGCAAGCGAAGGCTGGCATCAAGGTGATGATCTTTGAGGAGGGCGTGACAGATCTAGAGGGCATTTGGCAGAACCTTTTATCATCTATCCGCGCCTTTGGGAAACCTGAGGAGTGCGAGTGTTATCTTCTGGCTGGCTTCTGTGGTGAACCACGCGGCTTTCAGGTGCGCATCATTCTTGACGCAAGAAATCCATCCCTCGAACCAATTCCGTGAAAGAGTCATGAGCAACTACGGACAATCAGCCATCATGGCGGTGAAGAGGCCCTAGACCCAAATCAGACTGCAACGTGCTAACGAAAGCTGTCCGCTAAAACGGTTCCTTGTTCTTGGTTCTTCGTTCTTGGTTAGGCCCCACCTCAGGCAGAAACAAAGCAGCGAGAATAGAGATCTGAGACTCTGAGGTTCTGAGGTTCTGAGGTTCTGAAATGGCGGGCCAGCAAGCTGGGATGTTTTTCATGGGAGCTGCAGTGAGCTTGAGCCGCATTATGGCTCACTGGTGGGTCCAAGCCGAATCACCTTCGATTGAGCAGCCGGACCGGAAGCCGACTGCGCTTCAAAGGTGAGTTGCGCAGGGGTGTCGGCGGATTTCAGCGGAAGAGAGAATTCGAAGGGGAAAGTGGCGTCGGTGAGGACTTCGTGGTGATCATCAAGCGCGACATGCACTTTGGCAGACGTCAAAGTTTTGGCATCGCTCGTGAGGTAAGCGTAGAGCCAGGTCA
>JAIXZA010000011.1 GCA_027489965.1 Verrucomicrobiaceae bacterium
AGATGACAGGACACCTATGATTCCAATGAGAATCATGACCTCCAAAATAGAAAAGGCACCATTTTGAGCCAAGGAGCTCAAACGATTCTTGCGCAGATGGCTAAAGATAGAGTGCATATCAATTTTGGTGAATAGTTAATTATATTGAAATTATGGTTAAATAGCAAATGATTAAACATGGAAAATATAAAAAATCATATAAAACGAACAAAGAAACGCGAATATTGAATGATTAAGCTGATATTTATTGAAATTATAAATTCCACTTGAGTTAATTGAATATTAAAGCTACAATTAATATAATTACCATTTCCCATGCGAAATCAAGCTTTTCTCCTCCTCTTTGCAACAGCTGTCATGCTGAGCCCAGGCCGTCATTTGGTGGCACAGAATTTTGGTTCAAACTACGGATCGACTATGCCGCAAAGCACACAGGCTTATGAGGCTGCTGCTGAAGGCCTGCGTCAGGCCCCTGCTGAACAATATGATTTCTCACAGGCACTGCTCGGTGATGTTCTGCGCTTTTTAGCGACCGATGCTGCGATTCCGTTTATTTCACTGCCACAAGATAGTCCAGAAGCATCAAAGCTAACCACCTTTTCAATCAAGGCGAGTCCCTTTTCAGTACTAGAAACCATCTGTCAGGCCAATGGATTGTCTCTGATCTACGAAAACAACATTTGGTATTTCCGCCCCGCAGATGACCGTGAGCTTCTTGGCAAGTCCTACACTATTTTAAATAACTCGCTGGAACGTGTGGCTAAAGTTAGCAACAACTCTGGCCTAGGTGTCGCAGGAGGAGCTGGCGGCGGTGCCGGTGGCGGCAACGGTGCAGGTGGCGGTGCCGGGGCTGGTGGTGGTGGCGGCGGACTAGACTTACAGGGCACACAAGAAACCTTCACGGTTCAACCAAGTGACATGATTGGTTCCATCCGTGATTTATTAGGATTACCCCCTGAGGGCGATCAAACGGGGGACGAAGCCTCGGGTGGCGGGCTGGCAGCTGGCGGCGGTGCGGCCGGTGCTCTGGGTGGAGCGTTAGATATAGCCAAAGCAATGAACTCCAACGAACTCAGCGCCTTCCGCAAGCCAAAAGTTATCTGGATGAGTGACTCCAATACACTCTATGTCGTGGCAACACGTCTCCAGCATTTATGGGTCCAGGGTTATTTAGAAGCCTCTGATAAACCACAGACGCTCATCGCTCTTGAAGTCAAGTTCATCGAAACCTCACGTGATCCAAAGCGCGAGTTTGGCGTGGACTGGACCGGCACTTTAGAAACCGGTAGCTTCAATAAGATCAAAGATGTGACGACTGAAACGGACCCCAATGGTAGGGAACAAATTTCTGTAACGACAGAATCAGTCGCCACCAATGGCGGCTTCAGAACAGACCTTGGTAATCTGCTCACCCCAACCAATCTAAATTCAGCCAAGGGAGCCCTGGGCTGGCCTGCGCTGGGAATTATCAGCGCGCAGGACATCAATGTGAAACTCCGCGCTCTACTTCGTGATGATGAAACACAGACGACATCCTACCCACGCATGGTCACCATGAATAATCGCGAAGTAGCCATTCGTAGCGTCGTCAATCAGCCAGTTCTCGGAGGTAGCGCCTCAGCCACGGTCGGAGCAGGCGCCACAACTTCCCAATCCATCGCCTACTTACCAATCGGGACAGTTCTCAATATCCTACCCAAGCGAATGAATGGAGAAAAAATCCTTCTCAATATGTCGGTGACTGTCTCGAGTATTGTCGGAACAGAAACCATCGCAGGCAATCCGTATCCGGTAGCCTCCTCCCGTGTTTATTCAGCCCCAGTTGAAGTGGACTCAGGATACACCGTGGCAGTCGGAGGACTGGATGAAGCCCGTGAGCGCGAAGGTAAAGCTGGCGTTCCCTTCTTCCAAAGCATTCCCATTCTTGGTAAAGCCTTCCGTTATGACAGCAAGAGCAAGAACCACAAAAACCTCATGCTCTTCATCACACCAACGATCATCGACCCAAGAGAAGGTGGCTTGCCAGCAGAACCGCAATCCGTCATTCCACAAAAGCCCGGACGCTTCTTGCCGAAAGCTCCCCAAGTGGACCCTGATTCAGGTGCCCTCATTGGTGGCCCCAAATCGTTGCCCAATGCCGTTTCCTTCTTGGAACGCGAGACCGACATCTTGCACCACACCATTTTTGAAGCCCGCATCACCCCAGACGAATCACGGAAGCTTAAGGAGCTAAAGATCGCCATCGATCAACTGTATGCTCAGTGCGACGTTATGAGGGTGCAGTATCCAGGCGACTTACTCAGTGTCGATTCTCATCAGCAACGACTCAAGAAATTGCAGGCGCGCCATGCAGAACTTGCACGCCTGCTGTTTACCAAAAAGTACTTCTGAGTCGAACGTCATCGTCTTTGAGTCAAGGTTCGCTAATACGAAACCAGGGGATCCATGCGCCCATCTACCCGCCAGCGACCTACAGCAACATCTCGTGTTTTAACACGTTGGCGGGGCATGGGAGCTATCCTTGCTGTTAGCTTTTACAGCCTTTTTTTTGCCGCCCATCTCAAATTTCAAAACACTCCTATCTATGTTCGTGACGGGATCATATTTGGAGCTGAAACGCAGAGTGTCTTCAATGATTTATCATCCGACAGGACAGCTAATCACGATAAGATCAGCCCTCTACATCCTGCCTTCACGATTCTTCATCAGCCTATAGCGCGGCTGTGCATTCATTTCTGGCAATCACTAGGCCAGGATCAGAGCAGTGCACGAAAGCATGCTGTTGCCATGTTGACAAGCATAGCTGGTGCGCTTGCCGTCGTGATGATCTACCATACGCTTCTATGGACCGGCACCCCAACGATACGTGCCATTCTCCTAGCCATGTGTTTTGGTGCCAGCACATGTACTTGGGTGCTGACTCCTTTACCCCAAACTTGGACATTTGCTGGGCTCGGTGTGACTGCACTTATTGCGGTGACTGCACGTGGTTCCTTAGTAAGATGTGCCTGGTTTGTGCTTGCTGCCACATATGCCATCAGCACCTTTGTGGGCAGTATCATCCCCTGCCTCTTAATGGCGCTAGTGCGCTGCGCACAAGATCGCGATCAAACGGGCAGTTTCGCTCTACGTCCACTTATCATGGTGTTTGCAGCCATCACACTCAGCTTCAGTTTGGCTAACATACAGCGGATGATCTACCCTACTTCCACAGCTTTACCAACCAGTTTAGCTAGCTGGTGCTCATTCAGCAAAAGGTGGCAGTCATCACGCGATACACAGGCAGTTGTTGCTAGAGAGGTGTTCGTATCCAATGTCGTAGCCCCAGCCCAAGTGACAACACAAACAGACGCCAGCAGAAAAAAAGTCGTCGTCGGAGAGACTCAATGGTCTGCTTTAGACCTACGCAGAGGGCTGACTGGTGCTTGGCTCCTCATTCTGGCTCTGGCTTTCGCAGGTCTTGTTTGGCGGGCACAGGTGGAACCGTTCACCCTTGGTGTCTTTGCGATGCTCATGTGGAGCATCGCTGCACTGGAATGGTATGGTAGCCGAGATACCATTCTTCTCCATGCCTGCTTATGGACAGGGAACGTCATTGTCGCTGTTGGCCTTGGGCTTGAGCGGGCAATGGATCATTGGAAATCGCTATCTTTGCCCATCACTTTTTTCATTGCCATCTTTCTCAGCGCACTCATCACTCGCAACTGGATCTTTCTTCAGGAAATAGCGTTGATGCCAGTCAGATAGCTACCGCCTCATTCAGTCACAGGCTCGGCCACAGCCTCAGCCTTTGGCGCCCGCTTCATGGATGATCCGACCATCAAAGACGACACTCCAGGACGCCATTGATAACCTACCCCAAAAGGTAGATCTCCCGGCTTTTCCGCAGCAAAAGCAGCACGTAAATCAGCCTGCTCGTGTTGTTTAAACAAATCAATAGGACCCGCATAATGACCATACAAAGTGGTCATCCAATCCGACTGTTTAAAATACTGAAACGGAATCCCACTATCATCCTGAATCATATGCCGCGTCTTGTTTAACAAAAAGTCACGCACAGTGGTAAACTCATTCAGATGCATCAAATAAGAAGCCGCTTTCGCAAAGCCATTACCCACCCCTTGCTTGTCACAAAACTGCATGAATCCTGGATTATCCTTGATACCCCAATTCGATAGATCTGTGGTGAAATAATAGAGCGTTTGAGTTTTACCCGTTGTTCCAAGGAAGGTGATTCGCACCCCTGGAGTTTTGGATCTCTCTTGAGTCAGTTCGCCTGTCGCGCTAAGTCCTAGAAGCTTCACTTCTTCAATACGACATCCCATGCGCGACAAGAAAACATAAAGCACTGGTAGCGTACCACTGAGTTGAGTCTGCGTCAGATCGGTCTTCATATCTGCGGTAATAAAGAAGCTAAAGCTGAGAATCGCATTCAGAGCTGTCCGCATATTTTTCAGGGCTGCAGAACGTGCCTCAGAACTCAGCGCCGTCACATCAGGAATCATACCCACGGGCTCACGCCCACATAAGATGTAAGTGGAGGCATTGGGATAGAATGCATTCGCATAAAGAAAATCCGGCCCGCTAAACATGTAAAAAAGTGGACTCGGGTCGCTGTAAATAGAGGCCAAAGAACTCGGCACCCAGGTACGAATCTGAGAAAGTTGCCGCTCCTCTAAATCAGACCAGGCGCGGTGAAATTCAGCCGCATGATCCTGCCAAGTCTGCTCTCGAGCCAAAGGCTCCAAGGCAGAGCCGTCCACATTTAACCCAGCCAAAAAACGCGCCTGCTCATCCGCCGAAGGGGCCGCCTGTGCGTGGGCCAAGACCAATAAGACGATCAGAACGTGAAAAAGCAGCTTCATATGAAAACAAGAGAACAAGACCCAAACAACTACCCAGAAAGTTCCTAATGCCAATCACCGATTCGGATTCTAAATTCAAAAAAGACGTCCAATGAGCCGCTCAAACAAGCAGACACGTCTTGATCTAATCTGCCAGGATGATATGGACTGCCCTGCCCCGAATCCACCTTTCCATGCCTGAAGAAACAACCGACACCGTAGAGCGCAATCTCGGCTCCCAGCCATTAGACGCCCTGATAACCGAGCACTCACTCGACAATCATGACATCGTCGCGGCCTGTGAAGAACCTCTGACGCACAAAGCCGTGCAACGCGGACGCAAAGGTCGAAGACTCACCACTCATATGCAGCGCCGTATCACGGCAGCGATGAATAAGACCATGAAGCTTCAAGGAAAAGCCTTGGAGAGCGAGTGGAAGGTCAGTGACCTTTTCACCTATTGAGATCCTCACACTTTCCGGCGACCCTGCAGAGCCTGATACAAAGTCAGCTCATCCACATGATCCAAGCCACCGCCAGCAGGCATGCCCTGGGCTAGGCGGGAAACCGTAAGCCCCTCAGAGCGTAGTAGGTCGTTAAGGTAGCTCGCCGTTGCTTCACCTTCGACATCGGAACCCACGGCAAGGATCACCTCCTCCACATGCAGGGTCTTTACCCGCGCCAGCAGGGGTTCGATCCGCAGATCATCAGGCGTCACATTGTCCAAAGGCGAAAGTTTACCGCCTAAAACGTGATATAACCCCTGAAAAGCGCCTGAACGCTCCAGCCGTAACACATCCGCAGCCTGCTCCACCACACAGATGATTTTTTGCTGGCGTTTGGGGCTCTGACAAAGCGCACAATCCGTTTCTTTTTCGATAAAAAAACCACACTGATCACAGGCATGAACGCGGGCCACCAGATCGCCTAAAGCATCCATCAGCGGCTCCACGCGTCCGCCATCCTGGAGCAACCAGAGCACCAGTCTCTCAGCACTGCGGGGGCCCAGTCCGGGCAGCGACTTGATCTGAGCGATCAATCGTTGCAGCGGCGGCGGGTAATCAAGTGCGGGCATCAGCGTGTTATCATTTACTTTTCCAGCGTGACCAGACCGCCTTCAGCAGGCGTGATCACTTTGCGGTAAAAACAGTTCGAGCGCTTCGTGTGACAGCAGCCGCCGCCATGTTGTTTCACCTTCAGGATCAGCGCGTCTTGATCACAATCTGTGCGGATTTCTAAAATTTCCTGAAACTCGCCACTGCTGGCGCCTTTGTGCCACAGAGTTTTCCGACTGCGACTGTAATACACGGCCTGCCCTAGCTGCAAGGTCATGCGCAGAGACTCCTCATTCATGTAGGCCAGCATCAGCGGCTCATTCGTCTCAGAATCGATCGCCATTGCGGCGATCAGACCGTGCTCATCAAATTTAGGCGCAAAAACGAGATCTTCTTCGATGGCATGCTTCGATTCACGGCTGCCGAATTGATAGGCTGAGAGGGGTGTCATGGGGAATGTTCAGATAAACGCGCCAGCTCACTTTGCCAAAACGAAAATGCTTTTGTTCGACATCGGGCACCCACACGCTAAAAAGTCCGCTAACTTCACCCTCTGCCCAGCACGTCCAGCCCCATGACTCCCCTACCCGGCTTCCTCCTCTCCTTTGAAGGCTCCGAAGGCTGTGGCAAGTCCACCCAGATCACCCTGCTGGCTGCCCATCTAAAGGCCCAGGGTCAAACCGTAGAAGTCATGCGCGAACCAGGCGGCACCGCCATCGGTGAGCAGATCCGCCACCTACTCCAGCATTCTAAAGAAGGCCAAACGCTCACGCCGGAAGCCGAACTGCTTCTTTTTGCCGCCAGCCGCGCGCAGTTGGTGCGGGAAAAGGTCCGTCCCTTGCTAGACGCTGGCGTCTTTGTCATCCTCGACCGCTTTTTAGATTCCACCACCGTTTATCAGGGCATCGCCCGCGGCTTACCCTTGGCTAGCGTTCAGGCCATCAATGCCTTTGCCGTTGGAGACACCCTGCCTCATCTCACAGTGTTGCTGGATCTTGATACAGAGACCGCCTGGAGCCGTATCCATGCCACTGGCCGCGAGCTTGACCGCATGGAGAATCAACCCCGCGCCTTCTTTGAAAAAGTCCGCCGGGGCTATCTCCAGCAGGCAAAGGTCGAGCCAGAGCGCATCGCTATTGTCGATGCCGACCGAAGTCCAGAAGCCATTCACGCCAGTCTTTTAACCTTGATCGAAACCCGCCGACATGCCATTTAAAACCGATCACGCCCTGTCTCTCCTTAAACGCGCCCAGCAGCTCGGTCGTCTGGGTCATGCCTACATGATCACCGGTCCACGCGGCACCGATTTAGAAGGCTTTGCCACAAAAGTACTCAGCCTTATCAGCCCTGCCAGACACTCGACTCTGGAAGATTGGGCTCAGGAAGGAGCCGTCATCTTGCGCCCTCAAAGTAAATCACGCCGCATCACCATCGGCGATGATGCCAGTGAAGTCGGCACCATCCGCTATCTCGAGCGCATGATCCACCGCACCACGGGGCCCAGCGGATTTAAACTTGGCATCATCGTCGATGCCGAACGCATGAATGTGCAGGCACAGAATGCCTTTTTAAAAACACTCGAAGAGCCACCTGACCGCACTCTACTCCTGCTCCTGACCTCACAGCCCGGCCAGCTCCTGACGACGATCCTCTCACGCGTCATCGAGATCCCGCTCCTGCCGCCGGCCGAGGCACGGAAGTTTGATGGACATGAGCAAAAGCTCCTGACCGTTCTCCAGCAACTCGCCACCCGCGCCAGCGGCAGTATCTCAGCCGCCTTGGCCCTGAAGGCAGACTTTCAGGCCATTATCGATGCCCTTTACGATGAGATCAAAGAGGAGCAGGAAGCGGAGTTTGAGAAAGAGCAGGACCACTACAAACAAACCACAGACGGCTCATGGCTCAAACAGCGTGAAGAAGAAGTCACCGCTCAGATCGAAGCCGCCTACCTCCAGCGTCGGGACGCCCTCATGGACCTCATGCTAGCTTGGATGGGCGACATCGCCCGTCAGCAGGTGGGCGCGGAACATCTCGATCTCAGCCAATATCGGGAAGCTACCGCACAGCTAGCCCAACGTTGGTCCCCTGAAGACACCGCCAAGCGCATCCGCTACCTCCGTCAGCTCGACCAGCATCTACACACCAACGTCAATGAAGGCCTGGCTCTCGAAGTCGCTTTCATTCAGGCCTTTGGGCGTTGATTCAAACAGCAGACGCTTCACTTGGCAAGCTCTCGCCAAGTTCATTGCCCCCGCACTTTGGAGACATTTCCTGCGTGCATGAACTCAATAGCAAACTGACTGAATAACCTGGGAAAGGGACCGTCTTATTGATGCCATGAAAAAGCATCTTCAGAACACCATCTTCGCCCTTCTTCTCCTGAGCTTTGGCTCTAGTTGCACCACCGCCTATGATCAATACGGCCGACCACGCCAGGTCGTAGAACCAGGCGCTGCCTTAATCGGTGCCGCTGCGGTCGGTCTCATTGCCTACAGCCTCGCCAATAACAACAATGGTCGCCATTATCAACGCAATCACCACCATTCCGGCTATTACAACCGAAACCAGTGCTATTAATTGACAACCACGTTTTGAGTCAAATCCTCGGAAAAGGGTCTTTTGCGCCCCCAGAGGCAAAAAAGTCGAGGTTTCTCTGCTTGTGAAATTTTTCACAAAGCCACTTGCCCGTCTCTATCGTAGTTGGATACTAAAACCATGGCAGTCCAGTACCTCCCCGGCAAAGAGCCCCATTCCCGCGAAAATCGTCTGATCTTCAAAAACATCGACCGAGTCGGTTACGACCCGTCCATCGAATGCTACCTGAAGGACGGTGGTTATGAGCAGATGAAGGCTGCACTGAAGATGGAAAAAAGTGCCATCATCAACGAAGTCAAAGCTAGCGGCCTGCGTGGTCGTGGCGGCGCAGGCTTCCCTACTGGCGTGAAGTGGGGTTTCATTCCGCCTACCAATACCAAGCCTGTTTACTTGATCTGCAACGCTGATGAATCGGAGCCGGGCACTTTCAAAGATCGCTACATCCTGCATCAGGACCCGCACCAGCTCATTGAAGGCATGGCCATCGCGTGCTTTGCGGTCAATGCCAAGCTAGCTTATATTTACATTCGCGAGGAATTCCCGCATGCGGCAAAGATCGTCGAAAAAGCCATCGCCGAAGCCAAGGCCAACGGCTTCCTTGGAAAAAACATTCTCGGAACTGGCTTTGATTGTGAGATCTACGTGCATCGCGGTGCAGGTGCCTACATCTGCGGAGAGGAAACAGGCTTGATTGAATCTCTCGAAGGCAAGCGCCCCTACCCGCGCATCAAACCACCTTACTTCCCAGCTGCCCTCGGCCTCTAAATGAGCCCGACCATCGTTAACAATGTCGAGTCCCTTTGCCATGTGAAGCACATCCTCCAGATGGGTGGCGCGGAGTATGCCAAGCTCGGCACGCCGAACAACACAGGTACACGCATTCTTTGTGTCAGTGGTGACGTCGTGAATCCAGGATACTACGAAGTTGAAGTGGGCAAAGTCACCATGGGTGAAGTCATCAACGTCCTTTGCGGCGGCCTCAAGCCAGGGCGCAAACTGAAGGCAATCATTCCAGGCGGTAGTTCATCCAAAGTGTTGCGTGCAGACGAAACCTATAAACTCAAAGATGGCCGTGAGATCGGCATCATGGACATCCCCATGGACTTTGACACCATGGCGCAATGCGGAACCATGGCCGGCTCAGGCGGCGTCATCATTATGGATGACAGTCGCAGCATGACTTGGGTCATCAATAACCTGAACAACTTCTACGCCCACGAAAGCTGTGGCCAATGTACCCCTTGCCGCGAAGGCAGCCTGTGGATGAAAAAGATCAGCGACCGCATCGTCGGCGGCACCGCCAGCCCAGATGACGTGGATACCCTGGAAACAGTGGCGAATCAGATCGAAGGCAAAACCATCTGCGCCTTTGGCGAAGCCGCCTCATGGCCGACTCAAAGCTTCATCAAGAAGTTCCGCGATGAACTCAAAGGGGACTGCAAAACTGAGCTGACCGGAAAAATCGTCTCCGACGAAGGACTCGTTGCTTCCGCTAAGCTCGTGAAAGCTTGAGTTTTGTTATCAGAGGACGCGCTTCTTTAGGATGGGCGTTTTGCTGTTTTTATAAGTCCCAAAAAAAATGCTTTTTGAATGAATGATTCTGTCAGACTCGCGTCTGAGAGATTGCTACCATTGAGGCAGCCTATCCAAACAAAAAACATCATGAAAATATCCCTTCGTCATCTGGCTACTGTCGGTGTCCTTGGTATCGCCCTCACTTTCACCTCCTGCGTGAGCCCCTACTATGACGGCGGCTACTACGGGGGACCAGGTCCAGGCCAACAGCGCGGCACGGTCGTTGGCGCTCTAGGTGGTGGCGCGGTCGGTGGGATCATTGGCAATCAGAGCGGTCGTGGTCTTGAAGGTGCCGCCATAGGCGCTCTTCTAGGCGGCTTGGCAGGATCTACGCTCGGTGCCAGTAACGATCAACGCTATTACGGCAACAATGTCGGCTATTATGGTCGTCCAGCTCCAGTCATGTATCGCCGTGTCGGTTATGGTTATGGAGGCCCCATCGGCTACGGAAATCCTTGCTATGGTGGCCGCTCCAGCTTTACCAGCATCTCCGTTGGTTCTGGTTTCGGCGGTGGCTGCGGTCCGCGCGGTTTCGGTGGAGGCCCCTTCATTGGAGGCGGATTCAACCGTGGCTTCGGCAACTCCTGCTGGTAAAACTTAAACCCACAAACTCAGTGAAGCCCGGTCAAATCGACCGGGCTTTTTTATGGGCTGATTTCTTGGCGGGTAGCTTTGAAACGCGCGCTTTCTTTTCAGCCGACTTCTTGGTGGTCACTTTGTTCGAAGGTGCCTTCTTTTTCTTCGGCATAGAAGGCAGAAGCTCCGCTGAAGTCAGTTCGCCTAGATCAATGCCAAAAAGAGCCGAAAGATCCGTGCCTCCGAGTTCAGTGCCGGTATCGAGATCGTCCATTGTCCGGGAACTGGCATTGGCTAAAAGCTCAGCCTGATCGACCCCACGCAAAGTAAACAGAAGCTCTGGCTTGCTATCCAGCATCACTCCGACGCCATAGAGGATGGCTGAGACGTGCTTACACATGTCCGCATAATCCGGGCAGGAACAGTCAAAGCGGATCTCCTTGGGCTTGGGGAAAAGGCCGTCTTGAGGATCTGTCAGCACTTTCATCAGCCCATCACCGAGCTTGCCAGAAAGTAGATCCAGCATGGAACTAACCTGCCCTGCACTGGATTGGACGATTTCCTGCCATTGTTGATCGGGCAAGGGCTTAATGCTGACGCTGGTGTCGTAAAGCTCTGATCCAGCAACAACGGCATTAAGTTTTCCGGGCGTAATTTCCAGGTTATAGACCTTCCCCTGACGGAGATAGCTGCGCCCGCGTGGCAGGCGTGATTCATATAGCTGATAGGACTCAAGATTTCGACACCACGCCTGTCCCCAAAAGGTCGTGCAAAGCTTCTTTTGACCTTCTGGTGCTGATAGCACCTCAAAGCGTTCCCCACGTTTCACTCGCTTAGCGATCTCACGTTCAAGACGCTTTTTCTGTTCTTTGATATCTTCGTAGGACCACCACATAAGCTCTATGAAAGATGAAGGTTAAATCCCTGCTCGACGAGCGGCGATGATGATCTCTTGTGCTACTCCTTGCAGCATTTCAGTCCAAAGTTTTTCACGACCAGCGAGCTTGTCCGGAGACCAGCGATTGCCAATACTGGTGGCGTCTAACAGCACAATGAGTTCGGCATCACGCTGGCGACTCGTCAGAACTTGCTTCACATCCAACACAAAACGACGCTGCACCTCCAATTCAGGGGTTGTCGCTAGATTAAAAACGACAAAGACTCGCGAATGAGCGGGCTTCCATTCAGCGACAAAATCATCTTCATCCCCCAAAGGCACGGGGATCATTTCCGTCCCAATCATACGCCCAAAGCGGTCCCGAACGCCACGAGTCCAAACTTCACGATGAATGGGTGTGGCATCCGTGGCATGAATGAGCACGGTGATGACTTCCTGACCACCTTCGACACTACGTAGTGTGCGGATGAGATAAGTTTTCCATCCCAGTAAGCGCATCCTATTTAACATGACCGCATGAGCGCGCCAGACGCTCAAGACAGCCAATAAAAGCCGTGGCACGATGACGAGTAAAAAAAGCGTACCTGCATAGAGGTGAATCCACGGCAGAGCAGGCGAAGGTGAGGCAACCTTCCCCTGAGTGCGTTGCATTTTCAGCAGCTTCTCCAAAGGCAACGGTAAGCGCAGCGCTGAAGAAGCTGGCTTAAAGAGTGTGCCAAAGAAACTCTGCGCCTGCTGGTCAGAAAGTATGGTACTTTCCCAGACCGCACGATACTCCTTTGACCAACCATGAACATACAGGCCGACAGCACTACCCAAAGCCAACATCGCAGCCCCCACGTGTAGCCAAGCCCGGAAACGTCGCTGCCAGCGCTCCAAGGCAGGCGCATCAGCTAGCTGAGAAAAGCGCTGATCCACAGACATTCCAGTGGGCACGTCCCCTTCACCACTGCGGTCCGCGGGACTCGGACTCAGACAACGCGCCAACCATTCAAGCATGGGGCTGCGTCCTTCCGATTTCAACTCAAGAACCAAGGCCGCCGCCATGATCACCCCATTCCAAGCCAAGACGCCGACTAATGGCAGAGCTAAAAGATTAAACTCAGCTTCCTGCCCTAGCCCAGAAACGGCATAGCCTAATAGGAGCGCTGCAATCCAGCCAGCAATCATCCATGAAGTACGCCCTTGGACAACCGTGAGCCTTTCCATGACCCTAACAAGCGATCCGCTCCAGCCGATGACTTCCTGTTCAAGCTTGCGAGATCGACGCAATAAGAATGCCTCTTCACGGTTGCTAATGCGATCACTTTGGATCATTTCAGACGTCAGTCCCGCACAGGTGCGGCCCGTAGCCTCGCGACGCCGTTCTTGGGTCAGGAGCAGACCTTCGGTATCTCCTTCCTCGATTGCGCGCCAGCGCAGAATGGTCAGCCAGTCGTTCCAGTCCATGTGCTTCAGGGATCAGCCATGCTTCAGCCTGACATCTTTGATGCCAGCGCTTTTGAGTTGGGTTTGTAACTTCTTTAAAATGCGTGTCCGCTCCATGGCCAAAGCATGATGAACCGTTGGTTGAAGTACACGCACCATCAAAACTCCACGCAGGATGGAGTCGGGACGCGAATGCTGAAACAGGAAATCACCCACGATGTCACGCCAGGCAGCCAACACTTCCTCAAGCTTCATTCGATCGGCAATCCCCGCCTGGGCAACGATCTTTCCCACAAGATCCGCTACACTCAGCGCAGGCAGATCCAGAATCGGCCCTTCGTCCACTCCGCGCCAAGCAGACACCATCGCATGGCGACGGCGCTGAGCATAGGTGGGGATTCGATTGGACATGCTGCCAAGATGAACAAGGGCGGAGCAAAATGCGAGAACTTAAAGCAACCAAGAATATCCTTTCCACTCAAACCACAGTTACCATCATGAATCAGGTCAAATCCTTTGCACGAACCTTGCTTGCTGGGCCAACAGCTCTCCATTCCGAAAACCAGCAACTACTCACAATGAGTGGAATTGGACAAATCAGCCTTATTGAGCAGCCTTCACTTCACGGGCCGGATCACCACGATCTCACCTAGCATCTGCTCCTGCTCGACCATCAGATGATTCAGTTTCATAAGCTCCAGCACCGCTAAGAAAGTCACGATCACTTCCACTCGACTTGCCGCATCGCTGAACAGGTTCTCAAAGCGCACTCTGGCCCCCATTGGAATGGCTTCAAGCAAATGCTCGATCTTATCAGCCACCGTGTAGCGGTCACTCACGATCTCTCGAATATCGGTCGTATTCTCGAAGCGCTTCAACACGCGCTGGAAAGCCCGAATCAGATCAAAAATACCCACCTCACCCACGATGTCAGGCTGCTCCGAAAGATCCAGCGGCTCTGGATTCGTGGCAAAGAACTCATCTCCCTTGATCTCTTGGTGACCCAGAAATTGAGCGGCATCCTTGAACTTTTTATACTCCACCAACTGACGGATCAGCTCCCATCTTGGATCTTCCTCGTCGGCATCGTCCTCCGGTGGTTGCAGGGTTTGCGGCAGCAGTTCGCGGCTTTTGATGTACATCAAATTGGCTGCCATGACGATGAACTCGCTGGCTAGCTCCACATTCAGCATCTTGAAGGTATTGATGTAGGCCAGGTATTGCTTTGTGATACGCTCAATCGAGACTTCATAGATCCCGATCTCATCCTTCTTGATGAGATACAGGAGAAGATCGAGGGGGCCCTCGAAAATCTCCAACTTCACTTTATAATCCTTATCGTCCACTCGCAAAGCTATGAGCAGGACAAAGCCGGATGCGAGGGGAAAAATTCACTTCACCTGCACCGCCGCTTTCACCACACCTGAAAGAGGCTTCACCCACTCCGCCATCTGCACGGGCAGCTCTTCAAACCCGCAACGGTGCGTGATCCAGGGGCGCGTATCAATCTGGCCTGATTGGATCAATCCGAGAATACGCGGAAAGTCAGCACTCACCGCATTCCGACTGGCTAGCAGAGTCAACTCACGGCGGTGAAACAACGGATCATCCAGCAGCACCGGTTCCTTGGTGATCCCGACATAGACAATTCGTCCAGTAAATCGCACCAAAGTCAGAGTCCTCGCCATGGATCCAGGGTGGCCAGTGGCATCAAAGACCACCTGCGCACAGGGCTCATCTGGGAGACTCTCAACCACACGAACGCCTGTATAATGTTGCTTCACAAACGCGCGCCGAGAGTCGCTCAAATCCAGCACTGTGATCACCGATCCCGTGAGCCGGGCAAACTCGAGTACCGTCAGCCCGATCGGACCCGCACCGATGATCAGCACATCCTCTCCAGGCTGAATGCTAGCGCGATTCACCGCATGGCAACCAATCGCCAGAGTCTCTACCAGAGCCAATTGCTCAAAACTCAACTCGTTGCAGGGATGCAATTTATCAGCAGGCAGGATTAAGCGCTCACGCATGCCGCCATCCCCATGCACCCCCAGCACCTGCAGCGTCTCACAGCAGTTCGTTTTCCCCTGTCGACAGGCATGACAATGACCACAATTCAAATACGGCTCCACCGAACAGCGATCCCCTATCTTCAAGTGCGTCACACCATCCCCTAAAGCTAGCACTTCCACGCCTAGCTCATGGCCCAGAATGCGCGGATACTCGATGAAGGGCATCTTGCCCAAAAAACCGCTGATATCCGTCCCACAGATACCGATCGCACGGATCGCTACCAGCGCCTGACCAGCCAGAGGAGCCGCAGCCTCAGGCAGATCCATCAGGGTCAAACATCCCGGTTCGGTCAATGAAAGCGCTTTCATAGCAAGACACCTCAGACAGCCCCAAAGCGCCGATGCCGCTTCGCATAGGCATTCACAGCCTCAATCAATTCCTCTTTGCCAAAGTCAGGCCAAAACTTGTCCGTGATGTAAAACTCCGTGTAGCTCAACTGCCACAGCAGGAAGTTAGACAGGCGCATCTCACCACTCGTGCGGATTAGTAGGTCTGGATCAGGATAGTAGCGCGTGTAGAGATGCTTGCTGAAGACATCCACATCAATCATGCCCTTATCCAAATGCCCACGCTCCACGCTTTCGATCAGGCTCTTCACGCCATCAATGATCTCCTCACGGCCCCCGTAACTCAGCGCCAGGATCAGCGTCAGCCCCGTATTTTGAGAGGTCGATTCAATGGATCGGTGCAACTGCGCCTGACAACTCTGCGGCAGATCATGCAGTCGGCCGATGGCCTGGAGGCGGATGTTTTGCTCCAGCATTTCAGGCGTCTTCTCGCGCAAAAACAACTCCAGTAAATGCATCAGTGCTTCCACCTCACGCTGCGGGCGCTTCCAGTTCTCTGAGGAAAAAGCATACAGGGTCAGAAATTCCACCCCAAGCTCACTGCACCCCTCCGTGACACGCCTCACCGTCTCCGCACCTTGGCGATGTCCTTCAGTGCGAGGCAAGCCACGTTCCTTGGCCCAGCGGCCATTGCCATCCATGATGATGGCGATGTGACGCGGGACATTCTTGAGATCTTCGGCTGCTGGCATGGTGCGGATTAATAGCAGTCTATCAGGAAGTGCAAACCCGCACCACTCTTCTCTGCAACTTTCCTCCCCATACCGGAGTTTACCCTGCCCGATCATGAAATACCTCTGCCTACTCCTCTGCGCCACTGCTCTCACCTGCCACGCCCAGCAGCCAAGCCCCGAGGGAAAAGCCGCCAAGTTGTTTGAGCAGATGGATCTAAACCATGATGGCCAACTCGACCGCCAGGAATTGCCCGATCGTCTACGCGCCCATTTTGATCGGGTCGACACCGACAAAAGCGGCAGCATTTCCAAAGCCGAGCACCTCAAAGCTCTTAGCCGACCCAAAGGACCAGACGCTAAAACCAACCAACGCGCCATCCCCGCTGGAATTGAGGCCTTGCTTGACCTGCCCTATGCAGACAGCGACAATCCACGTCAGAAGCTCGATCTCTATCTTCCCAAAAAACGCTCCTCTACGGAGGCCCTGCCCGTCATCGCCTTCATCCACGGCGGCGGCTGGAAAGGAGGCGACAAAGCCAGCGGCCTGAACAACCTCGCCCGCTTCGTCCAGAGCGGTCACTACGCAGGCATCTCTATTGGCTACCGCCTCACCAACGAAGCTCAGTGGCCTGCCCAGATCCACGATTGCAAAGCAGCCATCCGCTGGATCAAAGCCAACGCCAAAGAGCACGGGCTCGATGCCAGCAAAATCGCCGTTTGGGGCACCTCCGCAGGCGGACACCTCGTCTCCTTTCTGGGCACCAGTGGCGATGTGAAGGACCTCGAAGGCAAGCTCGGCAAACACCTGGATCAAACCAGCCAAGTCACCTGCGTGATCAATTACTTCGGCCCCGAAAACTTTCTCACCATGGTCAGGCAACCCAGCGCCGTGGAACGCTCTAAGGACAAGGACTACCCAGAAGCCCTTCTGCTTGGTGGTCCTGTCCAGGAGCGGGAAGCCACCGCCAAAGAAGCCTCACCTGTGACCCACGTCTCCAAAGGCGACGCCCCCTTCTTCACCGCTCACGGTAACAAAGACCCCCTCGTTCCCTTTGCTCAGGGCCAAGAGCTTCACTCCGCCCTGCAAAAAGCCGGTGTCCCGTCCCTCTTCCAAGAAATGACCAACGGTGGCCACGGCTTCAAAAGCCCCATGCTTGACGAACGCGTGAACCAATTCCTCGACCTCCACCTGCGCGGCATTGCCGCAGAGATCGTCACCGCTCCCATTGTCGTCGAAGAAAGAAAATGAAAGGCAGCGAGTGGGGTAAGGTCAGAAACCAGGAATTTAGGACTTCTTCGCTCTTGGTTTGGCCCCACTTCAGGCAGGGACGCCGTTGTCCAAGTAGGAGTTGGGGAAACTTAAAAGGCCAGTGAAGTCTAATTAGAGCCATTAACCGTACTCCAAATGTTATCGTGAACAAATGGAGCGGGTGACGCGATTCGAACGCGCGACATTCTCCTTGGCAAGGAGATGCTCTACCACTGAGCTACACCCGCTTTTCTGGCGGGCCGTTATCTTGCGACAAGATGAGAATCCTGCAAGCATAAAGTTAAACATTTTCACACAATCTTCGTCTGGATCAGGATCGTTCACTCAAATGTGCTGCTGAGTTGATCTTCAATCGGCGACTGCTAAAGGCATGAGATGCAGCCACGCAAGTTTGTTCCCATCCCCTTCACCTACCACCAAGAGCTGGAGGTCCGAATCGAAAACCTCACCAACGAAGGCAACGGGGTGGCACGAGTGGATGGCTGGGTGGTGTTTGTGCCGTTTGCTCTACCAGGTGAACTGGTGAAATGCCGCATCTACCGCAATCACAAGAACTACAGCAACGCTGATCTGGTGGAAGTACTGGAGCCTTCTGCCGAGCGCGTGCCGACGGTGTGTTCCCTTTTCGGTACCTGCGGCGGCTGTCAGTACCAGCATCTAGCCTATGATAAACAGATCGCGTGGAAGCGCCGGCAAGTGGAAGAACTGCTGCTGCACATGGCCAAGATCGAGCACCCAGTGCTGCCAGTGATTGCCTCGCCCACGCAGTATGGGTATCGCTCAAAGATCACGCCGCACTTTCATAAGCCCAAGGATGGAGCCGTGGCAGAGATCGGCTTTCTCCGAGTGGGCACCCGCAATAGCATGGTGGATGTGGAACAATGCCCCATCGCGATGCCAGCGCTGAATGAACAACTGACGCAAGTGCGGGAAGCAGCCCGAGCAGGCAGCTTTAAAAATGGAGCCACGCTGCTGATGCGGGCCACAGCCACGGGTGTCCTGACTCGCGCCGATGCGATTGCAGTGGAGCAAGTCGGTGCGGTGAAGTTTGAATTTCAGGCCGGTGACTTCTTCCAGAACAATCCGTTTATTCTGCCAGACTTTGTGGCCTATGCGGTGGAAGAGGCGAAGGCCAGCGGAGCAACGTTTTTAGTGGATGCATACTGCGGCAGCGGCCTCTTTGGCATCAGTGCGGCGAAGGAGTTTCAAGAGGTTCTGGGTGTGGAGCTTTCAGAAACCGCTGTCAAAAAAGCCGCACACAATGCGGAGATCAATGGACTGACGAATTGCCGATTCATCGCTGCGGATGCTCGCGAGATCTTTGCCCAAGTACCTCATGCGGGCAGTGAAACGGTGGTCATCATCGATCCGCCACGCGCGGGCTGTAGCGAGGAGTTCCTGCAGCAATTGTTTGCGTTTGGACCCAAGCGGGTCGTTTACATTTCCTGCAATCCAGCCACTCAAATGCGTGACCTGGTGCTGTTCACTGCTGCGGGTTACAGCTTGAATAAAGTTCAGCCCTTTGACCTTTTTCCACAGACCAAACATCTCGAATGCGTGGTGACTTTGTCGAAGTAAGGCCAAGACGTTTCAGGTTTGATTCGACACGCTGCCCTGTTTGATCCAAAATTCATTCCCCTTCCCCAACTATGTCATCCATTTTTGAACTTTTTTCTCTCCAAGGTAAAACCGCTGTCGTCATTGGAGGCACAGGCGAACTATGCGGCGCGATCGCTGGCGGCTTTGCCAATGCCGGGGCGGAAGTCGTGCTTGTCGGCCGTGATCCTGCGAAGGCAGAAAAAGGTCTGGACGCTATTCATGCGGCTGGCAGTAAAGGCTACTTCGTCAGCGCCGATGCTTCCCGCAAAGCCGATCTGCAATTGCTGCTAGATCAGGTTCAGGAACGCTCTGGCGGCTGCCAAATCCTGGTCAATGGTGCAGGCGTCAATTCAGCGACTCCATTTCTGGACATCTCTGAAGAGGAGTATGACCGGATCATGAACATCAACACCAAGGGAGTATTTTTGGCCTGCCAGGTCTTCGGCAAGTACTTCGTGGAAAACAAGATCCCAGCTTCGATCATCAATCTGGGCTCCATGTCTGGACTGATGCCGCTGAGCCGTGTCTTCACTTACAGCATGTCAAAAGGTGCAGTTCATAATCTGAGCAAGAACCTGGCCCGTGAATGGGCACCACTGGGCATCCGCGTGAACACCTTAGTGCCTGGCTTTTTCCCTGCTGAACAGAACCGCAAGGTACTGACGCCTGAGCGTGTGGAAAACATCATGCGCCACACCCCAGCAAACCGCTTTGGCGAATCTCGTGAGCTGGTCGCTGCGGCTCTTCTACTCGCCTCCAATGGAGCCAGCTCCTTCATCACCGGCCACGAAATGGTGGTCGATGGCGGCTACAGCTCGATGACCATTTAACTGCCAATCTCATGTCTGACTGGACTCCTCCCTCAACGGTGAATCTCGTGGACCTCGGGTTCATGGATGCGCGCAGCAAGCTGATCGACCTGGCTGCCTTCCTGGACCGTGTGCAACGCGCTAATCAGACCGACGACTTTCGCGTCCAAGCGCTGAAGAACGCCATCGCTCTGCTGTCTCTGGATCAGCCGACCCGCGCCAAAGAAGTGCTGCTCAGTTTCAGTGATCCTAGCACTGAGCCCATCGAAAAAGCGACCATGCAGGGCGCGATTGGAGCGTATCGAGGGTGATGAAGTTGGCGATCGTTTACAATGGTTGACTGAGATTGACCGTCGTTTTCCAAACCGCCGCTTTTGCCCCTGCACTGATCACCATCGTCAACGAATGTAAACAACCGTCAACCATCGTCAAATCTCTCATGAATTACATCGAACCACACGGCCACATGGTCAGCCGCACCACGGATGATTACGAGCGCATGGCTCTGGCAGGGTGTCAGGCGATTTGTGAGCCCGCGTTTTGGGCCGGGTTTGATCGGGCCTCAGCCGACGGCTTTTATGATTACTTCCGTCAGATCACGGAATATGAACCCAAGCGTGCCGCGCGGTTTGGAATCAAGCATTTTTCCTGGCTCTGCATCAATCCCAAAGAAGCTGAAGACACCAAGTTGGCCGAGGAAGTGATTGGGCTGATTCCGCAGTTCATCGACAAACCGGGCGTACTGGGAATTGGTGAGATTGGCCTGAACAAGAACAGCCGAAATGAGCTGCGCATCTTTGAGCAGCATGTTCAGGTAGCGCAGGATTACGATCAACTCGTACTGATCCACACGCCACATTTGGAAGATAAACTCAAGGGCACCAGGCTGATCGTGGACGCGCTGAAAAACTTCCCCAAAATCAAACCTGAACGTGTGATCATCGACCATGTCGAAGAACACACCATTGATCATGTTTTAGATCAGGGATTCTGGGCAGGCATCACCCTCTATCCAGAGAGTAAATGCACGCCGAATCGTGCCATCGACATGCTTGAGCACCGTCATGCTGAACGGATCTGGATGAACAGTGCCTGTGACTGGGGCATCAGTGATCCACTGGCTGTCCCAAAGACCATGCAGGTCATGCGCCAGCGCGGCTGGACAGCGGAAATGATCCAGCGGGTGGCCTATGAAAACCCAGTCGCCTTCATGGGGCAGAGCGGGAAGTTTCATCTCTAAGTCGACTACTTCCGGCTCAACTTCCAAAAGAGCCAACCGCCAATGCCCAGGAAAAGAACGTTCGGCAGCCACATGATCAGATGCGGCATGGAGCCTGGCTGATCATTGAGCGTGTCAGCAAAGATGATGAATCCAATGTAAACCGTGGCGGTCATGAGACTGAGGGCAAACCCAGTCGAGGTTTCACGCCTCTGAGCCGTCACACCCAGCGGTATGCCAACCAGGGCAAAGGTGAAGCAGGCCAGGGAGAAGCTGAAGCGTTTATGCAACTCCGTTCGGGATTGCGAGACATGCTTGGGGTCCATTTTGAGATGTGTCACCGAATCCACGGCTTGATCCACTTCATCCGATAAGGCCGAAGTGGTTTTCATGCTCGCATTCACCCTCACCGAGCTATTGCGCAGCCGCGACATGGGGAATGTGAGCGCGGTTTCGGCAGCGTTTAAGAACTCGATCTTGTCCACCTTCTTATCTGAAGTGTGGCTGATGGCCTCGATCTGCGCATTGTAGAGACGCATGGTGAAGTCGAGCACGCCGGGGGCAGTCTCTAGAACGGCACGCTCAGCTCGGATGATGCGCTTGGCCAGTGAGCCTTGCATTTCAATGATTGTCAGGTCGGTGAGCTTGCGGCCATCACGCTGCTCGGTGTAGATGCGGAATCCAGGGACTTTTTCCAGGACCAGCCCTGGCTGAAAGAGTGACTCCGGATTCTCTAAAGCAACCTCATAAAAGAGCATCTTCATGCGGTTCTTTGCCATGGGCGCAATATCGACATTCACCCAATAACAAACGCCTGAGAGTGCCAGAGAGAGCACGAAGACGGAGGCACAAATGCGCGGCATGGACCAACCCGTCATGCGAAGAGAGACCAATTCGTTGTCGGCGGAAAGACGGCCAAACACCAGCAAAATGGAGGTCAGGAAGGCCCATGGAATGGTGAAGATCAGCGAAAAAGGGATGATCAGCGCGACAAACTCAGCAATGACCGCAAAGGGCAACTGGGTGCCGCCAAGCAACTCGTCTAGCTTCTTATAGACATTCCCCAAAACCATGACGCCACATAGCAGCAGGATACCCATCAGCGTGGCTGAGAGGACTTGCCTGCCAAGATAGCGGTCAAAGATGCGGGAGAACATGGGGCGTTAAGCTGTGTCTTTAAAACTGAGCTGGCTGTCACGCAAGCGCCCAGACGGGGTTCGGCAGAGCGGTTTCAACCTTTTCGCGGCCACTGCGCCAGCACTTTTGGCAGAAGCTTATGTTCCTCGACCTTGATGCGCTGATGCAACTCTTCCGCCGAGTCACCGACCAGGATCGGCACCTTGGCCTGGGCAAGGATACGCCCATTGTCGATCTCAGCCGTCACCAGATGCACGGTGCAACCTGTCTCCAGCTCCCCCTCATCAATGGCATCCTGCACCGCACGAGCACCTTTAAACTTCGGCAAAAGACTGGGATGCACATTGACGATACGTTCGGCAAAGGTGGTGAGCATGGGCTCCTTTAAAATGCGCATGAAGCCTGCCAAAACGACCACCTCTACATGCGCACGCTGCAAATGCTCAACGATCTCCTTGTGGGCAGATTCGTAAAACCGCCGGGGATTATGACCACCATCGACAAACAAGGCTGGCACATTCGCCGACTTGGCGGTTTTCAAGAACGTGGAATCCTTTTCATCTGAAATGGCCACGACGACTTCGGCATCGAGTTCATGTTCATCAATGGCCTTTAGAATGGCCTTTAGATTGGACCCAACGCCAGAACCTAGAACGCCTAAACGAAGAGGGCCGACTCCATCGGCAGGCTTGGTCATGCGCTCAATGGTCTTGGTCGTGGACCGACCCGTCACCAGAGGCAGGATGCTAATCTGACTGCGAGCGGCCTTCAGCGCAGCCAGTTCATCAGCATTCAGCGAGTCCACAGTATAGTCACCGCCCTTGGCATAGATGTGAGGGCGAATTGCTTCAATGAGAGCCGTGGCGCGCATATCACCAAAGATGACCACGGCATCCACCGCGCGCAGAGCCGCCATGACTTCAGCACGATCACGCTCACGATTGACTGGGCGTGAGGGCCCCTTCAGTTCACGCACGGAGGCATCTGAATTTAGGGCCACGACCATGGCATCCCCCAGCGCGCGAGCTTGATTCAAGTAACGAACGTGACCTGCGTGCAAAAGATCAAAGCAGCCGTTGGTAAAAACCAGCTTTTTACCCTTGGCATCCAATTGGTCACGTAAGATGCGCACCTCTGCGGGCGTCATGGGTTGATAGACATCTTCGGGCATGAGACGAAATTCAGATTTTGGTCTTAGCAAACAATCACACCTTCCGTCCGCATCTGGCGGAACCACTCGACATACTTCGGAACGCCTTGGGCGATGACGGTGGTCGGTTTGAAATGCAACAGTGACTGCGCTTTACTAACATCAGCTGAGGTCAGGGGCACATCACCCGGCTGCTCAGAGAGTTGATTGATGATGGCCTTTTTACCCACCGCCTCTTCAATGGTAGCGATCAGGTCATTCAGCGTGACTGTCTGCGAACCGCCCAAGTTAAAAATGTCGCAGATCGGCCCCGAGCGGTAGTTCAGCGCACCGACAATACCGTCTATAATGTCACTGATAAAAGTATAATCACGCGCAGTATGTCCGTCGCCATATTTGTCGATCGGCAGGCCATCTTCAATCAAACGGCTGAATTTGGAAATGGCCAAATCAGGCCTCTGACGAGGCCCATAGACCGTAAAGAAGCGCAGAGACACCGTCTTAATGTCGTAAAGGTGGCTGTAGTTCGAGCACATCTGCTCACCCGCCATCTTCGTCATCGCGTAAGGGCTGATGGTTTGCAGAATCGGATCTTCTTCGGCAAAAGGCACTTTTTTGTTCACGCCATAAACAGAGGAGCTGCTGGCAAAGACGAAATGTTTACAGCCCGTGCGGCGAGCAGCCTCCAGGAGATTGAAGGTGCCCTTGATATTCGTATCGATGTAGAGTTCTGGCTGCTCGATGGATGGGCGAACCCCCGCGCGAGCTGCCAGATGGATCACCGAATCAAAGCGTCCCTTCTCAAATACCTGCTGGACAAAGGCAGAATCGGTCAAATCCCCCTCGTAGCAGGTCACCTCGTCCGCAAAGCCACGAACGTTTGCCCGCTTAATGGCTGGATTGTAGTAATCATTGAAAGAGTCGAGGATGGACACATGCCCTGCCCCGCTCTTCAGCAGACGCTCGACCGTATGGGAACCAATGAAACCGGCGCCGCCGGTGACCAAAATATTCATGAGCCTCTACGATTCAGGCGGAGACAGCAGTTTGCAAGCACGTCCTATCAATCCAAGTTCGCCGGCAGAAAATCAAGTCGCGGAACTTACATCACATCCAGCTCTGGCTTGAAGTCAGCCGCGTGGTAAGAACTGCGCACCAACGGTGCACTGGCGACATGGCGGAAGCCTTTTTTGCGAGCGATCTCTTTGTAATTGGCAAAGGTATCGGGATGAATGTACTCAATGACTGGAAGATGCTGGGCTGATGGCCGCAAGTACTGGCCAAGAGTTAGCACGGTGACTCCATGCTCCAAAAGGTCGTCCATGGCTTGAAAAAGCTCCACTTCAGTCTCGCCCAAGCCAAGCATCAAGCCGCTTTTGGTGGCGCATTTGCTGCCCATTTCAGCCGCCATTTCTTTGGCACGTTTCAGTACGTGGAGACTGCGATGATACTGGGCACGACTTCGAACCAAGGGCGTCAAACGTTCCACCGTTTCTAAATTGTGATTGAAGATATGCGGACGGGCCTTCATGACGACTTCTAGGGCATCGTCTTTGTCGTTGAAGTCAGGCACAAGGATCTCAATCGTGATGCCCGGCACCGCGGCACGGACAGCTTCGATGGTTTTAGCAAAGTGATCGGCACCGCCATCCTTCACATCATCACGGGCGACAGCCGTGATGACGATGTGATTCAATCCCAAACGCTTGGTGGCCTCGGCGACGCGCTGTGGCTCATCGGCTTCGAGAGCAAAGGGTTTCGCTGTTTTCACCGCGCAAAATCCACAGGCGCGAGTGCAGCGATCTCCGGCGATCATGAAGGTAGCCGTTCCCTGACTCCAACATTCCCAGCGGTTCGGGCATTGCGCCTCTTCACAAACTGTGTGGAGTTTTAAATCTGAAATGAGGGACTTGGTGCTCCAAAAAACCGGATCACGCGGCAACTTCACGCGAATCCAATCCGGTTTCTTATCGGTATGCAGGGCGGGGTCGATTTTGCAGGACATTGAGAATTGAACGAATGGCCTAGGATATCCAGATGACAAGAACCGATTGTGGGGAAGGTCGAAAAAGACTGTCTCTAGAGTCTTTCTTAGAAGCCCAATTTTGTGTCTTGGAGGTTTAGAAAGAGGCTCATAGTCTATTCAAAAAACCGAACTCTAAAGTCCCCATTCAGCAATGGCAAACGCTCATAGGAACGTGATTCTCGGGCTGAGAATGACACTTGACCTTCAGTCTGCTGTGGCAACGACAAATGATGCACGCCAGTGGCGTCATGCCATTCGATCAGATCAGGACTACCCAGACCACCACGTTTGACCTTACCATTAAGACCACCGGGTAAAAAAGCCGTTTCGCCCCTAACTTCGATCTCAAAGGTGGCAGCTTTCACCAGCGCTGGTTGATTGAAGCCCTTTCTTTCCGACAGGGGCACTTGAGCAAGCCCCAGGCTATCGGACGCCATGCTGCCGCTAAGTTCGAGGCTAACCATGTGACAGACCAACAGCATGCGCCGAGAATCTCTTGCCAAGGGTGGCTGTCGCGAATCGACCCAACGATTCACGGCGGCAAATCTCATGGCAAAGGCTGAATTGGGCTTGGTTAAATCCGGGTAAATCTGCTCTGCCTCTTTGCGCACCTTGTCAGCCAATTCAGGGCTATCGGTAAACGTATCATTGGCATTCCAAAGAAAGGGGTCATCGTCATTTTTAAAATGGCGACGTGTTTCCATCACCCGATTATAGATGGCGGCTAAGGGAGGCCCTTGATTGATGGCCTGACCTTCTGCGGAGCGCGCCGCATTGACTGAACTAGCGAGCAAACGGCCGATGGCTTCACGCTTCTCCGCCGCTGGCAGAGCCGTCTTCTGTCCGCGATCAAAAGCCCGTTGCCGAGCAATCTCACGATCAAGAGCAGCCTTATCAAATGGATTTTCTGCCAGCGCTAGAGCACTGAACAGGAAGCAGCTAAGGAAGAATCTGTGAAAAGACATTCCCCTTCTTTTAATCCGACACCTCAGATCTGGGAAGCAAGAACTTTACCAAATCATCATCGCTGCAGCCGCTCTAATCGCACTTTGCAAATGCCATGTCGTGGCGTCAACCCAATGGCTGATGCTGCCGCAGGGGTCAGATCGATCACACGACCGCGGATGTAAGGCCCACGGTCATTGATCCGAACAATGGCACTCTGTCCTGTATGTAAATGAGTGACTCTAACCATGGTCCCCATCGGCCAAGTTCGGTGTGCGGCCACCATTGCCCTGGAAAGATAAGTCTCTCCGCTAGCTGTGCGGTGATCGCGATAAATTGAGGCCATGCCGTCCTGAACCTGAACCACTCGAGGTTTAGACAGGATCCGTGCAGATTTACGACTACTACAAGCAGAAAGAGCCATGACGAGAATGAGGAGAACGAGCGAATAAATGCGGGTCATCACACATCTCGATCATTGAAAAAGCTGTAATGCAAGGCTGAAAACCAAGCAAATACGCCTTCCTATTCGTTTAATCGTCTACTTTCATCTATTCACCAGGCTTCTCTGCTCCAAAGAACATCATGTGCTGCCAAGGTAGGCCATCGAACTCGCGAACGAGCTTGAAGCCGTTGCTAAGATATTCCTTTTTGATCTGTGCCTTGGTCATTTTATGTTCCGGCTTGATGGGCACGCTATCATCCTCTGCACGGAATTCGACCATGACGATGACCCCATCTGGCTTGAGGGCTTTTTTCATCCCTGCTAACATAGGCTCGGGATAAGAAAACTCGTGATACACGTCCACCAGTAGAATCATATCACAGGAGGCTGGAGGTAATTTAGGGTCATCCATCTCACCGATGATGCTAACAATGTTGGTGAGTCCCTTCCCCTCAGCCCGCTGATGTAGCATCTCGATCATTTCAGGCTGCACTTCCACGGCATAAACTTTACCCTCTTTGCCGACAGCTTCAGCGATGGGCAAGGTATGATATCCATTGCCGCTGCCCATGTCGCAGACACTCATTCCGGGCATTAGCTTGAGCTGCTCACGCATGAGCAGGGTGGCCTCTTCTTGATCGCGTTTATGACGAATAAGCCAACTAGCAGCTTCCCAATGCATGGTCCTGGCAATGATGCGCCCCTGATACTCGGCAGGAGGCGGCGGTGTCTGCGCGATAAGCAGGGCAGGAAGAAGGAGCAGCAGAGAAAAGCGGATCATTGAGACGAAACGGAGGATGAATCGTGTAATTCTCAGTTTTTATTCCTCGGACTAGTGGATCATGAGCCAACCAATAATGATCAAGATGGGTAGAAGAATGGGAATAGAGAACTGCCACATGTAGCGCAGGAAGTCGGGAGTGTTTACCTTCGACTTATCGGCGATGGCTTTAACCATGAAGTTAGGACCATTGCCAATGTAGCTACCCGCACCAAAAAAGACCGCGCCGAGTGAGATGGCTATCAGTGTCTGTGGGTGAGAAGAGGCAAAGAGGATCACATCCGCAGGTGAATCCACACTCAAATGCTCTGCTCCCATCGCAGCGGCCAGGAAGCTCAGGTAGGTCGGTGCGTTATCTAAAAAAGCAGACAGGGAGCCTGTGGCAAAATAATAGCCGATGGGCGAGCTTAGCTCAATGGCCTGGCCACTTTGTAAAATCTGCAAAGCGGGGATCATGGTGAGAAAAATGCCAATGAATAAATACCCCACCTCTTTGACTGGACCAAAGTTAAAATCATTGGCGGCATGAATGTCTGGCTTTGACGTGAAATAAGAACCAGCAGCAGCAGCTATCATGACAAGAGCTGGGACGGAAAAGACGCCAGCGAGCACGGTTTCCTGCACACTTTTTGGCAAAAAGACGGCTACCAGGACTAACCCAAGAAAGCCTAAATTGGGCAGACCTCGGAAGTGAAAATGCTCCTCCTGAGTCTCCTTCTCCCGGACCTCCTTAGGCGCACGGCGAAAATTGTAGCTATCCAGCACAAAGAATACGACGAGCAACAGGCCAATGGCCAGCAACCAGCCCATCCAGGCATGTTCCAAGACCCACCAAAAGGGAACGCCTCTGAGAAAGCCTAGAAACAACGGCGGATCACCGATGGGTGTCAGGGCACCACCACAGTTACTGACGACAAAAATAAAGAACACAACGTGCTGCCCCGTAATGCGATATCTGTTCATCCTAATCCAGGGCCTGATCATGAGCATCGACGCTCCTGTCGTTCCGATGACATTGGATAAGACGGCGCCGATGGCTAAAAAGAGGGTGTTTTGCAAAGGGGTCGCCTCACCCTTCACGCGGATATTGATACCCCCACAAATGACGAACAGAGAGCCGACCAGGGCCATGAAGCTTACGTACTCATGCGCAGCATGCACGAGAGGATGCCAGTCCGACTTCAGGCCAAAATAGATAGCGGTCACCAATCCTAACCCAACTGCCACTTTAGGATAATGATGCTCCCAAAAATGAGCGGCAAAAAGCGGCATCAGAGCGATGCTCAAAAGAAGCAGAGCAAAGGGAATGACCATCCAATAGGGTGGCATAGCCACTGCAGTTGAGGCAATGATACTAAACATAAAAACAGAGAGAAATTAGCGGTAAAAATCAAGAGTGTGCTTCAACCCATCCTCCCAGGAAACGAGTGGATCATAACCTAGATCCTGCCGCGCCGCACGGAGATCCGCTGCGCTATCACGGATATCGCCACTGCGTGCAGGCTGATGAAACGGCACCAAGGCTTGCGCCGTCACTCGATTCAGTTCATTCACCAGATCCAAGAGACTCACACTGACACCACCCGCCACATTAAAAACACGTCCAGCCACCTTTTCCGCAGGTCGCTCAGCAGCGAGCAGATTGGCGGCGACCACATTATCGATGTAGGCAAAATCGCGGGATTGCAGGCCATCCCCAAAGATCGTCGGAGCCTTTCCTTCCAGCATGAGCGTACAGAATTTGGCAATAACACCTGAATAGGCAGAGGTGAAGGATTGGCGCGGACCAAAGACATTGAAGTAGCGTAGCGCCACGGTTTCCAGTCCGTAGAGGTGATGAAACATCTGGCCATAGCGCTCGCTCCCATACTTTTGTAGGCCATAGGGTGTAAGCGGCAGCACGGGATCAGCTTCGTGTTTCAGCGGCGTTGCTGTATCCCCATAAATAGCAGCTGAGGAGGCAAACATGTAGCGCTTCACTTTAGCTTCTCGGGCGGCCACGAGCAGATTGAGAGAGGCCTCCAAATTAATGGCATTACTTTCTAGAGGTTGCGCCACCGATTGTGGAACTGAGGCGATGGCGGCCTCGTGAAAAACCCAATCGCAGCCCTGAATGATTTTTTTCACGAGCGCGGCATCCGTGACGCAGCCCTTCACAAATTCGATACGGTCATTTGCACCTGCCCAGGCAAGATTGGCATCGGCATCCCCAGTGCTCAGGTCATCTAGAACCACCACCTGCGCACCTCGGGCGCATAGGGCTTGGGCGATGTGTGAACCGATAAAGCCAGCACCTCCCGTGACGAGCGCTTTGATTTCTAATGAAGATTGGGACATTCAGTCAAGCTTGGATGCAATTGCAGCCTTGTTCCAATCTCTTTTGCACTCTTCGCCACAAAACTTGGCCGTGGCTTCTACTCCTCGTGAACAATCACAAAGGTTTGCTGAAGTTCGCCACTGAGACGATGGCGTGCAGTGAAGCTGTGGCGGCCGGGTTTGAGCAAGACATAGGGAATATCGCCATCCAGTTGGACATCGAGAGTATCGCTGGTCCAGTCGATGGGCTGTGTTGGCTGAGTCTGGAGGATTAACCGGCTGCCTTGATTCGGCACATCGGGATCAAGCCGGACCACAGTGCCTGGGACGGGATTGGAAATGGTCCAGACCTGATGGATCTCGTTGGCGGGGCAAACGAGCAGGTCGCCCATCCAATTGTCGCCACTGCGCAGCCAATGGGCGTATTCAGGAGCGATTAGGGCACGACCACGACCATCATAGTCTGATTTCGAGGCAGGCGCAGGCAAATGATCTGTTAGGAAGAGATCCTCTCGGCTCAGGCGCACAGGCGGTGACTGTGCGGTCAGTCGCTTCCCAGTCCTCGGGTCGATGCGCGCACGCACGATTCCCGCAGGCTGCTCATACCAGGTCTGCGCATGCCGCTGATGGAGATGCATGAAAATGTCACGCCAAATTGGAGCGGCACCCGTCACCCCAGAGACCTCTTGCATGGGTGTATTGTCGAAGTTACCGACCCAGACACCGACCGTGAATTCCGGCGTGTAGCCAAGTGTCCAGTTATCCCGATAGGATTGACTGGTGCCCGTTTTGACCGCCGCACGAAAAGGTAGGCGCAGCGGCGAATGCGGACCAAAGGTCAAGGTGCGCGCCTGATTGTCACTGAGGATATCGGCCAAAAGATAGGCCGGCGCTGGATCAAAGTCCCTACATGCTATCGCTTGCGCCGCTGGCATCAGCGACCATGGTTTCCATTTTCCTAATCGGGCTAGGGCAGCATAGGCGTTCGCCAGCTCAACGAGCCGGACTGGCGCATTCCCAATCGTCAGGCCAAGCCCATAATGATCGGCCGAATCAGTCAGCGTGGTGAGCCCCAGGTCCTGCAGGCGAGTCAGCAGTGCCTGCGCCCCACCCAAACTAGCCAGCACCTTTACCGCAGAGATGTTTAAACTATTGCCCAGGGCATCTCGATACGTCATGGGCCCATAAAGGCGATGAGCATAATTTTCTGGGCGATAGAGGCCGCTAGCTGTCGGATATTCAATCGGCAAATCGGCTACGATACTGGCAGGTGTAGCACCTCGTTCAAACGCGAGTTGATAGGTGAAAGGCTTCATTGCTGATCCGGGCGAGTGCTCAGCCCAGGCCCCATTGATCTGACCGCCGTCTTTTGAGAAAAAATCACGCGATCCTGCCAGAGCCAGAAGATACCCAGTAGCATTTTCAATCACAACCGCAGCCCCTTGGGTAACATGACGATCTTTCAGCGCCACCAATCGGCTTGAGATGATGTTCTCCACCTGCTCTTGAAGCATGACATCAATCGTGGTCTGGATCGTCGCAGACACCTGAGTTGTGGCGTGCCTGCGCAGCATTTCGATGGCATGAGGCGCGGCAAAACCACCGGTGAAACGTTGCAGCGTGATTTTCTCATCCAGGGCTACACGCAGGGCGTCCTCGTTGATCCAGCCCTGCTCCTTCATGGCCTGCAGGATGTACGCTTGGCGCGGACGAATGGCTTCCAGCTTACGAAAAGGATTGTAGCGCGTCGGTGACTGTGGAATGGCAGCCAGCAGGGCGCATTCAGCCAAAGTCAGGTCGGTGAGCGGCTTATTAAAATAACCTGAAGCCGCCGATTGGCAGCCCGTGAGCAGATTCCCGTAACTGATGCGGCGAAGATACTCGCTGAGCACCTGCTCCTTTGACCAGGCGAGACTGATTCTTCGTGCTTGCAGAGC
Source organism: Verrucomicrobiaceae bacterium (assembly GCA_027489965.1). GTDB lineage: Bacteria > Verrucomicrobiota > Verrucomicrobiia > Verrucomicrobiales > Verrucomicrobiaceae > Prosthecobacter. The sequence goes on from JAIXZA010000011.1 coordinate 31,700, forward strand.
TTCAACGCACTTCACCCAAAGCGTGCGCTTCCCCTGACGTTGGGCACTGACCTTGATAAGCTGCTGAGGTATCGTCGAGGCCCCCGAGACAATGCGCCCATACATCAGATTATCCCGCGCAGCTCGGGCAATGGCCAGCAAATCGACACCGCCATGAGACCAGTATCGGCGATCTTCTGCGGCTAGGGTTGCCTGGATCAGGGTGGGCGGAAGCGCCGCAAAAGTCACATACTCACCGACACGATCACCTTCAGCGCTGAGCAGTTGGCGCAGCAGCCTGCCATCTCTGGCTAAGTAGCGGACAGATTCAGCTCTTGATTGCAATAGGGAGTCAGGAAGCTCCACACACCATGGCAGCCCCCACCAAACAGCGATTGCCACCGCACTCAAGAGGGCCACATAACACAGCCATCTTGGAAGCTTCTTGAGGATCTTCAGCACGTGAATGAGTACCTGAAATGGCGAGATAATGAAACCAAAAAAATCGTCCCTGCCAATGATGGTCAGGGACGATAGGAAGGTTGGTTGGTTCGACTAAAAAACTCGACTTATTTGATGTGAGCGGACACCAGCTTGGTCATCTCAAACATCGTCACTTGAGCTTTACCACCGAAGACAGCCTTGAGAGCAGCATCAGCATTGATGTTGGTCTTCTTCGTTGCGTCCTGGAGACCATTCTTCTTGATGTAGTCCCAGAGTTTCTTGGTGAGTTCGCCACGGGAAGCGGGTTCAGATCCGACGACTGCTGCCAGAATGGCATCAGGCTGGACTGGCTTCATGAGAGCTGCGTTTGGTTTACGAGGAGTTTTGGTTGCGGTGGTTTTTTTAGCCATAGGGGCGCGATGCTGGCAGCTTACTGTGCTGTGGTCAATACCTGACATTCAGGTTTTTTTCGACATCCCCACGAAGAAAGGCCTGCTTTGATGATTGAAGCCGCCCCACAGAACCGATACTATGCACACAAATGCAGCGACTTTTACTCCTCGGCCTCAGCCTTTTCACCCTCACCTCGGGCCACGCTGAAAATTGGCCCCAATGGCGAGGTAATCGACTGGACGGCAAGAGTTTAGATCATGGATTCCCAAAAAAACTCACCCAAGAAAACGAGACTTGGCGGATCGAACTGCCTGGCCTAGGTCATGCCTCTCCTATCGTCTGGGGGGATCGCCTTTTCACCGTGGCTGCGCTGACGGACACTCAGGAGCGAGTTTTATTCTGCCTAGACCGGACTTCTGGGGCGCTGCTCTGGCAAAAGCCAGTCTTGAAATCGACCCTAGAGGCAAAACACCGCCTCAACAGTCATGCCTCCAGCACTCCAGCCACCGACGGGGAACGCGTTTTTACCGCGTTTTTAGATGGTCAATCCGTCATTGTCAGTGCCCATGACTTCTCCGGCAAGCAGGTCTGGCAAGTGAGCCCAGGTGTCTTTGCCAGCAAACACGGCTTTTGCAGCAGTCCGATTCTCTTTGAGGACAAAGTCATCATCAACTGCGACCACGACGGCCCGGGTTACATCGTTGCGCTTGCCAGAACAGATGGCCGGCAACTCTGGCGGATCGAGCGGCCAAACCAAACTCGTAGTTACTGCGTACCGCTCATTAAGGAGATCGGTGGCCGAGTCCAAATGATCCTGTCTGGCAGTAAATGCGTGACCAGTTACAGCCCACAGGATGGCCGTCTGCACTGGATGATCGACGGTCCTACGGAGCAGTTCGTGGCCTCCATCGTCCATGATGAAAAATCCAATCTGCTGCTCATGAGCGGTGGCTTTCCAGAGCATCATATCCTAGCCATAAAGCCAGATGGCCTCGGCAATGTCACCGACACCCACATCGCTTGGCGCACAAACAAAGGCGTCTCCTACGTGCCATCACCGATCTGTGAAAAGGGCTGGTTTCTCATCGTCTCCGATTCCGGCATTGCCCATTGCTTTGATGCGGCCACCGGAGACATCGCCTGGGAGGAACGGATGAAAGAGCACCATGCCTCTCAGGTTAGCGCCGAGGGAAAGGTCTTTTTCATCAATGACTTCGGCACCCTGCGTGTCATCAATCCTGGAAAAGATTATGAACTCACCGCCGAATGTGAGCTTGGAGAAAAAGTCTTTGCTTCCCCTGCCCTGAGTGAAGGTCAAATCTTCATCCGCACAGAAAAAAGTCTCATTTGCTTCGGTAAACGTCTCCCTCAAACAGCCGCCCGCTGATCCCCCATGAAACCGCTGATCCTTCTGCTGATCGCTCCTTTGCTGCTCATCAGCTGCGCCTCCAAGAAAAAAACAGCTAAACCTGAGCCCTCCGGTAAATCCACACTGATCGGCATCATCGAGATGGTGAATCCCGAGCAGAACTATGTGCTCATTCGCTGTGAGCAGTTGCCTTCCCTTACAGCCGGAACCGAACTCAGCGCCCTGAGTTCTGATGGGAAGAAAACTAAACTCGTCCTCACCCCCGAGCGCAAAGGTCACTACCTCACCGCAGATATTAAGGAAGGTAACCCGGAAGTGAGTAACCTAGTGTTGCTCAGTCAGGGCAGCTTGCCACCTCCTGTGGCGCCCACACCCACAGTCACGCCATCCATGCCGAATACGGGCAGATCCCCCACAATGAACATGCCCACCTTGCCTGACATTCCGCTGAGCCTGTTGGACCCCGCTTTGAATCAAAACCACCCAGCCAATGCACCTGTAGCTCCAAAAATGCCAGCAAGTGTGCCCTCAGAACCTGTGAAGCTAGACGATTTAGAACCTGTCGTGAATGGCGACTCCAACCCCTGATCTCCATGCTCACTGAAGTCGAAGCGCTGGAGCGCGTCCTAGCCGCCGTCAGTCCAGGCCCCGTCGAACACTTACCCTTACTCGCCGCGCTGGGGCGTTATGCAGCCAGCGACCTCACGGCTTCCGTGCCCATCCCAGGATTCGACAATTCCATGATGGACGGCTACGCGCTGCTAGCTGCCGATAGCCGAGCCGGATCAAAACTTCAGATCATCGGCGAACAACCCGCTGGACCGGATCACCAACTTCACTGCGCCCCAGGACAAGCCATCCGCATCTTTACAGGTGCACCCATGCCTGCCGGAGCCGATGCCGTCATCATGCAGGAAGACGTGGACCGCGTTGGCAACACCCTGCTTTGCCGCGAGCCTGTTGAGCCAGGCGAAAATATCCGCCGACTCGGAGCTGATCTTTGCCGTGGTCAAATCATGCTTCGGCGCGGACAGCCGCTGACTCCCGGTCGCCTCGGCCTGCTAGCCTCTCAGGGAAGTGTCGAGGTCGCCGTTCATGCCAGTCCCCGCGTTACCGTGCTGAGCACGGGAGACGAGCTTATCCAACCCGGCACGCCGTTGGCCCCTGGTCAGATCTACAATAGCAACGGGATTATGCTCCAAGGTCTGCTCACTCAGCTAGGCATCTCTAAAGCCGAAGCACGCCATTGTAGCGACGATTTAACTGCCACCGTGGAGCTTTTGCGGGAGCTCATTCTGACTCAGGACATCATCCTCCTCAGCGGTGGCGTCTCTGTCGGTGATCATGATCAGATCAAGCCAGCCCTTCTACAGCTAGGCATCCAGCCCGACCTCTGGCGCGTGAAGGTGAAGCCAGGCAAACCCTTCCTTTTTGCCCAAACCACCCGCCAAGCTGATGGCCGTCCTGTGTTCATCTTTGGGCTGCCAGGCAATCCCGTCTCTTCGTTCATCACCTTTCAGCTCTTTGTCCGCCCAGCCCTGCTTCGCTGGATGGGGGCAAGCGAAACCACCGCCATTCCTGTCTCTGTCCGGCTCATGGCCGACCTCTCCAACGAAGGCGACCGCCCTCATTATCTGCGTGGCGAGATCCAAAACGGCTTCTTCCGAGTCCAAGGCATGCAGCAAAGCCACGCCCTCTTTGCGCTCAGTCAAGCCAACGCCTTACTCCGCCTAGCCGAGGGCGAAAAACGCCACGCTGGCGACTGGGCCACCGCCCTCTGGCTTTAACCTGATCTATTTATGAAAGTCGTTACGAGACGCTGCGAAAGCCCGCAGTGGCAAGGCGGGCGTAGTCTTGAAAGGCTGAGTGCATTACTAAATGCTCGATGCCTTTCAAAACAAGCCCAACGCCGCCAATGTGAGCTTTCAAAAAGTCGCCGTAGAGTTTCATAAATAGGTCAGGTTAAGAATCACAACGTCCTTGCCAGAGCGTTTACGTTTGCCATGATGAAGGATGGGAAAACTCCAAGATAAAGTCGCCGTCGTGACTGGTGCCGGACGTGGCATCGGTAAAGCTATTGCTGAAAAATTTGCTTCTGAAGGGGCCAAAGTGGCCATCGTCAGCCGCACTGAAGCCAACTCCAACGCTGCGGCGGACGCCATCAACGCCCTGTATCCAGGCTCAGCCAAGGGCTATGCCGTGGATGTCGGGAACGGTGCTGCTGTAGCAGAACTCGGCAAAGCCGTATTGGCCGATTTCGATCACGTGGACATCCTGGTCAACAATGCTGGCGTGACTAAAGACGGGCTGCTCCTGCGCATGAGCGAGGAAGACTGGGACTTTGTGGTAGATACCAATTTAAAGGGAGCCTTCCATATGCTGAAAGCCTTCCAACGCAGTCTCTTGAAACAAAAAGGCGCCCGCATCATCAATGTAGCCTCAGTGATCGGTCTCATCGGCAATGCCGGTCAAGCCAACTACGCCGCCAGCAAAGCAGGTGTCATTGGCTTTACCAAGTCCATTGCTCGCGAGTTCGCAGGCCGAGGCGTTACGGCCAATGTCATCGCCCCGGGCTTCATTGCCACCGACATGACCGGTATTTTGGATGAAAAAGTCAAAGCTGCCGTCCTCGATAAAATTCCTCTGGGCGACTTCGGACAGGCCGAGGACATTGCCAATGCAGCACTCTTCCTCGCCAGCCAAGAATCACGCTACATCACCGGCCAAGTACTGGCCGTAGATGGTGGCATGGTGATGTAACGACTGTCTGTCGAAGTCCTGTGGGTTATGGATACAGACCGCGCAGGACTTTGGCATCATGCACACGCTTGATGCCCAAACTCAAGGCTGCAAAGCGTAGGGAGACTTCTTTCTTCTTAGACATGTTCAGCGTCTGGATAAAGGCCTGCTCCAGGAGTCGGAAAAGCTTATCCATGACCTCCCCTTCACTCCAGAAGAAACTCTGGAGATCCTGCACCCACTCGAAGTAGGACACGATCACACCACCGCTGTTGCAAAGAATGTCAGGGATGACCATGACATCACCGCGTTTGGTAAGAATGGCATCAGCTTCCGGTGTTGTAGGACCATTTGCGCCTTCCGCCAAAATACGGCATTGCAGCTTGGCGGCATTGGCTTCTGTGATTTGCCTTTCGAGTGCCGCTGGCACTAGGATGTCGCATTTCAAAATCAACATGTCCTCATTGCTGATCGGCTCGGCTTCTGGGAACCCAACCACACTGCGCGTCTCAGCCACATAGGCATCAAGCTTGATCAGATCCAGACCGTTTTGGTTATAGATGCCGCCAAAGGCGTCACTGACAGCAATGATTTTGATGCCTTGTTTGGCCATCGACACCGCTGCCACCGCACCGACGTTGCCATATCCCTGAATCACGGCGGTAGCGCCAGAGGCCGCCAGACCGATCGTGTCCATCGCCCTTGAAATAAGATAAGCGACGCCACGGCCTGTAGCCTCGCGACGACCAAGTGAGCCACCCAGCAGCACTGGCTTGCCCGTAACCACGCCAGGCACAGCGTGCCCCATTTGAAGTGAATAAGTATCCATGATCCAGGCCATGACCTGCTCATTGGTACCGACATCTGGTGCCGGAATGTCAACCTGCGGTCCGATCACTGGAATCAGCTCCTGAGTGTATCGGCGGGTCAGTCTCTCCAGTTCGCCGAGTGAAAGTTCACGTGGATTACAAGCCACCCCACCCTTGGCACCGCCATAGGGCAGACCAACTAAGGCGCACTTCCAGCTCATCCACATGGCCAGTGCGGCCACCTCACCCACCGTCACATCTGGATGAAAGCGAATGCCACCTTTGGTCGGTCCAAGCGTCAAATGATGCTGTACTCGGTGCCCCATAAAGACCTCCGTTCGTCCATCATCCATGCGCACTGGCACAGCAACGGAAAGAGCCCGCTTCGGCATTTTCAATCGATCCCGCGCGGCCTCCGGGATCTCCATAAAATCAGCCACCTGATCAAACTGCTGACAAGCCATGCGAAAGATGGGAGAATCGTATTGATGATAGTTCATGAGAATAAACCGCTAAAGGTAGAGCAACTTAGTAATCCCCAAAATGATCGATTCAACGGCTAGATTCTAGAATTCACTGAACCCGATACTTAACCCATTGATCGTAAGCAGACACTAATGTCCGTCCTATCTGGCAGGAAATGGAATGGCCATAACGGTTGTGACTTTCCAAGCCGCAGAATTGCACTTTGCGGCATGGCATTGACTCGGAGAGCCTAGCGGGACATGCGTGGTAATATGAACGATCAACCTCTCCGCACTTCAGTCATTGGTAGTTACCCTTTTCCAGGTTGGTTAGAGTTCTCAGCAAAGCATTTAGGCGAGTTTGGCGCAGCTGATTTACGCGAGATGCAGGAGGATGCGGCCATGGTGGCGATCCAAGATCAGCTGGCAGCTGGGCTGGATGTGATTACCGATGGTGAGCAGACGCGATTTGATTTTAACCTATCATTTTACGGCTTCATTCAGGGGATCGCACTAGAGCCTGCCAGTCCGCGTCGATTTGGCCCGCCTGCCCATGATCAGCGGGGTAAACATGAGATCACAGGTGAGTTGCACGCTCCGCGTGGCTTAGGCGTGGTCGAAGAGTTCCAGCGGCTGCAAAGGCTGGCTGGAAAGTCCGGCAAGCGGCTCAAGGTGAGTGTGCCGGGGCCTTACACGCTGAGTGGTCGGCTGACACCAAACGGACCATATGCGGATCGTTATGCCATCACAGAAGCTTTGCTGCCAATCGTGCGCCAAGAAATCGCAGATCTAGTGGCAGCGGGGGCTGAGGAAATCTGCGTGGATGAGCCAAGCATGAGCTGTTACGGCTTTCGAGAGGATACCCAACGCTTTGTGGATATTTTCAATCGCACCGTAGAAAGCGGTTATGGTAAGGCTCGTATCTGCACGCATCTCTGCTTTGGCAATTTCAAAGGCCATCCCGTAGGTTATCGAAAATACGCGCCACTATTCCCGGATTTCCTCGATCTCCATTGTGATGAGGTTCATGTGGAAATGGCCAACCGTGAGTATGCGGAACTGGCAATCATCGGTGAAATCGCCAAAAGAACCGATGTGGCTGTGGGTATCATTGATGTGAAGAGTTACTACATCGAGTCGCCTCAAAACATCGCCGATGCCGTCAAAGCCTGCCTAAAACATGCGCCCGCAGAACGACTGGTCTTTGCCCCAGATTGTGGACTCAGCCAAACAGCGCGCTGGGCAGCCAAGCAGAAGCTAGCCAACATGGTGGCAGGAGTGGAAAGGGTGCGTGCTGGCCTCTGAGGAGCGAAACAAATCGGTTACAATTTAAGTTTAAACTTTTCATCGCCCAGAGGGCGCTCTAGCCTACTGGAACACGTTAGCTAAACCTCAAACGAATACATACGACTATGGGCCTGATGGATTACCTCAAAGGACAGTTTCTGGAAATCATCCAGTGGACAGATGATTCACGCGACACTCTTTCCTGGCGCTTTCCAGATGAAGACAAGGAAATCAAGCGCGGAGCTCAGCTCATCGTGCGTGAATCACAGGCCGTGCAGTTTGTCTATTTAGGTGAGTTTGGCGATACCTTTGGCCCGGGCAAACACACCCTCAATACCGAAAACATCCCGATTCTTTCCACGCTCAAAGGCTGGAAATATGGCTTTGAATCACCCTTCAAAGCAGACGTCTATTACGTCAATACGCGCCTCTTCACTGGCAATAAGTGGGGCACAAGCAATCCGATCATGATGCGTGATCAGGACTTCGGCATTGTCCGTGTCCGTGCTTTCGGGACCTTTGATTTCAAGATTACCGATGTGAAGCTCTTCCTCAAAGAGGTCGCTGGATCGGATCATCATTTCCGTCTCGATGAATTCGCCGACACCATGCGCAGCCGCATTGTCAGCGTCTTCACGGACGCTCTAGCCACGGCCAAAGTTCCCGTCTTGGATCTGGCCACCCGCTACAGCGAACTCGGAGACGCCCTCCTCCCGCTAATCAATCCAGCGACTCAAGGCAAATACGGCATTGAGATCACCAGCTTCCTGCTGGAAAACGCCAGCGTTCCACCAGAAGTGGAAGCCGCCATCGACAAGCGCAGCAGCATGGGTGCCATCGGTAATCTCAACGACTATGTGAAATTCCAAATGGCTGAAGGCATGGCCAAAGGTGGCCCAGGAGTCGCGGGCTCGGCTGCTGAAATTGCCATGGGTTTTGGCATGGCCAATAGCATGATGGCTCAAGGTGCCTTCAATGTCGGCGGGGCCACACCGCCACCGATACCGGGAGTCGCTGTCGCCGCAGCTGCGCCAACAGCTGCCCCCATTCTGGATATCCTGACCCCTGCCCAAGTCGCCCAAACTCTCGGAGTGACCGAAGGTGATGTGATCTCCAGCATCGAGTCCGGCGACATCAAAGCCAAGAAGATCGGCAGCCAATACCGCATCACCAAAGCGGCGTTGGATGAGTTCTTAGCGCATTAAGATTTGAACAGGAGGAAGCAGAGATGGAACCCTAGAGGTAACCTCTGCTTTCTCCATTTAAACTTCAAATCATGAGACCTCCACTGTTATCAGATGAAGACAGGCGGTCCACTTATTGGTCGCCCTGCCACCCGAGAAATCGCTGGGTCATAGCCGTGCTAGGGATTGCTGGAGTGGGCTTCGGCATCTGGGATCTGATTCAAAGCCAGGGACTGAGCCGCGGATTCTTAGCGCCAGGACTGATATTTCTATCTTCATCACTGCAAAAACCGCAGTTGAAGCCAAAAAACTGGGGCACCAAGATTTCCGGCATTATTATGGCTGTCTTAATTGTGGCAGTCATCGTACTTTGAATATGGCTCTTTATTCAAAAGCTCAGCTAACGGGACGTGTTAACTCTGCTTCCTCCTGTAAATAATCAGTCTCAATCCCGCATCAGAATCTGAAACAGGTCATGCCGTTTGTCGGTCCAGAGCGGCACATCGAGCGGTTCAGGATCTTCTGGACGATGATGCGGCGTGGTCGCTAGGTGTGTTTCATTCAGTGTGACCATGACGTAGTCGGTCGAGTCAATGTCACCATCCTCATCAGCTATCACGCGGGTGGTTTTCCAGCCGATATGGTCCGCTAGTTTTTCCACAACCGGAGCTAAGGCCAAGTAGGAATTCGTGACATGCACGACGATGATGCCGTCAGGCTTCATGTGACGACGATAGATGGCAAAGGCCTCTTTGGTCAATAAATGCACCGGAATGGCGTCACCACTGAAGGCATCGAGTAAGAGCACATCAAAACGCTGATCAGGTTCACGCTCCAACATGAGTCTGGCATCGCCAATAATAGTTTCAATCTTAGCTCCACGATTTTCAGCATCGGCCAAATAAGTGAAGTGCTTCCGAGCCAAGCGCGAGATATCAGGATTGATCTCATAGAATCGCCATTGCTGGCCTTTTCGCGCATAGCAGGCCGTTGTCCCCGCCCCCATGCCAACGATACCCACTCGTGCCTCTGGCTGATCTTTTAGGCTCGCCAAACACAGACCGACCCCTGAATCGCGACCATAATAAGTCACAGGCTCTTCCCGATTCGCCACCCCCAGATTCTGCATCCCGTGAATGATACCCCCGTGAGTAAGTGTGCGGTAGGTATTCTCCAGGCCGTCATCCCAGTCTTCATCAATATTCACCGCACCATAGAAATTACGCACACGTTCAATCCGCTCATCCACCTTCAGCGTAAGCTCTGACATCTTCATCAAAGCAAAGACTCCATGAGCGACAAATAGCACGACGAGTGCACCACGAATGAGGCGCTTCTGAATACCCCAAAGTGCAACGACTAACGCTGCAATGGCGACCAATAGAGCAGCCATCAAACCCAGAGGCCATTCCAGATAGGTCACAAAAACACGTGGAGCCACCAAACTCACCAGCAGGCCTCCAAGGGCTCCACCGCCTGACATAAATAGATAAAACTCGGTCAGACGAGAGGCTCCTGGTTTGAGTTTAGCCAACTCGCCATGACATACGATACAGCTGAAAAACATGGCTCCAAAACACCAGGCCATTTCTGCCAGAAAGTTCGGCGTCGGATCCCACTCTGTATTGGCATGAATCGCTTTATCCAAGCCAGCAATGAGAATAGCCACTACCGCCAAAAAAGCCCAGACACTGCGAACATACCAACGCTCATGCTCAAAGCAGATGATGAAGGTGATCAGATACAAACTCAATGGAGCCACCCACATGAATGGCACCACAGCTACATCCTGACAGACATGATTGGTCGTTGCCAAAAGCAGCACGCTGGCCAATGCGGGTAAAAGCACCCAAAGCACACGTTTCCACCATGGCGGACGCTCATCATGAATGGCAGACACATCTTCGATCACCGTTGGCTCAATCTTTGAACTGCGCTGTGAAAGGTACATCGAAAGCAGGGCAAAAACAGCAAAGCCACCAGACCACCACCACGTCTGTTGCGTGACATCCAGCGTAGGCTCAATGATGAAAGGATACGTCAATAAAGCGGCCAGCGAGCCCAAATTCGAAAGCGCATAGAGACGCCAGGGCTGCTGCCCAGGCAAGGATCGGGTAAACCACACCTGACTCAGTGGGCTGGTGCTGGAGAGCACAAAATAAGGCAGCCCAACCGTGCCTAAGAGCAGCAGCAAGATGCGGCCCACAGGATCTTCATCTCCAGCAGGCTTCCAGCTATCACTGGGCGAAATGGGCAAACAGATTAGCGCTGCAATGACCAAGACACCATGAACGATAAACTGCGTACGTCGTTGCAACTTGGTTAGCAGATGAGCGTAAGCGTAACCGGCAAACAGCACGATTTGAAAAAACAACATGCAGGTCGTCCAAACACCCGGGCTACCACCAAACCAGGGCAAGATGAACTTGCTAATCATTGGCTGAACCTGAAACAGCAAGAAGGCACTGAGAAGGCTCAGGAGGGAGAGTTGCAGATACATGAAAGTGAATACAGGGATGAAGCAACGAAGGCTATGCTAGAACCTTCCATACTGGCGATCTCTTTCTGCTTAAAAGACAGCAAGCATGCGTCGAATCAGCCTCGTCACCCCCCAGCCGACTAGCATCCCCATGCCAATGGAAGGCACGATATCGCTAGGCCAGTGCGCGCCGACATAGATTCTGGAGTAGGCTACCACTAGCGCTAGCAGATAGAGGGCCGCGCCAGATCGCCGATAAAACAAAGCCACCACGGTCGCTGCGGCAAACATATTCATCACATGGCTGCTTGGGAAAGAGTTTCCTCGTAAGTCTCCCTTGGGGGCACTGAGGCGCTGTATTGGAGGAGAAATGAGCCGCATGAATTCTGGCGAACCTTTACCAAGATCACGAATCATCACATTTTCCACCGCATCTCTTGGTCGCACTCTACCAACAACCTTCTTTAAAGTGTGGGAGATGACTCCATCGCTGACAACAAGCGCAACGGCTAAGCACAAAATCATGAGCCTTCCCTGTTTACCGCCATGCCATAGAACGAGCAGCACCATCAGGAGAAGCAAAGGCACCCAGGCATTGATCGCAGAGACCGCCGGCATCAACCAATCAAGAAGTGAATGAGTCCACTCACGGTTGATGTGATGAAGAATAAAAAGATCCCAGGAGATCATGGCGCCCCAATCTTTTTCCAAGTTTGCAATCGATGCCCAAGGAACACTTGATAGACGCGCGTGGTATCGCCAAGAGGCACCTCAACCTGGCCGAAAGGTTCAATTTCATCAAAAGCATCCGACACCGCTTTCGGCACGGCACTTTGGCTAAAGATCAAAGCATCGTCGCCTAGGCGCTCCTCAGCACCTGGCCAAATTTCATACTGGGACATCGGATGACCAGAAGGCTCATAGCGATAGGTGCGTGGATGCTGCGGCATGTTAAAGGCCATCTGCGCAGCGCTGTAGCGGTGCCCCAAAGCCATGACGAAAGTATTTTCTGGACGGGGAACCGTTTCTAAATACTTGCCAGCTTGGATTCCCGTCTCTTTCCAGCCGCGCAGTTCAGCCAGTTTCTTATGACCCTTCAAACTGGTCAATAAAGTCATCGGCACAACAAGGTGCAAAATCACGATGATAAAGCCAGCCACACGGAAGCTCCATTTCTGCCAAATGGCAGATTTTCCCCAAGGCAGATGCCCAGCAAACCAGGCCGCCAAAAGAACGAAGGCAGGCACATAAAAAACAGCGGGCCAGTTCGGATTGATGCGCTGACGCAAAGCCAACAGCGTGAAGATCATCAAAGCAGGGGCCGAAAAGAGCAGCATGAAGCGTCCTCGACGATCCATGCTTTTCCAACGGATCATCCCACCCCAAAGAACAATCATCAAAGCCAGCCAAGTCACGGGTGTATAGACCAGGGCCTGCACGCCCGGCCATTCGAGCGTCCGCGTCAGCCAATGCCCAAAATCAAGGCTCTTGGTATCAAAATGATGAGCTGTATGCTCCAGCGTGATCCATTGATGCTGCTGCTGCCAATACAGGACGGGAAGTAAAAACAGCGCGCTAATGACAATCGAGATCCAAAGACGCGGGTTTCTCAACAACGCCCGATCCTCTTTTGAAACAGCGGCAAAGACCACCATCAGAAGAGGAAAGACCAACATCATTTGTTTACTCAAGGTGCCAATGCCCATCACCAAAGCCAACAGCAGCCAACGCGACCAAGAACCAGGCATTTGGACAACCGACCAAAACAGTAGGAGTGCTACCGTCCAGGTGAGGAGCAGCGGCGCATCAATCGTGAGGAACAAGTTCAATCCAGCACTGGCAGGTGTAAGCAGCATCAAAACAGCAGCCATGAAGCCAGTGCGCGCATCATAAAGACTCCGAGTCAGCGCAAAGAAAGCCGCCAGGGTCCCTGTGCCGAGCAGCAAGGCAGCAAGGCGAATCCCCCAATCAGTATCTCCGGTCAGACGGCCAACGACACCCATGATCCAGCCGATCATTGGAGGCTTACTGTAGTAGCCCCAATCAAACTGGCGTCCCCAGTCCCAGTAATAGGCCTCATCACCTGCCAGATCTGCTTGCGAACAGAAAAACAGGGTGAAAACAACACGGAAAGCAAAGACACCCGCCAGCAAAATCCAAAAGCGGCGCGTCCAATCGGGAGATGAGTCTTTAGAGGAGATCAAGCCATGAAGGCTTAGACAGCGATTTCAGCTAGGCAAGCAAGCATTCACCGATCAACCGATCACCCCACGAGATCTACTGCTGAAAGCAATCACATTGCAATGATTCAAGATCCAAGCACGTTCCTGTCTCTCTCATGCAACGCCTTCTTTTCATTGTCCCACTTCTACTGACATTTTCGGCAGCCCAGGCTGCAGATCTTCCAAAGATCCCAACAAAATCTCTAGCAGAGAAGAAGGAGTTACTGTTTTCCGATGACTTTGAAAGCGCCACGCCTGCCAAGCCATGGCATAGGGTGGTGGATACCTTCAGCTTTGAAAATGGCACCCTCAAAGGCGTACAAACTCGGGAAAAAGACATGCCATCCAAAGATGGTAAAACTGTGATCAAAGCCCATGCCGCCGTCTATGGCCTGGAGATCCCGACCAAGGATAGTGTGGTGGAAGTCAAGATCCGGTTTGAAGGCGCCTCCATGATCGACGTTGAATTTGACGATCGTCAATTCAAAGGGGCGCATTACGGCCATCTCTGCCGCGCTCAAGTTCGCTTGAATGGCGTCACCATCATTGATGAACGTGACGGCGGCATGAAGAATGAGACCCGTGAGATGCGCAATGACCCCACAAAAAAGAAGGAAGTAGCTGAATTACTCAAAGGCCGCCAGATCACCTACCCTGCCCAGCTTGAAGTTGGCAAGTGGTACACCCTTGTCGTAGAAACGGTAGGTGATGAAATGCGTGTAACTATCGATGGCAAACCGGCTGGCTACTTAAAATCCTCAGGCATTGCACATGCCACCAAATCCAAAATTGAACTCGGAGTCGCAGGCAAAAATGGTTTGTTTGATGACATCAAAGTGTGGAATGCCGTAGCCAAATAAAGATAGAGATCTTCATGTTTATTAGCCTACGCATCGCTTTTGTTGTTTTTGCCTTAACCGGCTTTTGCCAGGCTGACCATGCACTACCAGGCCAATCGGTTCATGGCGAGTCTTTCAATGAAGGACCACGCCAAGCTGCAGTTCTGCTTCCAGGATGCGGCAAGATCAAATTCCCGATCAGCAGTAAAAATGCTCAAGCTCAAGCTTTCTTCAACCAAGGAGTCGGGCAGTTGCATGGCTTTTGGTACTTTGAAGCAGAGCGGTCCTTCCGCCAAGTCGCGGCCTTGGACAAAGAATGCCCCATGGCCTACTGGGGCATGGCTATGGCGAACTCAGGCAATGAAAAACGTGCCAAAGAGTTCATCAAAAAAGCCACAGCCTTGAAGGAGAAGGCCAACGCTCATGAAAAGCTCTGGATCGCCACGCTGGAAACCTTCTATAAGGATACCAAAGACGACAAACGAGATAAGAAACAGCGTGCACTCGATTACATCCGCGACCTGGAAACCATCGTCCAAGA
>JAIXZA010000070.1 GCA_027489965.1 Verrucomicrobiaceae bacterium
AAATCCTGTTAATCCTGTCTTCTTGTTAATCCTGTAAAATGCCCAGCCTTTTGGGCAGCTTCACTTTGATGCAAGTCTGCCTTAGTTAGCTCCAAACTCAGTTAATTATCGACAGCTGTGAGGAACAGGGCACCTGGTTTTACAGGATTAACAGGAGAACAGGATTAACAGAAAGCCAAACCTCCTGATCTTCACTGTGCCTGAATCCACCAAAGTCAAAGAACAGAGAAAAGAAAAAATCCTGTTAATCCTGTCTTCTTGTTAATCCTGTAAAAAGGGTCCCAACTCCCGAGGGAACTGTGCCCAAAGCGGAGTTCACAGACTATCCCACAAAGCCGTATTTAGTGAGCTGGCTTTCGATGATCTGCTCACAGGCATAGAGCTGCTTTTCACGCTCTTTGCGACCGCTGTCAGCGATGGCTTGCAGGGCATCGATATCATAGAGATAGACGCCTTCAATGCCGTTCACGGCAGGATCGACATCACGCGGCACGGCGATGTCGATGATGAGCAGCGGCTCCCAGCGGCGCTTCTTCATGACGTGCTGAATCTGCTCTGGCTTGATGACAAAATGAGGGGCGCTGGTGCTGGAGATGATGACATCCACCTCATGCATGGCGGCTTCCCATTCATCAAACTTCAGCGCTGTGCCGCCCATTTCTGTGGCTAGCTCGACAGCGCGATCGTGACTGCGATTGGAGACGATGATGCTTTTGGCTCCGCGTGAAAGCAGGCTCTGGGCACAGGTGCGACTCATCTCCCCTGCCCCGATGAGCATGACGCGGCATTCCTTCAGGTCATGCACCTTTTCTGCCAGATCCACGGCCACGCTGCCCACGCTGGTGGAACCGCGCTGAATGGTGGTCTCATTTCGCACTTTTTTACCGACGGAAAAGGCCTGCTGGAACAGCTTGTTCAGCCTACGGCTGGTGGTGCCTGCGGCAAGAGCGACCTGATAGGCCGCTTTGACCTGGCCAAAGATTTCGGTCTCACCCAGCACCATGCTATCGAGCCCACTGACGACGCGGAAAAGATGTCGAGCGGCCTCTCCTGCATGCAGGTCATAGGTCACCAGAGCCTCGGCCTGCTCTGGAGCCAAATCAAAGCGCCGAATGACATATTTGACGAGTTCTCCCTGCGCTTGCTGCGCATCCGCATGGGTATGCGTGGAATAAATTTCGACTCGATTGCAGGTGCTCAGGACCACGCTTTCCTCAAAGCCTGGAAGGGCGCGCACTTCTTGGACAGCCTCAGGCACCTTGGATTCAGGAAAGGCAACACGTTCGCGAACCTCCACAGGCGTGGTTCGATAGTTTAGGCCAAGGCAGACCAATTGGTTTTGAATTGGCTCTACATCAACCATGCGTCGTCATGAGCCAGAGAGAAATGAAAGGAATCACAAAACCGACGGCTGCCAGCCAAGCCGTCTGTCGAGGTGACAGCACCTGCCGCCACATGATGACACCGACCAGCGCGTAAAGCACCCACACCGCCCAGGCGAAGATGAGCTTTGGATTGCTAATCGGTGTATTGAGTTTGAAGGAAACGACCAAACTAAAGCTGAGTAACAGCAAGCCCAGATAGACAAGCTTTTGGATGGCTTTAGCCAGTCCCTGAATCGGTGGCAACTGATAGAATAACCCGCCGATGTGATGCTTTTTCAAAAAACGCTCCTGCAGCAAATACATAACGCCCGTGATGCAAGCCAGAGCAAAGGCGGCGTAGGCGACCAGCGCCAAGGCGGCGTGCAGTTCCACATAAGGATCAATTTTGGACTTCGCTGCATAGTCAGGGAAGGCATCGGGAATCACAAAGGCCAGCACCTGCATGGCCGTGACGAGAGGTGCGGTGAAGATGCCGAGTAAAGACACGCGATACGGCGGTCCGACCAGGAAGTAGAGTAGCACGATGCTCCAGCCGATGAAGACAAGGATGTCAGAAAGGCTTTTCATGGGGCACTGGCCCACGGCTTGTCCACGATAATAAACAGCGCCTGTTTGCAGGATAAAGCCGATCAACATCGGAATCCATTGGCGGCTGGGACGCCAGTGACCACTGAGCAAGGCGCGCGCAGCTGGCACCACGCCAACGAGGAAGGCGAGGGTTGAAAACAGGAGCAATTGGCGGTCGAGCGGCATGAGAAGGTGGGCGCTTAGTTTCGCGGGATGAGGGAGCGTGGCAACTGAGACTTCACGAGAAAACAGTCTCTTCCTTGCATCTAGTCGCTGGCGGTTGCATAGGCCAGCTTGATTTATGATACCTGACTGGCAGCACTGGCAACCCACCATCCGCGCGACGCTGATGTTTGTCGTCGATGAGGCGCGTGAACAGGTTCTCTTGATTCGAAAAATGCGCGGCCTTGGTGCTGGCAAGATCAATGGACCCGGCGGCAAGATGGATCCGGGAGAAACGCCGCTGGAATGCGCGGTGCGTGAAACCCAGGAAGAACTCGGAGTCACTGCCCTCAATGGCGTGAAACATGGCGAACTTTGGTTTCAGTTTGTCGATGGCCTTGCACTCTATGTGGACGTCTTCCTAGCCACTCAGTGGGAGGGCGAACCTTATGAGACACCCGAGGCCATTCCGCTCTGGACGCCTCTGAACGCCTTGCCCTTTGAAGAAATGTGGACAGATGACCGCTACTGGCTGGGCGAGATGCTCCTGGAGCGCCGACATTTCGTGGGAAAATTCGTTTTCGATGACGACACCATGCTCACCAATGAAGTGGTTTGGCTGGGCTGATGGTTGAGCGTCAGGCTCTGATGGTGCGGGGACATTCGCACACTCTCTGATTCGTTCTTCACGGCCCCACTAATCTTCAAAGCTAGGCGGATTCATCCAAAGTTCCGGCCTGCTCAATGTCTCGGATAGCAGAGAAGTGATAACCACACTTTTTCTGGTTAACTAGAATAAGCTGATATCCCACTTTCACCTTGCGTCTGCTGTTGAAATCTGGATTAGCCTAGCACTCATGAGAAAATTTTCTCCACGCTCATCTCTACATCTTTATGCGATCAGTCTCTTTTTTTGGGGAGCAGGCCACGTTTTTGCAGATCAGACACAGGAAATTGAAGAACTAAAAGCAGCGGTTAGAGCGATGCAGCAGACGATCACTCAGCTGCAAGGGCAAGTAGCCACGCTGCAAGAAAAGCAGGCCCAACCAACGCAACCAGCCCGCACTCCAGAGTCCACTCCGGCCTTAAAGACACCAGAGTCAGCCTCTTTAGCTGCGCTTAAAGAGGCGGTTCTACCAGCTAGCCCAACTGGCACAACTCAGCCAGCCAGCCGAATGACCCAAGAGCAATGGTCTCAAACCAATCAAGGTCTGGCCACCTTAGTCCGACCAAGAGTGTTTGATGATGTGCCTGCGGGCCCGCAACCGCGAAAAGTCATGGAGAACGAGCATTGGGCAGGCTTTCATGAACTCAGTGATAGTGGCTGGTGGATCCACGTTGGCGGCTTATTGATGGCCGATGTCTCTTTTTCAAATTATGAGGGCGACGACAGCTTTGCAAACAGCCTCAATATCCGGCAAAGTCGTCTCCATGTGGATCTGCGCAGAAACTCCGATCTAGGACCGGTACGCCTTTATTATGAAATGGGCGCTAATAGCAATACACGCCACTTATATGCGCAAGTTGGTGGACTCACCTTTGGACAAACTTGGTCAGCGTTTTTCGATCCAAGCACTGCACCTGATAGCCTAAATCTTAACTTTTCCACTGGCAATCGGATCGCACCTCAAATTCGTTATACATTCCCTCTGGAAAGCGCTCATTTACAGTTGGCTGTGGCTGTGGAATCAACCAGAGGAGAAGGTGTTTATACTCAGAACCCTTACAGTTCAGGTTATTTAGGAAGCCGACTGCCAAGCTTAGTAGTACAAGCGCGCTGGGAGGATACGTGGGGGCATCTTCAGCTAGCGGGTGTATTCAGAGATCTACATTATTCGGAAATTGATAATGTCTCTGACAGAAACTACAGAAATGAAGACACCTTTGGTTACGGCCTCTCACTCACCACGGCATTGCATCTCAGTCGTCAAGACCATCTGGTAGCAGGCGCGGCTTTCGGGAACGGCATCTCACCTTACTTTTCAAATTCAAACGAGATTTACAACGACTATCGAGATAATTACTCTCGTCGCAACCCTAGTGGATCGCATGCTAACGGGAAATTAGATCTTTTCCAGTCGTGGAGAACGTTCGTAGGTTATCAGCATCGCTGGTCTGACAAAGTGCGCACTCAGATTTCATGGATCCATTTTTCAGATGAACCCGACACAGGAGGATTTAATTACTCAAACACTGCCTTAGATACAGCTCAGGCCAATCTCATTTGGATGCTCAATGATCAACTTTCTGCAGGCATTGAATTCCAGTATGATTTCAGATCTTTCGAGAATGACATCGACCATGACCAGCATAGTCTCATGTTCAGTCTGATGTATCGCTTTTTCTAAAGATGGAAATGGATGCATAGCCAGCGCTCGCTCCAATGAACGCAAATCAAATCAGGCACATTTAAATCTGGGTGTGATGTGCGACCTTTGGCTCCCCTGCATACACTTTGCTCTGGCCAGACATTCACGAGCGAAGTCGTTTGGCTGGACTGATGGCAGCTACTATATCTCGTGCCTTCATGTTTTTGTGAAAACCTGTTTTTCTCCAGCAGATTCATGGAGGCCAACAGATAGAAGGCAAATTAGAAATCTGCGGGCCTCCCTGAATCTGCTGGAAATCACAAATCTTAATGACGAGAGGTATAAATACAAAAAGGCTGCCTGTAGGACAGACAGCCTCCTGCGGTTGAACATCAGACAACGAGCCTGAAAATGATGCCGTTAAAGCTTATTGAAACCTTCGGTTATTGACCGATCGGGTTGACTGGGGGCTCACCAGCTTTTGGCAGGGTGAAGCGGAAGCGGATTTTACCACGCTTGGCAGTCGCGCGGGCTTTGCGCTTGGTGCGGGTCACTGGGTTCTCGAAAGCGCGCAGGCGGCGGATCTCTTCGGTGATACCTTCCATTTCAAGCTTGGTTTTGAGGCGCTTCAATGCGCGGTCAACTGGCTCGCCTTTGCGGATTTGAACTTCGGTCATACAGGGTCAGAGGGGTGGGTTTGAAAAAGGGCTGTCATGGTAGGGGATAGCATGCATCCGTCAACCAGAAAGATTATTGTCCTGAAACCGGCGCTATTGAGCCCATTTTGGCGGTTCTTCGGCTATTTTTGGCAATTTCACTGCTGGCCGGATCACCTCCTCAGTTGCATCACTGCCATTCTGCGCGCATCATCGCCGCCCTTTGCCGCTATGCTTTCCCAACTTGATTCCCTGAAAACCGAGGCCCTTACCGCCCTCGACACCCTGTCTGATGAAGCCGCCCTGGAGGCTTTCCGGGTGGATTACTTGGGTAAAAAGGGCAAGCTGACAGCTCTAAGCGGCGGCATGCGCGAGGTGCCAGCTGACCTCAAAAAGGAAGTCGGAGCCAAGCTCAATGAGGTTCGTGACGCCATCACCAGTGGCCTGACGGTCCGTCTGGAGGCTCTGCAAGCGGCAAAAGATGCATCTGCCGTGGCAGGTATTGACATCACTCTTCCAGGCAGGCCGGGAGCAGGTGTCGGCTCTCTCCATCCACTGACGCAGATCCGTGATTTGGCCGTGCGCACTCTGCGCCGCATGGGCTTCACCTTGGCTGACGGACCTGAGATTGAAACGGAATGGCATTGTTTTGATGCCCTGAACACTCCAACGGATCACCCGGCCCGGAATGAAAGCGACACTTTTTACATGCCTGACGGCAAGCTCCTACGCACTCACACGAGCAGCGTGCAAGTCCGCACCATGGAGAGCGCCAAGACGTTGCCTGTCCGTATCATTGCACCCGGAGCAGCCTATCGCCGCGATGAGATCGATGCCACCCACCTGAGTGTTTTTAATCAAATCGAAGCACTCTATGTCGATACCGACGTCAGTCTGGCCGATCTGAAAGGCACCCTAGAATACTTCTTCCGCGAGGTCTTCGGTCCGACCACTGTCGTTCGCTTCCGCCCACATTTCTTTCCTTTCACTGAGCCGAGCTTCGAGATCGACGTGAAGTTGGAAGCCAAGGGCAAAGAAGCCCGCTGGATCGAGATCGCAGGCTGTGGCATGGTCGATCCGGCCGTCTTTGCCGAGATCAGCAAAAAGCGTGGAGACAACCTTTTTGATCCTGAAAAAGTCACCGGCTTTGCTTTTGGCATGGGTCTGGACCGCCTGGCCATGATCATGCACGGCATTTCAGACATCCGTCATTTAATCGAAAACGACGTGCGCTTTTTGCAGCAATTCTGAGGTCTTAGACACCCAGTTTGACAGAATGAACAAAAGAACAGGAAGATTAAGATTTCAGCTCCTTAAAACTCATTCCTCCTAGCTCACGCCTACACTCAATTTCAGCTTACAGAAAATCGGCAGATTTTTTCACAGGATTAACAAGAGGACAGGATTAACAGAAACAAGAAGAGTCAGATCATGACAATGCAGGAACTCACCAAAACAGTCATTGGTATGGCTATCGAGATTCATCGGACGATGGGACCTGGGTTTAATGAGTCGATTTATCATCGTTGTTTGGAAATCGAACTGGCTGCTGCTGGGATTGATTTCGAATCCAAGGTTCCGATAGATGTCTTCTACAAAGGTAAGCTGGTTGGCAAATTTGAGGCCGACATGATCCTCATGGTCATCGACAAGCGGCTCTTAATCGAACTCAAGTCCTGCGAGGCAATCTCAAAGTCACACGAAGCGCAAACCGTGAACTATCTAACCGCCACTAAAATTGACGATGGTCTCCTCCTCAATTTCGGGGCACCGTCTCTCGAAATCAGGCATAAATACCGCCTCTACACTCCACGATCTGTTAAGGATGTTGCTCCCTTCGATCTTCATTAAAAAAAGAAAATCCTGTTAATCCTGTCTTCTTGTTAATCCTGTAAAAACAGCCCTCAAATTTCGTCCACATCCCTTTATGCAAGTCTCCCTCAATTGGCTCCAAACTCACATCGATCTCAGCAGCTACACGACACCGCAGCTCTCGGATCTGCTCACTTTCGCGGGTATCGAAGTGGAAGGGATCGAGGTGAAAGGTCTAGCAACAGACAAAGTGATCGTCGCGCAGATTCAGTCCTTTGAGCAACATCCAAATGCAGACAAGCTCAGCGTTTGTCAGGTCGACGATGGCTCAGGCACGTTGCGCCAAATTGTCTGTGGGGCTAAAAACTTCAAGACGGGCGACAAGGTTCCCTTAGCGCTTCCGGGAGCCGCACTGCCTGGCGGCTTTGAGATTAAAGAAGGTAAGCTTCGCGGCATCGACTCCAATGGCATGATGTGCAGCGGCAAGGAACTTGGCATTGGCGAAGACACCGGCGGGCTGTGGATTCTGGATGCCGATCTGCCGATCGGTAAACCGATCAATCAGATTGTCGAATCTGACACGCTGCTGGATCTGGAAATCACCCCGAACCGTTCCGATCTACTGAGCCATCTTGGACTGGCGCGCGAGCTGGCAGCTTTGACCGGCTTGCCTTTGAAAGGTGTCCGTGATCACGTCAAAGCAAGCTCAACCACCCGCACCGCCAAGGCGGATGAGGTTACTTTGGCTGCTACGGATGGCTGCCCCTATTATACCGCCCGAGTCATCAAAGGCGTCAAGGTCGGTCCAAGCCCTGCCTGGCTGAAATCACGTCTCGAAAGCATCGGCCTGCGCCCGATCAACAACATCGTGGACATCACGAACTACGTGATGATGGAGATGGGACAATCTCTGCATGCTTTTGACCTGGATAAACTCAGCGGCGGCATCGTCGTTCGTCGGGCTAATGAGGGCGAAAAAATCCTCGCTCTCGATGGCCAGGAATACGCTCTTCTCGCTGAAGATCTGATCATCGTCGATCACCAGCGTCCTCTAGCCATTGCTGGGGTCATGGGCGGTGAGGAAACGGGTGTCATCGAAGGCACTACCAACATCCTTTTAGAGAGCGCTTACTTCACCCCATCTGGCGTGCGCCGCACCTCACGCCGCCTCAGCCTGCATTCGGATTCCAGCTATCGTTTTGAGCGTGGCATGGATCCAAAACAAGTGCAGGGCGGCTCCGATCTGGCGATCAAGCTCATTTTGGAAATTGCTGGAGGCGTCGCAGAACCAGAATTGCGTGTCGCGGGTGAAGCGCCCGCCTTAGTCAGCACCGTGGAATTGGATGAAGTGCGCACGCATCGCCTGTTAGGCATTCCAACGCTCACAACTGGCGATGCTCATGACATTTTAGAGAAGCTGGGGCTCATCAAACAATCAGCTAACGCCGAAAAAAGCCTTTGGACCATTCCGAGCTATCGTCTCGATTTGCATCGCAGCGTGGACCTCGTGGAAGAAGTCGCTCGCGTCATCGGTCTGGATCGTGTGCCGTCAAAATTCAACGCCACCTTTGCCTCAGGAGATGCGACGGATCGCCACTACGATCACGCCATGCAACTTCGTCAAGCACTGGTGAATCGTGGCTACAATGAAGCTCAAACCTTGCGTTTGATCTCGACACCGCAGATCGAAGATGCTCTGGGCAATCCACTGGCTCAAGCAGGAGCTGCCATGCTGAAAAATCCACTCAGCGAAGATCTCACCGCTCTGCGTCCGAGTCTGATCCCAGGCCTCCTCGCCAGCGCTGCGCTCAATATCCGCCAAGGTGCCTCACGTCTTCGTTTGTTCGAAGTGGGGCGCGTTTTCCTGAAGATGCCGAATGGGATGGTGCGGGAAGAAGAGCGGCTCGCCATTCTCCTCAGTGGTCCGGTTTCACCCAGCTCATGGCATGGTCGTGTCACGGCAGCTGCGGATGTCTTTGATCTGCGCGGTGTCGTGGAGTCGCTTCCAGGTGTCTCTGCCTTAGAAACCAAAGCCCTCAAAGACAACGGCACCTTTCTGATGCATAGCGAACTCAAAATCGGCAATCGCGTGCTTGGTTGGATCGCCCAGGTGCATCCAGCCCGCGCGCGTCAGATCGATGCACGTCAGCCAGTCTATGTGGTTGAGCTTTTGCTCAGTGCTCTGCGTCAGGGCAGTACGGGTCCTGCTAAATTCACAGACCTTCCGCGCTTCCCCGGCATGACACGGGATGTGGCCTTTGAGCTGCCGGCAGATGTCTCTCACAGCAAAGTCAGCGCCTTTTTTGCCAGCATCAAAGAACCGCTGCTCATCAAGTCCGAACTGTTCGATGTCTTCACGGATCCCACAGGAACCAAGCTGCCCGTGGACCGCAAATCCACCGCCTGGACTCTGACCTATCGGAACTCTGAAAAAACGCTCGAAACTGCCGAAGTCGAAGCCGCCCACGCCCGCATCCTTGCCGCTTTACAAAAGGCGCTGCCTGTCACGATTCGGTGACCTCACCTCGGCACCACAGCCAAGTAATTTCTCACGGTACTCCAACCTGCGTCATTAAGCTCGCTGCCGTCGCTGCGGCGGGCATAGATGGCCGTGCTGCGGCCACCATCCAGATTGAGCGCACGATCAATGCGAGGCCCAGGAATGAGGCCAGGAGTGGCTAAAAGATCCGACAGTTCTCTGAGCGTCGTGTATCGGGCCACGCCGATGAACCATTGGTGAGCCCCATCCGTAGCCACGAAAGTACGCGCCGATGTCTTCGTGTGATTAAGCCCCGCAATGGGTTCTCCGCCATCAACGAGACGCGGTCCACATTGAATGAGGTCGGTGATGCCGGAGTCTCCCTCATACTCGCTATTCCAGACCAGATGAGGTGATTGGCCCGATACCTGAATCATACCTGAAACAAGGGAGGTGTGGGCCAGTCTACCCAGCTTTTGTCCATCGGCCACAAGATGCCCCAGTGGCGAAAAATCGGGATGGAAATAGCCACCATTGACTCCAGCGATGGCACCCGCATGGACCATGAGTCCACGCATAGCGCTGCTGCCTGCATGGGGATGAGGCTGATCAAGCACACGTAGCGTACACAATCTTGCGTCAAAGCCAATGATGCTGACTTCCACATCGCCAGCATCTAGACTGGTAAAACGCATCTCATGCAGCACTGCGCCACTGGCTAGGGGCTGAGATCGGTCACTGCTCAAGCGCCATGGAATGGTAATGAAAGTGGTGCCTGAGCCAGCCTTTGTAGGCTTCAATGGCTGTTGAAAGCCAGACGATGGCGCCGTCACAGGTGCGACTGGCAGCAGCGGTTGCTGCACACAGGCCACCAACATAAGCGCGGACACAATCGCAGCCAAACGACGCATCATGGAAGTTAGGCTTGGATGTTTTCTGCCAGCCAAGTTTGCATTTCAGCCATGGCTCTAGCGCGATGACTCAGGCTGTTTTTCACCTCGGGAGAAAGCACCCCAAACGTGTCCTGATAGCCCACAGGCTGAAACAGAGCATCATAGCCAAAGCCACCCTCACCTTGTTCTTCCAATCTCAGATGACCTTCCACAGCACCATGAGTGACATGCAGCACCTGTTCATCTTTAACCAAAGCTAGACAGCAGCGGAAACGCCCCGTGAAACCAGTGCTATTAGGCTGCTCCAGCGCACCCAGTGCCGCTTTGAGCTTTTGCCGATTGTCCGCATCCGTTGCCCCCTCCCCCGCATAACGGGCAGACCAGACGCCAGGCGCGCCATTGAGAGCATCCACTTCGAGTCCCGAATCATCAGCCAAAACGAGCAGGCCAGCTAGCGCAGCACTAGCCCCCTGAGCTTTGAGGATCGCATTGGCCTCAAAAGTCGTCCCCGTTTCCTCTGGCAAAGTGACTCCAGGGTAGGCGCGCAAACTATGTACCTGCCAGCCCTCTCCCAGCATGGCAGCGATCTCTTGAGTCTTATGGGCATTGGAAGTGGCGACGAGAAGTTCAGACATGGTAACCCTAGAGAAAAGCAGGCACCGCTAGGGCTCAAATCCAATTCTCACCTTTCTCAAGACATCTCCGCCAAGCATGATGGAAGTCTCAGTTCATGCGATCAACTGACTTCAAGCCAAAAGTTTCACAAAGGCCTTACAACTCATTTACCGAGAGCTGACACATCCTTCTCAGAAAGTGCAATGTTGTTCGCAGGTGAGGGAATCACAGTTCCCATCCAAACATTTCAAATAGTGGGTTGTTCTTCTGGCTGTTGGCATCCTTCGAAAACTTCAGGGCGGACCGAGTGGTCCGCCCTGCTTGTTTGGCTGCGCGATGAGGTTCGCTCCTTCCTCATCCATGAAGGCGCCTGACCGAATCCACTTTTCTGACCAGACGAGGCATTGCACCTTGGCTCGAACGTCGTATAAAAGGCATCCCCCTGACATGCCTTCTGACTTTTTGCCCATTCTTGATGCTCTGCCCGAGCGTAAATCGCCGCTAATGGAGCGGTTTTGGTCGCTGCTGGAGGTCAAGTCACCCTCACAACTCGAAGCCATGGCGCGTGAAGCGCGGGCAATCACCAGACGGAATTTCGGCCGGACGATGCGCATGTTTGCGCCGCTGTATGTGTCGAATGAATGCGTCAACAACTGCTCTTACTGCGGTTTCTCACGGGACAATGCCTCCATCATGCGAGTGACGCTGACCATCGAGCAAGTCGTCAAGGAAGCGCAGCATCTGGTAGCGCAGGGCTTTCGAAACATCCTGCTGGTGGCGGGCGAGCATCCAAAGTTCGTCAGTGATGGCTATCTGGAGGAGTGCATCCGAGCAATCCGGGAGTTTGTGCCGACCATCGGGATCGAAGTGGGACCAATGGAAGCACCGGAGTATGAACTGATGGTGAAAGCGGGCAGCGAGGGCCTGGTGGTCTATCAGGAGACCTATGATCGGGCGATTTATGCAGACATGCATACCGCTGGACCCAAAAAAGATTTTGAATGGCGCATGGCTTGCCCAGAGCGCGGCTATGAAGGTGGTTTCCGCCGGATTGGTATTGGCGCTTTGTTTGGTCTGAGTGATTGGCGACTTGAGGCCCTGCGTCTGGCAGCGCATCTGGAGCATCTGTATAAACACTGCTGGAAAGCTAGCTTTACCGTAGCCTTCCCACGACTCCGGCCTGCGGCGGGAGGTTTTGCACCAATGACCGGTTTTCCTGACTGGGCGCTGGTGCAGACGATTGCCGCCTTTCGAATTGTTTTCCCCGAAGTAGGCATCGTCCTGAGCACGCGCGAGCCTGCACCACTGCGGGATGCGCTGGCACCGCTAGGCATCACAGTCATGAGCGCCGGCAGTCACACGGAACCCGGTGGCTACACTGGAGCCGGCAGCGAAGATTTGCATCAGACGGTCAAAGGTCGCCGCGTGGAACTCACAACGAAGGACGAGTCAGCCAAGGCTGAAGGGCAATTCGGCATTGCTGATGAGCGATCACCAGCGGAGGTAGCCGCGATGCTCAAAGCTCAAGGACTCGACGCCGTGTGGAAAGACTGGGACCCAGCGATTCTGGCAGCCTGATTCATCGGGCCCATCCAAGATCAATGATTTGAGCACGGTGATCGGAGCCGACATCAGGGCCGATTTGGCGTTCGCTGATGAGCAGCGATTTCGTGCTTAGGGCATGATCAATCGGGATCGCGAAGGGCGAATTGAGCCGCCAAGTAGGCTGCCAAGCGTTGGCGGCCAGTCGTAAGCCACTGCTGCGAGTCAGGCTCGACATGGCATGAGACCAGGGGCTGGTATTGAGATCACCGATGACGAGCATGGGTTCCTGAATGGTGGAGACCCAATCATGGATGGCGGAAAGTTGCTGATCACGACTGGCAGCATAGAGGTTGCTGATCGGCGGCAGCGGATGGGTGCCGAGGAGTCGAAATTCGCGGCCAGCGTGCTTGATCAGAACCTGCATGGAGGGCACGGAGGATTTTAATTCATCCGTCAGAAGCATGATCTCCTGCAAAGGTAGCCTGCTATACAGTGCGAGGCCGAAATTGTCCTGCCGACTGTTTTCCCAGCGGTGAGGATGGGTATTCTGTAAAGGTTTCAGAGCGCTGATCCAGACGTCATCCACTTCCATGAGGAAAATGACATCGGCATTGGTTGAATTGAGGAAGTCGATCACCGCATCATGGTCTTCATTGGAAGTCAGCACATTTAGACTCACCACCCGCAGCTTAAAATCAGCGACTGGAGTGCTCGCGCGGCCGGAGTTGGGCTGACCGATGAGCCAAGCATTCAGCATGAGTGTGGTCAGGCCGGCGAGCTTGACCAAGGTTCGTTTTCTCCAAAAAGCCCAGGCTACAGCGAGGACGCACACGAGCAGATACTGCCAACGAAAATGACTGAAAAGATCCAGCACCCAATGCCAGCGCCCGAGCAGACCAAGCCATGAACCGATGAGAGATAGAAGAAAGATGACATCGATCATGCCCTCCAGACGGACGCTGCGTGAAATAAAGGCGGGACTTTGAGACATGAGGAAAAGGTTGACCTAGACTAACAGCGGAGCGTTCGATTCACCATCAAAGAACTGGGCATCAGGGCTCAATCGATTTAAACTTAAAGCCATGTCACTTAACGATCCTCGCATTGAAGTCAGCATCGGCACCCAGCGCTTAAAGCTCTGGGATGGGCAAAGACTGGTGATGGATGTCCCCTGCTCGACCTCGAAATTTGGCCTGGGCACACAGCCTGGGAGCAACAAGACACCCCTGGGCAGTTTTCAAGTGCAGGAGAAGCATGGCGCAGATGCCGCTAGCGGCACCATTTTTAAATCCAGACAACCCGTGGGCCAATGGCTGCCCGGGATGGAAACGCAGAGTGATCTGGTGCTAACACGCATCCTCTGGCTGGGCGGCACCCAGCCGCACAATGCCAATACCTTTGAGCGCTACATCTACATCCACGGCACCAACGACGAAGCCCGCATCGGTCGAGCCATGAGCCATGGCTGCGTCCGCCTGAGAAATGCCGATGTGATCCAACTCTTTGAGCTAGTGCCACTTGGAACGGCGGTTTGGATTTCTGAGTGAGGAAACCGCATTCCGCCTTTGCACCTGAGCCCGACGCCGACATGGTGAGCAGCTCATGATGAGCATCCCCGATTCCGCTGAAAGCAGCTGCGGTGGAACAGAGGTAAAGAACCATTATTTATCGGATTATTGATGCCGCTTGCATGGGAATCCACTCGATGTTCATGGTTGGCCATATGAATGGATGACGACTGAGGCAAAAAAAGGACAAAATGATTCGTTTGATGAGTCTTGAAGACCATCAACAGGCCTAACTTTTGATTCTAAATCCATGGCAGAATGCACCATTTGTCACACATCTCTAGAACAGCGCGGAGAGCTGAGCAATTGCCCTACTTGCTCTTCGCCTGTGCACCCAAGAGGGGACGATGACAAACCGTCTGTTTCGAAAATGG
Organism: Verrucomicrobiaceae bacterium; assembly: GCA_027489965.1. Classification (GTDB taxonomy): domain Bacteria; phylum Verrucomicrobiota; class Verrucomicrobiia; order Verrucomicrobiales; family Verrucomicrobiaceae; genus Prosthecobacter. Next base: position 14,366 of record JAIXZA010000070.1, read on the forward strand.
AAGAGGAGACTCTGATCATGACGGCACCAAGAATTGACTCAATGCCAGAAGTTGAGCAGTATTTGATGGTAGAAAAGCTCGGGGAGGGAGGCTTTGCTAATGTGTATCGTGCTCAGCAATTGGAACCCGTGCGGCGTGAGGTTGCTGTGAAAGTATTGAAGTCGAATGTCGCTACCTCTCATGTGTTGGCGAGATTTAAAGCAGAGAGGCAGACCTTGGCACGCATGGAACATCCGGGGATTGCGCGGTTTTGGGATTCGGGTGTGACAAAATTAGGTCAACCGTTCTTCGCTATGGAGTTAGTGCGTGGAGAGCCTGTAACCACTTACTGCGAACGATACAAACTTGACTTGAAAGAGCGATTAGAAGTTTTCATGGCGATCTGCCATGCTGTGCAGCACGCTCATGAAAAAGGTGTACTGCATCGTGACTTGAAGCCGTCCAATATTTTAGTGGCCAGCAGTGGCGCTGAGCGGGTGGTGAAGATCATTGATTTTGGCATCGCAAAGGCGCTGGAAAAGACGCCGGAGACAGAAGAAGAAGGACTGGTGACCTCCCTCCACCAGGCGGTAGGTACACCTGGATACATGAGTCCAGAACAGAGCGCCTGGGGAGCTCATCATGTTGATGCCAGATCGGATCTTTATGCTCTGGGTGTGGTTCTCTACGAACTGATCACAGGCTCCACGCCCTTGCAAATTGACCGCCGCGCCAATGTGGAGGCAAAGCACCGACTTCATGCTGAACACATCACTGTTCCGTCACTGTTACCGCATTGCCTATTGGCAACCAAAACAGAGAAGCGGGACATCGATGCCATCGTGATGAAGGCTCTCGACGTGGATTCGACACTTCGCTATGCCAGTGTGGCAGCTTTTGCAGATGATGTGCAGCGGCACTTGCGTGATGAGCCTGTTTTGGCCTGCGTGCGCTCATGGACTTATGTGATGGAGAAGTTCACCCGTCGACATCTGCCCTTTGTCGCGAGCGCCGCCGTGGCGCTATTGGCCATTATTGTTGGCTTTACGGTAAGCACAATTTTGTACTTCGAGGAACAAAAAGCCCGAACTCATGCAGAGGAAACCCAAAAGATGGTAGAGGCTCGTGAATTGGAGCTGCGACATACCCTCAGCCGCAGTGACTTTGCCGCGGCCCAGCAATTTAAAAACGCTGGCGAGGCCCAGAGTGCGGTGGCCTGTCTGACTCGGGCTTTGCGACAGGACCCAGAGTTTAAAGCTGCTGCAGCAGATCTGCAGATGATGCTGATACAGGATGATACTCCACAACCCGTCGAAAAGGTCATTTTAGCCGACCCAGCTTGGGGTGACGTGGTAGAAAGCCTAGGAGCTGTGTCGGATGGGGGGCATGTCCTCGCATCTGTTTTTAATGATCAAAAAAATAAGCATCAGCATCTTATTTTATTTCGGCATCAGAAGGGCGAATGGCAGCGGCGAGAGATCCCACTTTCATCACGAGTCACGGCCATAGCTCTGGCTGCGAGTGGAAACCTTTTAGCGGTAGCTGAAGCTGGGCCAAGCGTGTGTTTATACCGATCAGAGGACCCATCTTTTGAGAGGAAATGGTCACCCCCATCCTCGGTGACCGCTCTCGTGACATCCACATCGATAGAAATGACGCTTATAGGTTGTGCAGATGGCTCTGTGTGGAGTCTGAGTAGCATTGCCAATGCGCCTGCACAGAGACTTGGTTCTGTGATTGGCGAAGTCACAGCCCTGCAAATGGGAACCAAAGATAGCTTCGTGATCGCAGCAGGCAAAACTGGGGAGGTCCGTCAAATGAGTGTTTTGCCTGAAGGTGAAAGCTCATTATTGTTGAAGTTACCTAATGAGATCACAGCGCTGAGTACGACGGCAAGTTCCCTGATTATTGCTGCAGGAGATGCGCTAGGGAATGTGGCCTGCTGCAATAGCAAGGGAGAATCGCTTATGCCGGTGACACGTCTGCATGAAAGCGGTGTTACTGCACTCTCACTCGGCGGCGTGCAGAATCAGACGATGCTACTCTCGGCAGGTGGAGCGAGAGATCTACGGGTGCGTTGGACTGAGGTGAAATCAGGGGTTCAAATCAACGTGCCAGTCGAGTCATCAGGAATGGTGAAGCGCCTAGTGATGACACACAGCAATGATTCTGCCGTCATCGTCAATGCAGATGCGTCGGTACGTATGTGGCGAAAGACTGGGGATGGGGCGTTAACAGTCAGGAAGCCTCAACGAACCAGGTTTATTGCTATGAGCTCACAGGGCAATTGTATCGCCGTACGACAAGAATTCGGCAATTCACTGGAAGTGTTACTTATACCGCAAGATACCCTTTTCGGTACAGTTGTCGGGCTTGATAAGGTGTCGCCTCTGCAAGGACTCAAAGACCGTGCCTTTTTATCCTTTTCTAATAATGGGAAAAGTCTGCTGGAGACTCATGAGTATGGCGTGGCAAATCTCTGGGATGCAGAAAAGGCAAGCTTACTCGGTAGCGTCCAGTGGTCACAACCAGCACTTGCCGTGGTGCCATTAGGGGACGGCAAATTTCATGTGGCACTGGCGGATGGCTCATTGATTGAGATTATGAAGGATGGCAGCAATCCCGTAGTTCGGGTGCCAGCAGCTCCTGAGGTGCCTTGGACGCTTGCTGCTATTTCGCCCGATGGACAGGCGGCGATCTGGGCTACAGCCTCTCCAGATTTACAACAGACGTGTCAGGCGCGTGTTTGGTGGGCAGGTGATGCTTCCCCGCATGAGATGAAGGCTGAGCGTCTTTCCTGCGTTGCTATCCATGCTGGTAAACGTTCGATTGCCTTCGGTTTGGGAAACGGACATGTGCGCTTGGTACAAGATAAAGAGGATGCCCGCGGGGTCTTCACCCCAGTTCACCAAAGCGCCATCACCTCCATCGCCTTTAGCCCAGATGGGCAGTCACTGATCACAGGATCGACAGACCGCACCGCCGCCGTGTGGGATGCGCGAAAGGTCGCACCCCTAACAGATGCCTTTCGACTCGGTGGGCAGGTGCAATGCGTCGTCTTCAGTGCTGATGGGAAGCGTTTTGCCTGTTCATCAAACAATCAAGTCGTAGTGGGAGATGTAGCCGCTCGCTCCCTGCTGGGACAGCCCTTTAAACTACCAAGTCTTGGGCGCACATTGGCTCTAAATCATGATGGAACATGCGTAGCCTTTGGTCTTGGTGATGGAAATACTCTCATCCACGAGATTGCCCCGGAACCTCGCACGCCGGCACCTGTTTGGTTTTTAAAACTCGCAGAGACTTACGTCTCTCGTCGAATGACGCAGCAGGGCACCATTGAAGTGATGGATCATCCTGGTCTGGCTGCGCTCCAGCAGCTGGCACCCGAAAATGAAAGCAATGAATGGCAAAGCTTGTCCACATGGATGTTTACGCACACAGGTCTGCGTCATCTGACGCCCTGGTCAGAACTCAATCTTGAGACCTATCTTCGAGAAATTGAAAACAGATCTTCCGCCACTCGAGAGATCGAAAATCGTCGTTTACGCTCACTACTTTACCATCAGCGTGATATGGGTGAAGCCGTGAAATTACCAGAGCCTTAATGACAAAATAGGACCGATCGTCACTCTTCATCGTGAAAAAATGAAAAGTTTCAAAGCTCCATTGGATAAAGCATGAGAACTTCAATTTTACACAGTTAGAATGGAAGGAATTCTCAAACCCTCGATAAATTCATAAGATACAACCATATTTTCTACCTTGATGGATTCCTTGTTCCAGGAATGAAAACGCATTCCGCCTTTGCACCGGAGCGCGGCCCCGACATGGTGAGCGGCTCATGATTAGCATCCTCGATCCCTCTGAAGGCAGCCACGGTGGCCCCACACTCGTGGAGCGGATGCATTTGGCTTTTTCCAACGATGGAAAGTTGGCGGGATCGCCTCAGTTCGAGTATCGCTCGCAGCAGCAGCACATGGCTGAATTGGTGGCGGGGGCGCTGGAGAAAAATCGGGCGCTGATCGTGGAGGCCGCGACGGGAGTCGGTAAGTCGCTGGCCTATTTGCTGCCAGCAGCCACCTTTGCGCTGGAACAAAAGCGGAAGGCGATCATCTGCACTCACACGATCAATTTGCAGGAACAGTTGATCCACAAAGACATTCCCATCGTGAAAAAGGTGGTGGGAGATTTTCATGCAGAGTTGTTGAAAGGCCGGAATAACTACTTGTGTCCGACCCGGCTGAAGAGTGCGTTTTCGCAGACAGGCGATCTGTTCAGCAGCAGTGAGGCGGCAGAGCTTCAGCTGATCGAGGAATGGCATCGCGAGAATCCGACGGCGACGCTCAGTGAAATGGACTTCACCCCAGGCGCGCGACTCTGGTCCATGGTGCGCAGCGAGCCTCATGCCTGCACGCCTCGGCGCTGCCCACCTGGAAGTGGCTGCGTTTACCAAGATGTGCGCCGACGCATGGCCGCAGCCGATCTGCTGGTGCTGAATCACACGCTTTTCTTCACGCTGATGGCCTCAGCCGAAGAGACTCTGGCGGATGATGCCAATTTCATCTTTCCACGTGATTTTGTGATCCTGGATGAGGCCCACACGATCGAAAACATCGCTGCGCAGGCCTTTGGCATACATGTCAGCGAATCGAGTGTGCGCTTTGAACTAGGGCGACTCTACAATCCGAAAACTCGCAAGGGCTTCTTTGCCAGTGTGGGAGACAGTGATGCGATCCGTGATGTGGTGCAGGCGATTGCCATGACGGAGACTTTTTTCCGCAATGCAGAGGCCGTTTGTAAATTCACAGGGACCTATGCCAAGGAGTTCCGCATCCGTGAGCCAGGCCTGGTGGAAAATGAGCTGGCACTGCCGCTGCAACGCGTGGCCAACTTTGCCCTCAAAGCGGGTGATGCCGCCAAGAGCGAGGGCCAACGACTCGAGCTACACGACATCGCCAAGCGGCTCGGTGGACTGCGCACGAATCTGAGTGCCTTCCTGGATCAAACGGAAGATGGGCATGTTTATTGGGCAGAGCGGGGCACAGGCGATCACCGCAGTTTAGCGCTGCATAGCGCCCCGATTGATGTGTCGCCGAAGCTCGAGGAAATCTTTTTTGGCGGCGGCAAGGCCTGTGTTTTCACCAGTGCCACCTTAAGTGTCGGAGATGACGAACGGCTGAATTACTTCCGCAATCGAGTCGGTGGGCAAAAGGCGCAATCGGCCTGCATTCACAGTCCGTTTGATTTCAAAAAGCAGATGCGTCTCTACTTAGTGAAGCGCATGCCTGAGCCGAAAGATGAGGCCTACGGAGATGCCATGCAGGATAAGATCGCCCATTTCCTGGGCTTATCTCAGGGGCGGGCTTTTGTGCTCTTTACCAGCTATACCCAGATGACGGCCATGGCGGATCGGTTGGAAGATTTCTGCCTCGACCATGGCTGGCGTCTGCTGGTTCAGGGGCGCGGCATGCCACGCCATCAGCTTTTAGCGGAGTTTAAAAAAGACGTGCACAGCATCCTCTTCGGCACCGACAGCTTCTGGACCGGCGTGGACGTCCCCGGTGAGGCCCTGAGCAACGTGATCATTACTCGCCTGCCCTTTGCCGTGCCTGATCATCCACTCACCGCCAGCCGCATGGAGCACCTGGAAGAACAAGGCATCAACAGCTTCAGCGAATACAGCGTGCCCGAGGCCATCCTGAAACTCCGTCAAGGCGTAGGCCGCCTCATCCGCACCCAAAAAGATCAAGGCATGGTCGTCATCCTGGATAACCGCATCCTTTCCAAGCCCTACGGCCGCGCCTTCCTAGCCTCCCTACCCGATTGCCCGACCGAGATCGTGGCGTGAAGCGAGGCTGAAAAGCTTCCGCCATTGTGCGGGATGGACACACCCAACTGAGTTATCATGACCATTGCTCATGAATGGATTCAATCATCATAGTCAGCGTGGTGCGATCAAATTGCAGTACAAAGTATCAGACCTATCCTAGGCGCTGAAAACAAGGACGTGATGCTGGGCAAACCGATCCAGTAAACGAACGTTTGGTAACGACGCGGCTGCCGCCATGCCTTTGAGATCAGAGAACGTTTCGGGATAATCATAGGCAGCTACATGATCGCAGGCTTCCTCGATATGATCGGGCCGCACCGCGGTCCACTGAGTGCGCATGACATTGAGGTAGCCTTCAAGGTATTGCTCACGCGTCTGCCCCTCCTCGCGCACCACATCCACCAGGATGAACTGGCCACCTGGGGCAAGCTTCGCCGCGCAGGCATGGAACAGATCCTGTTTCCCTTTTGCATCCAAATGATGGACGGCATACCCACTGAAAATGACATCAAAGGATACTTCCGTAGCCTGCAACGCTTGCAGCATATCCTGATGATACAGCCCCACATTGTCGAGCCCCCTCAAATACTCATGAGCTTCCTTCAAAGCGGCTTCCGAAAGATCCACACCCGCATAGCGACTGGGTGTGGCCGTTTTGAGACAGGGTGCGATAAACCGTGTATTACCGCAGCCAAGATCAAGCAGCGAATACGCCCCACTCGCGCGCCGCTGACTCAACAATGCAGTGACATGTGTGTAGATCTCACGATGAAACATGTAGTTCATCTCCGAAATGGAGTCGTAGAGTGTCCAAGATTGGCGGAAAAGGGTAGTCTCGTCGGTAGCTTGTTCGGGCATGCGGCAGAGAAGAGAGCATTAATCGAATCGGCTGCCAAGCGCCTGCTTGCATCAATCTTTAAGCCCCAGATCTGCAATACTCGCTCGGCAGCGCCGGTAAACGGCTACCAAAATGGCTTTTGTGGGAAAGCTGATCCGATTCAAAAAGCGTGTCGTGGTGGTGAAATCTGCCAGCACATTGCCGAATTTTCCTTTCCACTTGGCTTCCTGGTATTTGGGATCAATAAGCGCTCCATGTAGCCAGCCAGTCGCGTCTGTTGGAGACAGACTTTGTTCCATGTCAACACCTCGGCCCATGCCAGTGAACAAACCGCGCCCCTGAACGGCGACATGACAAGAGCGGCAATCTGGGCAATCAAAACTCACCATCCGAGGATGGGCTTGGCTGCTTGGCGCAAGCAAAAACACCCCCGCACAAGCGAGATTTAAAATGAGAACACGATCGAATAAGCTCATCAATGCCATGGATGGCGGTGTTCATTCTGAACGCTTATCCCAGAAATGGGCGTATTTCGATCCATTCGCAACTTTCTAAACTAGAGCGGATTCGTTTTGTGCTTTTTTCGATGTTCGACGCCTCCGCAGCACTACACTCGTTAGGCCGACGCCAAGCAACAGCGGACAAAAACGCTCGGGAACGGCTTGCCGCTGGCCATCCAGGCTTCATTTCGCTGCCTTTAACGGCAGGTTGCACCCATGGAGGGAAACCGATTTCGAGCTAAAAACACGGCATGACCTCTGTCGAGGATGCTTTTTAAAGCTGGTGCGCAGTGAAGGGTTCGAAGCAGATGTGCTAGCAACACCTGCATGGATGAAGCATTCGGGTTCATCGCACGAAAAAGGCCAGAGACGTGTATCTCTGGCCTTTGATTGAGATATCAGATTGATCCCTTGCCGCAGTTACGGCACGACAATTTTAGCATGCGCCTGCACTCCGCCTGTAAAGGTCAGCAACAAGGTGAGCTGGCCATCGGCTAGGAAGACCCGGCGTCCAATGGCTCCGTCACTGGCTAGAGCGGTGATTGCCGTCACGGTTCGAGGTGTACCTCCTACGTTGAGTGTATCACCCTCACGCACGGCCAGCTTCACTGCGCCGCTTTTATTCACCACCCACAGGCCCGTGTCATTGGCGGTGGTCACTCCGCCCACTCCGACCTTCATTGTGGCTTGGAATATCGGCTGAGCCACACCTGGCAGGGCGATCTGATTGATTTTAGAGAGCGTGCTGCCTGCCACATCAGGGGCTTCGCTCCCTTCTCGCGCCACAAGTTGGAGGCCGTTTGTGGCGTGCAGCGCCCAGAGGCCCCCGCTGTTGACGTTGGCGGTGACTCCCGTGCCGCGCACTGCAGCTTTAACGAGGAACTCGTAGTCTCCACCACCCAGCACGAGGTCAGTGAAGTCACTGAAGACCACTCCTGCAGCGGTGCCAGGAGCGGCGGCGTTTTCACGAAGTTGCAGTGTCAATACGCCGGGAGCGGTATCGACAAAGACACCGACGTCGTTCGTGCTGCTCACTCCGACTGGCTTGTTGGTCACCATCTGGCTGATGAAGCCGTAGTAGGTGCCCGTGTTATCAAAACCAGGGCTGCGGAAGGTGTTCCACTTGGCCAATGGCAGCACGCCGGGCGCGGCATAGGTGTCCACGAACTGCTGGCTGGCTGCATAAGCAAGACCGAAGCCGCTGTCACTGCTGCCATCGAAGCTACCCACCACGACCCCGGAGGTGCCATCAGTAAACACCACACTGAAGGTGACGACTGACTCGCCCGTGGGAGCCACACTGAGTTCTTTGCCATGACCGGAGGAGGCATTGCTAGCCTCCAGAATGCTGAAACTCCTCACCGTCTTGGGGGCTCTGTTGACGGTCAGCGTCTGGCCTGGGAGCATCAGCGGACGCAGGCCAGTATTGGCGTCCCAGCCAAAGAGCACGCTGCGATTGTCCACCAAAGTGCCGACGAAGATCACCAAATCACCTCCGATGGAGAAGTTGCCAAGGGTCTTCAGGTTGCTGCCCAGACCCACATCCGTGCCCGTGCGCACCACGAGCTTAAGCGTGCCATCACCGGCATTGCTGAACAGGCAGCGGCTGTTGACATTTTTCGTGACGCCCGCGCCACGCACTTCCCCAATGAAGGCGATGCGGCCAGCCTCATTGATGACTGGAGGGTTGAAGTTGTAGTGGGTCACGCCAGGAAGACTTGGCGCAGCCTGATTCTCCGAGAAGACGAGGACCGGCGGCTGGCCGACCAGCATACCCGCACGCTGACTGCGGTTATTGTGAAGGATTTTCGCCGCAAAGGCCAGCACGCCGCTGGAGTTCATCGCAGGCGAACCCACGAAGCTGTAAAGCTTGGAGCCGACCGGGCCTCCGAGCACATTGCTGCCCGAGGTGCCATGCACAGCAATGTTACCGCCCACATTGATTATCGGCGAACTGCCGGAAGCCACAACAGTGCCGGTCACAGGGAAGTCAAAGACAGCCTCGTTGAGGTCGTTGCTGTTGATGACCACATTGCCTGAGTAAGTTGCCGCAGTGCTGGCCTCGAGTGAGACCTGGAAGCCGTAGGAGGCGTTTGGAGCCAGCGTCGTTGGAGCAGCGTTGGTACGGTAACCCGATGGCACCGTGATGCTGGAGAGGGTGAGGTCTGCATCACCCGTATTGCGCACGAGGAAGCTGCGCACGCTGGCCATATTCGGTGAGGTGCTGCCGAAGTCGATCACCGTGGCCTGACCATCGCTGAGCTCAGCTGCCAGACTGTGGCTGCCGTCATGCACGACGATTTCATTCTTGCTGATGCTGATGGTGAAGGCTTCCTCATAAAACAAGCCACCTACATCCGTCGTCCTGACGCGGACCGCGTAGCTGCTTTGGGTTTCGTAATTCGCAATCGGCGTCAGGTTCAATGAAGAGCCAGAGATGGTGAAGCTACCATTATCCGTGCTGCCCGTTCCGCTGACCAGCGTGTAAGTGAAGGTATCACCCGCGTCCACATCCGTCGTGCTTAAGGTGCCCACCGTGGCATTGGCCGCATTGTTTTCCGAAATGCTCGTCGAGCTCAGCGCAATGTCCGACGGTGCGCGATTGCGCTTAATGTGAATCTGGAAGACCGTATCCACGGCAAGTCCAGTGCCGTCGGTGGCACGCACACGAATGGAGTAAAGATTTTTGACCTCGTAATCGGGTGAGTTGTTGATCGTCAGCGCACCCCCCGAAGAGAGGGTAAAGCTGGCATTGTCATCATCTCCAGTTCCGCTGACAAGGGCAAAGGTGGCGGTGCTGCCTGCATCATCGTCCTGAGCCGTGAACGTGGTTACAAGTGAATTGGCAGGAACGTCTTCAAAAATGCTGATCGGCGCGCTTGTGATGAGAGTGAAATTGCCGTTGAAGCTGGAGTGTGCCCCAGGAGCGCTGAAAAGCTCGACTTGGGCACCACCTCCATTCTCAAAGAACAAAAAGTCCAAGCTGTGCATTCCAGCCGTGAGAGTGACGGTCACATACCGCTCTTCCTCCCCATGTTGACTGTCGTCCTCAAGCTGAGTGACTCCGTCGATACGGATACGTGACCCATCGTCACTGCGCACGCCAAAGGTCCACTGGCCGGAAGTCGGCACATAGATGGAACCCGTGACCTGAAGGGCAAAGCTGTTGATCTCAACAATGCTGGCCTCACCGGGGAATGGTAGGACCCCATCAAATCTGCCGTTAGTGCCAGAATCCGCAAAATCGACTTTTGCAATGGGGCCGGTGAACTGACTGAGCACATTACTGCCAGCCAAGAGCAAGTCTGCTTCGGCGAGGTTCGCGGTGCTGCCAGTATTTGAGAAGACCATGCGCGCGGTCAGTTGCGGCGACGTGATGGCCGTGCCTGATCCACCACTGGCGGAAATGGAGGACGGACTTTCCGCCAAATCCGAAATGCTAATGGTAAACACCTCCTCATAGAACAACCCACCTGCATCCGTCGTGCGCAGCCGCACCGCATAGCTACTCTTGGTTTCATAGTTCGCGCTCGGAGTCAGTTTCAATGAAGAGCCAGAGAGGGTGAAGCTACCATTATCCGTGCTGCCGGTGCCGCTGACCAGCGTGTAAGTGAAGGTGTCACCTGCGTTCACATCGGTCGTGCTGAGGGTTCCCACCGTGGCGTTGGCCGCGTTGTTTTCAGCGATGGTCGCGGCGCTCAGGGCGATGTCCGTCGGCGCCTCGGGCGTGACGGGAGCACTACCCAGATAGTAGCCAATGTCACAAACGCCATATTGCATGCCATTAAACCCCGAGGCCGGGTAAGTCCCTGGCGTGGCACCGTTAGCATATCGCATATCAAGGTATTCAATGACACCTGTTGGAGTCCAAACAGCTGGGAGGCCACTCTTAAAGTAGTAGTTTCCAGCGACGGAATGGAGGGCGACGACGTACTCCGACCCGGCGGTGAGTGCAACAGGCGAGGAGAGGGATACCCACTGCCAACCGTCGGAACCCGAGCTGGTGGCTGCCACGCTGGCGAGTTGGGTCTGACCGGACACACTCCATAGGATTAAAGTGAAGGGCTGACCACTGGGCAGCGGATTATCCGATCCGAGTTCGTGAACAGTGACGTTGGCATTCGCGCGGAAACGCCAGCCACGAACACTGTCCGAAATTTCGCCACTTGTGAAATCTGCCAGGCGCGGATCACTATCATTGAGGGGATGAACACTGACCGGAGCCACCCCCGTGCCACCCACATTGATGCGGAAGGGGTTCTCATCCGTGTCATTACTGGCAATCTGAACAACGGATGTCTTCACACCGCCTAAGGTGGGTGAGAAGGTCACGGTGAAGGAGGTGGTGGCATTCGGGACCAGGGTCGTGAGCATCCCAGCGGTGTTCACGGTGAAGTCACCGGGATTCCCCGTCACAGCTTTGGTCACAGCAATACCAGTGAGGTCCGCCGTGCCGTCATTGCGGATGGTGAAGGTTTGCGCGCTGCTGCTGCTGCCGGTGTTCACACTGCCGAAGTCCTGCGTGCCCGTGCTGTCCGTGAGCTGTGGGTCCGTCACAACGCCATCAAAGACGGCGATTTCAGGAGCTGGCACCACATAGGTAAAGAGTGTGTTCGCAGCATTGCTGCCTGCGGGGGTGGTGACAATCACGCTGGCGGTGCCTGCCGTGCCCGCTGGTGTGACGGCCGTGATCGTGGTGCTATTGACGACGGTCACACTCGTCGCTGCAGCGCCGCCAAAGGTAACGCCAGTGGCTCCCGTGAAGTTCGTGCCCGTCATCGTCACACTCGTGCCACCTGCCGTGCTGCCGCTCGCGGGGGAGACATTGCTGGTGATGGTGGGGGCGAGATCGACCTTCAGAACCACATCGTTGCCCGTGCCGCCCACGTAGGTCAGCGTTTTGTTCACGCCACCTACGGCGACCAGAGTTCCTTCGGGCTTGCCGATGAAGGTGCCGGTGGTGCTGCTGGCGGAGGCGTTGTCGACGAGGGTGAACGTATCGGACGCTGTCGGAACGAAGCCGCCGACGGCCGCCACGGTGAGCGTTGAGGCGGCGTTGATCGAGACTGCGCCGTTGGCTTTGATCTGCTTATACACGCTCGCCGAGGTTACCTCAGAGTCGAAGCCGCCCGTGGCGCTAAAGGTGACGCCTTGATGGATGTCGAGGAGCTTGTAGGCCGCCGGGCTGATGGCAGAGCTGATGGTGATCGCGCCGCTGTTGGCGTCGCCGATGTTCAGCGTGCCAGCGGTAATGCGATCCAGCTCAGCATCGGTGAGGCCAAGCGTGCCCGCGCTGTCGGCGGCCCCCAGGTTGATCAGGCTGCCTGTGGAGAGCTGGCGAACCGTTGCCTGATTCGCCCCCGCGTCGATCGTTGCATTCGTCGCATCGATTCTCACATCATCACCAACAAGATTCACAGCCCCACTGCCGGACGATGATGTGATGGCGCTTGCACCAAAGGTACCGAGCTGGACTCCAGCGGAGGTTGTGGCAGTCGCAGCGCTACCTTGCAGGGTGATAGCGCCGGAGCCGGACGAGGTCACCAATGCGCCGCCGGCACCTCCCAAGGAGAGGCCGTAATGCTCTGTCGTACCCGTCCCTGCCGTTCCCACGATGCTAATGTTGCCAGAACCTGTGGAGGTAACTTGCGTGCTGGGGCCAAATCTCACACCGCTATCGTACGAGCCGCTGCCAGCACCGCCAGTTCCGATGATCTGGAGATCGCCACCCACGACGCTGATAGACGCAGCTTGGATTCCCACCCCTTCCACGAAATTCGTGCCAGCGCCGCCCGTTCCAGTGATCGTGATCGCACCGCTCCCTGCTGCGGATACCACAGAATTCCCTTGGATCCTCACGCCGGATTGAGAGGTGGAAGCGCCAAGACCGCCCTTGCCCGTCAACTGAATATCACCCGTGCCGGAAGTGCTGATCGAAGCACCCGTCAATGAGATGCCATGGAAGTTTCCTGCCAGAGTTCCCACCGCATGAGCGTCAAAAATCACTCCGCCATTCTCGGAGGCAAAGCTCGACCCGGCTGCGAGTGCAATGCTCCGACTCACCTTCACCGTGATGGCACCCGCCCCGCTGGTGATAAGGTTCGCATTCGCCGCCACACTCACGATGTCCGTGCCCGGTATGGCGTCGTCATTCTGCATGTCCACGTCCAGATTAGCATTTGCTGCAAAGGTGATGTCGCCATTCAGGTTCACCGTGTCGTCACCAGTGCCGCCGTTGAGCGTTAGGCTCGGCAGCACGCCGGTGAAGCCACCGACGTTGATACTGTCCGTGCCTCCCGCTGCATTGACGGTGATGCTGGTCACGCTGGTGAGTGTGACCGCGCCGCTGTTCCCCACGATTTGCAGTCCGCCATTGACGCTGAAGCTACGGCCCGCAGCGGCGAACTGGATGTTTCCCGCGCTCGGCTCGCTCACCGCAAGCGTGTCGCCATTGCCGCTGAGGTCCGTGACCACGATCACATTGCCCGTGGTGGCGACGGTGTAGTCCGGCGCTGCCTGTGCCTCCAACGAGAGAACCACGACGCCCAGCATTGCGATTAAGACGCGATGCCGCGACGCGATGAGTAGGTGCATTCTGATGCAGGCAAAGGCTGCAGTGAAGAAGTAACGAAGAGTTTTCATAGCAAAGATGGAAGCAGGAATAACATCGAATGAGGGGGGGGGAAGCGTGTGAGTGAAAAAGCCTTCCACGCACAGCAGCGGGCCTCCTAACTCAAAGAGTGAAGCAGGCAAACTTTTGTCGACGAACTGGGCAGAATTCACGAGGCCCGAATTTACCGCCCGCTGGCCGACAATTTGTGCTGCCTGAACAACCCTGGGACCGCACCTGGCGGGGAGGCTAGACCAAACGCCTGAGGCGGCTGAACTCGAGGCAGCTCAGCGTCAGGGCTGGTGCGCAGTGCAGAGTTCGAAGCAGATGTGCTAGCAACACCTGCATGGCTGAAGCATTCGGGTTCATCGTACGAAAAAGGCCAGAGACGCGTGTCTCTGGCCTTTGATTTAGACATCGGATCGATCCCCTGCCGCAGTTACGGCACGGCGACTTTGACGTTCGCCTGCACTCCGCCTGTAAAGGTTAGCAGCAAGGTGAGCTGGCCATCGGCCAGGAACACCCGGCGTCCCACGGCTCCACCCGTGGACGTGCCGTTGACTAGGGACGTGATTGCCGTCACGGTCCGAGGTATGCCTCCTACGTTGATTGTATCACCTTCACGCACGGCCAGCTTCACTGCACCGCTTTCGTTCACCACCCACAGGCCCGTGTCATTGGCGGTGGTCACTCCACCCACTCCGACCTTCATCGTGGCTTCAAATATCGGCTGCGCCGCGCCGGGCAGGGAAATCTGAGTGATCTTGGAAAACTTGCTGCCAGCCACACCAGGGGCTTCGCTACCTTCTCTCGCCACAAGTTGGAGGCCGTTTGTGGCGTGCAGCGCCCAGAGCCCCCCACTGTTGACGTTGACGGTGACTCCCGTGCCGCGCACTGCAGCTTTAACAAGGAACTCGTAATCACCACCACCCAGCACGAGGTCGGTGAAGTCACTGAAGACCACTCCTGCAGCGGTGCCAGGAGCAGCGGCGTTTTCACGAAGTTGCAGTGTCAATACGCCGGGAGCGGTATCGACAAAGACGCCGAGGTCATTCGTGCTGCTGACTCCGATGAGCTTGTTGGTCACCATCTGGCTGATGAAGCCATAGTAGGTGCCCGTGTAGTCAAAACCAGGGCTGCGGAAGGTGTTCCACTTCGCCAATGGGAGCACTCGGGGCGTAGCATAGGTATCCGCGAGCTGCTGGCTGGCGGCATAGGTAAGACCGAAGCCGCTGTCACTGGTTCCATCGAAGCTGCCCACCACGACGCCGGAGGTGCCATCAGTAAACAAAACGCTGCAGGTGACCACTGATTCGCCCGTGGAAGCCACACTGATTTCTTTGCCATGACCGGAGGAGGCATTGGTGGTCTCCAGGATGCTGAAACTCCTCACCGTCTTGGTGGCTCCGTTGGCGGTCAAGCTCTGGCCAGTGCGTATCAGCTGACGCAGGCCTGTAGTGGCGTCCCAGCCAAAGAGCACGCTGCGTTTGTCCGCCAAAGTACCGAGGAAGATCACCAAATCACCCCCGATGGAGAAGTTACCAAGGGTCTTCAGGTTGCTGCCCAGCCCCACATTTGTGTCCGAACGGGCCACGAGCTTAAGCGTGCCATCACCGGCATTGCTGAACAGGCAGCGGCTGTTGACATTTTTCGTGACGCCCGTGCCGCGCACTTCCCCAATGAAGGCGATGTGCCCGGCCTCATTGATGACAGGAGGGCCGAAGTTGAGGTGGGTCACGCCAGGAAGACTTGGTGCAGTCTTAGTGTCATCAACGATAAGGACCGGCGGCTCGCCGACCATCATGCACGTATGCAGGGTGGCGTCAGAATGGCGAAGCTGCACCGCCGAGGCCAACACACCGCTGGAGTTCATCGCAGGCGAACCCACGAAGCTGTAAAGTCTGGCGCCGACCGGACCGCCGAGTACGTTGCTTCCCGAGGTACTCGGAGCAGCGATGTTACCACCCACAAAGACCACTGGCGCACTGCCAGAAGCCACGACGGTGCCGGTCACAGGGAAGTTAAAGACAGCCTCGTTGAGGTCGTCACTATTGATGACCACATTGCCTGAGTAACTTGCCGCAGTGCTGGCGTCGAGTGAGACCTGGAAGCCGTAGGAGGCGTTTGGAGCCAGCGTCGCTGGGGCACCGTTGGTTCGGTAACCCGATGGCACCGTGATGCTGGAGAGGGTGAGGTCCGCATTACCCGTGTTACGCACGAGGAAGCTGCGCACACTGGCCATGTTCGGAGCGGTGCTGCCGAAGTCGATCACTGTGGCCTGACCAGCGCTGAGTTCAGTCGCCAGACTGTGGCTGCCGTTGTAGGCGACAATTTCATTGAAGTAGGAAAGAGTCACATCGTTGCCGCTACCACCCACATAGCTGAGTATGAGAGCACGACCGTTGTAAGTGACGGACGCTCCCTCGGCGAGCCCATTGAAGGTGCCGATAATGGCGTCCGCACCATCGTTGTTCACGATCGTATAGACCTGATTGGCCAAAAGCGTGTAGCTACCGCTGAGCAAGAGCGTGGCTCCTGTGATGTCGAGGCGGCCAGCGACATTGAGCTGCGTGTGGCCGCTGTCTGCCGTGGCTTCGCCCATGGCAATCTTCAGAGTGCCTGTGTTCGGAATGGTCAGAGTTGAAGCCGCGCCAGTGGTCACGTCAACACCGCTGTTGCTGGCGAAGACATTCGTGCGCGGGTTAAGTCTGACATTGCCGCCCGCGCTGTCGAGCGAACCGGTGCTCAGGTCGATGTTCGCACCAGAGGCAAGGTTAAGGACTGTCGATGCACTGCGCGTGATTGCCGCACTGACAGTGACCGCACCGCTGTTCGAATCACCGATGACGAGTGTGCTGGCGGAGATCTGGTCGAGCTCAGCATCCGTCAGCCCGAGCGTCGTGGCGGAGTCATCCGCACCAAGGTTGATCCGATTGCCGTTCGTCTTTTGGCGCAGGCTGGCGATACCAGAAGTTTGGATATCCGCGTTGCTGATCGACATGGCATCCGCATTGATGACCACATTCCCTGAGTAAGGGTTCGTGCCGTCGAAGCCGATGCGAATCGTGCCTGAGCCATCATTTGAGGTGTAGAAATCGGCAGCCATCAAACCGCCGCTGGTGTTTGCGCCACGCGTGGCGTTGATCGTAATCGTGCCTGAGCCAGAGCTGGTCACGGCTGGGCAGAGGCCGCTCGAGTTCAAGTTGATCCCCACGCCATTGTTGATCGGCCCCGTCATCGCACCACCGACTCCAGTGAGGGTGATCGTTCCGGTGCCAGCATTGCGCACCTTGGCATTGTACACAAGCCGGATGCCCATGCCCTGGCTACCTGCGCCCCCAGTGATCGCAACAGCACCTCCGCCGGTGCTTTCGACGATGGAACCATCGTTCACTTGGACTCCGTTGTTCTGGACGCCACTGTTGGTGCCGCCTGTGCCTACGAGGGTGATCGTTCCGGTGTTGGATCTGACGATCGCGCCTGGATCAATCGCTACACCCGTGGTCGAAGAGCCACCGATCCCTGCACGGCCCAAAATCACAATGTTACCGCTGCCGGTGGATTCGATCAGCACATTGCTGGCTAATACGCCATAGAAATCGCCCACCGTTTGTGTCGTCTGCTGATTGGTCTCAATGGTGATCCCGCCGTTCGCGGTCACGAGACTGGCTCCTATTTTGGACATGTTCAGCCCCGCGCTCATTTTCAGCGTCGCCGAACCGGTGCCTGAGAGGATCACGTTCACACCTGTATCGAAGTTCACGCTGTCCGTGCCCGGCGTTGCATGGTCGTCTTGCAGGTCCACCTGAAGGTTCGCATTCGTGGCAAAGGTGATGTCTCCATTCAGATTCACCGTGTCGTCGCCGGTGCCGCCATTGACCGTGAGGCTAGGCAGCGTGCTGGTGAAGGTGTTGACGTTGATCGTGTCCGCACCTACCCCTGCGTTGACCGTAATGCTGGTCACGCTGGTGAGTGATACCGCGCCTGAGTCGCCAGTGGTTGTAAGTGCGCCATTCACACTGAAGGTGCGGCCTGCGGCAGCCAACTGGAGGTTCCCGACGCTTGGCTCGCTGACGGAGAGTGTGTTGCCATTGGCGCTCAGGTCGGTGACCACGATGACGTTACCCGCTGTCGCGACGCTGAAGTCAGGAGTCGGCTGCACGGTGATGGTGAAAGTTTGGGCGCTGGTGGTCAGGGCGGCATTGCCATTGATCGTGGCATCGTCCGTGAGGGTGACGCCGATGGTGGCACTGCCTCCGGTTCCGTTCGGCGTGTAGGTCAACGCGCCGGTGCTGCTGTTGATGCTCGGCGCGGTGGTGAACAGGCCCGGATTGCTGTTGCTGCTGATCGCAAAGGTCAGCGTCTGCGCCACCGTCGAGTCACCATCGTCGATGCTCGTGGCCCAGCCTGCGACGGTCTGCGCGCTGCTGATGTTGTAAGGCAACAGCTGGTCCGCGCCTTTCACGAAGCTTGGCATTTCATTGGCATTGGTCACCGTGATGGTGAGGGCTTGGGAGTCATCAAGGATCGGCAAGCCGTTGTCGGTGGCCGTGACCGTGACGTCATAGACGTTGTTGCCACCGACGTCAGTAGGCGCTTCGAAGTTCGGCGCAGAGGTGAAGGTAATCACACCCGTCGCAGCGACGATACTAAACTTAGACGAATCCACACCGCCGCTGATGCTGTAGGTCTTGGTCTGACCTGCATCCACATCCGTAGCGGTGACCGTGGTCACTGCCGTGGTATTTTCGGCGACACTGATGGACGCCGCCGCGCCTCCGCCGTTGCTGGTGATGACAGGTGCTTCATTCAGAGTGATGTTGATGGTGGAAGTCACCGCCACGCTTGTTTCGGTGCCGACCAGATCGCTATTGGCATCCGTCACCCGCCAGCTGATCGTGCGGCTAGTGGACGTCTGCGTCGGTTCCTGACTGGTGCTGCGATACGTCACACTGCGCAGCGCGGTTTGATAATTCGCCAGCGTTGCTGTTCCTGTCAGTGTCAAGACTCCTGTGCCTGAACTGTAGGAGCCGGAGATCCCGTTCTGCGTTGTCACTGCCAGCAAGTCGCCCGCGGTCAATCCAGCAGAAATCGTCGCTATGGCCCCAGTAATCTGCGTGTCGTCAGCGTCATTCACCGTCATCGTGCCATCAATGGCCGTCGCGGCATCGTATCTTTTATAGGCAAGAGTCGCTCCTGCCGTTACGACCGGCTTGTCATTGCTTGGCGTGATGGTGATGGTCGAAGTGACGGCAACACTCGTTTGTGCCCCAAGAAGGTCGCTATTGGCGTCCGTCACTGACCACGTCACCGTGCGGCTACCGGCTGTCGCGGTCGGGTCCTCACTGGTGCTTTGATACGTCACACTGCGTAGCGCAGTTTGATAATTCGCCAGCGTCGCGGTTCCTGTCAGTGTCAGAACCCCGGTTCCTGCACTGTAGGTGCCGGAAATCCCATTCTGCGTCGTCACTGCCAGCAAGTCACCCGTGGTTAATCCAGCAGAAATCGTCGCCGTTGCCCCAGTAATCTGAGTGTCATCAGCATCGTTCACGGTCATCGTGCCATCAATCGCTGTGGCGGCAGCGTTTTCTGCATAGGCAAGGGTCGCTCCTGCGGTCACGACAGGCTTGTCATTGCTTGGCGTGATGGTGATGGTCGAAGTCACGGCAACACTCGTTTGTGCCCCAGCAAGGTCGCTGTTGGCGTCCGTCACGGCCCACGTCACCGTGCGACTGCCCGCAGTCGCGGCCGGGTCCTCACTGGTGCTTTGGTAAGTCACCCTGCGGAATGCTGCTTGATAATTCGCCAGCGTCGCCGTTCCTGTCAGTGTCAGAACACCTGTTCCTGTGCTGTAGGTGCCGGAGATCCCATTCAATGTCGTCACCGCCAGCAAGTCGCCCGTGGTCAATCCAGCAGAAATCGTCGCTATGGCCCCAGTAATCTGTGTGTCGTCAGCGTCGTTGACCGTCATCGTGCCATCAATCGCCGTCGCGGCAGCGTTTTCTACATAAGCGAGGGTCGCGCCGGCCGTCACGACTGGCTTGTCATTGCTTGGCGTAATGGTGATGGTCGAAGTGACGGCAACACTCGTTTGTGCTCCAACAAGGTCGCTGTTGGCGTCCGTCACTGCCCACGTCACCGTGCGATTCACCGCCGTCACCGTCGGGTCCTCACTGGTGCTTTGATAGGTCACACTGCGTAGCACGGTCTGATAATCCGCCGGCGTCGCTGTTCCACTCAATGTCAGAACACCTGCACTGTAAGTACCGGATATCCCGTTCTGCGTCGTCACTGCCAGCAAGTCGCCAGCGGTTAATCCAGCAGAAATTGTCGCCGTTGCCCCAGTAATCTGTGTGTCATCAGCATCGTTCACGGTCATCGTGCCATCAATCGCTGTCGCGGCAGCGTTTTCTGCATAAGCAAGGGTCGCGCCTGCCGTCACGACGGGCTTGTCATTGGTCGGTGTGATATTGATCGTCGAAGTGACACCAACACTCGTTTGTGCCCCAGCAAGGTCGCTGTTGGCGTCCGTCACTGTCCACGTCACCGTGCGGCTGCCGGTTGTCGCGGTTGGGTCTTCACTAGTGCTGCGATAGGTCACACTGCGCAGAGCGGTTTGATAATTCGCCAGCGTCGCGGTCCCTGTCAGCGTCAGAACCCCTGTGACTGAACTGTAGGTGCCGGAGATCCCGTTCTGCGTCGTCACTGCCAGCAAGTCGCCCGTGGTTAGTCCAGCAGAAATCGTCGCTGTGGCTTCTGTAATCTGCGTGTCGTCAGAGTTACTCACCGTTATCGTGCCATCAATGGCTGTCGCTGCAGCGTTTTCTGCATAGGCAAGGGTCGCTCCCGCCGTCACGACAGGCTTGTCATTGGTTGGTGTGATGGTGATGGTCGAAGTGACAGCCACACTCGTTTGTGCCCCAGCAAGGTCGCTGTTGGCGTCCGTCACTGCCCACGTCACCGTGCGATTCACCGCCGTCACCGTCGGATCTGCACTGGTACTGCGGTACGTCACACTGCGTAGCGCGGTTCGATAATTCGCCAGCGTCGTCGTTCCTGTCAGTGTCAGAACACCTGTTCCTGCGCTGTAAGTGCCGGAAATCCCATTCTGCGTCGTCACTGCCAGCAAGTCACCCGTGGTTAATCCAGCAGAAATCGTTGCTGTCGCCCCGGTAATCTGGGTGTCGTCAGCATCGTTCACTGTCATCGTGCCATCAATCGCTGTCGCGGCATCATTTTCTGCATAGGCAAGGGTCGCACCCGCTGTCACGACCGGCTTGTCATTGGTCGGCGTGATGTTGATGGTTTTTGTCGTTGTCCCTGTTCCTGCGCCCAGGCCATCCGAGTTTGCATCCGTTAAACTGTAGGCCAACACACGCGTCAGCTTCGTCGCATTGTCCGTCGGATCTTCACTTGCTGTCACATAAGTCAGGCTGCGCAGCACCGTCTGATAACTCGCCAGCGTATCCAGTCCGCTCAGGGTCAGCACCCCAGTTGCAGAATCATAGCTGTAAATGACATTGCCAGAGTCTGTAGTCGTTAACATATCTCCAGTCAGGAATCCCGCGGTAATCTGCACGCTTCCACCGTCAATCAAGGTATCGTCTGAATCGGTCACCGTCGTGGTGCTATCCACCGTCAGAGCGAGGCCATTTTCCGAGAAACTAGCAGCCCCCGTCACCACGATCACCGGCAGATCTTTCAGTGCTGTCAGGTTGATGGTCGAAGTGACGGCAACACTCGTTTGTGCACCAGCGCCATCGCTGTTGGCGTCCGTTACTGCCCATGTCACCATGCGGCTGCCCGCAGTCGCGGTCGGGTCCTCGCTGGTGCTTTGGTAAGTCACCCTGCGGAAGGCTGCCTGATAATTCGCCAGCGTCGCTGTTCCACTCAGTGTGAGAACACCTGTTCCAGCGCTGTAGCTGCCAGAGATCCCATTCAGTGTCGTCACCGCCAGCAAGTCGCCCGTGGTCAATCCAGCAGAAATCCTTGCGGTGGCCCCAGTAATCTGCGTGTCGTCAGCATCACTCACCGTCATCGTGCCATCAATGATTGTCGCGGCAGCGTTTTCTGTATAAGCAAGAGTCGCGCCTGCCGTCACGACCGGCTTGTCGTTGCTTGGCGTGATGGTGATGGTCGAAGTGACGGCAACACTCGTTTGTGCCCCA